>CAMCBU010000010.1 GCA_945873095.1 Klebsiella pneumoniae | reverse complement strand
TGCGCTCGGGCGGCTCGAGTCTGGTGCATGAGAGTGATGTCGGTCGTCTCGACCAGTTGCTCCCGCATCTCTAAGAATTCGCTACCGAGGTAATCGAACATGGCAAGAGTCAAACGTGGCGTGACCGCGGGTCGCCGCCACAAGAAAGTATTGGGTAAAGCGAAGGGTTACTACAACGCCCGACGCAAGGTTTATCGCGCTGCCAAGCAGGCGGTCATCAAGGCGGGTCAATACGCCTATGAAGGCCGCCGCTTGAAGAAGCGTGATTTCCGCGCGTTGTGGATCCAGCGTATCAACGCGGCCGCCCGTCTGTTCGGGTTGTCCTACAGCCGCATGATCAACGGCCTCAAGCTCGCCAACATCGAGATCGATCGCAAGATGCTCGCGGATATCGCGGTGCACGATGCGGACGCTTTCGGCGCGTTGGTGGTCAAGGTCAAGGCAGCGCTCGGCACTCCGTAAGGATCGGTCGTGAGCAATCTCGCGACCCTCTCGCAGCAAGCCCTCGACGAAGTCGCGGCGAGCAGCACGCTCGCCGCGCTCGACGAGGTGCGCGTGCGTTGGCTGGGGAAAAAAGGCCTCCTCACCGAGCAACTGAAATCCTTGGGCGCGTTGCCCGCCGCGGAACGGCCGGCCGCGGGCGCCCGCATCAACGACGCCAAGCAGGTGGTGCAGGCGGCGATCGAAGCGGCCGAAGCGAAGCTCGCGGCCGCTGCGGTCGAGGCTCAGCTTGCGGCGGGGCGTATCGACGTCACGGTCACCGGACGTGGCGAGGAGCGCGGCGGCGTGCATCCGGTGACGCGCGCGCGCCTGCGCATTGAGAGCATTTTTCGGCAATCGGGATTCGAGATCGCCACGGGCCCCGAGATCGAAGATGATTTCCACAACTTCGAAGCGCTGAACATCCCGGCTGATCATCCCGCGCGCGCGATGCACGACACGTTCTATTTTCCGGATGGTCGCTTGCTGCGCACGCACACCTCGCCGGTGCAGATCCGCGAGTTGCGCAAGGGTCGTCTGCCGCTGGCCATGATCATGCCGGGGCGTGTCTATCGGTGCGACTACGACATGACTCACTCACCGATGTTCCATCAGGTCGAGGGTCTCGTCGTCAATGAAAACGTGAGCTTTGCGAACCTGAAGGCGACCTTGCAGGGCTTCCTGCAAGCCTATTTCGAGCGCGATCTGCGCACTCGCTTGCGACCGTCGTATTTTCCCTTCACGGAACCCTCGGCCGAAGTCGACATGTCTTGCGTGTTCTGTAACGGCGAGGGCTGCCGGGTGTGCAAGCACACCGGTTGGCTCGAAGTCGGTGGATGCGGCATGGTGCACCCGAACGTGTTCAACGCCGCCGGCGTTGATGCCGAGCGTTGGACGGGCTATGCCTTCGGCATGGGTATCGAGCGCCTCGCCATGTTGCGCGATGGCGTGAGTGACCTGCGTTTGTTTTTCGAGAGCGATTTGCGCTTCCTGCGCCAGTTCGGTGCCGCATGAAGATCTCGCTGCAATGGCTGCGTGAATGGGTGGATGCAGGGCTCGAGCCCAAAGCGCTCGGCAGCGCGCTCACCATGGCGGGCTTCGAGTTGGAATCCCTGGCGACGGCAGCGCCGCCCTTCGCGGGCGTGCGCGTGGCCGAGATCATCAGCGCCGTGCAGCATCCGCAGGCCGATAAACTGCGCGTCTGCGAGGTGAGTCTCGGTGAGGGTGGCGCGCTGCTGCAAATCGTCTGCGGTGCGCCGAATGCACGTGCCGGTTTGAAGACGGCGCTCGCCACGGTGGGCGCGCACCTGCCGGGCGATCTGCAGATCAAGGCAGCCAAGCTGCGCGGCGTCGAGTCGGCGGGCATGTTGTGCTCGGCCAAAGAATTGGGTTTGAGCGAAGTGTCGGATGGCATCATCGAGCTGCCCGCGGATGCGCCGGTGGGCGCGAATCTGCGAGAGGTGCTCGGTCTCGACGACACGGTGTTGGAGTTGGCGGTGACGCCCAATCGTGGCGATGCGATGTCGATGCGCGGCATCGCGCGTGAAGTGTCGGCCTTGGCGTCCAAGCCAATGACGCCGCCGGATACGACGGCGGTGGCGGCAACGGCGACGGAGCGACCCGCTATTTCTTTGGGAACCCCGGTAGCCTGCCCGCGCTTCCATGCCCGCATCATCGTCGACGTCGATAACACTCGTGCTTCGCCCATCTGGTTGCGTGAGCGGCTGCGCCGCGCGGGCGTTCGTAGCATCAGCCCCGTCGTCGATATCACCAACTACATCGTGCAAGAGCTCGGGCAGCCGATGCATGCCTACGATCTCGACAAAGTGCAGGGCGGGCTCACCGCGCGCTGGGCGAAGTCGGGTGAAAATTGTGAGTTACTCGACGGGCGCACCGTCGAATTGCAACCGGACATGCTTGTCATCGCGGATGAGGCAGGGCCGGTCGCGCTGGCGGGCGTCATGGGGGGTGCGCGTACCGCGGTCTCCGCCGAGACGCGGCGCGTGTTGTTCGAGGTGGCGTGGTTTGCGCCCTCGGCGATTGCCGGTCGCGGCAGGCGGTTTGGTCTGACGACCGATGCCAGCCAGCGCTTTGAACGGGGCGTCGATCTTGAGATCGGTGCCCAGGCGATCGAGCGCGCCACGCGCTTGCTGCAGTCGGTCGCGGGCGGACAGGCCGGCCCCGTCGTCACGGCAGAAGACGCGGCGCACCTGAAGCGTCATGCGCCGGTGTCGTTGCGTGTGTCGCAAATCGAGCGATTGCTCGGGCTCTCGGTGAGTGCCGACCAAGCGACCGCGCTGTTGCAGCGCCTCGGCATCGCAGGTCAGGGTGTCGGCAAGCCGAGCGCGAGTTCGCCCCTGAGCAGCGAGACGCTGAGTTTTGCGATCCCGTCGCATCGTTTTGATCTATCGATCGAGCGTGACCTCATCGAAGAAATCGCAAGACTCGTCGGGTTCGAGCAGATTCCAACGACGCCCGCGCAAGTTGCGCAGGTCATCCGGCCGTTGCCAACCGAGGCGGCCACTGAGCAACGCCTGCTCGATACGCTCGCCGCTCGCGGCTATCACGAAGGCATTCATTTCGCGTTCGTCGAACCCGGCTTCCAGTCGGCGCTGTTCCCGGATGTCGCCGCGCATACGCTGTCGAACCCGATCTCGAGTGACCTTGCGGTCATGCGCTTATCGTTATGGCCGGGTCTGATCAAGGCCGCACTGGAGAATCAGCGCCGTCAGCAACCGCGGTTGCGGTTGATGGAGCACGGCGTCGTGTTTCCCGTGGGTGCGCCCGAATCTGATCGAATTGCAGGCCTCGCGACGGGATCACGTTGGCCCGAACAATGGGGTGGTGCTCGCGAGCCCGTCGAATTCTTTGATGTTCGTGCGGATGTTGCGGCGCTATTGTCGCTCGCCGCAGCGGCGCAGGAGATTCGCTTCGAAGCGGCGGTGTCACCCTGTCTCCATCCGGGCCGCAGTGCGCGAATCGTGCGCGGTGATCAGCCCATCGGTTGGATCGGTGAGTTGCATCCCGAGCATGTGCGGCGTTTGGAATTCGTCTCGGCACCGATCCTCTTCGAGTTCGAGGTCGAGGTGGCGTTCGCACCGGCTCGTCAGACGTTCACAGAGCCCTCGCGCTATCCGCAGGTGCGTCGTGATTTGGCGTTCATCGTCGATGAGGCCGTCACTTATGCGGCTATCCGAGAACGCGTTTTGAGTGCCGCGTCAAGTGCTTTGCGCGAGGTGATCCTGTTCGATATCTATCGCGGCCGCGGGATCGAAGAGGGTCGAAAAAGCGTCGCTCTAGGGTTGATTTTGCAGGACAAAGGTCGCACCCTGACGGACGAAGACACTGATCGATTGATCGAGTCGGTCAAGGGGTCTCTCGTGGCGGGGTTGCGGGCGACTTTCCGTGAGTAAGTCGTCCGCAGGAAGTTTCGATCAGACGGAACAGAACAACAACATGGCACTGACCAAAGCAGAAATGGCCGAAGCGCTGTTCGATCAGCTCGGCCTCAACAAGCGCGAGGCGCGTGAATTGGTTGATCTGTTTTTCGAAGAGCTGCGTACCGCGCTCTCGACCGGTGCTCAAGTCAAACTCTCCGGTTTCGGTAACTTCGACCTGCGTGACAAAAACCAGCGCCCCGGGCGCAATCCCAAGACGGGTGAGGAGATTCCCATCAGCGCGCGGCGCGTGGTGACTTTCCGCCCCGGACAGAAGTTGAAGGCTCGAGTCGAAGCGTATGTTGGAAGCCAAGAATAACGACGAACTTCCGGCGATTCCGGGAAAACGTTATTTCGCCATCGGTGAGGTGGCGGAGTTGTGCGGTGTGAAGCCGCACGTGTTGCGTTATTGGGAACAAGAGTTCCCGCAGTTGAAGCCCGTCAAGCGACGCGGTAACCGTCGCTACTACCAGCGGCAAGATGTCATCGTCATCCGCCAGATCCGCGGTTTGCTGTACGAGCAGGGCTTCACGATCGGGGGTGCGCGCAACAAGTTGCAGGGTGAAGAGGCCCGCAGCGACGTCACGCAAAGTCAGCAGATCGTCCGCCAGATGCGGATGGAGCTCGAGGACATGCTGCGCCTGCTTCGGCGCTGATTCACTCGCCGCGCCGGCAGCGGCGAGGTATCATCACCACCGGTTCGGTCGGGACGTGGCGCAGCCTGGTAGCGCACTTGCATGGGGTGCAAGGGGTCCCGAGTTCAAATCTCGGCGTCCCGACCAATTCGAACCGCGAGAAAGCCGCAGCGCGACCCCGTCAACGCTGCGCCACCTGTTCCTCCACCGTCACCTTGTACTGACTCCCGATGTGCTGATCGAGGAATCGATCAAGCTGCGCGAGCATCTCGATGCGGCTCGGGCTGCGCGAGAGCCAGTGGTCTTCGGACTTGAGCTTGAATATCTCATGCGGCGTCTTGGAACGACGCATCGCCGTTTCCATGTATTCGGTTTGAACGTAGGGCACGACCGTGTCGTCGACGCCGTGCATCATCAGCACCGTCGCGGTGACTTTGTCGGCAGCCCGAGCCGGTGAGAACGCGGCGACGTCCGGGTCGCCCGTCTTGCCGATGTGTTTGCGCCAAAAGCGCACGGCCGGATCTTCGATGCCGCCGCGATCCTCGACCCAGCGCAGCATCTCGACCAGATCCGACACGCCAGCGACGCTGACCGAGCAACGATAGAGATCCGGCGTGAAGGCCGCACCGGCGAGGGCCGAGTAGCCGCCGTAGCTCGCGCCGACGATACAGACGCGATCCGGATTCACCATCCCGGACTCGACCAAATATTTCACGCCGTCGGTGACGTCGTGCTGCATCAGTTGGCCCCACTGCCGGTAACCCGCGAGTTCATGCTTTTGGCCAAAACCGGTCGAGCCGCGAAACTGCGGTTGCAACACCGCATAGCCACGCGAGGCCACGAACTGCGACCACCAGTCGAAGCCCACGCCGGAATCGCGCGCGCGCGGGCCGCCGTGCGGCAAGACGACGAGAGGCAAATCTTTGGTCGATGCGCTCGCGCCGGCGGGCAGGGTCAGATAGGCGGGGACCTTATAGCCATCGCGAGCGGGGTAGGTGATGTTGCTCACTTTGCCGAGGGCGACCTTGGCCAGCTGCGGGTATTCCTGCCCGACGACCTCGGCACGATTGGTTGCGAAGTCGATCAGGTAGTAGACGCCCGGGTTGTTGCGACTGCCCGCGAAAGCGAGGACCGTCTTTCCATCGCGGGTATATCCGGCGATCTGAATGCGACGACCGGGGAGAGCCGCCTCGAGCGACTTCACGCGCGCCTCGGCGGCCGAATCGAGCCACTGCACCCGCTGCTCCAAGCCGCCCACACTGACGCCGAGTAAGCGGCGATCGTAGATATCCCGCACGACGCCCTCGACATCATGCTCGGGATCTTGGTATAGCGGCTGCGGACCACCACCGGCGAACGGGATGCTCCACAGGCGCACTCGATCGCCGCCGCGCGCGCCGAGGGCGAGGACGGACTGACCGTCCGCTGCAAGACCGATGGTGTTGAAGTCCGGATCGGTGTGCTCGTAGATGATGCGGTAGTCGTCACCGTCCTTGATACGAATCGTGCGGCGTTGTTCTTTGCGGTTGAACTCGGAACGACCGACGATGCGGCCCTCGGCGTCGATGAGCCAGCCGCTGGTGGTTCGACTGCCTTTTTCGATGACCCGCCACTTGCCCGTCAACGGATTCACGCTCAGGACGCTGTTCGAGGCCTCATCCGGCGAGGAACCCGCGGCCGCGTTCTCGAGCAACAAGGCGCTCATCAAGATTTCATCGGGTGCAGCCCCCTTGCGCGAGAGAAAACCACCGCTCGAGGGGTAGATACGGCTATTGGTTTTCGCCTCGAGCAATTGGCGCGAGGAGCCATCGCGCACGTCAATCGAGAAGACCGCACCGATCTCGGCTTTTTCTTCGGTATTACCGCGCTGCGTGTAGGTGATCGAGAACTGCGCAATGAGCACGTGATCGCTCACGAAGTTCATGCCGCGCAACTTCAGGCTCTGATCGAAATCAACCCGTTGGGTGAGCTTTTTGGTGCTGCGATCGAGGATGACGATCGAGACCTTGTCACCGGCGTACGAGGAGGCGATGTAGCGCCCATCTAGCGACAGGGTCACGTTATCGATGATCGGGGTCGTGCCAAACGATTCGACCGGAGGCAGAGCAGCCCGAGCGACGGTGATCGCGAACAGACACAGCAGGGTGGCCAACGAAGACGGGGATCGCAGCAGTCGCATGGTGCAAGCGCCTCAATGAACGCAAATTGGATGACCCAACTGTAGTGCAGTCTCGGAGTGGCCGCCAGAGGGTGACCAGAGGCTGGAGCGGGGTGTTGTCCAGACCCCAACGGCGGCTCCGCGGGGCATAATTCGCAGTTGACATGACCGCCTCAGCCCCCCCCCGAACCCTGTTCGACAAACTCTGGACCTCCCACCTCGTTCGCGAGCTCGGCGAGGGCGTCGCGCTGCTGGCGATCGATCGGATTTTTCTCCACGAGCGCACCGGTTCGGTGGCGCTCAAAAGCCTGCGAGACACCGGACGCCCCGTGCGCGATCCCTCGCGGGTGTTTTGCACGATGGACCACATCGTCGACACCACCGTGGGGCGTGGCGACGAGACGCGCATGCCGGGTGGCACGAACTTCATCGTCGAGACTCGCCAGGCAGCGCAGGCGGCCGGTATCCACCTCTTCGATGTTCGCGACCCGTTGCAGGGAATCGTGCACGTGATTTCGCCGGAGCTTGCCATCGTGCTACCGGGTGCGACGGTCGTCTGCCCAGACAGCCACACCTGCACACAGGGTGCGATGGGTGCCTTCGCTTGGGGAATTGGCTCAACCGAGGCCGAGCATGCGTTGGCGACCGGCACGCTGCGCGTGAAGCGACCGAAGACGATGCGCGTACGCTTCGAGGGGAAGTTACCCGCGGGTGTCACGGCCAAAGATATGACGCTTGCGCTGATTGCGGCGCACGGTTCAGTCGGCGGAAACGGCTATGCCGTCGAATACGCCGGCGCCGCGGTCGAGGCGCTCGAAATCGAAGCGCGATTGACGCTCTGCAACATGGCGACCGAGTTTTCGGCGGTGACGGGCTGCATCGCGCCCGATGAGAAGACCTTCGCCTACCTGCAAGGGCGCGCCCATGCACCCGCGGGTGCGGAGTGGGACGAGGCGGTGGAATCGTGGCGGGCTTTGCGTACGGACGCGGCGGCGGTTTTCGACAAAGAGATCGTCATCGATGTGTCGAATCTTGCGCCGATGATCACTTGGGGTACGAGTCCAGAGCATGCGGTGCCGATTCGCGCGTCGGTTCCAGATCAGGCCGGTAGTGGTACAACCGCCGAGGCGTACTCGCGCGCGCTGCAATACATGGATCTCGCGCCCGGCGTGGCGCTCGAGTCGCTGAAGATCGATGCGGCGTTCATTGGGTCGTGCACCAACAGCCGCTTGAGCGACCTGCGGCGTGCCGCCGCGATTTTGCGTAGTCGGCGTGTCGCCGCCGGTGTGCGCGCGATCTGCGTGCCGGGTTCGATGTCGGTGAAGCGGGCTGCCGAAGCCGAAGGGCTCGACCAAGTTTTCCGGGACGCCGGTTTCGAATGGCGTGAGTCGGGTTGTTCGATGTGCTTCTTTGCTGGCGGCGAAAGCTTCGGTAAGCAGGAGCGTGTGGTGTCATCGACCAACCGCAATTTCGAGAGTCGGCAGGGCCCGGAGACACGTACTCACCTTGCGAGTCCGGAGACCGTGGCAGCGAGCGCCGTCGCTGGGCACTTGATCGATTTCCGTCGCTTGACGGGTGAGGCGAACTGAATGGAACCGTTCCGTTCTTTGCGCGCGGTCGCTGCGCCGATCCTGCGGGCGAATGTCGACACCGATGCGATCATTCCGTCGCGCGAGATGAAGTCGGTATCGAAAACCGGTCTCGCGGACGGTCTCTTCGCCGGCTGGCGCTATACCGAGATCGGCGGGCGCGAGCCGAACCCCGAGTTCGTCTTGAATCAGTCGGCCTATGCCGGCACGAGGATCCTGCTCGGTGGCGAGAATTTCGGCTGCGGCTCGAGTCGCGAGCACGCCGTTTGGGCGCTGCACGAGTTTGGTATTCGAGTCGTGATCGCGCCCTCGTTCGCGCCGATTTTTCGCGGCAACTGTGTGCGCAACGGCATCGTGCCCGTGACCCTCGCTCCGGAGGAGGTCGCTGCGCTTGCCGAATTTGTCGCCTCGGGGCCAGCCACGCATCCGCTCGAGGTGGATCTCGAGGCGGGCGAAGTGCGTGCGGGTAGCTACATCAAAAAATTCGAGCTAGAGAGTGAAGCGCGCGAAATGTTGCTCGAGGGGCTAGACGGGATCGATCTCACTTTGAAGCACCGCGCCGACATCGACGCCTTCATCGCGCGTGATCGACTGGAGCGTCCTTGGATTTATTCGACGGTGATTCCGACGAACGTGGAGAAACCGAGAGCATGATTCTGATTAGCGAGGTGGGCCCGCGCGATGGCCTGCAAAGTATTGCGAACCTCATGTCGCTCGAGGCCAAGCAGGCTTGGATCGCCGCAGAAGCGGCAGCGGGCGTCACCGAGATCGAAGTAGGCAGCTTCGTGCCGGCGAAACTGTTGCCGCAACTGGCCGACACCGCCGAGGTCGTGGCCTTCGCTCGGACGATTCCGGGATTGACCGTCGCCGTGCTGGTGCCCAATTTCAAAGGCGCCGAGGCGGCGATCGTCGCGGGCGCGCACAAGATCACCATCCCTCTTTCGACTTCCGAAACGCACAGCCTAAAAAACGTTCGGCGTACCCACGCGCAGATGATCGAGGAGTCGCGACAGATTGCTGCGCTCATTCGCAGTCTCCCAGTCGACCAGCGACCGAAGTTCGAAGGTGGACTCTCGACGGCGTTCGGCTGCACTCTCGAGGGTGTGGTACCACCGGAGCGGGTGGTCGCGCTGGCGGAAGCCTTGATGAAGGCCGGTTGCGACGAGGTCGGGCTGTCGGACACAACCGGCTATGCAAACCCGACTCAGGTCAAAGATTTGGTCAAGCGCGTGCGAGCCGCCGTCGGTGAGCATGCGCTCGCCGGGCTGCATCTGCACAACACGCGCGGTCTCGGCCTTGCGAACGTCATGGCGGGTCTTGAAGTCGGGATCACCACCTTCGATAGTTCTTTAGGGGGGCTTGGCGGTTGTCCGTTTGCGCCGGGTGCGTCGGGCAATATCGTGACCGAAGATCTGGTCTTCATGCTCGAAGCCATGGGTTTACCCACGGGCATCGATTTGCCGAAGTTGCTCGACGTTCGTCGCATTCTCAAAGATGCGCTGCCGAACGATGCTCTTTATGGTTTCACCCCGGATGCCGGGCTGCCGCTGGGGTTCCAGCCGGCGTCGTCCATGGCAGGAGTTCGTCAATGAGTTTGCCTGATCCTGCCAGTTTGCCTTTGCACGGCATCAAAGTCGTCGAGTTCACGCACATGGTGATGGGTCCTGCGGTTGGTGCCATCCTTGTTGAGCTCGGTGCCGAGGTGGTGCGCGTCGAACCCATCGGCGGTGACTCGACGCGTCATTTGTTGGGTTCGGGCGCGGGTTACTTCCCGATGTACAACCGCAACAAGAAAAGCATCTGTCTCGATCTCAAGTGCGCGGAGGGTTTGGAGATCGCGCGGCGTCTGTGCGATTCGGCGGACGTCGTCGTCGAGAATTTTCGCACCGGTGCGATGGATAAGCTCGGTCTCGGTTACGAGGCACTCGCGGCCCGTAACCCACGTTTGATCTATTGCTCCGAGAAGGGGTTTTTATCCGGTCCCTATGAACATCGAACGGCGCTCGATGAGGTCACCCAGATGATGGGTGGCCTCGCGTACATGACCGGGCCACCGGGACGGCCGCTGCGCGCCGGCACCTCGGTCATCGATGTGACCGGCGGTATGTTCGGTGTCATCGGTGTACTGGCGGCGATCGAGCAGCGACATAAAACAGGTCAAGGACAAAAGGTCAGCAGCTCGCTCTTCGAGACCACCGTCTATTTGGTGGGGCAACATATGGCGCAGATGGCCGTGACGGGGCAACCCGCGAAGCCGATGCCCGTTCGCATCTCGGCTTGGGCCATCTACGATGTTTTCGAGACGAAGGATCAGCAGCAGGTCTTCGTCGGTATCGTGAGCGATGGTCTATGGCAAAAATTCTGTCAGGCGTTCGCACTCACTGCGCTCGGTGCCGATGAATCCTTGCAGACGAATTCGCAGCGCGTTTTGCAGCGCGAGGCCTTGCTACCCAAGGTTCGCGAGCTTTTCAAGGGCTATACCAAGGCCGAGCTCGTGCCGATCTTGGAGAAGACAGGATTGCCGTTCGCACCCATTGGCAAACCCGAGGAAATGTTCGACGATCCCCACTTGGCGGCCAGTGGTGGTCTTGGCGCGACGACGCTGCCCGATGGGCGCGCGACGCGGCTGCCGATCTTGCCGCTCGAGATGGACGGGCGCCGTCCTTCGCAAGGCGGTGATCTCGCCAAGCCCGGCGAGCATGCCGTCGAAGTGCTAGAAAGGCTGGGGTTTGATGCCGCGGGCATCGCGGATTTGCAGACGCGTCAAGTCGTCGGCAAAGCGTCTGCTTGAGTCAGGTTTTGGTCGGATAGGCACGGGGGGGACACCATGGCGCACGATCCGCTCGATCTAACGGGCATCGAAGACGAGTTGCAGGAGGACGAACGCCTCGTTCGTGACTCCGTTGCGCGCTTTGTAGACGCGGAGGTGTTGCCCGACATCGGCCGTCACTTTGCCGACCATTATTTTCCACGCGAGCTCGTCCTGCCTTTGGCGCGGCTCGGTCTGCTCGGTTCCTCGCTCGAGGGCTACGGCTGTGCGGGACTCAATGCCGTTTGTTACGGACTGATCTGTCAACAACTCGAACGAGGCGACTCGGCTTTGCGCAGTTTCGTCTCGGTGCAGTCATCACTCTGCATGTATCCGATCCATGCCTACGGGAGCGAGGCGCAGCGCGAACGCTGGTTGCCCGCGATGGCACGAGGCGAGGCGATCGGGTGCTTTGGTCTGACCGAGTCGCACGGAGGCTCCGATCCGCTCAACATGAACACGACGGCGCGCCAGCGCGGCGGTGACTGGGTGTTGAACGGGTCCAAGATGTGGATCACCAACGCACCGATCGCCGATGTGGCGGTGGTGTGGGCGCTGACCGACGAGGGCGTGCGAGGCTTTATCGTCGAGCGCGGCATGCGGGGTTTCAGCTCCCAAGAAATCGAGCGCAAAATGTCGCTGCGCGCGTCGGCGACGGGTGCACTATTCTTTGATGATGTCGTCTTGCCGCAAGCGAATCTCTTGCCAGGCAGCAGTGTAGGCCTGAAGGCGCCGCTGTCGTGTCTGACGCAAGCCCGCTTCGGCATCGCGTGGGGCGTGCTCGGGGCAGCCCAAGCCTGCTTGTCCGAGACGCTGCACTACACGCGTGAACGCCTGTTGTTCGGCCGACCGCTTGCGGCCACGCAAGCGGTGCAAATCCGCCTCGCCGAAATGGCTCGCAAGATTGCGGTGGGGCAGTCGCTCGCGCTGCAACTGGCGCATCGGAAGGATCGGGGCATCCTCTCGCCGGTGCAGGTGTCGCTCGCCAAGTGGAACAACTGTCGCGCGGCGATCGACGTGGCGCGCGAGGCGCGGGATCTGCTCGGTGGCGCGGGTATCACCACCGACTACGCGGCGATTCGCCACGCGCTCAATCTCGAGAGCGTGATCACCTACGAAGGAACCGAGACCATCCATCAGCTCTCGGTCGGTCGAGAGCTGACGGGGCTCAATGCGTTCTGAGAATTAGCCGGTCATCGCGTTCGGCAGCGACATCAGCTGGGCGCCACGGCTGCGGCGCGCAATCTTGCTCTGGAATCGCCCCGGCTTGATGACCAGCACATCGCAGCTCAACGCATCGAGGATCGCCTCGGCGGTATTGCCAATCAACAGACGCTTGAGACCTGAGCGCGACACGGCGCCCATCACGACGAGCGAGGCCTTCAATTGGCGCGCGGCTTGCGGGATCGCCTCGCGCGCCGCACCTTCGATGACGGCGAGTTTGTGCGAGGGCAGCGGATGCCGTGCAACCTCGGCCGCGAGGGCTTGCTTGGCTCGGGTTAACGCCTTGATGCCGCGGCCCGCATCGACGACGATGGGCCCGGATGCCCAACCGGTCGCCACCAACGTGGACGGTGGCACGCAGTGCACGATGTGTAATTTGCCCGACAGCGATGCGGCGACCGCGCCGCTCGCCGCGAGCAAGGCGGCGTCGAGGCGCGCCGGTTTTTCGTGCGCATGGAACGGATCGATCGCGGTCAAAATCACCGGTCGATGGTAGGGTTTGGCCACCTTCACGAGCAGCACCGCGCAGGGCGCGTGGCGCAGCAATTCCCAGTCGGTATAGGCCAACATCCAGCCGGCCAGGTGGCGAGCGGCGTGGCGCTCGGCGACGATGAGATCTGCCTTGATGCGCATCGCCCGACGTACGATGGCGTCGGCAGGCGGGTAGTCCCAGTCGGCCGCGCAGGTGACTTCGATATCGTGTTTGCGGATGCGCTGGGCGAGTGCCTCGAGGCGTTTTTGGACGACGGCGAGCCGCTCCGCTTCGAAGTCTTTGAGGCTGATGCGTCTTGCCTCGAGTGCATCGACGAGGACCGTGTCAGACAAGGCGTGGAAGAGTTCGAGCGTCGCGCCCTGCAACTTGGCGAGCTGCGCGGCCTTGCGCACGGCGGGCATGGTACGAGCGTCGAGATCCTTGATGGCAACGAGGATCGTTTTGTACGAGGGCATGGTCGACCTCCAGATGGTTCGTTCCAGTTTTCCGACTGCGGGCCTAGCGCACATCAGTAGGATTACCTATATGACTCTAACGCTAAACTGCTTGGATCCGTCGGAAATTTCGCAGGATCCCGCCACTCTCGAAGCCTGTTCGGCCGATGTCTACGCACGCGGCCTCACCGCGTACGCACTGGTTCGGCCCCGCAGTGCTGCGCGATGTGCCGCAGCGATCGCGGAACTCACCGCGGCGCGCCACCCCATCGTCGTTCGCGGCGGCGGCATGTCCTACACGGGCGGCTATGTGCCTGTGCGCGACCGAACGGTCATGCTCGACACCTCGGCGCTGGATGCGATCGTCGAGATCAATGCGACGGATATGTACATCACCGTTGAAGTCGGTGTGACCTGGAAGCGAATCTATGAGGCCCTGCGACCGCTCGGTTTGCGGCTGCCGTTCTTCGGTACTTTCTCGGGCGCGCAGGCGACGGTCGGCGGCGGTCTTTCCAACGGCGCGCTGTTCTTGGGCACGGCGCGTTACGGTACCGGCGCCGATGCCGTGCTTGGCCTCGAGGTGGCGCTGGCGGATGGGTCCATCGTCCATACCGGTCAGACCGGCTTTGCCGCTGCGCAGAAGCCGTTTTATCGAACCTGCGGCCCGGATTTGAGCGGCCTGTTCCTGCACGATGCGGGATCGCTCGGCGTCAAGCTGCGCGCGACGCTACGCTTGATCGAAGCGCCCAAAGAAACCGGCCACGCTTCGTTCGTGTTCGACCACATTGAAGCCGCCGCACGCGCGCTGTCTGCCATTGGGCGCAGCGGTGCGGCGGAAGAGGCCTACGTTTTCGATCCCGAGACGACCCGCAAGAATCTGCGCTCGGAAGGCTTGCTCTCCGATGCCAATATGCTTTTGAACGTCGTACGCAATGAAAACGCGTGGTGGCGTGGGCTCAAAGAGGGCTTAGGGTTGGTCAAAGCGGGGCGGCACTTCTTGCCCGAGCAAGCGTACTCCTTGCACGTCACCTGTGCCGCGCGCAGTCTCGCCTCGCTCGAGGCCGATCTCGAGACCTGTCGTCAGGCTGCTTTGCAGCAGGGTGGATCGGTGATCCCTCATTCGATTCCGAAAGCGGTTCGAGCGAATCTCTTTCCGCCGCTCGAGGGAGTGGTGGGTGGCGAGGGTGAGCGATGGGCGGCGCTGAATGCGAAGGTGGCCCATTCGGATGCCGAAAAAATCATTCGAGCGAGCGCCGAAAAGCTCGCCCAGTATCGCGAGCGGATGCAGACCGAAGGGGTCTGGATGAGCCATCTGCTGATCGCCATCGGTAACCATGCCTTCAGTTTCGAGCCCGTCTTCCACTGGCACGACGAATGGTTACCGGTGCATCAACGCTTTGCGAGCGAGAGTCTCAAACAGAGATTGGGTGCGCCGCCTGCCAAGCCAGCCGCTCGCGAGCTCGTCGCCGAAATGCGCGCGGCGCTGATCGCTCTGTTTGCCGAATTGGGCGCCGCGTCCAATCAACTTGGTAAGACCTATCCGTACCGATCGGTGCTCCGGCCAGAGACCGCGAAGTTGTTCGACCAGTTGAAGGCGGCGGTGGACCCGGCGGGCATGATGAATCCGGGTGCCCTCGACTGAGCGCTCGCGTCAAACTTCTGTCGCGAGCATCCGCCCTGACTGGACCCAATGCTGCTCGGCCTGGCGGCCGTAAACGTTCGGGCCTTCTCGACTGCCCGTGAGTACTTCAAGCACACCCTGAATGCGGCGCATGCGAGAACTCACGAGCGCCCCATTATGGTCGTTCAACGCTCGACAGCGTTTGGCGAGTTCAGCGCACTCGGCCCATCGCGGGGGCAGTTCGCGGGCGGGGTCGCAAGCGCGAATCAGCAGCACCAAGCCCGCGTTGTCGGTCGGATAGCCCGACATCCGCAAGAGTTGCGAGCGCTCATCCTGCAAACGCAAGAGCGCGCCCATGCATTCTTGGCGTGACGCACAGGCTATCTCGAGCCGCTCGGGTGAGTCGTCTTCGAGTAACAAGGCCTTTTCGTCCGCCAGCAACTGCTCGAGGCGCTGCAGCAGTCGCAGTTCATCCTCGAGCAGTTTGCCGATGGCGACGCGCGCGTCGTTCATGAGCGTGTTTGGATGTCGCCCGTCACGCGCCCAAGCAGATACTCGAAGCGCAATAGCTGATCGGCGACTTTCTGCCCATCCACTCGATAACTGCCATCCGCAATCGCGGCACGCAGTCGCTCGACTTTAGCCATATCGACGACGTCGGTCGCATTACCGCTCTTGGCAAGATCGAGCAGATGACGCGTGGTCGCGCCGATCTCCACGGTGCTGCCCTGGTTGGTGGCGGATGCGGCTCGCTGGACCGCAGCGACGTCCTCCGACGATTCGCGTCGGGCGACGCCGCTGGCGACGCCGCTGGCCCCGCCACCTGGCGGCGGGCGGACCTCGTTCCCGGTGACTTTGACATTCATGGCACGGTTCTCCTAGTTCCCTCGTAACGGTTAACGGCCGACTTTGAAAAATCTTTAGAACCTTCCGTCAGCGTTATCGATCCACTCTCGCGACACCCGGAGTATCGGCCCGAGCCTGCACGATGCGTAGAGAGCTCGAGTGCCGAATGCGAACTGGTTCCCCAGTTCGTGCATCGGCGAGGGCGACGCCGGTCGCCCGAATCTCCATGCCGGGGTTACGGGCGACGATCGTGACCTGCTCGCCGCGACGGATCGCAGGGGGAGTCTCGAGTGCCTCGTAGCGAATCGGCTCGCCGGAGCTGATCGGGCGACGAACCGTCTGCCCGATGACCTCGCCGAGCTCGGTGGCGCAACAGTGGCCGATGCCCGCGACGCGACGGGTGACGATCTCCAGATCAGCCGGTGACACCGCTTGCCCCGTGCGCAGCGCGCGCGTGGCCACTACGACCGGCCGGTCGCTGCTGACCTCGGTCGTCACCGCCACATTCCAAGGGGTTGGGCCATCGCATTGCACGCGCACGGCCATTCGGTTGGCGGTGCTCGAAGGCGATGGAGGCAACGCAGCCCGCAGCGCACTGCCGCACTGGGGCAGGCGCACTCGCGGATCGAGCGGGGCGATCTCGATCGAGGCCGAGGGCGCCTTCGCCGCGAGTGTCGCTCGAGCCGTTGCGACGATATCGCCAAGGTCATGCAGACCGGCTGCGGCCTGCGTCGGCATCGTGGCGAGCGCGGTAGCGATAACAACGAGTGATCCAGCGAAGCGGGTGATCGTGTTCATGTCATTCATGATTTTGTCAGAGCAATCGTCGTGCCATGCAAAGGCGTCAATAAAGCGGCGCGCTGGCGGATTCGTCAAAGCGTATCCATTTCGAAGTGAACACCCTGGTTGTGGCACAGCCGTTGCTTCGTTCCCACCGAGGCCATTTTTTTGGCGGAGGTTCCAGCGATGTTCGATCTCGATGCTCATCTGCGACTGCATACCGAGTCGCTCAAGCTCAGCGCGAAGCGCAGCGAGGTGCTCGCGCGCAACCTGGCCAACGCCGAGACTCCGAATTACAAGGCGGTCGATTTCGATTTTCAACAGGCGCTCGCCGTCGCGACGGGTGGCGATCGATCCGTCTCTGGCGCTGCTTTGCGCCTCGCGACGACGCGCAGCGGCCACACCGGTGGTTCGGCATCCGCCGCGGACTCGCCCGTCGATGCGGCGCTAGCGCTCACCGAGCGGGACGTACTCATGCCGTCTCTCGATGGCAATTCCGTCGATGTGCAGATGGAGCAGGCAGCGTTTGCGCAAAACGCGGTTCGCTATCAAGCGTCGCTGAACTTCGTGAACTCCCAGCTGCGCGGTCTGATGACCGCGATCACGGGGCAATAATCATGGCCAGCCTCAAGATCTTTGACATAGCAGGCTCGGGTATGGCGGCTGAGTCCGTCCGACTGAACACCGTGGCGAGCAACATCGCCAACGCGAACAGCGTCGCCTCGAGTGCGGACAAGGTCTACAAGCCGCGCCAAGTGGTGTTCGAAGAAGTCCGTCGTCAGACGCGCGAAGTCGAGGCGAGCTCGGCCGTGCGGGTCAAAGATGTGGTCGAGGCCGATGTTGAGGCGTTGATGCGCTATGAGCCCGGCAATCCGCTGGCCGACACCAACGGTTATGTCTACTCGCCGAACATCAGTGCCGTCGATCAGATGGTCGACATGATCGCCGCTTCGCGCTCTTACCAGAACAACATCGAGGTGATGAACACCTCGCGTGAGCTGATGCTCGCCACCTTGCGCCTCGGACAGTGACGCCATGACCACACTCGACGCCATCAATGCGAGTCAACCTGCGAACACGGCGACTTCCAAGGGCGCGCTGGAGCAGTTTGGCTCCGATCAGTTTCTCACCTTGATGCTCGCGCAGTTGCGCAATCAAGACCCGATGAAACCGCTGGAGCCAACCGAGTTCATCGGTCAGCTCGCACAATTCACCACCGTGAGCGGCATTCGTGAAATGCAGGATTCGATGAGTTCGATGGTCGATTCGTTGCGATCGTCGCAGGCCCTCTCGGGTGCACAGATCGTCGGTCGTGAGGTGCTCGCCGAGGGCTCGATCGCAAGATATGACGGTGCTCTCGCCATCGAGGGCGCGGTGGAGTTACCCGAGGGTGTGCGCGAGGCGAGTGTGATCGTGCGCGATGCGAGTGGCGCGTTGGTCGCTCGGCTGCCGGTTTCGCCCGCCGCTGGATTGCAGTCGTTCAGCTGGCCCGGGGTGCGCCTCGATGGCGCCGCGGCGGCGCCCGGTGCTTATCAAATGGAGTTGATCGCCAACGTCGGCGGTCGCAATCAGTCGATGGAGGTCATGCTGCGCAGCCGCGTCAATAGCGTGACCCTGGACGCCAACGGACGCGGCTTGACCCTAAACACGCCAAACGGATCGCTGTTGCTCAGCGATGTGCGGCAAGTGATGTAATTTATTCGGAGAATTTACCATGAGCTTCAATATCGCGATCAGTGGTCTGAACGCAGCGCAAAGCGATCTGTCGACGACCGCCAATAACATTGCCAACGCTGGAACGACCGGCTTCAAGAACGGTCGTGCCCAGTTCTCGGATATTTTCACCCGTGGCTCCGCCATCAACGGCGGTGCCGGCGTTCGCGTCAGCGACGTCAAGCAAGACTTCAACCAAGGCTCGATCGAATTCACCGGTAATGAGCTCGATCTTGCGATCGGCGGTAACGGCTTCTTCGTCGTCAAAGAGTCCGACGGCTCGACATCCTATACGCGAGCCGGTGCATTCAGCGTCGACTCCAGCGGAGTCGTGACGAATTCCAACGGTCAAAAGTTACAGGTCTATCTCAGCGGCAATAACGGGACCGGTGGCATCGGTAATCTCACTCTATCGAAAGCCGATCGCACGCCGAAAGCCACGACCAACGTCAAGCTCGGGCTGAATCTGCCAGCGAACGCCACCGTTCCGACCGGAACCTTCAGCCAGTCTGACTCGTCTACGTACAGTCACTCGGTGTCGACGGTGTTCTACGATGCACAGGGAACCGCCAAGAACTCGACACTGTACTTCTCAAAGACCGCGACGGCCAACCAATGGGATGTACGCGTGGCCGTCGATGGGACCATGCAGGGAGCCCCCGAGGTGGAGACGATTGCGTTCGACGCTAACGGCGCTCTCGTGGCCGGCGGTGGTACCGCATCGGCAGGCGCGATTTCGTTCGCGGCGCTGACGGGTATCAGCTTTTCGATGACTGAGGCAACGCAACGCGGTGCTGCGTTCAGCGTCAACAGTATCGATCAAAATGGCTACACCAGTGGTCGGCTGACCGGGGTGTCGGTGGACCCGATGGGTGTTATCAATGGCACGTATTCGAATGGTGAGCTCGAGAAACTCGGTCAAATCGCCGTCGCGAACTTCACCGGTCTTGACGCACTGCAGCAGAAGGGCGGTGGCAGCTGGGTGGAGACGGTGGCTTCGGGTCCGGCCTTACTGGGCACACCCGGCGCGGCGGGCTTCGGCCAGATCGAATCGAACTCGCTCGAAGCTTCCAACGTCGACATGACCAAAGAGCTCGTGCACATGATCACGGCGCAGCGCAACTTCCAGGCCAATGCCAAGTTGATCTCGGCATCGGATCAGATCGCTCAGACCATCATCAACCTGCGTTGATCGCGAGCTGAGGCCCCCTCATGGATAAGCTGATCTACGTCTCGATGATTGGTGCCAACTCGGCGCTGCGGGCACAGGCGGCGAACAGCAACAATCTCGCGAATATCAATACGACAGGCTTTAGGGCCGACCTCTCGGCCTTCGAAGCGCAGAACGTCGAAGGGCCGGGCTTCAAGTCGCGTGCCGTCGGCACCCGACTCGATTCGGGCTTCAACACGATGCAAGGCTCGGTGCTGACGAGCGGCAATCCACTCGATATCGCCATTCAAGGCGACGGGTGGATCGCCGTGCAAGCGGCCGATGGTACTGAGGCTTACACCCGTGCGGGTGATCTGCGGGTCGATCCGAGCGGTGAACTGCGCAATGCCTCCGGCCGGGCGGTACTCGGCGAGGGCGGTCCGATCCTGATTCCAGCGAACTCCTCGGTGACGATCGCAGCCAACGGCGAGGTGTCGGTGATTCCGCCTGGGCAAGGGCCGGAGGCTCAGGCGGTGGTGGGGCGCATCAAGCTCGTCAACCCGCCATCGAGCGAACTGATTCGCGGCACCGACGGTCTGTTCCGTCAGCGAAATGGCGGCATTGCGACTGCGGACCCAGCAGTGCGGGTGATCTCGGGCGCCACCGAGGCCAGTAACGTGAACGGTGCGGCGGCAATCGTGAACATGATCGAGCTGTCTCGGCAGTTCGAGATGCAGATGAAGGCGATCAAGTCGGCTGAGGAGAACGCGCGCAGTTCGCAGTCACTGCTGTCACTGCGTTAGTCATTTCTTTGACTGTGGCACGCTTGCTGCAACTCCGAAGTAGGTAACACGATTTCGAGAGGTAAGAACGATGGACTCCGCACTCTGGGCAGCCAAGACCGGTCTCGAAGCGCAACAGACGCGCATGACGGTCACCGCGAACAACCTCGCCAACGTCAACACCACCGGATTCAAACGCAGCCGCGTCGCTTTCGAAGATCTGATGTATCAGACCGTTCGCCAGACTGGCGCGACGGGCGCGCAAGATACGCTGCTGCCGTCAGGAGTGCATCTCGGCACCGGTTCGCGCGTCGTCGCGACCGAGAAACTCAATACACAAGGCAGTATCCAAATCACCAACAACTCGACC
Organism: Klebsiella pneumoniae; assembly: GCA_945873095.1. Classification (GTDB taxonomy): domain Bacteria; phylum Pseudomonadota; class Gammaproteobacteria; order Steroidobacterales; family Steroidobacteraceae; genus UBA964. The sequence goes on along the minus strand of CAMCBU010000010.1, from coordinate 58,083 downwards.
GACGTCGCGATCAACGGACGCGGTTTTTTTCAAGTGTCGTTGCCCGATGGCACGACCGCTTATACGCGTGATGGCAGCTTCAAGCTGAACGCCGAGGGTGAGCTCGTGACCTCGGGCGGATATCGCGTGCAGCCGGCGATCTCGATTCCTGAAGGCGCCATCTCCGTCACCATCGGCACCGATGGTGCGGTGAGTGTGCAGTTGCAGGGGCAAGCGGCACCCAACCAGGTCGGCACTTTGCAGTTGGCCGATTTCATCAATCCCGCTGGTATGCAAGCGCGCGGTGAGAATCTCTTGCTAGAGACCGCGGCTAGTGGTCCGCCGCAGGCCGGTACGCCCGGCGTCAATGGTCTGGGTTCGCTGCAACAGGGTGCACTCGAAGCTTCGAACGTGAATGTCGTGGAGGAGCTCGTCAGTATGATCGAGACGCAACGCGCCTATGAAATGAATTCGAAGGCGATCTCGACCACGGACAAGATGCTCGAGTACCTCACGCAGCGCTTGTAAGCGGAGAATCCCTCATGAGTGCTTTGGCTTTGACGCCTTCGTTCCGAATTTTGATGTGCGCGTTCGCCGTGCTGGTCACCGGTTGCGCGAGTGATCGCTATGCCATGGAGCCCAACGAGGCTTGGGCGCCGATTCCGCCGGAGTTGGGGCTGCCTGAAACGGCATCCAACGGCGCGATCTATCAGGCAGGTGGTGACATTCGTCTGTTCGAGAACGCTGTAGCCAGGCGAGTGGGTGACATTCTCACCATCCGCCTCATCGAGAACATGGATGCATCGAAGAGCTCTAGCACCTCGACGAGCAAATCGAATTCGATCAGCATCCCGGCGCCCACGATTGCCGGGCGTCCCGTCACGGCGAACGGCGTACCGATCCTCGATAACAGCGTTGAGAGTGACAAGAGTTTCGATGGTAGCGGCTCGAGCCGACAAACCAACAGTATCTTTGGGGACATCACCGTCACGGTCGCCAAGCGTTGGCCCAACGGCAATCTTTTCGTGCGCGGCGAAAAGTGGCTGACCATCAATCAAGGCCGCGAGTTCGTGCGGGTGAGCGGCATCGTCCGCTCGGTCGATATCAACCCGGACAATACCGTGCTCTCGACCAAAGTGGCGGACGCGCGGATCACGTATAGCGCACGCGGCGCGCTGGCGGATGCCAACTCGCCGGGATTGCTGTCACGATTCTTCAACTCGCCCTGGTTGCCGCTATGAACACTCGCATCGTGCAGGTCGCTTTGTTGGCGGCGGTGGCGTTGTTGTCGTTGCCGTCGCTGGCTGCCGAGCGGGTCAAGGATCTTGCCAATATCGATGGCGTGCGCTCGAACCCACTGGTGGGTTATGGACTGGTGGTTGGTCTCGACGGCACGGGCGATCAGACGAGCCAAGCGCCGTTCACCATCCAGAGCATCAAGAATATGCTCGCGCAGTTCGGCGTGGTCGTTCCACCGAATGTCAATCCGCAGTTGAAGAATGTCGCTGCCGTGACGGTGACGGCGGAGCTGCCTGCCTTTGCAAAGCCCGGACAGACCATCGATGTGACGGTCTCGTCAATGGCCAATGCCGGTAGTCTTCGCGGCGGCGCCCTGCTGCTTGCGCCGCTGCGGGGAGCTGACGGCGAGGTGTATGCGATGGCGCAGGGTAATCTCGTCGTGAGCGGCTTTGGCATCTCCGGCGGTGACGGTTCGCGGATCTCGGTCAATGTGCCGAGCACCGGTCGAATTCCAGGCGGTGCGACCGTCGAGCGCGCGGTGCAGTCCAGCTTCACGATGGAGCCGGCCGTCACCTTGAATCTCAGAGCCCCGGATTTCACGACCGCAAACCGCCTCGCCGAGGCCATCAATCAAGCGCTTGGGAGTGACGCGGCCGAGGCCTTGGATGCGGTGTCGGTCCGAGTCGCCGCGCCGACATCGCTGCGCGAGCGAATCGCGTTCGTGTCGCGGCTGGAGCAGCTACAGGTCGACCCCGATGATGCGCCGGCGCGTGTCATCGTCAATTCTCGCACCGGCACCATCGTCATCGGTAATAGCGTGCGCGTGCTGCCGGCGGCGGTCGCGCACGGATCGCTCTCCGTGACGATCACGGAGCGAACCGAGGTCAGTCAGCCCAATGCCTTTGGCCAAGGCGAAACCGTACAGGTGCCGCGCAGTGACGTCGAAGTGCAGCAGCCGGACGCGCGCATGTTCAAGTTCGAGTCTGGCGTAACGCTCGACACGCTAGTCGATGCCGTAAATCGTGTCGGTGCCGCGCCGGGCGATCTCGTGGCGATACTCGAAGCGCTCAAACAAGTCGGCGCCTTGCGCGCTGAGCTGATCGTGATCTGAGGAGCTTGCTCATGACCTTCGATGCCATCGGGCCGAGCCAATACACCGACGTTCAGGGGCTCAATAATTTAAGAGCGCAGGCCAGAGCGCAGGACCCTGACGCACTGCGTGCGACGGCCAAGCAGTTCGAGACGATCTTTACCAAGATGATGCTGCAAAGCATGCGCGATGCGCGCCTCGGTGAAGACCTCTTCGGTAGCTCCGCCGGCGATATGTATCAGTCGATGTTCGATGATCAAATCGCGCTCGAGATGTCGCAGGGTCAAGGCATCGGGATCGCCGAGATGTTGCTCGCGCAACTGCAGCGTAGCGGCCGATCAACGACCGCGCCATCAACGACCAGTAGCTCGGCGACGACGTCGGTCGTTGACGGAGCGAGCCTCGACGTGGGTTCCCTGAAGCCGGGCTCACGTGAAGCCTTCCTCGAATCGATCCTGCCGGCTGCGCGACAGGCAGCTGCCACACTCGGGGTCTCGACGAGGGCGGTGTTGGCGCAGGCCGCACTCGAGACGGGTTGGGGTCGGTCCGTGCCGCGCGCCGCGGACGGGCGCAGTAGTCATAACTTATTCGGCATTAAAGCGAGCGAGCGTTGGAGCGGACCTCGCGTAGAGCAACTCACGACAGAGTTCGTCAACGGAGCGCCGCAGCAGCAAGTGGCAGCGTTTCGCGCGTACGGCAGCCCAGCCGAGAGCATCGCTGATCACGCACGACTACTCGCCGTCAGCCCGCGCTACAGCGCAGTGCGCGGTACCGGTGACGACATCGCCGCCTATGGGGCGGCATTGCAGCGAGGTGGCTATGCCACCGACCCTCGATATGCGCAAAAGCTCGAGGCCGTTGCCGAGGTGGTCGATCAGTTGCTCGCGGGGCGTGACACGTGAGTAGCGCACTCTCCACGGGTCTCTCGGGGCTGTTGGCGTATCAGCGCGCCATCAATGTGCATTCGCAGAATATCGCGAATGTGAACACGGAGGGCTACGTGCGCCAGCGCGTGGAGTTGATCGCCCAGGGGAACTCGAGTGTCTTGGCGGGCTCTGCAGGCGTGTCGATCGCGCAGATTCGGCGCGACGTGAACAACTACCTGCTCGAGCAAGGCCGCAGCAGCCAATCCGCTGCCACACGTTCCGAGTTGATGGCGGAGAAAGCCGATCAGATCGTGGGGCTAGTTGCGAGTGCCGATTACGGGCTCGACGAAACCCTGCGCGAATTACGCAACAGCTTTGAAGCGCTCGCGACCGAGCCGACCTCCACGATCATCCGCGAGGAGGTCTTCGCGCGATTGCAAACGACGATCGATCGCTTCAAAACCATGGATGCGCGCTTATCGGAGTTCGAATTCGAAATCGAGGCGCGGCTGACCGAAGAGGTGTCGCGAGTTAACGCGCTCACCCAGCAGATCGCCGCGCTGAACACCGAGATTGCGCGTCAAAGTGTCGGCGGACGCGCGGTGACGCCCTCGCTGCTCGACGCACGTGATCGCGCCACGAATGAGCTGGCTGACAAGATTGGCATACGCGTCAATGAGCGCCGCGACGGTAGTTCTTCGATCACCACGACGAGCGGCGTGTTGTTGGTCAACGGTACCTCAGCGGCGACTCTGGCTCGCGTCAACGATCCGCGCGAACCCACCCGAGGGCGCATCGTCTTACAGGTCGGTCCCGCCTCCACCGATGTCAGTCGCGAGATGCAAGGTGGCGTCATCGGCGGTCTTCTCGATACGCGCGCGCAACTGGTCGAGAATACCCGGAATGAGCTCGGGCGCTTAGCCGCCTCCGTCGTAGCAACGCTCAACGCGCGTAACGCCGCGGGTGACGACGGTGACGGTGATCCCGGACTGGCGCTGTTCACGATCGGCGTGCCGGCGCTTCGAGCCGCGAGTTCCAATACGGGTTCGGCAAGTCTGAGTGTGGCTTTGAATGACGCGCGGGAGTTGACCTCGAGTGACTATCTCCTCGAGCGCGGCGCTTCGTCTTGGACGATTCGTCGACTCGCTGACGAGACCATCATCACGCCGACGGGTAGCGGCACGGTGGCCGATCCTTGGGTGTTCGATGGGATCAAGCTGACGACCAACAGCGGTGCCGCGGCGACGGGCGACAGTTTCTTGATTCGTCCGACCCGCAGCTTGATCGACGGCATCGCGGTGGCCATCACGAGCGGTCGTGAACTCGCCGCGGCCGCACGCAACACGGCGGCAGGTAACAATCAAAATGCGGTCAGTTTAGCGGCTGCCTTCGACGATAAGCTGCTCGAGGCCAACACCCGTTCAATCACCGAGATGTCACTGCGTCTGACGACGCGCATCGCCAGTGCACGCGATGCCGCCACGCTCGCTCGTGATGTGCAGCAGCAGGCGGCGATCGAGGCACGCAGCGAGTTCGGAGACCGTTACGGCGTCAATTTGGATGAGGAGGCTGCCGAACTCTTGCGCTACCAGCAGGCCTATCAAGCCTCGGCACAAGTCATCCGTATCGCCAACGAGTTGTTCGATTCCCTACTCGATGCGGCTCGCTAAAGGACAGATGTCATGAGTTCAACAGGTCGGATTTCACAGGTGAATTTGCAGCTGTCGCTGGTGTCGCAGATGCGACGCCAGCAGGCGGAAATTGCAAAGACACAGGAAGAGGTCGCCAGTGGGCGACGCCAAATCGACGACCCCGAGCAGATTGCGAACATCAAAAATCTCGAGCGCAGCGTCGCGCACGCCGAGCGTTATGAAAAAAGCTCGCAAGTTCTGAACTATCGGCTCGGTCTCGGCGAGACGGTACTGACCTCGTCGATTGATCTGTTGCAGCGCGCGCGAGAACTGGCCGTCATGTCCAACAACGACGGTGTCGAGCCGTTTTCGCAGGCCGTCGTGGCAGCGGAACTCGACTCGCTGCGTGCGCAGTTGCTCGGTCTCGCCAATACGCAAGACGCGCTGGGCGAGTCTCTCTTCGCCGGCACCAACGTGACGGTACAGCCGTTCGTCGAGTCGGGCGGCCAAGTCATTTATCAGGGGAACGAATCCATACGGCAGATCAGGGTCGCCGAGTCGTCCCGCGTAGGTGACGGTTACGCCGGTTCGCGTATTTTCACTGAGATTCCCGAGGGCAACGGCGCGTTTGTCACGTCGGTCGGGGTGAATAACACCGGTAGTGCCTTCATCGACGTTGGCCAAGTGGCCGATCTGGCCGAGTGGGAGTCCAACACGGCGGAGCGATTCGTCATCAGTCTCGTGGACGACACACCGAACGGCTTGCGTTTCGAGGTTCGAGAAAATACTGGGACGGGCGCTCTCGTTGCGAATGGCAGCTACAAGGCTGGCGAGCAGATCAGCTTCGAAGGGGCACGCGTACGACTCTCCGGCGGTGGGCTAGCCGGTGATACCTTTGTGGTCGAGTCGGCGGAAACAGAGGACGTCTTCACGACACTCGATCGTTTTTCGCAAATGCTGCGTGAGCCGCTCGGCAGTGGCGCGCAGAAGGCAAGACTGAGTACCGAGATCAGTCGGATCCTCGTTCAGCTGGATCAGGCCATTAACGCCGCCAACGTCGCCCGTTCGGACATTGGCGCTCGTCTTACGGTACTCGAGAACGTCGATCAATTCCGCACCGATCAAAAGGTCGTGGCGCAGGAGATGCTCTCGACGCTGCGTGATACGAACTACGCCGAGTCCGTCGCCAAGTTACAGGCGCAGATGACGGCGCTGCAGGTGGCGCAACAGGCGTACGGTCGCGCGACGACTCGCACCCTGTTCGACTACCTCTAAAGTTTCTCCACCGAACTCCGTTACAGCAGGTGAGGGCGAGGCCGATGCGAGTTGGCCTTGGCTTCATACCCCAACGAACAGGAGTCTGACCATGTCCACGATAGTCAACACCAATCTTGCGTCACTGACGGCGCAGCGCGCGCTTGCGCGAACCTCGAGCGAGATGTCGACAGCACTGCAGCGGTTGAGTTCGGGTCTGCGCATCAATAGTGCGAAAGACGACGCAGCGGGTCTGGCGATCTCGGAGCGCTTGACGGCTCAGGTGCGCGGTTATAACCAGGCCATCCGCAACGCGGGTGACGGTATTTCGCTCGCGCAGACCGCCGAAGGCGGCATCGAGGCGCTCACCAGCAGCTTGCAGCGTATGCGAGAGCTTGCGGTGCAGGCAGCCAACTACAGTAACACCGACGCGGATCGAACCGCGATCCAGGCGGAGGTTTCGCAGCTGTTGTCGGAAGTCGATCGCGTTGCCTTGCAAACCAAGTTCAACGGCAAGGCGCTACTGAACGGCGACTTCGCAGCCGGCGGCAACTTTCAGGTCGGTGCGAATGCGTTGGAAGTCATCGCAGTGGGCGGAATTGCCGACTTGGACGCCACCGCGCTTGGCATTAACGCCGTCAACGTCTCGACCCAAGCCGGCGCGACGGCCGCTTTGGCCTTGTTCGACACGGCCGTCACCACGGTGACCACTGAGCGTGCCGAACTCGGTGCATCGATCAATCGCTTCGAACAGACGATCAATAATTTGCGGGTCACGGTGGAAAACATCACGGCTGCGCGTTCCCGCATTCAGGATGCCGATTTCGCCGCCGAAACGGCCTCGTTGACTCGTCTGCAGATCTTGCAGCAGTCGGGTACGGCCGTCCTGTCGCAGGCTAACGCGATTCCGCAGGGAGTGCTCGGCCTGCTCAGAGGCTGATCTAGACCACGGTTCACCATCCCTCGAAATCCGAGGAGGACTCGGCGCCGCGACAACGTCGATGTCCTCCCGGCCGCACGCATCACGGAGTTTCTCCGTGGTGCGTCGCGGCATTTCCGGAACGGGTTCACGCTTCTCGCACGCCGACTCGTCTTTGACGCTCAAGCTTTGAAGGCTGACTGCTATGTTCCCCGCGGACTTTTTGCGGAGGAAGCATGGCCACCATCATTCCCTTTCCAATCCGACATCGCCTAGCGACGCTAGGCGATCGGCAGCTCGATGCCCTCCGAGAGGGCCTGACGCTGCTCGGGCCTCAACACGCGCAACACTTTCCAAGGCTCTTGGCTGCGATTGCGCAAGGCGCAAACACCGACGAACCGAGACCTTTGAACGGAACCGCGTCACAAAATGCGCTGACGACCGCTGTCGCGCCTTGTGCGTGATACAGGCCTTCCGGATTATCGGCTCGTCGCGAAACGACTTTAGGCTTCAGGAGAAAAAACATGAGTACCGTGATCAATACCAACGTCGCTGCCTTGATATCGCAGCGATCGCTTTACAAAACCTCGAATGACATGTCGACCGCCTTACAGCGCCTCTCGACGGGTTTGCGCATCAACAGCGCGAAGGACGACGCAGCAGGCCTTGCGATCACCGAGCGCGCCACCAGCCAGCTGCGTGGTTTGAACCAAGCGATCCGCAACGCCGCCGACGGCATCTCGGTGGCGCAGACGGCCGAGGGTGGCCTTGATGGCATCTCCTCGAGTTTGCAGCGTATGCGCGAGTTGACGGTGCAGGCTTTGAACTACAGCAACACCGACGCGGATCGATCCGCGATTCAATTGGAAATTGCGCAGTTGAAGGAAGAAATCCAGCGCGTCGCCGTGCAGACGAAGTTCAACACCAACGCTTTGCTCGATGGCAATTTCTCCGGTGCCGTGTTCCAGGTAGGCCCGAACGCCGGTGAGACCATCACGATTTCGACCGTCGGCAACATGCAGACGAGTTCGCTTGGGACCGCGACCAAGAAAATCGCCAACGTCGACGTGTCGACCATTGCCTTGGCAGGCTCGACGGATGCACTCGGTGCCATCGATGCGGCACTGGGTACGGTCACCGGTGCCCGCGCCAGTTTGGGTGCGGTCGTGAATCGCTTCGAGCAGACGATTTCGAACCTGCGGGTTACGGCAGAGAACGTCGAGGCGTCGCGTAGTCGAATTCGCGATGCCGATTTCGCTGCGGAAACTGCTTCATTGACGCGACTACAAATTTTGCAGCAGTCGGGTACCGCAGTGCTCGTCCAGGCGAATGCCATGCCGCAAAACGTATTGTCGCTGCTGCGCTGATGACTCTTGCTGTTTAGATGACCGGATGTTTCGCGACTGCCGGGGACTCACTCGGGCTCTCTCCCCCGAGTGAACTCCCCGGGCTTTTTCGAAGTGGTTCCGGACCTCCGTCACGTTTCACCTAGCGTGATGGATTGACTCATTGCTCTGGTGTTTTGCGGCGGGTGAGGATGGCCCCGTCGCGAAATATCATGTGCCGGGACGTGCCAATAGAGCACCGAAGGCATTAGGAGAGAGCAAATGAGTACAGTGATCAACACCAATATCCCTGCGCTGATCGCGCAGCGGTCCCTGGCGAAGACTTCGACCCAGATGTCGACGGCGTTACAGCGCCTCTCGACGGGTCTTCGCATCAACAGTGCCAAGGACGATGCGGCGGGGCTCGCGATCAGCGAGCGTATGACCTCGCAGATCCGCGGCTACAACCAAGCCGTGCGCAACGCGGGCGATGGTATTTCGCTCGCGCAGACGGCTGAAGGCGGTATGGATGGCATCACGCAGAGCTTGCAGCGTATGCGTGAACTGGCCGTGCAGGCCTTGAACTACAGCAACACCGATGGCGATCGCAGTGCGATCCAGTTGGAAGTCGCGCAGTTGAAGGCGGAGATCGACCGCGTCGCCGTGCAGACGAAGTTCAACACCAAGGATCTGTTGAACGGCAGCTTCACGAGCGCCAACTTCCAAGTGGGTGCAGGTGGTACCGAAGTCATCACGGTCTCGGGTATCGCCGACATGCGCGGAACTGCGCTCGGAACGGCTACCAACAAGATCTCGGCCGTCGACGTGTCGACCTTGGCGCTCGCTGGGTCGACCGACGCCCTCGGCGCGATCGATGCGGCACTTACCACAGTGACTTCTGCTCGAGCGAGCTTGGGTGCGGTCGTGAATCGCTTCGAGCAGACGATCAACAACCTGCGCGTGACGGTGGAGAACCTCGAGGGTTCACGCTCGCGTGTGCTCGATGCCGACTTCGCTGCCGAGACGGCCGCGCTCACCCGGCTGCAGATCCTGCAGCAGTCGGGTACGGCGGTGCTCTCGCAGGCCAACGTCATCCCGCAGAACGTTCTCTCGTTGCTGCGTTGACGATCTGAAAATCCGCCCGGACGTTGTGTGGGGAGTTGGGGCCCCGCTCAACGTCCGGTGTCGGTCCGGGTGTCTAATTAATTATTTACGCCGTATGCCACGCTCGATGACTTTGATGTGCTTGACGCGGCGCGACGCGAACCGTCGCTGCTACGCTCGATAAAACGCACTATCGATCGTTCGCGTCGTCCCGGTCGGTTTCTTTTGATCGGTTCCGCCAATCTTCCGCTCATGCAGCAGGCGGGTGAATCTTTAGCGGGACGTGCGAGTTACCTCACGTTCTGGCCAATGACTCGTCGGGAATAACGAGGCCTCGGCCAGTGTGGTCGCTGGGACGATCTAAAGTGCTGTAAAAGTCGTGCTGAGAATCCAGACCTCAAATATCGGTACTCGGTCACAGTTTTGATCGTCCGGTTGGCGCAACCCCTTAAGTTTTCCAAATCGCCTGTTAGCCTCGATCTCAAGAGAAATCGAGGAGGCGCATGCATGCTTATTTCAGTGAAGACGGATACACCCGCACTGGGTGTCACCCGACGCATCGCGATTCAAGATGGTCGGCTGTCAGCTGCGATGGGGCAGTTGTCGTCGCGTCTCGGTGCGAGGGACGCGGCGGACGACAACGAGAGCGCAACCACCCCCAGTGCTTTCGAGTGGCAGTATCAGGGAATCGACGACACGTGGCGTCGATTGAGCGAAAACCTGGTCGCAGCGCAGGAGACGCTCGCAACGCTGGATGGCGTTGACGATGTGCTCGGTGACATCGGTGAGCTGGTCTCACAAGCACTTGCGTCTGATCTACCGCTCGAGCGTCGGGTGTTTCTGCAGGAGCGTGTCGACTTGTTACGACCGCGATTCGCTGCCCTCGACAGCCTAGATCTCTCCAACCCGTTGAACGCTCTAACGGCGCAGCGAACAATCGATCGTGCCTACGACGCGCTTTTCGACTTTCGGCAGCAGATCGATGGGATCCTCGTGAATCTCGAAGCAGCGGCCGAGAATCTTCGGCTTGCCGCGGCAGCGTGGTCGCCCTCGATATCGCCGGCATTGGCGTCAACCAACGTGCATGTGATCTCGGAGTCCATTCGCCGCAGGCCACAAGCCGCGCTCTCAGCGCAAGCACGCACCGAGACGGGCAGCGCGCTCGTCTTACTCAAACCGTAACCGAATAAGCCAGAGGAACTAGCATGAGTACCATCATCAATACCAATATCGCCGCGTTGATTGCACAGCGGGCTCTCTCGAAGACCTCGAACGACATGTCGACGGCGCTGCAGCGTCTCTCGACCGGTCTTCGTATCAACAGCGCGAAGGACGACGCCGCAGGCCTTGCGATCAGCGAGCGTGCCACCAGCCAGCTGCGCGGCTTGAACCAAGCGATCCGCAACGCCGCCGATGGCATCTCGGTGGCGCAGACGGCCGAAGGGGGCCTCGATGGCATTTCGTCGAGCTTGCAGCGCATGCGCGAGTTGACCGTGCAAGCGTTGAACTACAGCAATACTGATGACGATCGAAAGGCCATCCAACTCGAAATCGTTCAGCTGAAAGAAGAGATTCAGCGTGTGGCTGAGCAGACCAAGTTCAACACCAACGCCTTGCTTGACGGCAGTTTCTCGGGCGCTGTATTCCAAGTGGGGCCGAACGCGGGCGAGACGATCACGATATCGACCGTCGGCAATATGCAGACGAGTTCACTCGGCACAGCGAGCAAAAAGATCGCGGGGGTCGATGTGTCCACGAATGGGCTCGCAATCTCGACCGATGCATTAGGCGCGATCGATGCTGCGCTCGCCACCGTCACCGGCGCGCGCGCCAGCTTGGGTGCGGTCGTGAACCGCTTTGAGCAGACGATCTCAAACCTGCGGGTGACCGCAGAGAACGTCGAAGCGTCGCGCAGTCGAATCCGAGATGCCGATTTCGCCGCAGAAACCGCCTCGTTGACGCGGCTGCAGATTCTGCAGCAGTCGGGTACGGCGGTGCTCGTACAGGCGAATTCATTGCCGCAATCGGTGTTGCAATTACTTCGAAACTAGCGCGAGTGCGAAAGGGATCCGGACTTGGATCACGCTTTATCTAGCGTGATGGATTGACTCATTGCTCTGGTGTTTTGCGGCGGGTGAGGATGGCCCCGTCGCGAAACATCATGTGCCGGGACGTGCCAATAGAGCACCGAAGGCATCAGGAGAGAGCAAATGAGTACAGTGATCAACACCAATATCCCTGCGCTGATCGCGCAGCGATCCCTGGCGAAGACTTCGACCCAGATGTCGACGGCGTTACAGCGCCTCTCGACCGGTCTTCGCATCAACAGTGCCAAGGACGATGCGGCGGGGCTCGCGATCAGCGAGCGCATGACTTCGCAGATCCGCGGCTATAACCAAGCCGTGCGTAACGCGGGAGATGGTATTTCGCTCGCGCAGACGGCTGAAGGCGGTATGGATGGCATCACGCAGAGCTTGCAGCGTATGCGTGAACTGGCCGTGCAGGCCTTGAACTACAGCAACACCGATGGCGACCGGCAGGCCATCCAGCTCGAAGTCGCGCAGTTGAAGGAAGAGATCAACCGCGTAGCCGTGCAGACGAAGTTCAACACCAAGGATCTGTTGAACGGCAGCTTCACGAGCGCCAACTTCCAAGTGGGTGCAGGTGGTACGGAAGTCATCACGGTCTCGGGTATCGCCGACATGCGCGGGACGGCGTTGGGAACGACAACGAATAAAATTGCGGCGGTGGATGTCTCGACGCTCGCACTGGCCGGTTCAACGGACGCGTTGGGCGCCATCGATGCGGCACTGACCACAGTGACTTCTGCTCGAGCGAGCTTAGGTGCGGTGGTGAATCGCTTCGAGCAGACGATCAACAACCTGCGCGTGACGGTGGAGAACCTCGAGGGTTCACGCTCGCGTGTGCTCGATGCCGACTTCGCTGCCGAGACGGCCGCGCTCACCCGGCTGCAGATCCTGCAGCAGTCGGGCACGGCGGTGCTCTCGCAGGCCAACGTCATCCCGCAGAACGTTCTCTCGTTGCTGCGTTGACGATCTGAAAATCCGCCCGGACGTTGTGTGGGGAGTTGGGGCCCCGCTCAACGTCCGGTGTCGGTCCGGAGCGGTGGTCCCACTGATTCCGTGACGCCTCCCGCAGAAATGCGCTTGGGGGCCTAAAGTATTTCCGTTGCCATCCGTTACAGGGTTTGACTTCCCAACCCCAACCTTTTCAGGAGTCAGAACGATGAGCACCGTAATCAACACCAACGTCGCGGCGCTGGGTGCACAACGAGCCTTGGCTAAGACGTCACTGGAACTCTCAACCGCCCTGCAGCGCTTGAGCTCCGGCATGCGGATCAACAGCGCGAAAGACGACGCTGCCGGACTCGCCATCGCCGAGCGCCTGACGTCGCAGGTTCGCGGCTATAACCAAGCGATCCGTAACGCAGGCGACGGCATTTCGCTTTCGCAGACCGCGGAGGGTGGCATCGAGGCCATCACGAACGCGCTACAACGTATTCGTGAACTCGCCGTGCAGTCTGCCAACTACACCAATACGGCGGCCGATCGAACCGCGATCACCGCTGAGGTCGATCAGCTGAAAGCCGAGATCAATCGCGTTGCCGTGCAAACGAGTTTCAACGGAACCGCATTGTTGAATGGCAGCTTCTCCGGCGGCGGTAACTTCCAGGTCGGAGCGAATGCCTCCGAGGTGATTCAGGTCGGTGGCATCGCCGATTTGCAAACGGCGGCGCTCGGCACCGCGGGACTCAAGATCTCGGCGATCAGCGTTGCCACTCAGGCGGACTCGACCGCTGCGCTCGCAGCCATCGATGCGGCCATCACACAGGTGACCAACGAGCGCGCAGAAATCGGCGCCTCGATCAACCGCTTCGAGCAAACCATCAGCAACTTGCGTGTCACGGTCGAAAACGTAACCTCGGCGCGATCACGTATCCAAGATGCCGACTTCGCCGCCGAGACCGCGGCCTTGACTCGCCTGCAGATTCTGCAGCAGTCCGGTATGGCGGTGCTCTCGCAGGCGAACCAGATCCCGCAGGGCGTGCTCGCGCTGCTGCGAAGCTAACAGCCACTTTGAATGGGAAGTGGTCGGGGCTGGCGCCGCGACAACGTTGTCCCCGACCAGCCGTCTGCACTCCGGGGAGTTCCCCGGAGTTGCAGGCGGGATTTTTGCACGGCACGGCTCTTGCTATTTTTTCCTTGACGCAAACCCTGCGTCAGTTTTTTGGCGAGGCGGTAGATGGCGATCCAGGCAACGGGGATTGGAGCTTCCGGACTCGACGTGAATTCGCTGGTGTCGCAGTTGGTTGCCGCAGAGCGTGCACCCCTTGACCAGCGGATTCGCACCCGCGAGACGACGATCACCACGAAACTCTCCGCCTTTTCGACCCTGAAGGGCGCACTTGCCAACGTGAAAGCGGCACTGCAGGCTTTGAAAACCGGCGATGTGTTGGCGGGGCGTACTGCCAGTCTCAGCGATAGCAGCGCTTTTCGAGTGAGTTTCGGGAACGGTTCGGTGGCGGGTAATTACGCCGTCGAAGTGGTGAGCCTCGCGAGTACCCACAAGATGAGCTCGGCCCTATTCCCAAGCGCCACGTCAGCGCCCGGCAACGGCAATTTGACGATCACGCAGGGCAGCGACAGCTTCTCGTTCTCGGTCGGTGCCGGGACAACGCTCGAGAAGATCGTCGAGACGATCAATACGCAGGCCGATAACACCGGCGTCAAAGCGACTTTGATGAGCACGCCGGACGGTGTTCGGTTGTTGCTCTCGAGCGAGGAGGGCGGCGCGGGTAATGCCATCACCTTGAGCGGAAGCGGATCGCTAGATGCCTTCACGAGCGGGTTTACCGTCAATTCCACCGGCGCCGATGCGCTCGTCAAGATCGATGGAGTCTCGGTCACGAGCCCGACCAATACGTTGGTCAATGTGATGCAAGGCGTCACCCTGAATCTCACCAGTGCGAAACCGGGCACCGTCATCAACTTCGGTGTTCAGGCCGACACCGCCGGTGCTGAAGACCGACTGCGCAAACTCGTCACCGAGTACAACAACTTCGTGGCGACCTCGCGTCGGCTGCGCGCGTTCGATGCCAGCAATAACTCGGCAGGACCTTTGATTGCCGACTCGCTGGTGCGGAATATCGAAATGGCTTTGCGGCGCGAACTGACGGCACCGACGTCAAGCGCAGCGGCCGATTTCAATTCGGTGCTCGCCATGGGCTTTGCCATCGGTAACGATGCGCGGCTCTCGATCAACGACACCCGCTTCAAGACCGCGTTGCTCGATCGCCTCGAGGATGTCGTACAGGTGTTCACCGCCAGCGATGGCTTGGTTGCGCGTCTCGACGCGCTGCTCGATACACAGCTGGCCAGCGATGGTCTGATCCAAAGCCGGACCGACGGCTTGAATTCAAGCAAACGTCGACTCGATCAGGACAAGCTCGCGGTCGAGAACCGCATGTCGGCGGTCGAGAAGCGCTACCGAAAGCAGTTTGTGTCCCTCGATCAGCTCTTGACGCAAATGCAAGGTATGAGCAGTTCCATTGCGAAACTATCTACATGATCAGAACTCCATCCCGTTGTCGCGCACGCCGTAAAGTTTTTCTAGCCCCCGCCGTTAGCAGGGTGTCGAGACCCGAGTCGCAGGAGAGGTCGATGTCTTACGGTCGAAATGGCGCGATGGCGTATCAATCAGTGGCAGCCCATTCGGGTGTCGCGGCAGCCGATCCGCACGGTCTGGTGCTCATGTTGCTAGACGGCGCGATCGCACGCATCGCTCAGGCGCGCGGTTGCGCGGCTAACGGCGAGACGGTCGATGCGACACTACACATCCAGCGCGCCCTCGCCATCGTGGGCGAACTGAAGGCCGCCCTCGATCTCTCGCGCGGTGAGATCGCCCATAATCTCGATGCGCTCTACGACTATATCTGTCGGCAGTTGTTGCTCGCTCACGTACCTCGTCGGCGGGATGTCTTACCGCATGTCAGCGCGTTGCTGACTGAAATTCGCGATGCTTGGGCCGCCATTCCAAAGAATGCCCAGTCGAGCCAAGCTGCGGGCGCCGGTCGGCGTCCGACCTGAGCACAGGCGCGGATGCACGACAGCCACGATACGCTGACCGTCGAGGGACAGGCGCGCTGGTCGTTTAGCGTGGGTGCCGTTGCGCTCAACGATCGTGCGAGCCGCAACATTCAGATTTTCCGATGGCTCGAGGCGATTCGGGCGGAAGCGGTGTCCGGTACCGGCGAGGTCGACGCGGAGATTGCCGCTGAGATCAGACGTCTCGATGCGAAGCTGTCGATGGTGCTGGATCTGCTGCTCGAACGTAGCGGGCTTGAAACGGGTCCCGGCTCGAGCGTCACCTTTTCGCTCGCAGCGACCGGCGTCGCCTGGACCTGCAACACCACACCTGCGAACTCCGCACTGAACGAGGGCGATATCGGGTTGCTCGCATGGCATCCCGAACCGCGTTGGCCGACAGCTTTGCAGTTTGTCGCTCGGGTGACATCGGTATCACCGCAACACCTGCGCTTTGAGTTTTTGAATATGGGCGAGCCGGAGCGGGACTGTCTCGAACGCTGGCTATTTCGTGAGCACCGACGTTTGCGGGAGCGATACCGATAGCGCCGCGAGGTTCATCCGAACTGGGACGGTTTGAATCCGTAAAGGCCATAAATTCGGTTACAAACCCCTAATGCGGATTGGAATTCGTACGTGAGCCAAGCGATGGAGACCATCGCCAAAACGCCGGTGGCGACCTTTGCCGCTCTCGAGACGGTCATTGCGGCGCGACTCCCGAGCGGGCGTTCCGCGGCGATCCAACAGGTGAATTCGCTGATCGGCAAGGTTGCTGCCTACGATTCGAGCGTCCTGATCCTCGGCGAGTCGGGTACTGGCAAAGAAGTGGTCGCGCGTGCGATCCACGATAGTAGCCCGCGCCGCGGTGGGCCGTTCGTGGCCGTCAATTGCGGAGCCATCCCGCCAGATCTGCTGGAGAGCGAGCTCTTCGGCCACGAGAAGGGTGCGTTCACGGGAGCCTACACCTCGCGGCGCGGCCGTTTCGAAATTGCCGAGGGGGGCACGCTGTTTTTGGATGAGATCGGCGACATGAGTCTGCCGATGCAGGTGAAGTTGCTGCGTGTCCTACAAGAGCGCGTGTTCGAGCGCGTCGGTAACCACCAACCGATGCGCTGCGATGTGCGCATCGTCGCTGCTACTCACCGCGATCTCGAGACGGCGATCGCCAACGGACGTTTTCGCGGCGATCTCTTTTATCGTTTGAATGTATTTCCGATCGAGATGCCGAGCCTGCGCGAGCGGCTTGAAGACCTCGACACGCTCGTCGGCGAATTCGTGCATCAGAACTTGATCGCAGGGCGTGCGAAACTTCGCTTGATGCCTCGTACGGTCGAGGCTCTCAAGAGCTATGGCTGGCCCGGCAACGTGCGTGAACTTGCCAATCTCATGGAGCGGCTGAGCGTGCTCTACGGCGCCAAGCCGGTCGACGTTCTCGATCTGCCGGCTCGCTATCGCGCAGGATATTTGACCGATGAGGCGATCGAGGCCTTGCTGAACGACATGAGCGAGGTCGCGGCCGACGATCCGCTGGAGGACGATGACGTATCAGGTGACGAGTGCCTCGGTGCGGCGTGTGTCGCGGACGGCCCACTCGAGCCGACGGGACAACCCGCCGCCTTGGCTGGCGCGTCGGTGTCGAGGTCGACTGAAGCCGCGCAGTTACCGATCGACGGCTTTGATCTGCGTGAATATCTACTCGACCTCGAGCGCAAGCTGATCGTTCAAGCGCTCGAGCGCTCCAAAGGAACCGTCTCGCGCGCAGCCAAGCTGCTAGGTCTTCGTCGGACGACCTTGGTCGAGAAAATGCGACGCTTCAATATGTCCGTCTCGGATCTCGACGACTGATTTTTGACGTTCTCGCCCACGAGGCGCGCTTTCCACGGCGGCACAGTTCTTGCTCCCTCGATGATATGTCAGTCGTCTGACTCGAGGAGCGAAAATGCCGCAGGTAGTCCGAGTTGCCGCTTTCATTGATGGCCGCAGCGAGTTTGCTCGACGTCGCGATCAAGCCGAGCGCGAGATTTTATTGAGTGCGCTGCGCGAATCGCGTGGCACCCAACTGACTGTCGCGGACCAGCTCGGTATCAGTCCGCGCACCTTGCGCTATCGCATCGCACGCTTGCGTTCGATCGGTCTTGCGGTGGAACTCCCATGAGTCAGATCGATATCGATCGCGTGCTGACGCAAATTCGCAGCCTGCGCGCCCAGACCGCCGGTGGCAGTTCGCCGCTCGGCGGTGCCGGCGCGCTCGGCACAGCCGTGTCGGGCACGGAAAAAGCCTCATCGGTCAGCTTCGCCTCGGTGTTGAAGAATGGACTCGATACGGTCAATTCCGTTCAGCAGCAGGCGCGCACGACGGCGACTGCGTTTGAGCGTGGTACGCCGGGGGTCGATTTGCCACAAGTGATGATCGATATGCAGAAGTCCAGCATCGCCTTTCGCGGTGCGGTCGAGGTTCGTAACCGCGTGGTTTCCGCTTATCAGGAAATCATGAACATGCCCATTTGATTTTTGAGGAACCATCATGGATGCCACTGCAACGGCCAGCAATCCACTCGCAACCCTATCGGCGGGTCTACGACCGTTGTTGTTGTTGATCGGTCTCGCAGCGGCAGTGGCGGCGGGTGTCGGCGTGACGTTGTGGTCCCAAGGGCCGACCTTCAGCGTGTTGTACGGCACGCTGAATGACGAGGATGCCGCGGCGGTTACACGTGCGCTGAGTGGCGCGGGTATTGAATACCGAGTCGATTCCGGCACCGGCGGGTTGTCGGTCCCCGCCGAGCGGTTGAACGACGCGCGCTTCCTGCTCGCAGAGCAAGGCGTCACGCAAAGCGGTGGTTTCGCAGGCCTCGCCAAGGATGGAGGCTTCGGTCTCTCGAGTTTCATGGAAGGCGCGCGTTACCAGCATGCGCTCGAAACTGAACTGGCCAAGACCATTTCGAGTCTTCAACAGGTGGCCGCGGCTCGAGTGCACATCGCGAGTGGTCGCAACTCAGGCTTCATCCGCGATCGCGCGCCGGCACGCGCGAGCGTCTTTTTGCAATTGAAGGCAGGCCGTAGCCTCACCAACGAGCAGGTCACTTCCATCGTCAATCTGGTGGGCACCAGCGTCCCGGACATCGATCCGGCGCAGGTGACCGTCGTCGATCAGCAGGGTCGCTTGCTGTCGTCGCCGCAAGGGCGAGGCGATCTCGCGATGCGCGATCAACAGATCGAGACCGCGCGACAAACCGAAGAGACTTACGCTCGACGAATCGAGGCCTTGATCGAGCCGCTGGTGGGCACGGGACGGGTTCGGGCGGAAGTCAGTGCCCAGTTCGACATGACGAGTTCAGAGGAGGCACGCGAGTCATTCAACCCCGCGGGTGCGGTCGTGCGTAGCGAGCAGGTCAGCGAGGATCGAAATGCGTCGCCTGCGGCCAGCGGGGTGCCCGGTGCTGCGGCCAATCAACCGGTTGCTGCGACGCCGGCTGCTGCAGCCACCTCGGCTGTCGCAGCAACTGATACAACCACACCGGCGCGGGGCTCTTCGGCAGCGACCGCGGTGGTGTCGCCGACGTCGGTGCAGAGCACTCGCAACTATGAGATCGACCGTACCGTCGCCTATGTACGCCAACCTGGCGGACGATTGAAACGGCTGTCGGTGGCCGTGCTGGTCGATAACGTGCAGGTGCAGGGTCGCGACGGTAAGTTCACCGACGCACCGCTCACGCGTGAGCAGATCGATCGCATCACAGGGCTGGTCAAAGATGCCGTCGGCTTTGATGCGAATCGCGGTGACAGCGTCAACGTGGTGAACAGTGCTTGGCGCGGCGACCCACGTCTGCCGACGGGAGAGATGACCTCGGTTCCGATCTGGGAGCAGGCCTGGTTCATGGATGCCATCAAGGCGATGGTGGGTCTCGCCGCATTGATGGTGCTGATTTTCACGGTGATACGTCCGCTCACGCAGCGCTTCACCGCCTTTCTGCCGCCGGCACCACCACCACCCGTGCCGGCTGACGATCGCTTCGTCTTCAGTGGATCAAGCCTCCCGGTGCCGATGGGTGTCGGTGATGGCAGCGATTCACCGTTGGCGATGAGCAACGGCAATGCCGAGATCAAGCGTCGCGCCACACCGACGAAATACGAAGAGCAGATCAACCTGGCCCGGACGATCGTCAACGACGACCCGGCGCGGGTGGCACAAGTGGTACGCAAGTGGGCGATGAACAATGGCTGATCTCTCGTTAGGTAGCGATGTTCGCGCGGGGATCGATCGCGCCGCGATTCTGCTGCTGACGCTCGGTGAGCGTGAGGCGGCTATGGTGCTCAAGAATCTGCCCGCGAAGCTGGTGCAGAAGTTGGGCGCCGCGATGGCACAGATTTCCGATGTGTCGCGTGACGAGGCGAGCGAGGTGATCTCGAACTTCATTTCTGACGCCGAGAGTCAGACTTCCGTGGGTGTCGCTAATACGGAATTCGTGCGGAACGCGCTCATCGAGGCGCTCGGCGAAACCGCTGCGGCCAACCTCATCGACCAAATTCTGCTCGGGCGTGCCAGCAAAGGTCTCGACTCCCTGAAATATATGGAGCCTAAGGCCGTCGCGGATCTGATTCGAGTCGAGCATCCGCAGATTATCGCCATCATTCTCTCGCAACTCGAAGCGGCGCAGGCGGCGCGGATTTTGGCTTGTCTACCGCCGGAGATGCATACCGACCTATTGATGCGAGTGGCGACGGTCGAGGGTATCCAACCGGATGCACTCGAGGAGCTCGACGCGGTGATGGAGCGCCAGCTCGGTAATGCCACTCGCTTGCAAGCGGCAGGCTTCGCCGGTCCCAAGATCGTGGCGGATATCGTGAACTTCTTGGAGCCACGCATCGAAAACATAGTGATGCGCGAGCTCAAAGAAGCCGATCCGGATTTGGGTGCGAAGATTCAGGATCTCGTGTTCGTGTTCGACAACCTCATCGAGGTCGACGATCGGAGCATGCAAGAACTGCTGCGCCAAGTCTCGAGCGATAAATTGCTGCTTGCGATCAAGGGCGCCGATGATCGTTTGCGCGACAAGATCTTCAGCAACATGTCGCAACGTGCAGCCGAGATGCTGCGTGACGATCTCGAGGCGGCTCTGCCGGTGAAGCTCTCCGAGGTGGAGAACGCGCAGCGCGAAATTCTCGAAATCGCACGCCGGCTCTCGGATGAGGGCACGATTACGTTGGGCGCTCGCGGCGGAGAGACGTATGTCTGACGCTGCTGCATGGGCGCCGCCGCGAGTTAGCGGTCCGCTGGTGACTTTTCGTGGACGCAGTCCGGACGCCTCCGAGCTCGAGAGAGAATCTCGCGCCATCGCCGAGGCCGGCTTCCAGCGCGGCCGTTCCGAGGGTCTTGCGGCGGCAGCAGCTGAAATTCAGGGCAAACAGCGTCAGCTCGATGAGCGCATCGTAAAACTCGATCATCTCCTGCGCGAGTTGGCACGCCCGTTGGAGCGGCTCGACGAGGTGGCGGTGCAGGAATTGACGGTGCTCGCCATCCGGGTGGGTGGCGAGTTGGCTCGACGCGAACTTCGGATCGAGCCAGGACACGTCACTGAAATCATTCGCCGGGCGTTGACGGAGTTGCCGCTCGCCAACCGCGATCTTCAGGTGTATCTGCACCCGCAAGATCTGCAGGCTGTGCGCGCCCGCGTCGATGCTCTGCACGGGGAGACGAATTGGACTTTGACCGCGAGCGCGGAGGTCGGCCGTGGTGGATGCCGTGTCGTCGTTGGCGACTCGCGGATCGATGCGACACTCGAGGAGCGACTTCGCCTCATCATGGAGCAATCTTTGGGTGATGGTGCGATCAACGGGGTCGGCGACATCACCGCAGAGCTCGACAGCGAGGAGGGCCGCTAGTGTCGCACGCGCCCGAGCTCAACCGCCGTTTGGCGCAGCGCCTCGAACGCTTGCAGGATTTTCGGCAACCGATCGTGGAAGGGCGCCTCTCGCGTATGGTCGGCTTGATGCTCGAGGCGAGTGGCTGTCGCGCGGCCGTCGGGGATCGTTGTCGATTGCTCGCGAGCAACGGTAGTGACTCAGAGTCTGAAGTCGTCGGATTCGCGGGCGACAAGCTATACCTCATGCCGACCGGACCCATCCAGGGTCTCGATCCGCAAACGCGTGTTATCCCGAGTCGTCAGTCGGGCAAGGTTCGGATCGGCGAGGGATTACTCGGTCGTATCATCGATGCCGCCGGTAGACCTCTCGATGATCGCGGTCGTTTGGCCGGAATGCACCTGCGGCCGCTCGCCGGCGTGCCCGTGAACCCTTTGGAGCGACACCCGATCGACGAGCCGCTGGATGTGGGCGTGCGCGCGATCAATGCTGCCTTGACGATCGGTCGCGGGCAGCGCGTCGGACTGTTCGCCGGCAGCGGTGTCGGCAAAAGCGTGCTGCTCGGCATGATGGCAAGACACACCAACGCCGATGTGATCGTCGTGGGGCTCATCGGCGAGCGTGGGCGCGAAGTGAAGGAATTCGTCGATCGCATTCTCGGGCCGGATGATCGACGTCGCGCGGTCGTCGTCGCTGCGCCGGCGGATACGGCTCCCTTGATGCGACTACAGGGCGCCATGCTTGCGACCACCATCGCAGAATATTTTCGCGATACCGGCCGCTCAGTGCTGCTGTTGATGGATTCGTTGACGCGATATGCGCAAGCGCAGCGCGAGATCGGTCTAGCGGTTGGCGAGGCGCCGGCGACCAAGGGTTATCCACCATCGGTGTTCGCTCTGTTACCGCGGCTCGTCGAGCGTGCGGGCAACGGCGTCAAAGGCGGCGGTTCGATCACGGCCTTCTACACCGTCTTGACCGAGGGCGATGATCAACAGGATCCGATCGCCGATGCCGCGCGCGCCATACTCGATGGGCATATCGTGCTGTCGCGACGTATCGCCGAGAGCGGCCACTATCCGGCAATCGATATCGAGGCGTCGATCAGCCGCGTGATGCACGAGATCACGGCGCCGCAGCATTTCGAATCGGCTCGGCGCCTGCGCGAGTTGATGTCGGTTTACAACCAATCTCGCGAGCTCGTCAATCTCGGTGCATGGAAGCCGGGCGCCAATCCGACGCTCGATCGTGCCGTGACGCTGTGGCCGAAAATTTCGGCTTTACTCGCCCAACGGCCTCTCGACAAGGCGAGTCTGAGCGACAGTATCGGCAACCTTCGTGAGCTCGTGCAGCAGGCGAGCACATGAAACGCGAACAGCGCATCACGCATTATCGTGAAACGCTCGAGCAGGCCGAGCGTGACTGTGCGGCGCTCGTGCAGAGTGCGGATCAACGCCTCACCACCGCCGAGACTCAACTACAGGATCTGCAACGCTATCGCCAAGAGTATCAAGCCGGTCTCGGCGCTCGGGTGCTGCAGGGCATCAGCGGTGTCGCACTGCTCGACTTTCACGCCTTCATCGCGCGTCTCGGTGATGCCGTACGGCAACAAGGGGAGCTGGTTCAGCGATATCGCCGCGAGCGCGACCAAGCGATACAGCGATTACAAGAGGCCGCCGTCCAAAATCGGACCGTGGGGGCTGTCGTCGAGCGTTGGCGTAGCGAAGAACGCTTGATCGAGTCTCGGCAGGAGCAGCAAGCGACTGATGAGCAAGGACAGTTGGCTTACGTGCGGCAACGCATCAGCGCGGCTTGACGGAGCAAGCGAGAGTGTCCCACGTCCATTGGCTCAATACCGAGCGAGATCTGGATCGCCTACGCCCCGATCGACATCGCCAGGCAGAGCGGGCTGAGTTCGAGGGGTTACTCGGTACGTTTGCGAGCTCCGCAGCAGCTGAAGTACCGCCGACAACCGAGGTCGCTGCGCCACTCGACTCACAAGCCGTGCTGGAACAACTGGTCGTTCGCGTCTCGGAGGGTGGTTCGGAGATCTCCTTACAGTGGGAGACGGCCGAGCTTGGCCATCTGCAGATCGAGATCTCGCGAGAGGGCGACCAAGTGCAGGTTTCTCTCATGACAGACGATGCGAACGCCGCCGCCTTGCTCGAGCAACACGCCGCCTTGTTGGGCGAGATGTTAGCCGAGGAGGGACTACAGCTCGTGCGCTATTCGGTGCTGCCGAGCAGTGCACGACGCGTCGATATGGATTCAGAACGGAACGATTCGGAGGCCGAGATCACGAGCCTACTCGGTGTCATTCGTGGGGCGTCATCGCGTTGACGAATGAGGCTGGCATGCCAATTGCTCTTTAACTACTCGACTGTCATTGCAATGTCGGGGAGAGTCGAGTGGCAAAAGCAGCAGACCCAAAGGCGTTGGAGGTCAATCCAGCCGACGAGATCGAAGCACCGAAAAAGTCTCGTAAAACTCTCTGGCTGAGTCTTGCCGTCGTGCTGTTGGCCGCCGTTGGCGGCGGTGGATTCTTTTTTTGGAAGTCCTCGCAAAAGCCGGTTGCCGAAGCGGCATCCACCAGTGCAATGAAAGCCTTGATGTTTTATGCACTCGATCCGCCGTTCGTCGCGAACTTCGAGGGATCACAGGCGTTTCGCTTCTTGCAGGTCAGCGTCCGTGTTGCGACGCGGTCCGAAGAAACCATGGTGCTGCTGAAATCACAGGAGCCGATCATTCGTAACGACCTGCTGATGCTGTTCAGTCAGCAGGATGCAGAAAAGCTGTCGTTGGCGGCAGGCAAAAAAGCCCTGCGCGAGGAGGCGATCACGACGGTTCGCAACTCGGTGAAGCAAGCGGGCGGCAAGCCCGAATCCGTGGAGACGGTGCTCTTCACCAGTCTCGTGATGCAGTAAGGATTCAAGCCGTGGCGAACCCGAGCGAGCCGATACTGAATCAGCAAGAGGTCGACGCATTACTCGCCGGAATGAGCGAGGGTCGCGTCAGTACGAGCGGGGAGGATCGTGCCGTCGACGCCCGCCGCTACGATCTCGGCCGTGAGGTTCGCATACTGCGCGGTCGCATGCCGACCTTCGACTTGATCAACGAGCGCTTCGGTCGCGCGTTTCGCAGCAGTGTCATGTCGGCGCTGCGTCGTCCAGCCGCGATCGAGACCAATCCCTTCCGGACCCTTAAGTATTCCGAGTTCATTCGGGAGCTCGAAGCGCCGATCGGTATCAATGTGCTGCGCATGAGTCCCTTGCGCGGCTCTTTACTCGTACTCATGACTTCCGAGCTCGTCGCCTCGATCGTCGATAACTTCTTCGGCGGACGAGGTCGAGTACAAAAAATTACCGGACGTGATTTCACGGGCGCGGAAATGCGGCTCGTACAGTTGTTCCGTGATGCGGCCATCAAGGATCTGACCGAGTCGTGGGCGACCGTCATGCCCGTGAAGATCGAGTTCGTACAGGCCGAGACGAATCCACACTTCGCCAACATCATGAACCCGAACGAAGTCCTGCTCGTGTCTGACTTCGATATCGAAATCATGGGCGGCAAGAGTCGGCTGATCACCGCGGTTCCGTACAGCATGATCGAGCCGATTCGTGGCGCATTAGAGCGGACCTTTCGCGACGAGGCAGCCGAAACAGATCGTCGTCTGAGTCGTAGCCTGCGCGAGGAGCTGCAGGATGCGGAAGTCGCCATCAACGCCCTCGTGGGGCGCAGTCAAATTCCGCTCGCGAAACTGATCGACCTCAAAGCAGGCGATGTCATTCCCTGCGATTTCAATGGTAGCGCGCTGGTGTTCGCCGAGGACGTGCCGGTCTTTCGAGGACGCTTTGGCGCCTCGCGCGGTCAATTGTCGGTGAAGGTGGAACAGCGCTTCTCACCGGAGGCGTCGCACGCCAACACAGGATTTCCATCATGAACGAAAACCAGGCTCCCTTCGATCCCCTTGACCCTCCGTCCGGCGTACCGACCGACGGATCGGTCGACGGTGCGCAGGCCGACGTCAAGTTGGACGTGATTCTCGAGGTGCCGGTGACGCTGTCACTCGAGGTCGGTCGCACACGTATTCCGATACGCAATCTGCTGCAGCTCAATCAAGGCTCGGTGGTCGAGCTCGATCGTATTGCAGGCGATCCGCTCGATGTCTTCGTCAATGGCACCCTCGTAGCGCACGGTGAAGTCGTGATCGTCAACGACAAATTTGGTATTCGGTTGACCGATGTGGTGAGCCCCGCCGAGCGAATTCGGAAGCTCAAATGATTCGCGAGCTCACATCACCGTGGATTCTGGTGAGCGAAAAAACCGCGCGCTTCGCCGATCCGGCGATGGCGGCTGCGGAGCGTTCCGTCACGAGCGGTGGCGGTCTGCTGCAAATGTTCTTCTCGCTGCTGATCGTGATCGCCGCGGTTCTCGTCGTCGCTGCAGTCGTGCGTCGTATGAAAGTCACGCCGCGCAGCCGTGTCGGACACCTAAAGGTCATCGATGAAGTTGTGCTTGGCAATAAAGAGCGCGCGATCGTGTTGGAGACCGAAGGCACACGCCTCGTCCTCGGCATCGGTGAAGGGCGCGTCACGCTGCTGCACCGCTACGTGGCGACCGAGACGCCCGAGAGCGTCACTGAAACGGCGGTTGCCGCGGCGGCCGCCGTACCGAGTTTTCTCGAGGTGCTCAAGAAGGGGCTCGGCCGATGAGAACGCGCAGCGTCGTGCTCATCGCGGCTTTAACGGCGCTGACGGCACTGACGGCGCTGACGCCTGCGCACGCTCAGGATGCGCTCAACATCGGTCTGCCGGCATTGACGGTCAAGGAAGCAGCCGGTGGCGGCCAAACCTATAGCCTGACCCTGCAGGCGCTGTTATTGATGACCGCGCTCACGTTGCTGCCAGCGATCGTGCTAATGATGACGGCGTTCACGCGCATCATCATCGTGCTTGGAATTTTGCGACAGGCCATCGGCGCTGGGCAGACGCCCCCTAATCAGGTGTTGATCGGGCTTGCCTTGTTCATGACGTTGTTCGTGATGGGGCCGGTGATCGATCGGATCAATGTCGAGGCCTTTGAGCCGTATTCCAAAGGAACTATCGAAACCACCGTTGCGATAGATCGCGCACTCGTGCCCCTGAAGGGCTTCATGCTCGACCAAACTCGCGAGGCCGATATCGCCACCTTCGTTCGCATGTCCGGCGGCCAGGGCTTCGACAAACCCGCGGACGTGCCGCTGTCGATCCTCGTGCCGGCCTTCGTGACCAGCGAGCTCAAGACCGCCTTCACGATCGGTTTTCTGCTGTTCATTCCCTTCGTGATCATCGATCTCGTCGTTGCGAGCGTGCTGATGTCGATGGGCATGATGATGCTCTCTCCGGTTCTGATCTCCCTGCCGTTCAAACTGATGTTGTTCGTCATGGTGGATGGTTGGTCCTTGGTCATGGATTCGATCGCCGGGAGCTTTTATCTGTGAGCCCGGAAACCGTCATGTCGATCGGCCAGAACGCGATGCAAACGATGATTCTGATCGCGGCGCCGATGTTACTGGTCACGCTCGCGATCGGTCTGCTGATTGGCATCTTTCAGGCTGCGACGCAGATCAACGAAATGACCTTGAGCTTCATCCCGAAGCTGATCGGCATGACCGCTGCGATCGCCATCGCGGGGCCGTGGATGCTCAAGCTGCTGGTCGACTACACCCGTACGCTGATCATGAACATTCCCTCGCTGATACGTTGACACCAGAACATGCTTGAAATCTCAGAAGCAGAGTGGAGTCGTTGGATGGCAGAGTGGTTTCTGCCGTTCACGCGCATTGGTGCTTTTGTGATGGTCGCACCGATCTTTGGAGCTCCCTTTGTCCCGGCGCGGCTGCGTATCGTATTGGCAGGGGGTATCGCCATCGTTGTGGTGCCGTGGGTCACTGTGCCGACCGACCTTAGCCTGTGGTCTCTCCCCGGCGTGGCGATCATCGCGCAGCAAATCTTGATTGGCGTCGGGCTTGGATTTCTCGCGCAGTTGGTCTTCGATGCGGTCGGACTTGCCGGTCAGTTGATCGCAAACTCGATGGGCCTGTCTTTCGCGTTCAATGTCGATCCGCTGCGAGGTGCGGCAACTGCCGCCGTGGGACAGTTTTACGTGCTATTCGTAACGCTGACTTTCCTCGCACTCGATGGGCATCTCGCACTGCTGAGCTTGCTAGTCGATGGTTTTCGAACGCTACCGATCGGAGCGCAGGGTCTCGGCGACAACGGGCTGCGCGCGTTGTTGCAAAGCGGTAGTTTGCTCTTCAGCGGTGCGTTGTTATTGGCATTACCGGGTCTCGCGGCATTGCTCGTCGCCAATATCGCCTTCGGATTGATCAGTCGCGCGGCGCCGACCTTGAACATCTTCGCTATCGGCTTTCCGATCACCATCATCTTTGGGCTCTTGGTCATCGATATCGGTCTGCCGGGCTTGCAGCAAGGATTCGTCGCTCTATACGCGCAGGTGACCGAGTCCATGCAACAACTGCTGCAAGTCTCGTCGACAGGCGTCGGGAACTGAGCATGGCCGAGAAAGATAACGCTGAACGGACCGAGCGACCGACTCCAAAGAAGCTCGATGACGCACGTAAGAAGGGCCAGGTGCCACGTTCCGTGGATGTGGGCGCTGCGGCCGTCTCGTTGACGGCCGTTGGCATGCTCACCCTGTTCGGCAGCGACATAGCAGAGTCGCTCGGTCGGGTCATGATCACGGGGCTTCGTGTCAGCCCAGCTGATCTTGCGAACGACGATCACACGGTACGCAGTTTGGGTTTCGAAGCGCTGCAAGGCATGCTCGCGATCGCTCCCTTACTCGGCGCGACCTTCGTCGCTGCCGTTCTCGCGCCCGCCTTGATCGGCGGTTGGAATTTCAGCAGCGAGGCGCTCGGCTTCAAAGCGAATCGTATCAATCCTCTGAGCGGCTTCGCGAGGATGTTCTCGGCGCGCAGCGCTGTCGAACTGGTCAAGTCGCTTGCCAAGTTCGTTTTCGTGGGCGGCGTCGGCGTATTGGTCTTATCGTCGCAGACCGAGCAACTGCTACATCTCGCGCAGCTGCCCGTGCTCTCGGCGATTCTATCGGTAGCAAAGATCACGGCGTTTGCGACGCTCGCAATGGCATCGACGCTGATCGTGATCGCCTTCATCGATGGCCCGTTTCAGTTGTGGAAGTTTCTGCAAGAAATGCGGATGAGTCGCGAGGATATCAAGCAGGAGTACAAAGAGTCGGACGGCTCACCGGAGACTCGCAGCCGAATTCGATCTGTGCAGGCGACCATGGCGCGCGGACGCATGATGCAGGACGTGCCTGAGGCGACCGTGGTCGTGACTAATCCGACGCACTTCGCAGTGGCGCTGCGATACGACGAACAACGCCATGCCGCACCGATCGTCGTGGCCAAAGGTGCGGATGAAGTGGCGGCCCGGATTCGTGAGCTGGCCGCGCGGCACGGCGTCCCGCTGGTATCGGCGCCGCCGCTGGCCCGCGCCATGTTCCGATACATCGATGTCGGCCGCGAGATCCCAGCGCCGCTCTATCTCGCGGTTGCCAAGGTGCTCACCTATGTGTGGCAGGTGCGCGCCGCGATCGCGCAGGGAACGACAAAACCCGATCTGCCGCAGATCGACCCGACCGTCGAATTCTTCGGCGAACGCAGGGGAGCGACGATAAATGGCTGATGCTAACAACGCAACGCTCGGTGCACTGCCACTGCGCGATCTGTTGACCAACTCGATCACGGTCCCCGCCGTGATCCTCGCGATGCTCGCGATGGTGGTGCTCCCGCTACCGCCATTCGTTCTCGACGTGTTGTTCACGTTCAATATCGCACTGTCGGTCATGGTGTTGATCGCCGTATTTTCGGTCAGAAAGCCACTCGAGTTCGCGATCTTCCCCACCGTGCTGTTGATGGCGACGATCTTTCGCCTCGCACTGAACGTCGCCTCGACTCGCGTGGTTTTGATGGATGGCCATACCGGGACCGCTGCAGCCGGGCATGTCATCGAGTCCTTCGGGGAGTTCGTGATCGGCGGGAACTATGCGGTCGGTATCGTCGTTTTCATCATTCTGACGATCATCAATTTCGTGGTGATCACCAAGGGTGCGGGGCGTGTCTCTGAGGTGACTGCTCGGTTCACGCTCGATGCGATGCCGGGTAAGCAGATGGCGATCGACGCCGACCTGAACGCCGGGCTCATCACGCAAGACGAGGCGCGGCTGCGCCGGGCAGAGGTTCGCGCCGAGGCTGACTTCTACGGCTCCATGGATGGTTCGAGCAAATTCGTTCGCGGCGATGCGATCGCCGGCATCCTGATTCTCTTGCTCAACCTGCTCGGTGGGTTGGCGATCGGACCGTTGATGCACGACATGAGTTTGGGTGATGCCGCCGAGGTCTACACACTGCTGACGATCGGCGATGGATTGGTCGCGCAAATCCCCGGGTTGCTGCTATCGACCGCTGTCGCGGTGATCGTTACGCGCATGTCGCGCGATCAAGACATGGGCGGTGAGGTGTCGCGTCAGCTTGTCGGTGATCCGCGACTGCTCGCGATCGCAGGCGGTGTCATGGGATTGCTCGGCATCATTCCGGGGATGCCAAATCTAGTTTTCTTAGGCATGGCCGCCGTGTGCATGTTCGCCTCGCGCGTGATGGCGGGACGACTGGCGCGCGAGGCCGCTTCGCGTCGGGCGACGTCGGTTGTCGAAGCGCCCGTCAGCAACGAGAAGAAAGAATTGAGCTGGGAAGACGTCCGTCCCGTCGATCCGATCGGTCTCGAGGTGGGATATCGATTGGTGGCGCTCGTCGACAAAGAGCAGGGCGGTGAGTTGTTGCCGCGCATTCGCGGTGTGCGACTCAAGCTGTCGCAGGAGCTCGGCTTTCTGATTCCACCGGTGCACATCCGCGACAACCTCGAGCTCGCGCCGAATGCGTATCGGATATCGCTAGCGGGCGTGCCGCTAGGCGAGGCGGTGTTGATGCCCGATCGTGAACTCGCCATCAATCCCGGTCGAGTGTTTGGTTTGATCGACGGAATCGAGACCCGCGATCCCGCCTTCGGCATGGAAGCCTTTTGGATCGAGGGTGGCAGTCGCGAGCAGGCGCAGTCGCTCGGCTACACCGTCGTCGATGCGACCACCGTCTTGGCGACGCACTTGAGCCAGATCATCGGTCAACACGCCCACGAGATCCTCGGGCATGAAGAGGTGCAAGCCCTCATCAACAACCTCGCGAAGACCTCACCAAAGCTCGTCGAAGACCTCGTTCCCAAAGTGGTGCCGCTCAGCGTCGTCGTGAAGGTGTTGCAAGGGTTGTTGTCCGAGCGCGTTTCGATCCGCAACCTGCGCAGCATTCTCGAATGCATCGCCGAGCACGCGCCGCGCAACAGCGATCCCCAACAGCTCATCGCCTCGGTGCGCATCGCGCTGTCGCGACAAATCATCCAGGACATCGCGGGTAACTCCACCGAGGTCCCGGTGGTGACCTTCGATGGCGGTCTTGAGCAAATGCTCACGAACTCGGTGACCGGCAGTGCGTCTACGCCGGGGCTTGAGCCCGGTCTAGCCGAGCGCTTGCAGAGCCGTCTCGCCGATGCTGCGGGGCGTCAGGAGCAGCTCGGACAAGCCGCGATTCTGTTGGTGTCACCGAGTTTACGCCCGGTGCTGGCGCGGTTCTTGCGTGCATCTGTTCCGCAGATGCATGTGGTGGCGTGGAACGAGATTCCGGATAACCGCCGCGTGCGCCTCGTCAGCACGATTGGCACTTGAGGTAACGGCCGATGAACATCCGACGCTATGTAGCTTCTGACATGAAAAGCGCTTTTAAAGCAGCACGGGAGGTGCATGGCGATGATGTCGTGATCCTCTCGAGTCGGCGGGTGAGGGATCAAATCGAGCTCACCGTCGCTGCCGACCACGCGACCGCAGAGCTAGCGCGCGCCAATGCGTTGGCAGCCAAGCAGGCTAGACCCGTCGAGCAGGTCGTCAAAAATCCGGCGGCCGATGCGCGGGTCGAGGCGTTGGACGACGAACTGCGTGCGCTACGACGATTGCTGGAAACTCAATTGGCGGCACTGGCGTGGAATGATCTGACGCGTCGCTCACCGGCTATCACCGAGTTGTCACGCGAATGGATGCAACTCGGATTCGATCGCGAATTGCTGAGTCGCATCTTGGGCGCGTTGCCCGCCACCGACCAACTCTCGGTTGTTCGAACGCTGGCGCGGGAGCAGTTGGTCCAGCGCTTGCCGGTCACCGGCGACCGCTGGATCGAAGATGGTGCTCGTGTGGCCTTCGTAGGCCCCGCCGGCTCAGGCAAGACCACCGCCCTCACGGCCGTGGCCGCGCGATGGGTGATGCGCAATGGCGCCCGCGAGGCCGTCATGGTCAGTTGCGTCGAGTCACGGCTCGGCGCCGTCGAGCAACTACAGCGCCTCGGTCGATTGCTGGGCACGCCCGTCGTGGTGGTCCCGGACTTCGCATCGTTGCGTGCAACACTCGATCGTCTACGGGATTACAAACTGGTCCTCGTCGATACAGCCGGGCGTAATCCGAGACAGACCGACTTTGCGGCGCATTGCGCCGGTCTCTCGGCCTGTGCGCACGAACTCGAATATGCGATCACGCTGCCTGCGACGCTGCAGGCGGCAGCGCTGACCGAATCCCTCACGGCCTTTCAGCAGCTCGGTGCGTCAGTGGGTATCGCAACCCACCTTGATGAGGCCGCAGCGCTCGGTAGTTTGGTCTCTGCGCTCATCGAGTCGCAACTGCCACTGGCCTATACGTTGAGTGGCGCAAGATTGTTGGACGACCTGCGACCCGCCCAGGCCGACGTATTGATCACCCAAGCCACGCGAGTAAACGGTCTTGATGCCAACCACGTGAACTCAACCGACTCGAGGTTCCGCGATGTCGCGTGAGGAGCCACTTGCCGTACGCCGGCGCCCGGTGCAGGTGATCGCAGTCACCGGCGGCAAAGGTGGCGTGGGCAAGTCGACTTTGAGCATCAACCTATCGAGCGTCTTTGCCCTCGAGGGTCGCAAGACGCTGCTGCTCGATGGCGACTTGGGGCTCGCCAACGCCGATATCCTGCTCGGTGTCACTCCGCGCCATACCTTGGCCGAGGTCATCAGTGGTCAACGCAGTCTCGAAGAGGTTGTGACGCCTATCAGAAGCAACTTTTCGCTGGTCGCCGGCGCCTCAGGTTTAACGGCGTTGTCTGCGCTCGGCGAGGCGGAACACCTTGGCATCGTTCGGGCCTTCAGCAGTCTCGTCAACGAGCTCGACGTACTCGTGGTTGATACCCCGGCTGGAATCGCCCCGGGCAGTTTGCAGCTGACCTTGGCGGCGCAGCACGTGCTCGTGGTGGTGGTCGATGAGCCCGCCTCCGTCACCGATGCGTATGCCGTCATCAAGGTGCTGAGCAGCGAATACGGGCTACGCCATTTCAAGATCGTGACCAACATGACTCGCTCGACGCGTGCAGGCTCGCAACTCTTCGCCACGTTGCTCAAGGTGACGCATCGTTTTCTCGATGTCGTACTCGAGCATGCGGGTGACATTCCCGACGACGATCAGATGCGTCGGGCTATTCGCGAGCAACGTGCCGTCGTCGAGGCCTACCCTGGCAGCCCCGCAGGGCTCGCACTGCGGCGCCTCGCACGAACGGCAGCGGAGTGGTTACCGCCTGCGGGTTCGCGCGGTCATATCGAATTTTTTACTGAGCGGCTCGTGGCTCCGCCAACTCGTCGACTACAGGTGATCAAATGAACGCGCTGACCCAATATGCGGAAGTGGCTGGCCAGAAGCACACGGCGGAGGAACTGATCCGCCGCCACGGCGATCTGGTGAGGCGTATCGCCTACCACCTGTGTGCGAAGTTACCGCCCTCGGTTGAGGTCGATGATCTGATTCAGGCTGGGATGATCGGTTTGCTGGAGGCCGCCAATCAATTCAAAAGCGGGCGGGGCGCCACCTTCGAGACGTACGCGGGTATCCGTATTCGCGGCGCGATGCTCGACTCGTTGCGGCGCCTCGATTGGACACCGCGCTCGGTACATCGCCGCGCTCGTCAAGTCTCCGATGCCATCCGTGACATCGAAAGTACGACGGGTGCGGAAGCCGCTCCGACCGCGATCGCCGCCAAGTTGGGCGTGTCGATCGACGAGTATCACCAGATCGTGCAGGACTCGTCCTCGAGTTACGTGTCGAGTCTGGAGGAGATCGAGGGGGCGGATCCTGCCGATGAGCAGGTCGATCCGTTACGAGCGCTCGTCGACTCCGGCTTTCGGGTCGCTTTGGCCGGAGCGATCGATGGTCTGCCCGAGCGCGAGAAACTCGTGATGTCACTTTATTACCAAGACGAGCTCAACCTCAAAGAAATCGGCCTCGTCCTCGGTGTGACCGAGTCGCGTGTCTCGCAACTGCATGGACAGGCGTTGTCGCGATTGAAGGCACGGTTGGCGGATTGGCGCGCGCGTGATGAGGGCGTTCACGATATTTCTTTGCGGTTCGGTGACTAAACGCCATGGATAAACTCACTGCGATTGGTCTGGTCCTCGCGGTCTTGTCACTGACCGTCGGTGCCGTGCTCAAGGGTGCGGGGCTCGGTGGTCTGCTCTCCGGCGCCGCCTTCATGATCGTGATCGTCGGCACGCTGGCATCCATTTGTGTTCACGCATCGATGGCGGCGGTCATGCGGGCGCGGCAGATGGCTCCCTGGTTGCTCAAGCCGCCGCACGACGACGAGAAGGCGCTCATCGCTCGGATCGTCGAGTGGAGCAAGTCCGCTCGGCGCAAAGGTCTGCTAGCGCTCGAAGGCGAGATCGCCAACGAGAGCGACGCCTTCATCAAGCGTGGGCTCGAGCTCGTCTATGACGGCACATCGCCAGATACGGTCCGTAAAGTACTCGAAATCGAGAGTGACGCCCGCTATGCCGTCGACATTTCGGGTGCCAAGGTCTATGAGGGTATGGGTGTGTACGCACCGACTTTGGGTATCATCGGCGCCGTGCTCGGTTTGATGGCCGTCATGCAGAATCTCGAAGACCCCTCAAAATTAGGTGCCGGTATCGCAGCGGCTTTCACCGCGACGATTTACGGAATCGGTCTCGCCAATCTCTTGATGTTGCCCGCGGCCGCCAAGCTCAAAGAAATCGCCAATGGTCGTGCGCATGTTCGCGGCCTCATCATCGATGGTCTTGCAGCGATCGCCGAGGGTGAAAATCCGCGCATCATCGAGGCGAAGCTGCAAGGCTATCTGGTGAAGGACTGAGTCATGAGTGGCGGTGGTGGTCGAGGTAAAAAACGCGGCGGTGACGATCACGTCAACCATGAGGCATGGGCGATACCCTATGGCGACTTGGTGACTTTGCTGCTGGCCTTCTTCGTTGTCATGTATTCGGTGTCGAGTCTGAATACGGGTAAGTATCGCGTGATGTCCGAGGCGTTGATGGCCGCGTTTCGTGGTGAACCGCAACGCGACATGCCCATCACGGTCGAGGTTCGCGAGGGGATACCCACCACGGATCTGGTCACGATGCCCGAAAGTGAGTCGCAAGCCGGGGCGCCGCCCGCGCCAGGGCGAACCACCCGTGGGTTGTCAGCGCAGCAAGCCGCGGATCTGTCGACCTTGGCCAATCGGATGGCGCAGGCTATGGCCAAATTGGTGATGATCGACAAAGTCATCATCCGGCAGCACAAGGACTGGCTCGAGGTTGAAATACAGAATGACGTGCTCTTTCCCTCAGGCTCGGCGACGCTATCCGCGGAGGCGATCGCTTTGATGCAGACGGTTGGAGTGGCCTTGGCGGATATCAACAACCCGATCTTCATCGAGGGACATACCGACAATGTCCCGATCAACACGACCCAGTTTCCGAGCAACTGGGAGTTATCTGCCGCTCGAGCGGCATCGGTGTTGAAGTTGCTCAGCGAAAATGGCGTTGCACCCTCACAGATGACGGTGCTGGGTTATGGCGAGCAACGGCCGTTGCAAACGAACGAAACGACCGAGGGTCGTGCGGCGAATCGTCGAGTCATCCTCGCCATACTCGAACCCGAGAGACTGCGTCGCGGACTCTATTCCATTGCACCGCCGAGCGCCCCGCGTCCATCGTCGCCTCGTGTCGAGGCGCAACTCAATGCCGTCGGTCCGCCGCCGCCATGATGACAACACTCTGGTTGGTTCTACTGAGCGCGGTGTCGATCGGCGGCATGGTGGGCTGGCTGCTCTTCTGGCGTGGTAACGCGCGAGTGCTGCACGATCTGCAGCAGCGCGTGCAAGCGCTGTCCGAGCAAGGGGCAGCGTCGCGGCCACGTCTCGATCGTCTCGAAGTGGAGATGCGCGCTGTGCTCGAACGCACCCGTCAAGTCGCACCGCCACCGTCGATCGCGCCGATCGGTGCCGAGCTCGCGCCCCGTCTGGCCGCTGCGGGCGCCAGCGCCGAGGAGTTGATGCGTGCCTGCGGGATGACCGAGGATGAGGCTGAACTCGTACGCAGATTACACGGACGAGGTGCGGAGTGACCCAGCGCGGCTACGAGTTTGTCGATCGAATCAAGCGTCAAGTTGATCAGGGCGGTCTCGAAATTGCCTGTTTCCCCGAAGTGGCCAACGAGCTGATCCGTCATCTCGATAGCGAGTTTGTCTCCGTCAACGATATCGCGCGCATCGTCACTCATGAGGCGGCGCTCGCGGTCCGCGTCATCGGCATGGCGAACTCGGCTGCTTATCGTTCAGGCGGCCGGACGATCACGGACGTGCGCAGTGCGATTACCCGGATCGGGCTGCGTGCGCTGCGCGGGGTGATTTTCGCGTTTGCGGTGATGCAGATCCGCGCGGCACAGCAGCTGCGGCCCGTGCAGTATCGAATCGGTGATGTCTGGCAGAGCAGCACGATCGTCGCGACCTTTTCGCACCTGTTGGCAACCGAGCTGCGCGCCGAGCATCGGCAACTCGATCCGGAGCTTGCGATGCTTGGTGGCCTGATGCACGGGGTCGGCAAGATTTACCTCCTCGCAGAGTCCGCGCTCTATCCGGAGTTGGCCGATGACGGCTCGCTGTTGGATGACATCGTACGGGCGTGGCATGCCGCTGCCGCTGCAAAACTGCTCGCGCAGTGGGGACTTGGCGCGCAAGTCGCCGAGGCTGTGAGCGGCCACGAGGCTGCCGACGAGGCGTTGCGCAGTCACGCAACGCTCGCGGATCTGTTGCATGCAGCGGTGATCTTTGCACAGTTGCGCGGTGAACCTGCCGAGTTGGCGCTGCAATTGGCGGCGTCGCGCGCTTGCCAGAGACTCGGTTTGTTTCGCTTGGATCTGGCGTATGTGCTGCAACAGATCGCCGGTGACGGTGGCTCGCTCGATCGCGTGCTGCTCTAAAGGCGCTCTGGCCAGAGCGCCATGGCTACAATAGCGGCATGCGTCGATCGATCGGTTATCTATTCTGGGTGATCAGCTGTCTCGGGTCGGCTTGGGCGACGGAGTACCCGCTGCGGGAGGACGGTGCAGACATCTTCGGACAGGTCGAACGTATTCGTACCCGTTACGAAGACACGCTGATCCAAGTTGCGCGCCGTTACAGCTTGGGCTTAGAAGAGTTGCTGCGCGTCAATCAGGGCGTGGATCCGTGGTTACCCGGCGAAGGCACCGAGATTCTCATCCCCGGGCAGCGCTTGTTGCCGCCGGGTGAGCGCGAGGGCATCGTCGTCAACCTGCCGGAGCATCGTCTGTACTATTTTCCAACGCCCAAGCAGAACGAACCGGCGACGGTGCTGACCTATCCGGTGAGTGTCGGCAAGATGGATTGGCGCACGCCGATTGGCTCGACCAAGATCGTACGCAAACAGCAAAATCCGAGTTGGACTCCACCCGAATCGGTTCACGAAGAACGGCGACGCTTGGGCGAGCCGCCGTTACCGAGCGTGGTTCCGCCTGGGCGTGACAATCCTTTGGGGGCACACGCCATGCGTCTGGCGATACCGGGTGGCTCGTATCTCATTCATGGTACGAACAATCCGGATGCCGTCGGCATGGCGGTGACTCACGGCTGCTTACGCATGTATCCCGAGGACATCGCGACTCTCTTTGAGCGCGTGCCAATTGGAACCAAGGTCACGCTGATCGATGAGCCCGTCAAGATGACCAAGATCGATGGTGAGGTGTGGCTCGAGGTACATCCGCCGATCGACGATCAGGGTCGTGCGACGACGGTTTCGCTCGAAAATTTTGAGGGGAAACTCGACGCCTTGCTCGGCGCGTCGGAAGTCGTGATCAATTGGGATATCGCACTCGAAGCGTTGCGAGAGGCGCGCGGCATCCCCGTGATCATCGGGCTGGAGTTGCTACCCGAAGACACCAGCCCCACCGAAACAAATCAACCCGAAACAAATCAGCCCGAAACAACCCAGCCTGAATCAAACCAAGGCGACGTGGTGCCCCCCGTCGACGGGTAACACAACACCGTTGACGTACGAGCCGGCATCCGAGGCGAGCAGCAGGGCGGGTCCCACCAGTTCGCTCAAGTCGCCCGCGCGAGCCGGCGGAATGCGCTTGAGATAATCACGACCTGCATCGGTCGCGAAATAGGCCTCGTTCATCTCGGTGACGAACCAGCCCGGCGCTAGCGCGTTGACCCGAATGCCGTAGCGAACGAACTCGAGTGCCAGACTGCGCGTCAAAGAAATCAAGGCAGCCTTGGAGGCCGAGTAGGCAGAGTAACCCGAGCCGACACCGAGACCAAGAACCGAGGCGATGTTGATCACGCTACCGCCGCGCTTGGCCGCGACCAGTCGCTTGGCGACCTCAGCCGTGAGATTCCAGGCGGCGGTGAAATTCGTCGCCATGGTCGAGTCGAGCGTCTCACTTGAGGTCTTCAGAAAGGCGGCCGGCTGCGCCACGCCCGCGTTATTGACGAGCACATCGACGATACCCAACTCTGCTTCGATTTGTGCAAGCGCGCCGGCGATCGTGTCGGTTCGCGTCACATCGAGTGCGACCATCGTCACGGCAGCACCCGCCGTTTTCAATTCGTCAGCCAGCGCTTGCAAGCGTTCGACCCTTCTTGCCGCCAAGGCGACACGCCCGCCCGCCGCCGCGAACTGACGCGCGAGCATCGCACCGATGCCGCTGGAGGCACCCGTGATCAAGATGGTTTTGCCGTCGAGACGAAAGCTCTTGATAGGGTCTTGCATGGGAGGATGATAACGTAACGCCAATGGATGCAGATCAGCGGATCTAGACCAGTGGACATGGACCAGTGGCCATACACGTGAACACAGCGGTGCAGCAGAGCGGTCTCAACATGAGCGGCGTCATCACACTGATCTCCGATTTTGGTTTGAAGGATCCGTTCGTCGGCGTGATGAAGGGGCGGATCTATAGTCACTTTCCCATGGCCAAGATCGTGGATCTAACCCACGAGATCGTAGCGCACTGGCCCGCCGAGGCGGGCTTTTGGTTGCGTCGCTCGTTCCCGTATTTTCCTGCGGGCACGGTCCACGTGGCCGTGGTGGACCCGGGCGTCGGGACGGCCAGGGACATCGTCTTGATCGAATCGCACCAACACTGGTTTCTCGCGCCGGACAATGGGCTGTTGGCACCGATCGTCGAGCACGACGGCACAGCCCGCATCTGGTGTTTGCGCAACGAGCGTTTGCAAGCACTCGGCTTGCCGAAGCCGAGTTCGACTTTTCACGGTCGCGATATCTTCGCGCCGGTGGCAGCGGAGCTGGCGGCGGGGCGATGGTCGGCCGATTCCATCGGCGAGCGCGTCTCGGCGGTGATCCCCGCGTGGGTCGATGAGCCGGAAGTGGGTCTCGGTCACATCGCGGGTGTCGTGATCACGATCGATCACTTCGGCAATCTGCTCACCAACATCGGCGTGGCGTTGCTCGAGCGCTGGGTGGAGCCCCGTGTGCATATCGGTCAGTCGATTTTGCCGCTGCGTCGCACCTACGGTGACGTTCAGCCGGGACAACCGATTGCGCTGGTCAACTCTTTTGGCGTGGTCGAGATCGCGGTGGCCGAGGGCCGCGCCTGCGACGTGCTAGGTCTCTCCCGAGGTGCTCCGGTTGTATTGCGCGACGCGGTTGGCAAACGCTGAACTTGCACCGGGACGTGGTTTCGTTATAGTGCTCGGCTCCGACCGGGGAGGTTGTTTCTAACTCCTTGATTTTTAAGGATAAGAGAGCATTGATGATGTCCGAACGCGACACCGAGAGCTTCGAAATCGACGAAGACCTGCTAGGCGAGGTCAGTAATCAGGAAGATAACAACGACTATGACCGGTTTCTGGACCGCGTCGAGCGTCGTGCCAAACCCGTCGCCGGAAAACGCGGCAAAGCGGCTTGGAGCAAGGTCGAAGAAGTCATGGCGGACAAGAAGCTCGCCAAGGATCTACGCGAAGTTTACGACGACGAACTTTGATGTCGCGCTCAACCATGGGCACCTCGCTCCCTTGGGTCGTGTTGAAGTTCGGCGGCACCAGCGTCTCCTCGCTCGGCAATTGGCGGCACATCGGCGACATCGTCCAACAGCGTCGCGGCGGTGGTGCACGCGTCCTGATCGTTCATTCGGCCCTGAGTGGCGTCACGGATCGGCTCGAGAAGTTGTTGGAGGCGGCGCTGCGGGGCGAACACCTCGAACCGCTCGCCGAGCTGCGTCAGCGCCATACGGACTTAGCCCTCGCACTCGGCATCGCGCCGCAAGTCGAGCGTGCACTCGAGCCGTGGTTTGCCGAGTTGGCGCACCTCATCGACAGCATCGCATTGATTCGTGAGGTGACCGAGAAGTCACGTGCACGCGTCATGGCGATGGGCGAGTTGCTGGCGACGGAGATCGGCGCCTGCTACTTGCGTAGTGTGGGTGTCGAGGCTGCCTGGCTCGATGCGCGCCGCGTGCTGCGCGCGGAGCGACGAGAGGCCGCGAGCGTCAAAGCGAGTTACCTATCGGCGACGTGCGACTTCGCACCCAACGCCGAGGTGGCCACCAAGGTTGCCGCAGCCGGTGACATCGTGATCACGCAAGGCTTTATCGCCAGCGACGCCGCCGGTGATACCGTGTTGCTCGGTCGCGGCGGGTCGGACACGTCGGGCGCTTATTTTGCGGCCTTGCTCGAGGCGCAACAGCTCGAGATCTGGACCGATGTCCCGGGGATGTTCAGCGCGAATCCGCGCTCCATGCCGACGGCTCGTCAGCTATTGGAACTCACCTACGACGAGGCGCAGGAGATCGCGACGGCCGGCGCTAAAGTGCTGCACCCGCGCTGTTTGCTACCGGTCAGACAGTACGGTATTCCGCTGTTGGTTTACGCCACTCAAGTGCCGCAGTTGCGCGGCACGCGGATCACGTCCGTGCCGGGCAGCGATGCGGCCCAAGTCAAGGCGATCTGTGTGAAGAAGGGCATCACGCTCGTCTCCCTCGACAGTCCGGGGATGTGGCATCAGGTGGGTTTTCTCGCCGATGTGTTCCAGATCTTCAAAAAGCACGGGCTTTCGGTCGATCTGGTGTCGACTTCCGAGACCAACGTGACGGTATCGCTAGACCCGCAAGCCAATGCGCTCGATACGGCGGTGCTCGCGCAGTTACAGGCCGACTTGAAGCCGCTCTGTCGCGCGGATCTGATCGGACCGTGCGCCTCCGTCAGCGTGGTCGGACGCAACATTCGCAGCATCCTGCACCAACTGGGCGGCGCACTCGAGCTGTTTGCCGAGCAAAGAATTCATCTGGTGAGTCAAGCGGCCAATGATCTCAACTTGACCTTCGTCGTCGATGAGAATCAGGGAGATCGTCTGGTCGAGGGTTTGCATGAATTGCTGATTCGACCCGTTCGCGATGACGCCGTCATCGGGCCGACTTGGGAGCGTCTGTTCGGCAGTGACCGAGAGACTCATGCACAGACCGTCGAGCCTTGGTGGTACACGCGTCGAGCGGCGTTACTCGAGTTGATGCGCAGGCGCGATTGCCTCTACGTCTATGACGTTGCGACGGTCGAGCAACGCTGCGCTCGTCTGCGCTCCATGAGATCGCTCTCGCGCGTCTCGTACGCGATGAAAGCCAACTCGAACCCCGAACTGCTCCGCGTGATCCACGCTTGCGGACTGAAGATCGAGTGCGTCTCGAGCGGCGAGATCGAGCGCGCGTTCGAGGCGATACCCGCGCTGCAGGCGGAAGAGGTGCTGTTTACGCCGAACTTTGCGCCACGCGAGGAGTATGCCGCCGCGTTAGCGCGCGGGGTGCAGGTCACGCTCGACAATCTGCACCCGCTCGAGCACTGGCCCGAGTTGTTCGAGGGGCGCAGCGTCTTCGTACGGATCGACCCGGGTAGCGGGCGGGGGCACCATCAGCACGTCCGCACCGGTGGCATCCACTCGAAATTCGGTGTCGCACAAGCCGATACGCCCCGATTTGCGGCAGCGGCAAAAGCAGCGGGAGCGACCGTCGTGGGTTTGCACGCGCATGCCGGCAGCGGCGTGCACGACATCGACAACTGGATCCGTACCGCGCGGTTGTTGCTCGCGTTGCGGGAAACCTTCCCGCAAGTGCGCGTGATCGATCTCGGCGGCGGGATCGGCGTGCCGGATCGGCAGGGCGGGGCGCAATTCGACATCGCAGGGCTCGACGCGGCGCTGCTCGCACGTGAGTTTTCGAGCGCGGGTGTTCAATGGTGGATGGAGCCCGGGCGATATGTCGTCGCCGAGGCAGGCGTGTTGCTCGCCAATGTCACGCAAACCAAGACCAAGGGTGCAGCGGGCTACGTGGGTGTTGCGACGGGCATGAACTCGCTGATTCGCCCGGCGCTTTACGGCGCGCATCACGATATCGTCAATCTCTCGCGACTGGGCGAGACCACCGACGGAATCTTTGATGTCGTCGGACCCATTTGCGAGACCGGCGATGTGCTTGGCCATGATCGCGCTTTGCCGACGACCACCGTCGAGGGTGACGTGCTGCTGGTTGCAACTGCTGGCGCTTACGGCGCCTCAATGGCTTCGCACTACAACTTGCGTTCGCCTGCGGCGGAGTGGTTGCTGCGCTGATGGCGCTCGGCGAGACGGGCTGTGACATCTTCCAACGCCAAGCCCTTGGCGCGTAGCAATACGAGGGTGTGGTAAAGCAGATCCGCGGCTTCGTCGATGATCTTGTTGCGATCGTCGGTGGTCGCCGCCAGCGCGAGCTCCACGCCCTCTTCACCGACCTTTTGCGCAACGCGCTGCGTGCCGGCTGCCAGCAGCTTGGCAGTGTAGCTCGATGCAGGTGCCTCGTTCGCGCGCTCGGCGATGATGTGCTGTAAGCGCGCGAGGAATCCGACCCCGGCGTCCGGCTCGCCAAAGCACGTCGCACTGCCGGTATGACAGACGGGGCCAGCCGGTTCCACGCGGGCGAGCAGGCTGTCGTGATCGCAATCGACGGTTAGCGCAACGAGCCTCAAAAAATTCCCCGAGGTTGCACCTTTCTCCCACAACTGCCGTCGGCTACGACTCCAGAACACGAGCCGCTGGCGTTCGAACGTGCGCTCGAGCGACTCACGATTCATCCACGCGACCATCAACACCTCGCCGCTGTGGGCGTGCTGAACCACCGTCGTGATGAGTCCGGCGGCATCGAACTTGAGGCTGTCGATGTTGTTCGCATGCAAAGTCATATCCGAACCTCTATGTCGGCAAGCCGTAGCGCTTGTTTCAAGTCGGGAATCGCGAGCTCGCCGCTGTGAAAGACGCTCGCGGCCAGTGCGGCGTCGACGCCAGCGTGGCGGAACACATCGACGAAGTGCGCGATGCTACCCGCGCCGCCCGAGGCAACCAAGGGCACGCGACACTCGGCGCGTATCGTCCGCAGTTGAGTCAGATCGTACCCACGACGAACGCCATCGCTCGCCATGCAGTTGAGCACGATTTCGCCCGCGCCACGATCCTGCACCTCCTGTAGCCAACTCTGCGTGTCTCGCCCGGCGTCACCGGCGCGATTCGGATCACCGGTGTAGCGATGGACGCGATAGCCTTCCGACGTGGTTTCGCTGTCGATGCCAACCACCACGCATTGGGAACCGAAGCGACGCGCCAAAGCGTCAATGAGCGAGGGGTTCTCGAGTGCCGGTGAGTTGATCGAGACCTTCTCGGCACCGGCATTCAAAATGGTTTCGGCATCGCCAACACTGCGAATGCCACCGGCGACGCAAAAGGGAATATCGAGTACCCGAGCGATGCGCTCGACCCAGCCACGATCGACCGAGCGGCCCTCCGGGCTCGCGGTGATATCGTAGAAAACGAGCTCATCGGCACCGGCATCGCGATACCGGCCGGCAAGTTCGAGAATATCGCCGACGACGCGGTGATCCCGAAATCGCACTCCCTTGACGACTTGACCGTCACGCACGTCCAGACACGGGATGATGCGTTTCGCCAGCATGCTCAGCCTCTTAACCATTGGCGCATCTGCGGCGCGTCGATACGGCCCTCAAGCAGTGCCTTGCCGCTGATGGCGGCGGCGGCGCCGGCAGCCGCGAGCGCCTGCAGATCGGCGCTGTCGCGTACACCGCCTGATGCCTGCCAAGCGATCGTCGGAAAACGCGTGACGCATTGTCGGTACAGCTCCACGTGGGGACCCGCGAGGGCACCGTCGCGATCGATATCGGTACACAGAACATGCCGAAGCCCGTGCTCGGCGAAACGCTCAACCGCCTCGAACAGACCCACGCTGGTCGCTTCGCGCCAGCCGCGTGTTTGCAGATGC
Source organism: Klebsiella pneumoniae (assembly GCA_945873095.1). GTDB lineage: Bacteria > Pseudomonadota > Gammaproteobacteria > Steroidobacterales > Steroidobacteraceae > UBA964. Next base: position 13,962 of record CAMCBU010000010.1, on the reverse strand, counting down.
GCGCGCCCATCGTGATCGAGTCGAACGTCGAAGGCGAGGCATACGCGCTCGGGGCCATACTCGCGTAACCACGTGGCGACCTCGTCCGATCGCTCTACTGCGGCACTTCCCACCACAACGCGCGCAACGCCGAGCGAGAGCAGCTCATCGACGCTCGCGCGCTGGCGAATTCCGCCGCCCACTTGGACGGATAAGCCCTCGACCGCGGTCATCTCGGTCAACGCCGAACGATTGGTGAGCACGCCGTCGCGCGCGCCATCGAGGTCCACGAGGTGGAGCCAACGGGCCCCGCGATTGGCGTAATCCTGTGCCACCTCGAGCGGCGATCGCGCGTAGATCGTCTCGGCCGAAAAGTCACCTTTGAACAATCGCACACAGTGACCGCCACGCACATCGATGGAGGGAATCAACAACATATCGCGCACAAGCTCATGAGTTTAGAAATTTATGAGTGCAGAAAGTTGCGCAAGATCGTCGCGCCGACCGCACCGGATCGCTCGGGATGGAACTGCACACCGGCGATGTGACCGCGTCGCACCACCGCCGCGATCGATTGACCGTATTCGCTCGTGGCGACGACGTCGGGAAGTGCCCCGGAGGCAAAGTAACCGTGTACGAAATAGCAGCGATCGGTTGGCTGCAGCCCTGCAAGCAGTGGTTCGGTACGCAGTGCGGTCAACGTATTCCAGCCCATGTGCGGTGCCGGCAATGCGGGCGAGGCCGGAAGACGCTCGACTCGTCCCGCCAGCAAGCCGAGGGTATCGGTTTCGTCCTCGGCGGAGTGTTCGAACAATAACTGCATGCCAAGGCAGATACCGAGCAGTGGCTTTCGCAAATCACGCAACACCGGTACAAGCCCCGCCGATTGCAGTCGCTGCATCGCCGCGCCAGCAGCGCCGACGCCCGGAAGCAACACGCGATCCGCCTGCGCAATGACATCGGCATCAAGACTCACGATGGCAGCCGCGCCGAGGCGCTGCAAGGCGAATTGCAGAGAGGCCAGGTTCGCCCCACCCGAATCGATGATCACGATGCTCATATTCGCGCTCAGAGCGTGCCCTTGGTCGAGGGCAGATCGAATCCTTCGCGTCGGAACGCCGCGCGCAAGGCGCGACCGACCCCTTTGAAGCAGGCCTCAATCATGTGGTGCGTGTTGTCACCCACGACCGAGATGTGAATCGCAGCGCCGACGCTGTCGGCGAGCGAGCGGAAGAAATGCGGTACGAGTTCGGTGGGCATCGTCCCGACCTGCTCGCGAGTGAAGCGTCCCTCGAATACCGAATAGGCTCGACCCGACAAATCGATCGCAACCTGCGCTCGCGCTTCATCCATCGGCAGCAGAAAGCCGTAGCGGTGTATGCCGCGCTTATCGCCCAGCGCCGTTTTCAACGCCTCGCCGAGCGCGATCGCACAATCTTCGATGGTGTGGTGCTCGTCGATATGCAGATCGCCGTGGCACTCCAGTGTGAGTGCGAATCCGCCATGCTTGCCGAGTTGCTCGAGCATGTGATCAAAGAATCCGATGCCGGTTTTCGCGCTGATCAGGCCCTCGGCATCGAGATCGACCGTGACGCGAATCTCGGTTTCACGCGTCTGGCGATGGATGGTGGCGCGCCGTGCCGTGAGTTCCTTCACGATCGCGGGCCAACGGTAGGCCGCCTCGCCGTGAGCGAGGACCTTCAAGCCTTTGACGCCGAGGTTACTGGCGAAATCGAGATCGGTTTGCCGATCGCCGATCATCGCGCTCTGTTGCAGATCGACCGCATTATCGCGCACCCACTGATCGACGAGCCGAGTCGACGGCTTACGGCAAGCACAGCCCGCCGACGGGTGGTGCGGGCAGATGAAGATCGCATCGAAGGTGATGCCTTGGCTGGCGAACGCGTCGAGGATGAATCGTTGCGGCCGTTCGAAGTGCGCCGCTGGGAAGGAGTCGGTACCGAGACCATCCTGATTGGTCACCATGACGAGGCGAAATCCGGCCGTCTGCAAGTCGTGCAGGGCAGCGAACACGCCGGGTAGAAAGCGGATCTTCTCGAGCGAGTCCACCTGTTCGTCCGATGGCTCCTCGACCAAGGTTCCGTCGCGATCGACGAACAAGACCTTCATGACAAACTCCGGATGATGCGATCGTTTTGTTCTGGGGTGCCGATGGTGATTCGGATCGATTCACCCAGACCGCTCTTGCCGCGAAAATCGCGCACGATCAGACCGACCGCGGCTAAGCGATCGAGCACGATGCTGCCATCGTGCGCGTCGACCAGCAGGAAGTTGGCCTCGCTGGGCCACACGCGGGTCAGGAGTGGGCTGCTCGACAAGGCGGCCCGTACTCTTTCGCGCTCGCGCCGCAGACACTCGATGCGCTCGCGAGTGACGGCCAGTGCCGGCGGTTGCATGGCGATCATGCCCCAGCGTGCACTGTCGCAAGGTAGCGCATAGGGCGGGATGATCTTGCGCAGCAACTGCACCACCTCACGATGGGCGATGACGGCGCCGATGCGCAGGCCAGCTAAACCATGCGCCTTCGAGAGCGTTCGAAGCACGATGAGGTGCGGGCACTGAGCCAAAGATACGATCCAGGAGGGCTCTGCGTCGAACTCGGCGTACGCCTCATCGACGATCACGACAGATCGACCACGCGCAGCCTCGATGACTTGCCGGATGTCGGCTCGCTCGAGCCGATTACCGGTCGGGTTGTTCGGCGAGCACAGCCAAGTCAACTTTGGCGTATTGGTGTTGGGCGCGTGCAGGGCCGTCAGGATCGCCGACACATCGAGTTGAAAATTTTCTCGCAATGGGATCGAGAGGGTGCGCGCGCCCTGAATCGCTGCGGCGACGGCGTACATGCCAAAGGTCGGCGGACAGACGATGACCGAATCTTCCGCGGCGCGGCAAAACGCTCGGGTGACGAGATCGATGCCTTCATCGCTGCCACGCCCGAGTAGCACTTGGTCAGCAGCAACGCCGTAATAGGCGGCCATCGCCGCAACCAGTTCGGCCGGTTGCGGCTCGGGGTAGTAGTGACGCGCAACACCATCACTGGATGACAGCGGCGGCCACGGCGACTCGTTGGCATGCAGACGCTCGAGTTCCGGTCGCCACTGCGCGTGCTCGTACGCTTTGAGCGCTCGGATCTCAGCGCGCGCGAGCGACAGAACGCCATCGATCTCGCTTGCGCTCATAACGCCGCCAAACGCAGGTCGACAGCGAGCGCATGCGCATCGAGACCCTCGATACCGGCGAGCACGCTAGCCGTCGGCCCGAGGTCGCGCAGCCCGGCGGGTGTCAATTCCTGCACGGTGATGCGTTTGAGGAAATCCTGTACCGACAGACCGCTGTACGCGCGGGCATAACCGTAGGTCGGCAGCACATGGTTGGTGCCCGAACAGTAATCGCCCATCGACTCTGGGCTCCATGCCCCCAAAAAAATGGACCCTGCGGATGTGATCGTCGGCAGATGCTGACGAGCGTCGCTTAGTTGCAAGATCAGGTGTTCGGGCGCGTACTCGTTCGAGAGACGCAACGCCGTCGCCAGGTCGTTCACGACGATCAGCCGGCTGCGCTGCAGCGAGTGCTCGAGAATGTCGCGGCGTGAGAGCTTTGGCAATTGCGCCAGCGCGCTGGCGCGAACCGCAGTGGCCAAAGCTTGGCAGGTGGTGAGCAAAATCGCCTGCGACAAGGGATCGTGCTCAGCTTGTGCCAGTAGGTCTGCTGCGACGAACTGCGGGTTGGCATCCTCATCGGCGATGACGAGCACCTCGGAGGGACCAGCCGGCAGATCGAGCGCCGCACCTGCGGCATCCTCGGCGACAACTTGCTTGGCCGCAGTGACCCAGGCGGAACCGGGCCCCACGATCTTGTCGACCTTCGGAATCGACTCGGTGCCATAGGCCATCGCGGCAATGGCTTGAGCGCCGCCGACGGCGAACACCTCGGTGATGCCGAGCAGGCGTGCCGTCGCGAGTATCGAGTGGTGGATGGGCTTGCCGCGCGCTGCTGGAGTACAAAGAATTCGCCGCGGACAGCCGGCAAGTTCGGACGGCACGGCTGACATGATCAACGCCGAAGGCAGTGGGGCCGAGCCACCCGGCACGTATAGCCCCACCGAGTCGATCGGCCGGGTGATGCGTTCACAGCGGACACCGGGTGAAGTCTCGACCGATAGCGGTGTGGGTAACTGCGCCGCGTGGAAGCGCCGCACGTTGTCGATAGCGCGTTGCAGGGCGTTTCGCTCGATCGGTGTCAGTGCATGCAATGCCGCGTCGAGATCTTCATGGGGCACACGCAACGATTGCGGCTCGCCACCATCGAAGCGTCGCGCATAGTCGAGCACCGCGGAATCGCCCTCGGCACGCACGCGAGCCACCGTCTCGCGAACCAGTGCGATCACCTGCGCGCGCTCCGCAACGGCTGGCCGTGAGAGAACCTCACGCCGCGCGTGGGGGTCGAGCATGGCGTAATCGAGGATCGGCAACATCATGCCAGCATCTTCTCCACGGGCAACACCAGCAGGGCACTCGCGCCGGCTGCTTTGAGGCTCTCCAGCGTTTCCCAAAAGACATTCTCGCGACAGACTGCGTGCACGGCGACCCGATCCGGGTGTCCCTCGAGCGGAATGATGGTCGGTGATTCGCTGCCCGGCAGCAGTTGACGGATGGCGGGCAGGGCGCTGCGCGGTGCGTGCAGCATGATGTATTTACTTTCACGAACTTGTTGCACGCCATCGATCCGCATCAGCAAACGCTCGATCCATTCGGTCTTACTGGCGGTCTTACTGACCGTTTTGAGGGGATCGATAGTACCCGGCGTTCGGATCAAGACGACCTGACTCTCGAGGATGGTTTCCACCTCACGCAGACGATTTGCGAGCAGCGTGGAGCCGGTTGAAACCAGATCGCAGATCGCATCGGCACGCCCGAGACGCGGCGCGATCTCGACTGCACCCGAGAGCGTGACGATGTCCGCATCGATGCCTCGCTCACGCAGGAATCGTCCGAGCACATACGGGTAGGTGGTCGCGATGCGCTTGCCTTGCAGCGAGGCGACTCCCGTCCACGTCATCTCTTCCGGTATCGCGATCGCGAGCCGGCAACGACCGAAGTCGAGTGGACGCAACACCGTGAACTTCGGTGCGTGACCGCGCGCGATCCACTCGAGGCGTTTCTCCTCGAGCACGTTGAGGCCGACCAGGCCCAAATCGCAAACGTCCTCTTCGACTAAGTCGGGAATGTCGTCGTCGCGGACGAACAGCAAATCGAGCGGCATATTCTCGCCGAACCCGACGAGTTGATCCTTGCCGCGGGAAAACTTGAGCCCGCATCTGACCAGCAGATCGGTGCAATGATCGGTCAATCGACCGGACTTCTGTACCGCGAGCTTCAGGCGGTTCGGATCGGCCGCAGACATCATCGATTCTCCTGCAAGCGCTGACGGGCGAGCTCATAGCCGCCGTTGCCATCGCCAACGTAGCGCGCCACGCGCGCGATGGTGGTCACACTGACCCCGGTATGTTTGTGGATCTCGCGGTAGGGCACGCCACGCTCGAGCCACTCCACGACAGCCCATCGATCCGACATCGCCTCGAGTTCAGCGGGGGTGCACAGGTCGCGAAAGAAAGCGCGGCACTCCTCGACCGACTTGAGGGTCAGAATCGCTTGGTAGAGCTGTTTCTCGGCGCGAGCCTCTTGACGAGGCGAGACCGTCGGGTGGGGCTTCATGAGGACCGTTTGAATGTATTAACGTGTTAATACAATAGAACAAGATAATCGTAATTTCAAGGGAGTAACTTGACGCCCATCGGGCCAGCCACTTACCATCCGCCGCCTCATCGAGACCGGCAGAGGGACAGGCCCGACGAAGCCGGGGCAACCAACGGTGCCAACCACACCGTGCAGGTGCCAACTCCTGCCGCAGCACAGGACTGCGGTCAGATGAGTGCCGACAGGGCTCCGCGAGGGGATGGCTGTCGGTCCCCGCTTCGCGCGGGCACTCGTCGAGAGGGTTGATCGGTGTGAGCGATTGCAACCGGAACACCACTCGAATATGTCGTCCCACATCAGCCAGCCAGTCCGCGAAGGGGTTTTAGCCTCGGGCAAGCCGTTTTCTTTGCACCATGGCGATAAGCTAGCCACGCTGGAGATAGGCTGGCGTTGCGTCGGTGATCCATCACATCCGATCGTGGTGGCGCTCGGCGGCATTTCTGCACACCGGGTGGTATGCGATCAAACCGACCCGGCCAACGGTTGGTGGCGCACGATGGTCGGGCCGGGTTTGCCGGTTCCGTCCGATCGCTTCCAGATACTCTCATTCGATTATCTCGGCGGTAGCGGCCTCACGTCAGGCCCGAGGGACTCGCTCGTCTTTCCGAGCGTGTCGACCGTTGATCAGGCCGCGCTGTTGCACCTCATCATGGATCATCTGGCGATCGAGTCGATTCACGCTTTCGTCGGCGCCTCGTACGGCGGTATGGTTGGGCTCGCGTTCGCTGCGCGTCACCCGCAGCGATTGCAACGACTGATCGTGCTGAGTGCGGCGCATCGCACCCATCCGATGGCGACCGCTTGGCGCAGCGTGCAACGCCGGATCGTTCGGCTAGGCGCTCGACTCGGCGATACACGATCCGCGCTCGCGCTCGCCCGCGGGCTTGCGATGTCGACCTATCGCTCGCCCGAGGAATTCCTACAGCGCTTTGAGGGCGATGCCCGTCAAACGGCCGACGGTGCGGTTTTTCCCGTTGAAGACTATCTGCTGGCTCGCGGCGAACAATATGCCGCACGCCACTCGGCTGGCAGTTTCGTGAGCCTGTCGGAGTCGATCGATTTACACCGGATCGACCCGACGCGGATCACCGTGCCGGTATCCGCGCTGGCGGTGAGCTCCGATCAGCTCGTTCCGCTTGCCGACATGCAAACACTCGCCGCGATGCTGCCGAACGGTCGACTGACGCAAATCGATTCGATTTTCGGGCACGATGCGTTCTTGAAAGAGCCGCAGCAATTGCACTCGTTTTTTGAGCAAAGTTTAAGGTAACCATGAATCGCAAGACCGAGGCCGCTAGTGATCCGCAAACCCGTGCCGTCCGAGCCGGGCTCGAGTCCGATCCCACCACCGGTGCGGTCGTTCCGCCGATCCATTTAAGTTCCACCTTCGCGTTTCCGAGCTTCGGTGTAAAGGGTCGCTACGACTACTCGCGCTCCGGCAATCCGACGCGCGACCTGCTGGCTGAGGCGGTGGCTGACTTGGAGGCTGGGGCCGGTGCCGTCGTGACGGGATCGGGAATGGGTGCGATCGCCTTGGTAGGGCAAATCCTCAAGCACGGCGCGCGCATCGTCGTGCCGCACGATTGCTACGGTGGCACCTTCCGTTTGTTTACGGCGTGGCAGCGACGCGGCGATTTTTGTATCGAGTTCGTCGATTTCGGTAATGACAGCGCATGGCGCGCTGCGCTCGGCACACCAGCGGATTTGGTATGGGTGGAGTCGCCGAGTAATCCGTTGCTGCGGATCACCGACATCCGAGAGGTCGTGCGTGTCGCGCATGCCGCCGGTGCCAAAGTCGCCGTCGACAACACCTTTCTCTCGCCGGTGCTGCAACAGCCGTTGTCGTTAGGCGCCGATCTCGTCGTGCACTCGATGACCAAATACCTCAACGGACACAGCGATGTGATTTCAGGCGCGGTCGTCGCCGCGACAACCGAGGATGCCACGCAGCTCGCTTGGTGGGCCAACGCCCTCGGCATGACGGGAACGGCGTTCGACAGCTTCCTCGTGCTGCGAGGATTGCGAACATTGCACGCCCGTATGGCGATCCACGAGCAGAACGCCAACGAGCTGGCGAGATGGTTACAGACTCAGCCGGGTATCGCTCGTGTTCTTTATCCCGGCTTGGTCGACCACCCGGGTCATTCGATAGCGCGGGCGCAACAGCATGGTTTCGGCGCCATCGTGACCATCGAACTAGCCGGCGGCTTGAGCGCCGTCGAAAAATTCGTCGGCGAACTTCAGTTGTTCTCGTTGGCCGAGTCACTGGGTGGCGTCGAGAGCCTCGTTGCACATCCGGCCACGATGACGCATGCGGCGATGGATCCGGCAGCGCGAGCGGCCGCGGGGCTGACGGAAGGTCTGTTGCGCTTGTCGGTCGGTATCGAAGCGGTCAACGACCTGCGCAAGGATCTCGCGCAGGCGCTGCGAACGCTTTAGGCGCGCCGCCGCTAAGCCAACGCGGCGAGCACCGCATCGCCCATCTCGCCAGTCGAGAGGGGCGGGATGTCCGGCGTTGCGATATCGGCAGTGCGTGCACCGCCATCGAGCGCGCGGCCGACCGCTTTCTCGATCGCCGCGGCTTCGGCATCCAAGCCGAGCGAATGCCGAAGCAACATCGCCGCACTCATGATCGTCCCGATCGGATTGGCGATGCCCTTGCCGGCGATATCGGGTGCCGAGCCATGAATCGGCTCGTACAGGCCGCGCTTACCATCGCCCAACGCGGCCGAGGGCAACACGCCCAAAGACCCTGCGAGCATCGCGCCTTCGTCGGTGAGCACATCGCCGAACAAGTTCTCGGTGAGGATGACATCGAAGTCGCGCGGGTTTCGGATCAGTTGCATGGCCGCCGAGTCGACCAGCATGTGCTCGATGCTGACCGAGGGGAATTCTTCTTTGATCACACGCTCGCTCACGTTGCGCCACAAGCGTGAGGTTTCCAGCACGTTGGATTTATCAATCTGAGTGATTTTGCTGCGGCGACGAGCCGCGAGACGGCCCGCCATGCGGGTGACGCGTTCGATTTCACCGACCGTGTACGCGCACTCGTCGACGGCGCGATCACCGTCGCGCCACTTCTTGCCGAAGTAGATGCCACCAGTGAGTTCCCGCACGAAGAGCAGGTTCACGCCGTCGATGATCTCGGGCTTCAGGGGCGACGCGGCTTTCAAAGTGGGATGGACGCGGATCGGGCGAAGGTTCGCGTAAACGCCGAGCTCGGAGCGCAGACGCAGCAGCGCCGCCTCGGGCCGAATGGCTGCGTTTGGCCCCCACTTGGGTCCACCGATGGCACCGAGCAGCACGCCGTCCGCGGCGAGGCAGCCCTCGCGCGTGTGCTCAGGCAGGCCATCACCGAATTGGTCGATCGCCACGCCGCCAAAAGGCAACTCGTCGAGGATGAACTCGTGTCGGTGCAAATTCGCGATGGCCCGCAGCACGCGCAGGGCCTCGGCGATGACTTCAGGGCCGATTCCGTCGCCCCCGAGCACGGCGATTCGCGCCTTCATGCGTGGCGACGCGCCTCGAAGGCCTTGATCTTGGCATCTTGCGAGAGCAGGAAGCCGAGTTCATCGACGCCCTGGGTCAAACAGTGGCGAGCGAAACCGTCGATCGGAAAAGTCACACTGCGATCATTGGGCAGCTTCAACGAGGAGTTCACCAGATCGATTTCGACCTCGACCCCGGGATTGGCCAGCAACCAAGCATGGGTCTCGTCGTCGACGATGATCGGCAGCAAGCCGTTCTTCAAAGAATTATTGCGGAAGATATCGGCGATCTCGGTGCTGATCACCGCTCGAAAGCCGAAGTCGACCAGCGCCCACGGTGCATGCTCGCGCGACGAGCCGCAGCCGATGTTACGACCCGCGACGAGCACGCCACATCCGGCGGCCTCCGGGCGATTGAGGATGAAGTCCGCCCTCGGTTGACCCGCAGCATCGTAGCGCCAGTCGGCAAAGAGTTGTTTGCCGAGGCCTTCCTTGGTGGTGGTTGTCAAAAACCGCGCCGGCACGATCTGGTCGGTGTCGATGTTGGTGGATGGCATCACGACCGTGCGTGAGCGAATTACGGTGATGGGATCCATGGCGGGCCTCAGATGATGAATTCACGCGGGTCGGTCACCCGACCCCGAATGGCCGACGCCGCCGCGGTCTCAGGGCTCGCGAGCAGCGTGCGAGCACCGATCCCCTGACGGCCTTCGAAATTGCGATTGCTGGTGCTGACGGCGTACTCGCCCTTGGCGACGGTGTCGCCGTTCATACCCAGACACATTGAGCAACCCGATTCGCGCCATTCGGCGCCTGCTTGTTTGAAGATCTCGTGCAGGCCGAGCTGTTCGGCCTCGCGTTTGACTTCTTGCGATCCCGGCACGACCAGCATGTGCACACCCGGCGCGACGCGCTGACCCTGCAGCACCTTGGCGGCCGCTTGCAAATCGCCAAGGCGACCGTTGGTGCAGCTGCCGACGAACACCACATTGACGGGCGCAGCGGTGATCGGCGCACCCGGGGTCAGTCCCATGTACTTCATCGCGGCGTCGAATACCGCGTCGCCCTGACGATCCGGGATCCGTCCGGAAATCGGGACCACCATGCCGGGATTGGTCCCGTACGTGATCATGGGCTCGAGTGCGGAGGCATCGATCTCGATGGTCTTGTCGAACGTCGCGCCCGCATCGGTCGCCAAGCGGCGCCAGTTTGCCACTGCCGCATCCCACGCCGCACCTTTGGGCGAGCGCGGCTTATCTTTGAGATAAGCAAAAGTGACCTCGTCCGGCGCGATCATACCGGCGCGCGCACCCGCTTCAATGGACATGTTGCAGACGGTCATGCGCTGTTCCATGTCCATGGCTCGAATCGCTTCACCGCGGTATTCGAAGACGTAGCCCGTGCCGCCAGAAACGCCAACCTGACCGATGATGGCGAGGATCAAATCCTTCGGAGTCACGCCGGGACGCAGTCTCCCGGTGACCTCGACGGCGAAGGTCTTCGGCTTCTTTTGCAACAGGCACTGCGTCGCCATGACATGACCAACTTCCGTCGTGCCGATGCCGAAGGCGAGGGCGCCGAACGCGCCGTGCGTCGAGGTGTGACTGTCGCCGCAGACGATCGTTTTGCCCGGCTGCGTTACACCCAGTTCAGGGCCGATGATGTGCACGATGCCGCGACGCGCATCCTGCAGGCCGAGCAGTTCCACGCCGAACTCGGCGCAGTTCACCTCGAGTTGTCGTATTTGCTTGGCCGCCGATTCGATGGAAATCGGCGCGCCACCAAAGACCTGCTCGGTGCGGGTCGGCGTTGCGTGATCCATCGTGGCGAGCGTCAGATCCGGGCGACGAACCTTGAGGCCGCGTGACTTCAGCAGCGCAAAGGCTTGCGGTGAGGTGACCTCGTGGGTCAAGTGCAGGTCAATGAATATGACCGCTGGGGTATCAGCCGACTGCGGCAGCACTTCGTGTGCGGCCCAGACCTTCTCGAACATGGTTTTCGGGGCGGACATGATCTTCTTTAAGCAATAGGTTGTTGGGGAATTCGATGGCAGCATCGCGCCACCGCGACTTAGGCGGCCTGCGCCCGCTGCGACAGTTCGATGCGATTGATCACCTCGAGGAACGCACGAGTCGCCGATTCGACGATGTCGGTGGTCGCGCTCGAGCCTCGATAGCTTCGATCCTGAAAGTTGACGTAAACGATCGCCTCGCCCTGCGCATCCTCACCTTCGGAGAGGCTGCGCAGCTCGAACTTCTGCAACGAGGGCTTGATGCCGGTGATGTCCTCGATCGCCTTGAAGGCTGCATCGACCGGGCCATCACCACTCGAGCGGCGCTCGAGACAACGGCCGTCCTGATGCTTCAGGATCACCGTGGCGGTTGCGCTCTGCAGACCGGAGGACGTGCCGAGACCCTCGAGCGACCACGGACCTTGGTCGTGACCCTCGGCCTTTAATACCAAGGCCTCGATATCGCCATCAAATAACTCTTTCTTCTTGTCGGCGAGTGCTTTGAACTCCTCGAACACCCGCGCAAACTCCGTCTCGTCGATATCGAAGCCGAGTTCTTTGATGCGCTCACGCAAGGCGTGACGACCACTGTGCTTACCAAGCACGAGCGCCGAACGGCTCAGACCCACATCCTGCGGACGCATGATCTCGTAGGTGCTGGCGTGTTTGAGCATGCCGTGCTGATGAATGCCCGATTCGTGCGCGAAGGCGTTCTCGCCGATGATCGCCTTGTTACGCGGAATCGGCATGCCGGTGATGCTCGAAACCAGACGAGAGGCGGGATAGAGCTTCTGCGATTGGATGTTGGTGCGCGCATTGAAGAACGTTTCGCGCGTGCGCAGTGCCATGACGACTTCTTCGAGCGAACAATTGCCCGCGCGCTCGCCGATGCCGTTGATGGTGCACTCAACCTGTCGAGCGCCCGCAACCACGGCCATCAAGCTGTTGGCCACCGCCATACCAAGATCGTCGTGGCAATGGACCGACAGACGCGCGCGTTCGATGTTGCTGACGTTCTTGCGTAAATAACGAAACAGTTCGGCGAATTCGTGCGGCACCGTGTAGCCGACGGTATCGGGAATGTTGACGGTCGTGGCTCCCGCGTCGATCACGGCTTCGACGACTTGGGCGAGGAACTCGAGTTCCGTGCGCGAGGCATCCTCCGGCGAGAACTCCACATCCTCGCAGTATTCGCGCGCGATTCGGACCCCCTCGACGGCGCTCCGGATGATTTCCTCTTTCGCCATGCCCAACTTGTATTGGCGATGGATGGCGCTGGTGGCGAGGAAGACGTGGATTCGGTGCTTGGGCGCCGGGCGCAGGGCGCGCGCGGCTTTTTCGATGTCATCGCGGGTGCAACGAGCGAGGCCACAGATGATCGGTCCCTCGACCTCGCGGGCGACCGAATGCACCGAATCCCAGTCGCCGGGCGAAGCGGCGGGGAAGCCTGCCTCGATGACATCGACGCCGAGGTCGGCTAGCGCCTTCGCCACACGCAGCTTTTCCGGCTGCGTCATGCTGCAACCCGGGGCTTGCTCCCCATCGCGCAGTGTGGTGTCGAAGATCATTACCCGATCGGCGTTCGATGTCATGGCGGGGTCTCCTGTTATCGGCCTTGATCCAACCAAGGCATGCGGGCGCGCAGTGCGTAACCCACTTTCTCGATTGGACGGTCGAGGTCGTTCTTCAGCATCTTGTCGTACTTCTTGCGGCCGCTCGCGTTCTCGCGGATCCACTGACGGGCGAACTTGCCCTGCTGGATTTCCTTGAGAATCTTGCGCATCTCCGCCTTGGTCTTGGCGTTGACCACGCGCGGACCGCGCGTGAGATCGCCGTACTTGGCCGTCTCACTGATGAACTTGTGCATCTTCCAGATGCCGCCTTCGTGCAGCAGGTCGACGATGAGTTTGAGCTCGTGCATGCATTCGAAATACGCGACCTCAGGCTGGTAGCCCGCTTCGACGAGGGTCTCGAAACCCTTCACGACGAGCTCGGTGGCGCCACCGCACAGCACGGCCTGTTCACCGAACAGATCCGTCTCGGTCTCCTCGGCAAAGGTGGTTTTCAACACGCCGCCACGAGTGCCACCGATACCGTCGGCATAGGCGAGCGCCTTCGCAAAGCCCTTGCGCGAGGCGTCTTGGAAGACGGCGATCAGCGAGGGAACGCCGCGGCCTTGTTCGTACTGGCGACGAACGAGATCGCCGGGGCCCTTCGGTGCGATCAGCACGACATCGAGATCTTTGCGCGGCTTGATCTGCTTAAAGTGAATGTTGAAACCATGCGCGAACAGCAGCGTCGCGCCTTTTTTGATGTTGCCAACCACTGACTCGTACAAATCTTTCTGCGCCAGATCCGGTGCGAGCATTGCGATGAGCTCGGCACCCTCGACGGCATCGGCAGGCAGCGCGACGGGCAGGCGATCCTTCTTCGCTTTCTTCCAGCTGTCACCCTTGCGAACGCCGATGACGACGTCGTAGCCGCTATCTCTCAGGTTGAGCGCGTGTGCACGACCCTGACTACCGTAGCCGAGCACACAGATGCGCGCGCCTTTGAGCGCTTTCTTGTCGACGTCCTTCTGCGAAAACAACTTCATCACATCACTCCCGTTTGCACTTGAATCGTGAACGAACAATAAAAAACCCCGCATCGGCGGTCGGCCGGTGCGGGGTTTGTCTGATCCTCCTCGGTCGCTGGATCTGGC
>CAMCBU010000009.1 GCA_945873095.1 Klebsiella pneumoniae | reverse complement strand
TGGGCGATCAAGAATTCGACAGCCCCAAAACGCTCGCGGCGTTCGCCTTGGGTTTGATGCTGTTCATCGTGACCTTGGTGCTCAATGTCATCGCGCTTTACGTCGTGAGGAAGTACCGTGAGCAGTACGAATAACGCGGCGGTGAAGTCGGCGACCGAGACGCAGCAGCAGGTGCGTAACAGCCTCGCGCGTCGCTATCGGGCGGAGCGGCGCTTCCGCTTCTACGGATTTGCGGCGGTGACCGCCGGTATCGCCTTCGTCGTGTTTTTGTTCGGGACGATTTTTGCGCAGGGGCTGTCGGTCTTTCAGCAGAGCTACGTACAGCTCGAAGTGTTCTACGATCCCGAGACGATCGACCCGGCTGGTAATCGCGACCCCGACGATCTCGTCGTCGCCGACTACCAGGCGCTCGTGCGTGCGGCGCTACGCGCGGAGTTCCCGCAAGTCGAGGGTCGGCCGAACTTGCGCGAGCTCTATGGCTTGATGAGTAGCGCGGCCTCGATCGAGTTGCAGCGGGCGGTGACTGCGAATCCGGATCTCATCGGGCAGCGGCAGACGCTGTGGCTACTCGCCGATGACACCGTCGATATGGTGTTGAAGGGCAATGTCAGTCGTCAGGCGCCCGAGGACGAGCGCCGGCTCTCCGATCAGCAAATCGGTTGGTTGAACGCGCTCGAGCTGCGCGGAGATCTCGACCTGCGCTTCAATCGCTCGTTTTTTTCGAACGGCGATTCGCGTGACCCGGAGCAAGCGGGTGTTCGCGGTGCCTTGATCGGATCGATGTTGACCCTGCTGATCACGCTCCTGCTCTCGTTCCCCATCGGCGTGGGTGCAGCGGTGTATCTCGAAGAGTTCGCGCCGCGTAATCGTTTGACCGACGTCATCGAGGTCAACATCAACAACCTCGCTGCGGTACCCTCGATCGTGTTCGGTCTGCTTGGGCTTGCGGTGTTCATCGGCTTTTTCGGTATGCCGCGGTCAGCGCCACTGGTGGGTGGCTTCGTGCTGACGTTGCTCACGCTGCCCACCATCATCATCGCTTCGCGAGCTGCACTGAAAGCCGTGCCACCATCGATACGTGAGGCAGCGCTCGGCATGGGAGCCTCTCGATTGCAGATGGTGGGTCACCACGTGTTGCCGCTCGCGCTGCCTGGCATGTTGACCGGTGCCATCATCGGTATGGCGCGGGCGCTCGGCGAGAGTGCGCCGCTGCTCATGATCGGTATGGTGGCCTTCATCGTCGAGGTGCCGCAGGGCATCGTCGATCCGGCCACGGCGCTGCCCGTGCAGGTGTTCCTGTGGTCCGACCTGCCTGAGCGTGGTTTTGTCGAGCGAACCTCCGGTGCCATCATCGTGCTGTTGCTGTTTCTTCTGTTGATGAACGCAACGGCCGTCTGGCTGCGCAACAAGTTTGAAAAACGCTGGTGATCTCCATGAGTGATTCTGCCGCTTCCGTCGATTCGCTGAAGAGCAAGGCGCCCGCCAAAACGATCGGCGATATCACCGTGCCGAGCCCGGTGTTTTCGTGCCGAGATGTGGATGTGTTTTACGGCGACAAACACGCGATCAAAAAGGTCAACATCGACATCGCCCGCCAGCAGGTGCTCGCGATGATCGGCCCCTCAGGCTGCGGCAAGTCGACTTTCTTGCGTTGTTTGAACCGGATGAACGACACCATCGTCGGTGCACGCGTCGAGGGGCAGATCACGCTCGATGGGCAAGACATCCACGAGAAGCGCCAAGACGTGGTGCAGCTGCGCGCGCGGGTCGGGATGGTGTTCCAGAAGCCCAATCCCTTCCCGAAAACGATCTATGAAAACGTGGCGTACGGGCCGCGCATTCACGGCCTTGCGGCCAATCGCGGCGAACTCGATGACATCGTCAACCAAAGTTTGCGTCGCGCGGGCCTTTGGGAAGAGGTCAAGGATCGCTTGAACCAGCCCGGCACGAGTCTCTCGGGCGGCCAGCAGCAGCGCCTGTGCATCGCGCGCACGATCGCCGTGAATCCCGAAGTGATTTTGATGGACGAGCCGTGTTCGGCGCTGGATCCGATCGCAACGGCACGCATCGAAGATTTGATCGACGAGCTGCGCGAGAGCTACGCGATCTGCATCGTGACGCACTCGATGCAGCAGGCCGCCCGGGTCTCGCAACGCACGGCTTACTTCCACTTGGGCGATCTCGTCGAAGTGGGCGAGACCAACAAGATTTTCACCAACCCGCAAGCGAAGCTCACCGAAGACTACATCACCGGTCGCTTCGGCTGACGGCACTCTGAGCTTGGCTTAACGGTGCTCCGCTTCGCGGAGCCACTTCGTAGCGACCCATTTTTCGCCCGCCCGCACGGGCATACCGCCGTGTCGGCTGCGGGTCATCGGGTGTGGGCGATCGTAACTAAAATAGAGTGCGCAGCCTTTATGGGCGGCGATCTCGAAACCGACGTCGGGAAAGTTGGTGCCACCGCCGTCCGACGGCGTATTCAAATACATCACGAGTGATGCGACGCGCTGTCCGCCGCGAGCCAGAAACGGCGCTGAGCCCGGCTGAGACGGATCGACGTAATCGTAATGTGGCTTGTATTCCTGCCCCACCTCATAACGCAGGATCTGCAGCGCTTCACCACGCTCGTAAGGCCACTGCAACAGCGCCTCGATGCGCCGCTCGATGCGCTCGATGAGCGCACTCTCGCCGCGGGTGAAGGCGGTGCCGCTGCTGGTTCGACCCGAGTCGGCGCGGGTGCTGCCGGAATCCATGTCGATCACGTGCGAGGCCTGCATGCGATCGCGTGAGAGGCGAATGAGTTCATCGCACTCGGCATCGCTCAAAAAATGTTGGAACAGCACCACGCGCGGGTGGTCGAGACTGAACATCACGTGGACGTCACGATCGAGATTCGCGCGACTCCCGGCGGGAATCACCGAAGGCCATTCGATCGAGAGCGGTTGGGGGATAGCCGTCACCGGATCGGGTACGGGAGCGTCGCGGGTCGCCGATTTTTCCTTGAGCTCCTCGAGGCGCGCTTCGAGCGTGCGCGTCATGAAGGCGACCGCGCTTTCCTCGTCGATGCCACGATCGATTAGCGTCTGCAGCAGGGCATCGGGCGACTGGCCTTTTTCGATGCAGGCGATGACCCAAGTGCGGGTTTCCGGGGTGATGGCGGCGTTAGCAGACACCGCCGAATCATAACGCCGAGCCATGTGACACGCATTGTCATGCGGCGGTCATGCCCTTGTCATATTTTGACTCCATCATTTCGGCCGATCGAATTTGCGCCCTCGCGTTTGCGCCCCAACGGAGTCTTCCTCACATGAACAACGCCTCTCAGTCTCGCAATCTTTTGTTCCTCGCCGCCTCCGTGGCGGTGCTCGCTGCGTGCGGCGCCGAGGAAATTTCCTCGCCCGGTAGCGGTGGCAACATCAGCATCACCAACAACACGCCGGCTCCGCCGCCGCCGCCGCCGCCGCCGGTGAGCACGCTGGTGACCCCGGCTTCGGGATGCCCGACGATCGACGATTCCGCGGGTCTCACCGATCTCGGGACGATCACCGGCCCTACCGGCACGTATCGCAACTGCGGTTTGCCGGCGCGCATCACGCGCAGCAGCAAGCTGACGAGGATTCCGGGATTGCTGTATTCGCTGCCGGGTCGTGTTGACGTTGGCACCGACTTGGGTGCTACCGGCGGCACGGGCGTGACGCTCACCATCGACCCGGGCGTAGTGATCTTCGGTTCGACGGGCGTGTCTTGGTTGGCTGTCAACCGCGGTAACCGCATCAACGCCGTCGGTACGGCGACCCAGCCGATCGTGTTCACGAGCCGTGACAACGTGCTCGGTCTCGTCACCGATGAGTCGCAGGGTCAGTGGGGTGGCGTGGTGTTGCTCGGGCGCGCGCCAGTCACGGATTGTTTCGTTACGAACGCCGTTCCAGGCTCAGCTGACTGCTTCCGCGATACGGAAGGTGCGTCGGCCCCTGCTTATGGCGGTGGTGCCACGCCGACCGACAACAGCGGCACGATGAAGTACGTGCAGATCCGTTACTCCGGATACGTGCTGTCGGCGAACTCCGAGTTGCAGTCGCTCACAACAACAGGCGTTGGTAGCGGCACGGTGCTCGAGTTCATCCAATCGCATAACAGTTCGGACGACGGCATTGAGTTCTTCGGCGGCACGCACAATTTCAAGCGCTATGTCGTCACGGGCGCCGACGATGACAGCCTCGATTTGGATACAGGTTATCGTGGGTTGATCCAGTACGTGATCTCCGTCCAAAAGACCTCGGGCAGCGCGAGCTCGACCGTGGAACTCGATTCAGCGAATACGAAAGAGAACGAGACGCCACGCACTTGGTTCCGTATCGCCAACTTCACGTTCATCCACAGGAACGCGGCCACCGACAACGGGGCTGCGATGTTGTTGCGAGGCCAATCGGACGTTTCCATGGTCAACGGTGTGCTCGTTTCGCCGATGCCCTGCTTGCGCCTGAACGGCTCGAATATGCTCACGACCGATGCTGCGATCGACAAGGTCGGCCCGCCGGTGTTCAAGTCGGTGGTCATGCAGTGTGGCGGCACCTCGCCATTTGTCGGCTCGGGCGGCTTGACGGCGGCTCAGGTTGACGCGGCGTTCAACGTCACCGGCAACAACAACAGCTCGGCCTTCACCAACACCCTCACCGGTGGCTTCATCAACGGTGCTAACGAGACTGGTCGTACGGCAACCGATCCGAAGACCATCAATGCGGGCTTCGACACCACAACTTACGTGGGTGCGGTGAAGGACGCCACCGACACCTGGTACGCCGGTTGGACCTGCAACTCGGCCACGGCGAGCTTTGGTTCCACCAGCAAGTCCTGCACGTCCATCCCGTAAGGCACGGACATCGATCCGAATGGTGGGTCGCGGTCGTCCGACCGTGACCCACTCGGTGGAAGACTGCTGACGAACTTGAGGACGATCATGGACCACCTGCTTGCCCGTCAAAGAATGCTGTTGCTCGTCGCAGCATTCGCTGTTCCCCTCGCTGCCGCCCAAGAGGCACCACCGCCTGCCGAGCAAGCCGCTCCGGCGCCTGCGGCGGAGGAAGTCGTCGAGGAAGTGGTCGATATCGACATCGCGGGCGAGATCGTGATCGTCGGCCGACGCGGTGACCGCAACATCCAGCAAGCCACGACGCAGGTCATCTCGGTGCTCTCGGCCGAGGACATCGCCCGAACCGGTGACGGCGACGTCGCGGGCGCCCTGAGTCGCGTGACGGGTTTGAGCGTGGCCAGCAACGGCTTCGTCTATGTTCGCGGCCTCGGTGATCGCTACTCGCAAGCTTTTTTGAACGGTTCGCCGCTGCCGAGCCCGGAGCCACTGCGCCGCGCCGTGCCGCTCGATATTTTCCCGACCGACATCGTCGCCTCGTCACTCGTGCAAAAGAGCTACTCGGCCAACATGCCGGGCGAGTTCGGCGGCGGGTTGATCAACATCACGACACTCGCGGTGCCCAAAGAGCCGTTCGTCAAGGTGGGTTTCGGCACGAGCGGTGACAGCGAGACGACCGGTCAGATTGGTTATTCGCATTTCGGCAGCAAGTGGGATCCTTCGGGTAAAGACAGCGGTGTGCGTGACGTTCCGCCGGCGCTAGCGGCGTTCTTTGCCAGTGGCGAGCGGATGAGCTCGGGCAAGGTCAACACCGGTGCGATCGCCAAGCAACTCGTCAACACCCGCACGGGGCTGGTACAGCGCCTTGATGAGATGCCGGCGAATTTCTCCGGCAGCATCACGGGCGGCACTTCGGTACCGGTGGGCGATGGTGAACTGGGCTTGATCGCAACCGCCGGGTATAGCAACGCCTGGCGGACAAAGGACATCACTGAGCAAAACCCGGCGAATGCCGACCTCTCTCAGTTAGACAAGGACTATCGTAAGGTGGCGAGTGAGAATCGCATCGTCGTCAACGGTCTGGCCGGCATCGGTTACGAATATGGTGACGGGCACCGCGTCCGTTGGACCAACCTGATCGTCCGTGACACCTTGAAGCGCACGAGTCTTGCGGAGGGCAAGCAGAACAACCAGCGCCCGACCTTCGATTTTCTCGAGCAGGAGACGGGTTGGTACGAGCGCCAGTTGTGGTCTTCTCAGCTGAGTGCCGGATTCAATTTCGAACCGTTGAAGGTCGATACGCGAGTGGCGCTCGCCAAATCGACGCGTGAGGCGCCGTTCGAACTTGGCATGGGCTATTCGAAGTCGAATATCGCGGCGAGCCCGTATGGCAACTATTTCATCAATCGCCTCGACAATGGTCAGACGGGCTATGGCCGAATTACGTTCTCGGACCTCGAAGAAGATCTGTTTTCTTACGGCGTCGATCTGACCTACAAAGTCTCCCCGACGACCGTGCTTTCGGGTGGTATCGAATATGGCAAGACCGAGCGTGACTCCGAGCGCCGCGAGTTCCTGATGTTGGCGCCCTCGAGCTTCCTCTCGGGGGTTTCCTTGCTGCGTCCGGATTATTTGCTCGGCGCGGCGGTGGTCGATTACTTCGGTATCGGGCTCGTCGAATCGACCGAGACCGACCCGGCCTTCACGGCTTCGCTCGAAACTCAAGCGGCCTACGCGCAGCTGCAGACGGAGCTCAGCGATGGTCTCGAGCTCAGCATCGGCGCCCGGTACGAACAAGGCGAACAAAAAGTCTCGCCGCTGAAGGTGTTCACGGTGGCGTCCACGTCGGAGGCCGGCACGAATTTGGATAACGACTACGTGCTCCCGGCGCTGACCTTGACCTACAAGTTCGGCGACAACATGCAGCTACGCCTGAACGGCTCGAAGACGGTCGCGCGTCCGCAGTTCCGCGAGCTGATGTTGCAGGCTTACTTCGATCCGGAGTCGAATCGGTCGTACCGCGGCAATCCGCTGTTGGTTGACAGTGAGTTCACCAACGCTGAGTTGCGCTACGAATGGTATTTTGCGCCAGAACAGCGTTTAGCTATCGCAGCGTTTTATAAGGGTATTGAGCGTCCCATCGAAACGTTCACGACCTTCAACGACAACACACCATTTACAAGCTATGCGAACGCACCGAAAGCTAATCTAGTGGGTGTTGAGGTCGAGTCGCAGAAGTATGTTGACATGGATCTCGTGTTCGACACGCCATTTTTCGCCTCGCGACGCGGCGTGCTGATTGGGAACTACACGTGGTCACGATCCGAGATCGAGACATCGCAAAATGATTTAGTCGAGTTCTTCGGTATTGCGCCGCAGCCCGCCACAAACTTTTTTACCTCCGGATCGTCCCTCACGGGTCAATCGGAGCATCTCGTGAACTTCCAGATCGGTCTTGAGGATCGCGAGACGCTCTCACAACAGACGCTGCTGATCTCGTACGCGAGTGACCGAGCGTTCAGCCGCGGCGGAGCTGGCCTGCCGGATGTCGTTGAATCACCCGGTATTAACATTGACTTCGTCGTTCGACAGGGCGTGAACTGGTTCGGTCAGGATCTCGAACTGAAGTTCGAGGCCCGCAACCTGCTCGAAACCGAGTACGAGGAATTTCAAGAGCGCGGTGACAACAAGGTGTTCTTCAACCGCTACGACAGCGGCGTGAAGTTCTCGGCTTCGATCTCGGCAAGCTTCTAAGCGGGTTGACTAGAGCGGCGGGCGGCCGCTCAGTCGGTCGAGCGCAGCAAATCGTTGATGGAGGTCTTCGCGCGTGTTTGCGCGTCGACCTTCTTCACGATGATCGCGGCGTAGAGCGAATGACTGCCGTCCTTTGACGGCAAGTTACCCGGCACCACGACCGAGCCCGCCGGTACGCGGCCTTGCAGAATCAGACCGGTTTCTCGGTCGTAGATGCGCGTGCTTTGACCGATGAACACGCCCATCGAGATCACCGAACTCTCTTCGACGATGACGCCTTCGACCACCTCCGAGCGAGCGCCGATGAAGCAGTTATCCTCGATGATGGTGGGCGAAGCTTGCAGTGGTTCGAGCACGCCGCCGATGCCGACACCGCCGGACAGATGCACGTTCTTGCCGATCTGGGCGCAGGAGCCGACCGTCGCCCACGTGTCGACCATGGTTCCCGAGTCAACATAGGCACCGATGTTCACGTACGAGGGCATCAGCACGACGTTGGGCCCGATAAAGCTGCCCTTACGCACCAAGGCGTGGGGCACGACGCGATTGCCGCTGGCGCGCAGCGCGTTCTCGTCCCAGGCGGAGTATTTCAGCGGCACTTTATCGAAGAAGCGGGTGTAGCTGCCTTCGATGACGCGATTGTCGTTGGCTCGAAAGTAGAGCAACACGGCCTTCTTAAGCCACTCGTGCACTTGCCAGCGACCGTCGATTTTCTCGGCGACGCGCGCCTTGCCACTATCGAGCAGATCGAGCGCTTCATCGAGCCCCACGCGTAGTTCGCGCGACACGCTCTTCGGTGTGATCTCGGCGCGGGCTTCAAAAGCCGTCTCGATCAGCGACTTGAGTTCAGTGTGGTTGGTCATGATGATCTTCCCTGAGATTGAAATTCTTGGACGAAATCGGCGATGCGTTCGGCAGCCGTGACGCAATCTTCGAGATTCGCAACGAGCGAAATACGCACCCGACCCACGCCAGGGTTGTGGCCACTCGAATCACTCAGTCCGTGACGAGTCGGGCGAGCAAGGTATGAGCCCGGTACGACAGTGACGTTGTGTCTCGCAAAGAGCTCGCGCGTGAAGACGGTGTCATCGCCACCTACATCGGGCCAGAGATAAAAGCCCCCGGCAGGCTGCTCGACTTGGAGATGCGGCGCGAGGATGGGCAACACGCGAGCAAATTTCTCGCGGTAGAGCGCGCGGTTGGCTTTGACATGGTCATCGTCGTTCCACGCTGCGATGCTCGCGAACTGCGTCGGTACTGGCATCGCGCAGCCGTGATAGGTGCGATAGAGCAGGAAGTCACGCAACACAGTTAGGTCGCCGGCGACGAAGCCAGAGCGCAGCCCGGGCAGACTCGAGCGCTTGGAGAGGCTGTGGAACACCACGCAGCGCTCGAAATTCGAGTGGCCCGCTGCGAGCGCGGCGTTCAACAACGACGGTGGCGGGTTGGCTTCGTCGGTGTAGAGCTCGGCGTAACACTCATCCGAGGCGATGATGAAGTCGTGCTTGTCGGCGAGCTCAATCGCGCGCCTGAGTAGATCGATCGACATCACCGCGCCACCCGGGTTGCCGGGCGAGCACAGATACAGCAGCTGCACCCGATCCCAAACGGCGGCGGGGATCGCATCGAGGTCGGGTAGGAAGCCGTTGCCCGCAGGCGTATCAAAGAAATAGGGCGTCGCGCTGGCGAGCAACGCGGCGCCCTCGTAAATTTGGTAAAACGGGTTCGGCATCGCGACGCGCGGTCTGTCGGCTGAGCGGTGGCTCGCCGATGTTTCGCTGCGATCCGGGTCGATCACAGCTTGCGCAACGGCAAAGAGTGCCTCACGAGTGCCGTTGACCGGCAGCACGGCATCGAGTCCGACGCACATCGCACCGAGACCAAAGCGTCGCTCGAGCCAACGGGCGCAGGCGGCGCGCAACTCCGGTAGCCCCACGGTCGATGGATACTGGCCGAGTCCCGCGAGTGAGTCGCGCAAAACTTGCAGCACGAAATCCGGTGGTGCGTGCTTGGGCTCGCCGATCGAGAGCGGGATGTGCGCTAGGTGTGCGGGCGGCACGACCCCCTGTTTCAGCTTGGCCAATCTCTCGAACGGATAAGCCTGAAGTTCGGCAAGCTGCGGATTCATGCCGCGCGGCGCTGATTCAAGGCATCTGTCAGTCGAGCGATCAGACGCGCGGCCGTGGCAGCGGGTAGCGGCCCGTGATCGTGATCACTGACATAGAACACGTCTTCGGCGCGCTCACCGACAGTCATGATTTTCGCAGCCAGCAGATCGATCCGCTCTTCCATCATGACCTTGCCGATGTCACACAAGAGACCCGGTCGATCGCCCGCGATGATCTCGAGCACCGAGCGATGGTTGCGCTCATCGACATTGATTTGGATCTGGGTCGGCGTGTTGAACATGCGCACCTGACGCGGCGCACGGCGTGACACGCCCATGGTGGCATCGCGCGGCGCGGCCAGCGAGCGGCGCAGCGCGCGCTCGATTTCTTCATGACGTTCGACATCGGAGATCGGCGTGCCGTCTTCTTCGAGCACGTGATACAAGTCGATGCTATTGCCATCCTGCGTCGGCGTGATGCGCGCATCGATGATGTTGAGTCCGAGTTGGTCGAGCACCGCCGTGGTCCGAGCGAAGCCGTGGGCGCGGTGAGGAGCGTAAGTCATGATCGCCGTCGTCCCGCGCTCGCTCTCGGCTTGTAGGGAAACCACCGGATCGTCGCCCTCGTGATCCCGCTCGAGCAGCACGCGGGTGTGCCACACGATCTCCTGCGGCGTGTGCCGCAAAAAATAGGTATCCGTGAGGATCATCCACACGCGATCGATATCGGCATCAGCAACGCGGGTGGCAGCGAGCAACTCGCGCGCATCGAGCTGATTGGCGCGCTTGAGCTCATCCTGGTCGATCGGCGTTTCGAGGCCGCGGCGCAGCGCGTGCTTCACGCGATCATGAAACTCGGCGAAGAGCGAGGCTTTCCAAGAGTTCCACAGGCGCGGATTGGTCGCGCGCACATCCGCTGCGGTGAGCACGTAGAGATAGTCGAGATGTGTTTCGTCGCCCACGAGGCGAGCGAACGCGTTGATGACATCAGGATCGGAGATGTCTTGCTTTTGTGCCGTGAGTGACAGCAACAGGTGATTGCGCACGAGCCACGCAACCAGGCGCGCATCGTAACGAGTCAGTCCTTGTTCGAGGCAAAACGCTTCGGCGTCGACCGCGCCGAGATCCGAGTGATCGCCACCGCGGCCTTTGGCGATGTCGTGGAAGAGCGCCGCCAAATAGGCAATTTCAGGGCGCGGCAAGGATTGCATGATGCGCGAGAGATTCGGCAACTCATGATCGAATCTCGGCAATGCGAGGCGGCGCAGGTTGCTCACCACGAACAGCGTGTGTGCATCGACCGTATAAGCATGGAAGAGGTCGTACTGCATCCGGCCGACGATGCGCCCGAACGAGGGAATGTAGCGCCCGAGCACGCCGTAGGTGTTCATGCGGCGCAGTTCGTTGGTGACTCCCGCAGGCGCCCGCAGAATCTCGAGGAAGAGCCGATGGTTCTTCGGGTTCTGCCGAAACTCTTCGTCGATCAGCCAGAGATTTTTGACGATGGCGCGGATGGTATGGGCGCGCACGCCCTGGATCGCCGGATTTTGCTGCAGCAAGGCAAACACCTCGAGCAGCGTCGCGGGCTGGCGCACGAAGATCTCATCGTGCAGCGCTTCGAGATAGCCGTTACGAACCTGAAAGCGCGGGTTGAGCGGTTCGGGTGCCGAGCTCTCATCGAGGATCGCTTCGCGAAAGAGTTGCAGCAGCAGTTCGTTCAGCAGCGAGACATCCATCACGGTTCGGTAATAGCGCTGCATGAGTTGCTCGACCGCGAGCGTGAACGAGGCATCTTCGTAGCCGAAGATACGCGCGAGCTTCATCTGATGATCGAACAGCAGCCGATCTTCGCGCCGACCGGTGATACTGTGCAGCGCGAAGCGCACTTTCCAAAGAAAAGACTGGGCACTTTGCAAGCGGCGCAGTTCGGCGGGTGTGAGAAAGCCGAGTTCGACCAGATCATCGAGCGTCTCGGCGCCGAAGTGGCGCTTGGCGACCCAGGCAATCGTCTGGATATCGCGTAATCCGCCTGGACCGGTTTTAACATTGGGTTCGAGGTTGTAGGCGGTGTCGTTGGCCTTGAGGTGACGGTCGTTCTGCTCGCGCACCTTCGCGTCGAAGAACTCGCGCACCGGCCAAATCTCCTCCGGCGCGAGTGCGGCACGCATCCCGGCCACTAGTGTTTCGGATCCGGCTAGGCGACGTGCTTCGATCAACGTCGTCATGATACCGACGTCTTTCTCAGCCTCCTCGTGACATTGCTCGATGGTGCGCACGCTGTGACCGACTTCGAGACCGATGTCCCAAAGAAAAGCGACGAACTGCTCGAGCGCGCGACGAGCCGATTCATCCGTGGCTGCGGGGACGAGTACGAGGATGTCGACGTCGGAGGCGGGATGGAGTTCGCCGCGGCCATAACCGCCGACGGCCACGAGGGCCCAGTCGGCATCATGGGCGACGAGCTGGCTGCGCCAGGCTTCAGCTAGAACGGCGTCGATCAGTTTCGCGCGCGCGCGAACCAGCGTCTCGACCGGCTCGTCGGTTTCGAACAATTCTTTGAGACGTGCTTGCGCCTCGCGCAGTGCTGCCGCGTAGGCTTCGGCCGTATCGCCGGCTTCACGCAGGCGATTGGGCAGGGCGTCGAGCAGCGCGGTGAGCGGCATCAGGCGGCCTCGCGGCGCGCCTCGGCACCTTCAGTCAGCACTTCGAAGCCACTGTCGGTCACGAGGACCGTGTGCTCCCATTGTGCCGAGAGGGAATGATCTTTGGTGACGACCGTCCAACCATCCGGTAGCAGTTTCACGTGGCGCTTGCCGGCGTTGATCATCGGCTCGATGGTGAAGGTCATGCCCGGGCGCAGTTCGAGACCCGTACCGGGGTCGCCGTAATGCAGCACCTGTGGGTCCTCGTGGTACACCCTGCCGATACCATGACCGCAGTATTCGCGCACCACTGAGAAGCCTTCGCTCTCGACGTAGCTTTGGATCGCATGCCCGATGTCGCCCAAGCGCTTGCCTGGGGCAACGATACGGATGCCGCGCCACATACCTTCAAAACAGGTTTCGACCAGGCGCTGCGCTTGCACCGGTGGCTTGCCGACGAAGTACATGCGACTCGTATCGCCGTGGAATCCGTCGCGGATGACGGTGACGTCGATGTTGATGATGTCGCCGTCCTTCAGGCGTTTATCGCCCGGGATGCCATGGCACACCACGTGGTTGACGGAGGTGCAGATGGTCTTCGGAAAGCCCCGGTAATTGAGGTTCGCCGGCACGGCCTGCTGGATCTGCACGATGTGTTCGTGACAGAGACGGTCAAGCTCTTCGGTGGTCACGCCGGGTTTGACGTGTTGACCGATCATGTCGAGCACTTCGGCGGCCAAACGGCCGGCCTCGCGCATCATCTGTTGCTCTTCGGGGGATTTGAGGGTCACGGGCATCTTGGGTGGGCCCGTAAAGCGTTGTTTTTACGGGACCTGCATGGTATAAAGCGCGGCCTTTTTTGGCAACGTAAACCAACCCACACGCGCATCGTTAAATCGGTTGCTGGGTGTTCCGCTTCGGCGGGATGGCAACCGGGGATGTGCGGAGGCCCAACCCGACAAGGAGAGACTGATGTCCAGCGTGTCCATGCGACAGATGCTGGAAGCGGGTGTCCACTTCGGACACCAAACCCGCTTCTGGAACCCGAAAATGGCGGAATACATTTTCGGAGAGCGAAACAAGATTCACATCATCAACCTCGAGAAGACGCAGCCGCTGTTTGCGGAAGCCGCGCGCTTCATCCAGGGTGTTGCCGCCGATGGCGGGACGGTGCTGTTCGTCGGCACCAAGCGTTCGGCTCGCGAGCCGATCCAAAAAGAAGCTGTTCGTGCCGGTATGCCGTTCGTCAACCAACGTTGGTTGGGTGGCATGCTCACGAACTTCAAGACCGTGCGCCAGTCGATCAAGCGCTTGGCTGATCTCACCGAGATGAAGGCGAACGGGTCGCTCGATCGCCGCGGCAAGAAAGAGGGCACGATGCTCCGTCGCGAGATGGACAAACTCGAGCGCTCACTGGGCGGTATCAAGGACATGGAGTCGCTCCCCGATGCGATTTTCGTGGTCGATGTCGGTCACGAAAAAATCGCGATCCACGAGGCCAACAAGCTCGGCATCCCGGTCGTTGCAATCGTCGATACCAATTGCGCGCCCGATGGGGTCGATTACCTTGTGCCGGGCAACGATGACGCGATGCGCGCCATCCAGCTCTACGCTGGTGGTATCGCCGACTCGATTCTCGAGGGTCGTTCGACCGCTCCGACTCTGACCGTCTCGGGCGATGATGAATTCGTCGAGCTCGACGAGAACGGCAATCCGAAACCGAAGGCCGCGCGTGGCAAGCCGCGTCGCGAAGCGCCGGGTCGGGGTGCGCCGCGTCGCGGCCCGGCTCCGCAGATGGCTCGTCGTCGCCCGGTCGCTGCCGTGGCCGCACCGGCTCCGGCTGAAGTGGCGGCAGGCGCTGAAGTCGAACTGGATATTCCCGAGGCTGCCGATGGTGAAGTCGCCCCGGCCGCCAGCGCCTCGGCGCCGCGCCGCAAGGCCAGCCCGGCGGGCGCGCCGCGCCGGAGGGGTTGAGCGATGACTGTGACCGCAGAAGCCGTCAAGCAGCTCCGTGAACGCACGGGTGCCGGCATGATGGAATGCAAGAAGGCGCTGGTCGAGACCCACGGGGATCTCGACGCCGCTGCCGAGTTGATGCGCAAGCAAGGTCTCGCAAAGGCCGACAAGAAGGCGGCTCGCGTTGCTGCCGAAGGTGTCGTGGCCCTCGAGAAATCGGCTGATGGTAAATCGGCGGCGATGGTCGAAGTGAACTGCGAAACCGATTTCGTTGCGCGCGAGGCTGATTTTCAAGGCTTTTCGGCCGATGTCGCCAAGGTCGCGCTCACCGCGGGTGCAGCTGATGTCGAGGCGTTGATTGCAAACACACTCGCCGCTGGGGAAACCATCGACGAGCGTCGTCGAGCGTTGATCGCCAAGATCGGTGAGAACATCACCGTGCGTCGTCACGCCACTCTGAGTTCCACCGGTTTCTTAGGTGCGTATCGGCACGGCACGCGCATCTGCGCCTTGGTCGCGATCGAGGGCGGCGATGCCGCGCTCGCCCACGATCTGGCCATGCATGTGGCAGCGAGCAACCCCGAGTTCCTCTCGTCGGCCGATGTGCCTGCAGATCTCGTTGCCAAAGAGCGCGAGATCGAGACCGAGAAGGCGCTCGCCGAGGGCAAGCCCGCGGATATCGTCGCCAAGATGGTCGAAGGCCGGATCCGCAAGACGCTCAACGAGAAGGCTCTGTTGGGTCAACCTTTCGTCAAGGATCCGGATCAGACCATCGAGAAACTGCTGAAAGCCGCCAAGGCCGAGATCAAGGCCTACCAACGCTTCGAGGTCGGAGCGGGCATCGAGAAGAAGCAGGACGACTTTGTGGGCGAAGTGATGGCCCAGGTGAAGGCCAGCAGCGGAAAATAACCCGCTCCGGTCGTGACAACGAAAACCCCGCCCCGGCGGGGTTTTCTGCAAGAGGAGACGGACGATGTCGACACAGTCAATCCGTTACAAGCGCGTTCTCGTCAAGCTCTCGGGCGAGGCGTTGATGGGCAGCGGGGAATACGGCATCGACCCGGTGATCATCAAGCGGATTGCACTCGAGATCCAGGAGATCCTGGCGCTCGGCGTGGAAGTGGCGGTGGTGATCGGGGGTGGCAACATCTTCCGCGGCGCGGGTCTCGCGCGGGCCGGGATGGATCGCGTCGCGGGCGATCACATGGGCATGCTCGCCACCGTGATGAACTGTCTGGCGATGCAGGATGCGCTCGAAGCGATCGGCACGCATGCGCGCGTGATGTCGGCGATCCGCATCAATGAAGTTTGCGAGGAATACATCCGCCGCCGCGCCGTGCGCCACCTCGAAAAGGG
This sequence comes from Klebsiella pneumoniae, assembly GCA_945873095.1. Lineage (GTDB taxonomy): Bacteria > Pseudomonadota > Gammaproteobacteria > Steroidobacterales > Steroidobacteraceae > UBA964. Next base: position 65,011 of record CAMCBU010000009.1, on the reverse strand, counting down.
GCGTGTGGTGTTGTTCGCCGCGGGCACCGGTAATCCGTTCTTCACCACCGACACCGCCGCCTCGTTGCGGGCGATCGAGATCGGTGCGGAATTGCTCGTCAAAGCCACCAAGGTGGATGGTATTTACTCGGCCGATCCCGTCAAGGACCCTTCGGCCGTGCGCTACCCGACGTTGACCTTTGACCGCGTGCTCGATGAGCGCTTGAATGTCATGGACGCCACGGCCATCGTCATGTGTCGCGATAACAACTTGCCGTTGCAGGTGTTCAATCTCGGCAACGCCGGCGACTTGTTGCGCATCGTGCAGGGCGAGAGCATCGGCACGGTCGTGCGCAACGCCTGACAACGTTGCGCGCGACGAGTTGAATCAAACCGCTATTTTCAGGAAGGTTCCGTTATGATCGACGATTTCAAGAAAGATGCCACCACCCGCATGGGCAAGTGCGTGCTGCAGTTCCAAGCCGATCTCAAAAAGCTGCGGACGGGCCGCGCGCATCCGAGCCTCGTCGAGAACTTGCGGGTCGATTACTACGGTAACGAGAGCCCGTTGCAGCAGCTCGCCAACATCAGCGTCGAGGATGCCCGCACGCTCGTGATCTCGCCTTGGGACAAGGGCGCTGTCCAAGCCATCGAAAAAGCGATCTACAAGTCCGAGCTCGGACTCACCCCGAACACCGCCGGCATGGTGATCCGCGTACCGTTGCCGCCGCTCACCGAGGAGCGTCGCCGCGACATCACCAAGGTGGTTCGTGGTGATGCGGAAAATGCCCGTGTGGCCGTGCGTAACGTGCGTCGCGACGTGTTGCAAGATGTAAAGGAAGCGCTCAAAGAAAAGCTCATCAGCCAGGATGAGGAAAAGAAGGCGCAGGAAGAAATCCAGAAGCTGACCGACAAGCACGTGGCCGAGATCGACCAGGTGCTCTCGGCCAAAGAAAAGGAAATCATGCAGGTCTGAGGCAGGAGCCTCCCGCATGTCCGTCCCCGCGCATATTGCGATCGTCATGGACGGCAACGGCCGTTGGGCCGAAGCCCGTGGCGAGCCGCGCACCGCAGGTCATCACGCCGGTATCGAACCGGTGCGTGCGACCATCCGGGAGTGCGCGCGCTTGGGCGTGGGTGCGCTGACGTTGTTTGCTTTCTCGAGCGAGAATTGGCGACGTCCCGAGACGGAAGTCTCGACGCTGATGGGGCTCTTCATGGAAGCCCTCGAGCGCGAAGTGCAGGAGTTGCACTCGAACCGCGTGCGCTTGCGCATCATCGGTAATCGGCAGCGTCTCGCGGTGGGGTTGCAGCAGCGTATTGCCGAAGCGGAAGCACTGACCGCGGGCAACACCGGTCTGCAGTTACAGGTGGCGGTGAGCTACGGCGGTCGTTGGGATGTCATCGAAGCGGCCAGGCGCTTGGCCGCGCAGGCGGCCAGGGGTGCGATCAGAGCGGCCGATATCGACGAAGAGCGGTTTGCGCGCGAGCTGCAGCTCGCCGACCTGCCGGATCCTGATCTTTTCATTCGCACCGGTGGCGATCACCGCATCAGCAATTTTTTGCTCTGGAACATCGCCTACGCCGAGCTGTTTTTCACTGATGCGTTGTGGCCCGATTTCAACGCCGAGATCTTGGCCGAGGCCATCGAGGATTTCCGCGGTCGTGAGCGACGCTTTGGTCTCACGGGTACGCAAGTGCGCGAGGAGCCTCGCCCGTGAGTCTCAAGCCGGTCGGTCTGCAGCAACGTTTGATCACGGCACTCGTGTTGTTCGCGCTGTTGGTTGCGTTGGTATTTCTCGCGCCCGCCTGGGCGACGATCGTCATCGTCGCATTGGCGATATTGGGTGGAGCTTGGGAATGGTCGGCCTTCCTGCATCAGGATCGCCGTCCGATCCGAGTGGCCTATGTGTTGCTCATCGCACTCGGTTTGGTCGCGGCTTGGTCGCTCAGCGCGAGTGTCGAGTCGTTCTCACTGTTGCTGCTCGGCGCTTGTGCATGGTGGCTGATCGCTTTGCTTTGGATCATGCTCGCGCCGCAGCGAGGCGGTGCGATCTCGGCGGCCGTTGCCGGCGTGTGCGCGTTGGTGCCGGCGGGTGTGGCGTTGGCTCGATTGCGACTCGAGCCGAATGGCGCCGCCTTGTTGGTGTTTGTGTTGCTCATCGTGATGGCCGCCGATGTCGGCGCGTATTTCGCCGGTCACGCCTGGGGCAAGACCAAGCTCGCACCGCAGGTCTCACCGGGCAAAACCTGGGAAGGGGTCATCGGTGGGTTCATCGTCTCGGTGCTCGTGGCCTTTATGGGTTCACGCTGGCTCGGGTGGCCGGTGCTGTCGATCATGTTGCTCGCGCTCGGCGCGGCGGCGTTCTCGGTGGTTGGTGATCTGATCGAGAGCTTGATGAAGCGTCATTCGGGGCTCAAAGATAGTGGCCGCTTGTTCCCCGGTCATGGTGGCTTGCTCGATCGTCTCGACAGCCTCACCGCCGGTGTGCCGCTGCTGGTGTTGGGTTTGCTCAAAGCGGGCTTGATCGGCGCGGCGCTCGCACCGGGGTTCAGCGAGTGAGTTCGCAGCCCGAGATGGGCGCACCGATCGGTGTCGTGGTGCTCGGATCAACGGGCACCATCGGTGACAACACGCTCGATGTCATCGCGCGTCACCCGGATCGATTCCACGTCGTCGCGCTCGGCGCGCATTGCAATGCGACCAAGTTGCTTGCGCAGTGCCGCCAGTTCAAGCCTGCGCACGCGGTGTTGGTCGATGCCGATGCCGCGGGTCAGTTGCAGTCGGCCATCCGTGCAGAGGGTTTGCCGACGCAAGTGCATGCGGGTGTGTCGGCTCTCGATGCGATCGCGACACTGCCCGAAGCGCCCTACGTGATGGCGGGTATCGTGGGTGCTGCGGGGCTCGCCTCATCGCTCGCCGCCGCTCGCGCTGGCAAGCGCCTGATGATCGCCAACAAGGAGCCGCTGGTGATGGCGGGCTCGCTGTTCGTCGAGGCGGCGAGCCACTCCGGTGCGATCTTGTTGCCGATCGACAGCGAGCACAATGCGATTTTTCAGTGTTGGCCGGTGGGCTCTCGAACGGGCGTGGCACCCGCGGGTGTGCGACGCATTTTGCTTACGGCATCGGGCGGGCCGTTCGTCGATTGGTCCGCCGAGCAGATCGCTGTGGCGACGCCCGAGCAGGCCTGCAAGCACCCGAAATGGGTGATGGGTCGCAAGATCTCGGTCGATTCGGCAACCCTCATGAACAAGGGCCTCGAGGTCATCGAGGCGCGCATCCTCTTCGGCTTGTCGCTCGAGCAGGTCGAGGTGGTCGTGCACCGTCAGAGCCTGGTGCATTCGATCGTCGAATACATCGACGGCTCGATGCTCGCGCAACTGGGTTCACCGGATATGCGCACCCCGATTGCCTATGCCCTCGGATGGCCGGAGCGCCTTGACTCCGGTGTACAATTTCTCGACTTGGTGCGGGCCGGGAGTCTGCAGTTCGAGGCGCCCGATATGGCGCGCTTCCCCTGTCTGCGCCTCGCTCGCGAGGCGGCGGTGGCGGGGGGGCTCGCGCCCACGGTGTTGAATGCAGCCAATGAGGTTGCGGTGGCGGCGTTCCTCGAAGGCCGGTTGAACTTTGCGGGGATCGCCCGGGTCATTGAGGCGGTGTTGGCGACGGCGCCCACCGGTGCGGCCTCCGACCTCGGTGTCGTGCTGGCGGCGGATGCCACAGCGCGCGAGAGTGCTTTGCGGCAGTTGAGTCGTACGGCTGGGGTGGCGGTCTAACACCGCGAGGAGGCGAACGATGGATCTCATTTGGACCTTAGCCGGCTTCATCGTAGCCGTCAGCCTGCTCGTGACCATCCACGAGTTTGGTCACTATTGGGTCGCCCGCAAGCTCGGTTTCAAAGTGCTGCGATTCTCGGTCGGTTTCGGCACACCGCTCTGGAAGAAGACCGCGGGCGCCGATCGCACGGAATACGTCTTTGCGATGTGGCCTTTGGGCGGCTACGTGAAACTGCTCGATGAGCGCGAAGGCCCGGTGCCGCCCGAGGATCTCGCACGCTCGTTCACGCGCAAGAAGCCGTGGGAGCGCATCCTCGTGCTGCTCGCAGGTCCTGCCTTCAATATTTTCTTTGCCATCATCGTGCTCGCCGCGATGCTCTGGGTGTCCGGTTCGCCCGAAGTGCGACCGGTCGTCGGTCGCGTGGTGGCAGATTCCGTCGCGGCCCAAGCCGGTTTGCAGAGCAACGATGTGATCGTCGCCGTCGAAGGCAAGTCGGTGAGCAACCAGACGGACGTGCTGTTCGGTTTGATCGAAGGCATGAGCGAGAGTGGGCCGATCGACTTGCGGGTGCGACGCGGCGACGCTGAGTTGCGCGATCTGCAACTGCGGATTGACGATCCGGAAGTACGCCGCGCCTTGACGGAGCCCGCGGCGCTGCTGCCCGGGATCGGTATGCGTTTCTGGTCGCCGCCGATTCCTGCGGTGATCGGCAAGGCGGATGCTGGTGGTCCTGCCGATGTGGCGGGTTTGCTCTCGGGTGATCGCATCGTCGCCGTCGACGGCGTCGAGATCACGGATTTCCCGATGCTCGTCGAAGCGATCTCGGTACGCCCCAATCGCGCCTTTTCCGTGATCTACGAGCGAGCGGGCGTGCAGGGCAGCACGGTGGTGACGACCACCGCTGATCTGATCGAGGGACGCGAAGTCGGTCGTATCCGTATCCAGACCCCGCCACCGCCGCCGTGGCCCGCCTCGATGATCGAGGTCGTGCGTTTCGGACCGCTCGAGGCCGTGGCTGAGGCGAGTGTGCGCGCTTGGGATATGACCGTGCTGCAGGCCAAGATGTTCTGGCGCATGATCTTCGGTCAGGTTTCTTTGAAGAATCTTTCGGGCCCGATCTCGATCGCTGAATACGCTGGCGACTCTGCTCGCAGCGGGCTGGCCGAGTTCTTGGGGTTTCTGGTGGTGATTTCGCTCAGCCTCGGTTTTCTGAATCTGTTGCCGATTCCCATCCTCGATGGCGGTCAGATCGTCTATCAGTTGGCCGAGTGGGTACGCGGCTCGCCACTGTCGGATCGCTTGCAGGCCATCGGTCAGCAGGTCGGTGTCGCCTTGCTCGTGATGCTCATGGGCATCGCGCTCTTCAATGATTTCGCTCGGCAGTTCGGCTGACCAGGGGTCTCACTTGTCGCTTTTCTCCAGATTGATCGTCGGTGTGCTTTTCTCGATCGTAGCGACCGCTGCGATGGCTCAAGACCCGCCCACACTGCGGGTCGACAATATCCGCGTCGAGGGCCTGCAACGAGTTTCGGAGGGTACGGTTTACAACTACCTGCCCGTGAACATCGGTGATCGCATCACGCAGCAGCGCGTGCGCGAGGCGATACGCGCGCTCTACGACACCGGTTTTTTCCGTGATGTCGAACTGCGCTTCGAAGAGGGCACGTTGATCGTCGCCGTGCTGGAGCGCCCCTCGATCGAGAGCTTCGAGCTCAAGGGCAACAAGGACATCAAGACCGAGGATCTGACCAAGAGCCTGCGCAACGTGGGTCTGGCCACCGGCAAGACCTTCGATCGCTCGGTGCTCGAGGACGTCAAGCAATACCTCACCGATCAGTATTTCAGCCGCGGCAAATACGCGGTGCGGATCGCGACCGAAGTCGAGGAGTTGGCCGATAACCGTGTACGCGTGAAGATCGATATCAAAGAAGGCAAGCGCGCCCGCATCCGCCAGATCAACCTGGTTGGCAACAAAACGTACACCGAGGAAGACGTTCTCGAAGATTTCGAGCTCAAGACGCCGAACTGGTTGTCTTGGTATCGTCAGGACGATCGGTACTCGCGTGAATCTTTACAGGGTGATCTCGAGAAGCTGCGCTCCTATTACATGGATCGCGGCTATGCGAACTTCGATATCGAGTCCACGCAGGTTGCGATCGCGCCCGAGAAGGACGACATCTTCATCACCGTGAACGTGAATGAGGGTGAGGTCTTCAAGCTCGGTGAAATCAAGCTTGCGGGTACGTTCGTCGTGCCCGAGTCGGAACTCAAGAATTATTTGCTCGTTAAGTCGGGCGAGACCTATTCCAAGAAAGACATCACGAGTACGCAGGAGCTGTTGCAGAACCGACTCGGTCTCGAAGGCTACGCGTTCGCGAAAGTCGATCCCGTGCCCACACCGATCGAAGGCAAGAACGAGGTCGGTATCACGTTCTTCGTCGAACCGGGCAATCGTGTTTACGTGCGGCACATCGTCTTCAACGGCGTGACCAAGATCAACGACGAAGTGCTGCGTCGCGAGATGCGTCAGCTCGAAGGCGGTTGGCTCTCGAACATGCTCGTTGAGCGCTCCAAACAGCGTCTACAGCGTCTGCCGTATATCGAGAAGGTCGAGTCCGAGACGAAGCCCGTGCCGGGATCCGCGGATCTCGTGGATGTGGAGTTCGAGATCAAGGAAGGTCCGTCGGCACAGTTGGGCGGCGGTATCGGCTACTCGGAGTCGCAGTCCTTCATCCTCAACGGTAACTATGCCGACAGTAATTTTCTCGGCACCGGTCAGCGCGTCTCGCTCGATTTGAACTCGGGTCGATATTCCAAGGTCTACGGCATTTCGCACACCGACCCGTACACCAATATCGATGGCGTCGCGCGCACCTTGTCTTTCACGTATCGCGACGTGACGCAGTTCGTGTCCGCCTCGTCCGACTTCTCGTCTGAGTCGCTCTCCATCGGCGTCGACTACGGCTATCCGATCACGGAGTTCCAGGGTTTGCGGATCGGCTTGTCGGCCCAAAGATCCTCGTTGATCACGGGTGAGGGCAGTGCGCAGCAGGCGCGGCAGTGGGTGCAATCCAACGGTGACTACCGTCAGCAGATCGTCCCCGAGCAGGATTACGGCGAGGGCTTCGTGATCCCGGGCACGACGCTCGACACCACACAGTTCGACAGCTATGACCTCGTCATCGGTTGGAGCTATGACAGCCGTAACCGCGCGCTGTTTGCCGATCGCGGGATGCGTCATTCCTTGTCTTTGAGCTACGCGTTGCCGCTCAGCGACGTGCAGTATGCGACGGCCAACTACGACTACCTGCAGTTCGTACCCATCGTCGGTAGCTGGACCATGGCGTTCGCCGCCGAGGTGGGCTACAGCCAAGAGCTCGGCGACACCACGGCGCCGCCGCCGTATCGCAACTTCTTTGCTGGCGGTCCGGATACGGTGCGCGGCTTCCGTGAGAGCCGTCTCGGTCCGAAGGACAGCTTCGGCAATCCTTACGGTGGCAACCTGAAGGTGACGGCGCGAGCGGAGCTGTTGATTCCGACGCCTGAGAAGTGGCGCGCGTCAGCCCGTGCGTCGATCTTCTTCGACATCGGCAACGTGTTCTCGACGACCGACTTCTACAAGTTCACGGGTGCGGATGGCATCACGCCGGTCGAGTACAAGTTCGGCTATGATAAGTTGCGTCAGTCGACCGGCATTGCCGTTCAGTGGCTGGCGCCGCTCGGTGTCTTCCGCTTCAGTTATGCGCTGCCACTCAACACCTTCGAAGGTGACGGTGTGCAGTTTGCGGACGAGGAAGAGCGATTCCAGTTCACGATCGGACAAGCGTTCTAATTTTTTCGGATAAGAGGTTCGAAGCGAGATGCGTGTGAATCTGAAGATGATGGTACCGGCCCTTGCGGTCATGGCAACCCTGTTCACGGCGCCGACGGCCTTGGCCGAGGCGAAGATCGGCGTGCTCGATTTTGGTCGACTCATGGACGAGAGCCCGCAAGGCAAGTCGCTCATCGAATCGCTGCGCACGGAAGCGGCGACCAAGCAGCGCGAGCTCCAGGGTCAGGCCGCCTCGTTGCAGACCAAGCGCGATAAACTCGTGAAGGATCGCGCAACGATGACGGCCGATCAGATTTCGCGCGCCGAGAAAGAACTGCGTGATGGCGAGCGTGATCTCGCCCGCCGCCAGTCCGAGGTCAACGACGACTTCAACGCGCGTCGTAACGAAGAAATGGGTAAACTGCAGCGCACGCTGATCGAAGAAGCGCGCAATTATGCGAAGGCGCAGGCCTATGATCTCGTCGTGACCGACGGCGTGATCTACGCGACGCAGGCGCTCGATATCACCTCGGGCGTGCTGCAGAGCTTGCAGTCGCGCAGTGGTGCGGCGGCTGCTCCGAAACCCGCGACTCGCTGATTTTTCACCGGCGCAAGCCGATGACGGTCACCCTCGGAGATCTGGCAGTCCGTTTCGGGCTTGCACTCCGCGGTGACCCCGATCGCCCCGTCGATCACGTCGGCACCGTCGCCGGCGCGGGTCCGCGGGGCATCGCGTTTCTGGCCAACCCCAAGCGTCTCGATGAGTTGGTCGGTGCCAACGCCGCGGCGATCATTTTGCCGACGACGCTTGCCGACGAGTCGTCGATCGATTGTCTGCTTGCCGAGAATCCACATGCGGCTTTCGCGCGCATCGCGGCGGTGCTGCATCCGAAAGCGATGGCGCCGGCTGGGGTGCACCCCTCGGCGGTGGTCGATCCGGATGCGCGCGTCGACCCGAGCGCGCACATCGGACCTTTGGTCGTCGTTGGCGCGCGCTCGGTGATCGGCGCACGGGCGTACATTGGCCCAGGCTGTGTCATCGGCGACGATGTCGAGCTCGCCGCGGATGTGCGTCTGGTGGCGCGCGTGACGGTGCTAGAGCGCGTGACGATTGGCGCGCGCTCGGTGCTCGATGCCGGTGTTGTCGTGGGGTCTGAGGGTTTCGGCAACGCGCTCGATGAGGGCCGCTGGGTGCACGTGCCGCAAGTCGGCACGGTGCGTATCGGTGCCGATGTGGAGATCGGCGCCAACAGCACCATCGATCGCGGCGCGCTTGACGATACGCTCATCGGCGATGGCGTTCGCATCGACAACCTCGTCCAGGTCGGTCACAACTGCACGATCGGTGCGCACTCGGCGCTCGCGGGTTGTGCGGGCCTCGCCGGCAGTTCGCATGTCGGTGCGCGGTGTCTTATCGGTGGCGGCGTGGGAATCGCCGGTCATTTGCGCATTTGCGATGATGTGAGCATCACGGGCTATTCGTTCGTAACGGGCGATATCCGAGAGCCCGGGGTTTACTCCGGCGGCATTCCCGCCGAGAGTGCGACTGAGTGGCGGCGTATCGTCGGACGCTTGAAACGCATCGATGGTCTCGCGCGTCGCGTCGGTGCACTCGAGAAACATTGGGATTCGACGCAGAGTGAGGCATGACAGCGTGAGCGAGCAGGACATCATCAGTTTGGATATCAACGCCATCCTCAAACAGTTGCCACATCGGTATCCGTTTTTGTTGGTCGATCGCGTGCTCGAGTGCCACAAGGGTGATCACATCCGCGCGCTGAAGAATGTCACCTATAACGAGCCGTATTTTCCGGGTCATTTTCCGTACCGTCCCGTCATGCCCGGCGTGATCATCATTGAGGCGCTGGCGCAAACGGCCGGCATCCTCGCCTTCGTGACCGCCGGTGTCGTACCGGATGAGCAGACGCGCTTTTTCTTTGTCGGTATCGACGAGGCGCGCTTTCGGCGTCCGGTCGAGCCTGGTGATCAATTGATCCTCACGGCAAAGCTGACCCGTCAGATGCGCGGCATCTGGAAGTTCTCCGCCGCTGCCTACGTCGGCGAGGTGGAAGCGGCATCAGCCGAGTTGATGGTGGCGCCGGAGACGGGCAAGGGGCAGGGCTGATGAGCGAGTCGATTCGAATCGATCCGCGCGCGGTTGTCGCGCCGACCGCCCGACTGGGCGAGGGCGTCGAAGTGGGTCCCTTCGCCATCATCGGCCCCGATGTCGAAATCGGTGCAGGTACGATCGTCGGGCCGCACGCCGTCGTCACGGGTTGGACCAAGCTCGGCAGTCACAATCGCATTTTTCAGTTCGCCTCGATCGGCGATGCCCCGCAGGACAAAAAATACGCCGGTGAACCCACGCGTGTGGAGATCGGTGATCGCAATGTGTTTCGCGAATACGTGACGGTCAATCGCGGCACGACGCACGACAAAGCTATCACCCGCGTCGGGAGCGACAATCTCTTCATGGCGTCGTCGCACGTCGCGCACGATTGCATCGTGGGCAGTCATTGCGTGTTTGCGAATCTTGCGACGTTGGGTGGGCATGTCGAGGTGGATGATCACGTCATCCTCGCAGGCTTCACGGGGGTGCACCAGTTCTGCAAGATCGGCGCGCACGCCTTCATTGCCAACAACACCGCCGTGACGCGCGATGTGCCGCCCTATGTGATGGCAGTGGGTCATCCGGCCGTGCCGCATTCGATCAACGCCACGGGGCTGTCGCGTCGCGGTTTCACGGCCGAGCAGGTACGCAACATCAAGCATGCTTACCGCACGCTGTATCGCATGGATCTCCCGCTCGAGGCGGCGCTGGAAAAATTACGCGATGCGGCGAGCACGCAAGCGGAACTCGTGCCCTTCGTCGAGTTCGTGGCGCGCTCGACTCGCAGCCTCATTCGCTGATCCTGATCCATGACCTCGCAGGCCGCACCGCTGATTGCGATCGTGGCCGGAGAGGCCTCCGGCGATAACCTCGGAGCAGCGCTGATTGCGGCGATCCGCGAGCGAGTGCCGAACGCGCGCTTCATCGGCGTGCCGGGGCCGCGCATGCGCGAGGTCGGCTGTGAGGCGCTGGCCTCGAGCGAAGAGCTCGCAGTCATGGGGCTGATTGAGATCCTGCGTCATCTGCCGAGACTGTTTTCTTTGAGACGTCGTCTGCTGCGCGAGCTGCGGGCGCGTCGCGTCGATGTTTTCATCGGTATCGATGCACCCGAGTTCAATCTGGGTATGGCGCGTCGACTTAAAGCGCATGGCATACGCACCGTGCAATACGTCAGTCCGCAGGTGTGGGCGTGGCGACAGGGTCGGGTGCACGAGATCGGCGAGGCTTGTGATCGCATCTTGTGCTTGTTGCCGTTCGAGCCTGCGTTCTACGAACGCCATGGCATCGCTGCGCGCTTCGTTGGCCATCCACTGGCGGATCAGTTTCCGTTGCAGAGCGATCGTCTTGCTGCGCGAGAGGCACTCGGCTTGCCCGAGTCTGGGGAGATCGTGGCGATATTGCCGGGTAGTCGAGTCGGTGAAGTGACGCGCCTCGCGTCGCCCTTTGCGGGTGCCGCGGCGTGGCTCGCTGCGCGCAGACCGGGGGTGCGCTTCGTCGCGCCGATGGCGAGCGCCGCCACGCGCGAGCGCTTCGAGGCCGAATGGCAGCGCTGCGGGTCGCAGACGCCGGTCACGGTCGTTGACGGTCGCTCGCGCGAGGTGCTCGCCGCAGCCGATGTGGTTCTCGTCGCCTCGGGAACGGCAACGCTCGAAACCTTGCTGACACGACGGCCGATGGTGGTGGCGTATCGCTTGGGCGCGATCACCGCGTTTCTGCTGCAAAGCTTGGGTCTCGTGAAGGTGCGATTTTTCTCACAGCCGAATTTGCTCGTGGGTCGCGAAGTCGTACCGGAGTTTTTCCAAGCACGCGCGAATCCCGAGACGCTCGGCCGAGCCCTGCTCGAATGGCTCGTGGAGCCGGCTCGTTGGGCCAACCTCGAGCAGGAGTTTGCAGAGGTCCATCTGGCGCTCCGTCGGGATGGCGCGGCGCTCGCCGCTCAAGCGGTCATCGAGTTGTTGCCGTGAGCACAGGGTCCGCGTGATTGACTCGTCCTCATGCGTCGTTTGATCGTCGGTGTCGATGAAGCGGGGCGTGGGCCGCTGGCGGGACCGGTCGTTGCCGCGGCCGTCATTCTCGATCCTGCGCATCCCGTCGCGGGGCTTGCGGACTCTAAAACGCTCGATGCCGCCGAGCGCGAGCGGCTCGCGTTGTTGCTGCAAGCGCGCGCGCTCGGTTGGTGTGTCGCGATCGCGAGTCCCGCCGAGATCGATGCGATCAACATCCTGCAGGCGACGATGCTCGCGATGCGGCGCGCCGCGCTCGGGTTGCTCGGGTCCGCGGCAGGGGTTACCACATTCGGCGGCGTGCGGGTCGAGGTCGATGGCAATCGGCTGCCATCCCTCGACGGGGTCGCGGGGATTGCCGAGGCGGTCGCCATCGTGAAGGGCGATGCGACGCAGCCGGCGATCAGTGCGGCCTCGATTCTCGCCAAGACGGCGCGAGATCGCGTTATGGAACAATTGGATACGCGATATCCTGAATATGGATTCGCGATCCACAAGGGTTATCCGACACCGGCCCACCTTGCGGCCCTCAAGGCCCATGGGCCGAGTTCAGTCCACCGACGGAGTTTCGGACCGGTAAAATCGGCCGCGCGATGAGCGCCTTCGTCCACCTGCGTCTGCATACCGAATACTCGCTGGTCGACAGCGTGGTGCGCATTCCCGAGCTCGTCGCTCGCGTCGCCGAGCTCGGTATGCCGGCGGTCGCGGTCACGGACGAGCACAACCTCTTTGCGATGGTGAAGTTCTATCGCGAGGCGCTCGCCAAGGGTGTCAAGCCGATCATCGGTGTCGATCTGCAGATCGCCGAGCCCGGCGAGCGAACACCGCCGAGTCGGCTCACGCTGCTGTGCATGAACGATGCGGGTTACCGCAGGCTCACGCGCATCGTCTCGCGCGCTTATCTCGAGGGACAGCAGCGCGGCGCGCCGCGTATCGATCGCGCTTGGCTGACACCCGAATCGACCGACGGATTGATCGCGTTGTCGGGCGGACGCGAGGGCGATGTCGGGCGAGCCTTACAGCAGGGCAAGTCGGCTGAGGCGCAAGCCTTGGCCGAGTTCTGGCAGACGCTGTTCCGAGATCGCTACTACCTCGAAGTGACGCGCACGGGTCGCGACGAGGAGGAGCCGCTCGTCACCTCGACGGTGAGGCTCGCGATCGAGCTGGGCCTAGCGCTCGTCGCGACCAACGATGTGCGTTTTCTCTCGAGCGATGATTTCGAGGCGCACGAGGCGAGGGTGTGCATTCAAGAGGGTGCCTTGCTCGCCGATCCCGCGCGACCGCGTCACTACACGCGCGAGCAATATCTGCGCTCGTCCGAGGAGATGATCGAGCGATTCGCCGATCTGCCCGAAGCGATCGAGAATTCCGTTGAAATCGCCAAGCGCTGCAGTCTCGTGCTGCAACTCGGCGAGAGTCGGCTGCCGATCTATCCGGTGCCCGAAGGCCAAACGACCGAAGCGTTCTTGCGCGCCGAGTCGGCGCGCGGTTTGCAGCAGCGCCTCGAGCGCCTCGGCCATGTCGATCAGGACGCCTATCGCGCGCGTTTGCAGAGTGAGCTCGAAGTCATCTGTGCGATGGGTTTCGCCGGCTACTTTCTGATCGTGGCGGATTTCATCCGCTGGGCGCGCGGTAATGGCGTGCCCGTGGGGCCAGGACGTGGCTCGGGCGCCGGTTCTTTGGTCGCGTATTCGCTCGGCATCACCGACATCGATCCGCTGCAATACGATTTGCTGTTCGAGCGCTTTCTCAATCCCGAACGCGTCTCCATGCCCGACTTCGACGTCGACTTTTGCATGGATGGGCGCGATCGCGTCATCGAGTATGTTGCGGATAAGTATGGTCGCACGCGCGTCTCGCAGATCATCACCTACGGAACGATGGCAGCGAAGGCGGTGGTGCGCGATGCGGGGCGCGTGCTGGGGCTCGGCTATGGCTATGTCGACAAGATCGCCAAGCTCATCCCGTTCGAGCTCGACATCACTCTCGATTCCGCACTCGAGAAAGAGGCTGAGCTTAAGCGTCTTTACAAAGAAGACGACGAAGTTCGTAACCTCATCGATCTCGCCAAGTCGCTCGAGGGCTTGACTCGCAACGCCGGTAAACACGCCGGTGGCGTCGTGATCGCACCTTCGGTGCTCGAGGACTTCACCCCGCTCTACTGCGAAGACGGCGGCGGATCGGTGGTCACTCAATTCGACAAGGACGACGTCGAAGCCGCGGGCCTCGTGAAGTTCGACTTCCTGGGCTTGCGCACCCTGACGGTGATCCATCACGCCGTGCGTACGATCAATGCTGCTCGTACGCAACGCGGTGAAGCTTTGCTCGATATCGCCGATCTGCCGATGGACGATGCGGCCACGTTCCAGTTGCTCAAAAATTGCGAAACGACGGCGGTCTTCCAGCTCGAATCGCGCGGCATGAAGGATCTCGTGCGACGGTTGCAACCGGATCACTTCGAAGACGTGGTGGCGCTGGTGGCATTGTTCCGCCCGGGTCCGCTGCAGTCGGGCATGGTGGATGATTTCATCGCCCGTAAGCATGGCCGCATCGACGGACCGATCGATTATCTGCACCCGCGCCTTGAGCCCGTGCTGCGCCCGACCTATGGGGTGATCCTGTATCAGGAGCAGGTGATGCAGATCGCGCAGGTGCTCGCCGGTTACACGCTAGGCGGCGCAGACATGCTGCGCCGTGCCATGGGCAAAAAGAAGCCCGAGGAGATGGCCAAGCAACGCGGCAAGTTCGTCGAGGGCTCCGTCGAGCGCGGCGTACCCGAGTCGCAGGCTGCCTACATCTTCGATTTGATGGAGAAATTCGCCGGCTACGGTTTCAATAAATCGCACTCGGCCGCCTATGCCCTGCTCTCGTATCAGACCGCGTGGCTCAAAGCGCATCACCCCGAGGCCTTCATGGCCGCGGTGCTCTCGGCCGACATGGCGCACACCGACAAGGTCGTCACCCTCAAAGACGAGTGCGATCGGATGGGAATCCGTGTCTTGCCGCCCGATGTGAACTCGTCGGCTTACGCTTTTGAAGTCGCAGGTGAGAGGCAAGTTCGCTACGGTCTTGGTGCGATTCGTGGCGTGGGTGAAGCTGCCGTCGAGGCGATCACAACAGAGCGAGTCGAGAAGGGTCCTTACGCCTCGCTCGAAGATTTTTGTCGCAGGCTCGATCTCAATCGGGTGAATCGCCGCGTGCTCGAAGCGTTGATTCGCTCAGGCAGTTTCGATGCCATGGGCGTGAATCGCGCGACTTTGATGGCGCGCCTACCGGCGGCGATGCAGCTTGGCGAGCAAGCGACCCGCGCCGAGGCCACAGGTCAGGTCGATCTGTTCGGCTTGAGCGCGCCCTCTGCGGCGGTGAGTTCTTCCGAGGATCACCTAGCGCCTGTGCAGCCGGAGTGGAGCGAGACGGTACGTCTTGCTGGCGAGCGTGAGACCTTGGGCTTGTATCTCTCGGGCCATCCGATCAATCGATACGAGAAGGATCTCGGTCGGTTTGTGACCGGTCGCATCGCTGATCTCATCAGTGATCGGCCGAGTCAGGGTGCGCCCGAGCGCGGCTGGTTCGGTGGCAGGCAGGCGACGATCGCAGGCTACATCCACGAGGTTCGCAAAAAGGGCAATCGAACCTCCATCGTGCTCGATGATCGCACCGGACGCATGGAAGTCACGTTCTTCGACGAGGTGATGCAGCGGTACCGCGAGCTTATCGTCAAGGATGCGTTGGTGCTGATCGAGGGGCAGCTGCGCTTCGATGAGCAGGGCGATACTTGGCGCCTGTCGGCCAAAAAAATCAGCGAGCTCGATCGCATGCGTGAGCAACAGGCGCTACGCATCGTGCTGGTATGGCCGCGAGCGCAGGGGGCTGATCAGAGCCTGATGCTGCAGCGCTTGGCGGACACACTCGCACCGCATCGCCCGGGTCTCTGTGCGATCGGTGTGCGTTACCACGGCGCGCAGGCGAGTGCGGCGCTCGAGCTCGGTCCGGAATGGAAAGTGCGCGCAAGTCCGGAACTGCTCGAGGCGCTCGAGCAGTTGGTCGGCGCCGAGGGCTTGCGGGTTGTCTACGGCCCGCCGCCCGGCACGGCCAACACCGCTTACGGCTGATAGCGGTCGCTGATAAGATCGAGCCATGTCCATCAATTTTCTCGATTTCGAGCAGCCGATTGCGGAACTCGAAGCCAAGATCGAAGAGCTGCGTTACGTCACCAAAGATGCTGCGGTGAACGTGCAGGATGAGATCGCGCGTCTGCAGAGCAAAAGCGAGCAACTGACCCGGAGCATCTTCGGCAAGCTCTCGCCTTGGCAAATCACCCAGCTCGCGCGCCATCCGCAGCGGCCTTACACGCTCGATTATCTGGCGGCGGCCTTCACCGAATTTCAAGAGCTACATGGCGATCGGATGTTCGGTGACGATCGCGCGCTGATTGGTGGTCTTGCCCGCTTGAACGGCGAGTCGGTGATGGTCATCGGTCACCAGAAAGGGCGTGACACCAAAGAACGCGTGCGTCGTAACTACGGCATGCCGCGACCTGAGGGTTATCGCAAGGCATTGCGACTCATGCACCTTGCCGAAAGGTTCTCGCTGCCGCTGATCACCTTCATCGACACCCCGGGCGCCTACCCCGGACTCGACTCCGAAGAGCGGGGGCAGAGCGAGGCGATCGCGCGCAATCTTTTCGAAATGGCGAAGTTGCGCGTGCCCATCGTGAGTGTGGTCATCGGTGAGGGTGGCTCGGGTGGTGCGCTCGCCATCGGTGTCTGTGATCGCTTGCTGATGTTGCAATACAGCACGTATTCGGTCATTTCGCCCGAGGGTTGCGCATCGATACTCTGGAAAAGCGCCGACAAAAAAGAGATGGCTGCCGATGCGATGGGTCTCACGGCGGATCGCTTGAAATCTTTGGCGTTGGTCGACGAGGTCATCGCCGAGCCGTTGGGCGGTGCGCATCGCAACCCGCGCGTGATGACGCGCTCGCTGCAGGATGCGGTCGCTCGTCATCTGGCCGCGCTGCGCGCGAAGCCGCTCGAAACGCTGCTCGCCGAGCGAGCGACGCGCATCGCAGGCTTCGGTGTCTACTCGGAGGCGGGCTGAAGCGCGTCTCTGGTGAGGTCGCTGACGAGCTCAGAGACGAGTTCGCGGATGAGCTCGCGTTGCGCGTCGCGCAGCGACTCGACGAACTCACGCAGCGACTTGACGAACTCGCGCGGATACCCGCCCGAAAACCACCCTCAAATCCTTTGCGCCTGTGTTTGGCGTTGAGCGGTGGTCTCGACTCGATCGCCTTGCTGCAGCTGCTGGTGCAGTGGCGCGCACGCCAAAGCGCTGCACGTCGCGTCGAACTGCGCGCCATTCACATCGATCATCAATTACGTCCCGCCTCGACGATGTGGGCCCAGCACTGCCGAGCGGTGGCCCGCGAGGCGGGTATCGCCTGCACGGTCGTCAGGGTCACGGTGCCGCAGCGACGGGGCGAGTCGCTCGAGGCGGCGGCGCGTGATGCTCGATATGCCGCGCTCGCAGCGCGCTTACGCCCGAACGAGTGGCTCGTCACGGCGCACCATCTCGACGATCAGCTCGAGACGCTGCTGCTGCAACTGATGCGCGGCGCCGGCGTGGCGGGTCTGGCGGGCATGGCTGCCCTGGCCCGCGAGCCGTTGCGTTTATGGCGGCCCTTGCTCGAAGTGTCGCGCGCGGAATTATCGCGATGGTTGCAGGTGCGAGGCGGTCGGTGGATCGAGGATGACAGCAATCTCGATGAGCGGTTCGACCGCAATTACTTGCGGCATCGCGTCGTCCCGCTGCTGCAGGCGCGTTGGCCCGCCGCATCGAACACCGCAGCGCGCAGTGCGGCGCATCTCGGTGAGGCGCGTGAGTTGCTACAAGCCTTGGCCGAGATCGATGCCGCACCGGTGATTGAGGCGGGCGTGGTGTCGATCGCCGCTTTGCAGCAACTCGATGACGCACGCCAGCGAAATCTGCTGCGTCACTGGATCGCGTTGCAAGGTTTGACGATGCCCGATGCGGTGCATCTCGAGCGCGTTCGAGTGGAACTGCCCGCCGCTCGCGCTGATGCCCAGCCGATCGTGCGTTGGGAAGGCGGTGAGGTTCGTCGCTTCCGGCAGCGTCTGCATGCGCTTGTGCCGCAGGCGGCAGAGCGAGAGCAGCCCGTCCTGCACCGCTGGCGATGGCGTCGGCAGCCGGTGCTGGAGCTCGGCGCGGGTCTCGGTCGGTTGCGATGGGTGCCCGATGCGAATGGTGAGATCGCTGCGGCGCGCCTACCTGCGGTGTTGCAGGTCGCTGCGCGGGTCGGCGGCGAGCGCATTCGCTTGCGTGCGCAGGGTCCGAACCACGCGGTCAAGGAGTTACTTCGGGAGCGAGCCGTCGTGCCGTGGGAGCGCGAGCGGGTTCCACTGGTTTTTGTCGATGAGACCGTCGCGATGGTCGCTGATCTTTTTGTCGCCGCCGCGTTTCGTGCAGATCCGGCCGACGATCCGCCGTCGCGGCGACTGCGCCTCGTGTGGGAGCGGGGCTCGCCTCGAGCGGACCTCGCCTCGAGAGGACTGGGGCAGGCGACGGACGCTGGCAGGCGTTGAGAAAAGAGCCCTTTTTTGCTAGTCTGACTTCCCGTCGTGCCGGCTTCCGAAGACGGCGTTTAGCTAGCGGCGGTTCACCATGCCTCGTTTCGTATTTGTCACGGGCGGTGTCGTTTCCTCATTGGGGAAGGGCATCGCCTCGGCGTCTTTGGCGGCCATTCTCGAGGCTCGCGGCCTGAAGGTCGCTATGGTCAAGCTCGACCCCTACATCAACGTCGATCCGGGCACCATGAGTCCGTTTCAGCACGGTGAGGTGTTCGTCACCGACGATGGTGCCGAGACGGACCTTGACCTCGGGCATTACGAGCGCTTCGTGCGCACGGTCACCGGGCGCCACAGCAACTTCACCACCGGCCGAATCTACGAGCGGGTGATCGCCAAGGAGCGACGAGGCGATTACCTCGGCGCAACGGTGCAGGTCATTCCGCACATCACCGACGAGATCAAGGCGAGTATTTTCTTGGGCGCGGGCGATGCCGATGTCTGCATGGTCGAGATCGGTGGCACGGTTGGCGACATCGAGTCCTTGCCGTTCCTCGAGGCGATCCGACAAATCGGTGTGGAGCTCGGTCGCAGTCAGGCGATCTTCATGCATTTGACGCTGGTACCGGTCGTCGGTGGCGGCAGCGAAATCAAGACCAAGCCGACCCAGCATTCGGTCAAAGAATTGCGCGGTATCGGCATCCAGCCGGATATCTTGTTGTGTCGAGCGCAGCACCCGTTGCCAGCGGAACACCGGCGCAAGATCGCCTTGTTCACCAATGTCGAGGAGCGCGCGGTCATCTCGGCGATCGACGCGCGCGACATCTACGAGATTCCGATGCTGCTGCATGCGCAGGGTCTTGATGACATCGTGATCGAGAAATTGCGGCTCGACTCGAAAGCCACCGTAGCCGATCTCTCGTCTTGGCAGGCCGTGGTCGATGCCAAGGCGAATCCGACGGGTGAAGTCGATATCGCGATGGTGGGTAAGTACGTTCAAAATCGCGACTCCTACATTTCGCTCAACGAGGCGCTCACGCATGCGGGCGTCAAAAATCGCGTCACCGTGAACATCCATTTCATTGAGTCGACCGATATCGAGGAGCGTGGTACGCAGCTGCTTTCGGGCATGGATGCGATTCTCGTGCCGGGCGGCTTTGGTGAGCGCGGCGTCGAGGGCAAGATCGCTGCGGTGCGCTACGCGCGTGAGCGCGGGATTCCCTATCTCGGCATCTGTCTTGGCATGCAGCTCGCCGTGATCGAGTTCGGACGGAATGTGTTGAGTCTCACCGGTGCCACCAGCACCGAGTTCAATCGCATGGCGCCGCACCCGGTCATCGCGCTCATCACCGAGTGGCAGGACGCCGCTCTCGGGACGCAGCAGCGTGACGAACAATCGAACCTCGGTGGCACGATGCGCTTGGGCGGCCAAGATGTCACGCTGACGGCAAACTCGCGCGCCAGCGAAATTTACGGCGGCACCCGCATCCGCGAACGTCATCGACATCGCTACGAGTTCAATAACACCTATCTCGATCGCTACCGCGCGGCGGGTCTCGTGTTCTCGGGGCTCTCGCCGGACGGCTTGGTCGAGATCGTCGAGCTGCCGAGTCATCCGTGGTTCGTCGCCACGCAGTTCCATCCGGAGTTCACCTCGAACCCGCGCGATGGGCATCCGCTCTTCACGGGCTTCATCGCTGCTGCGAGGAATCAACATGCTGCTCGGTAAGGTCGAGGTGGGCGCGCGTGAGCCGCTGTTTCTGATCGCAGGACCCTGCGTCATCGAAAGCGCGGCACTGTGTGACGAAGTGGCCGGTCGCATGCTCGAGATCACGCGAGCGCTCGGCATCCCCTATATCTTCAAGGCGTCTTACGACAAGGCGAATCGTTCGTCACGCAGCAGTTTCCGGGGCCCTGGCATCGAGGCGGGCCTGAAGGTGCTCGAGGGCGTGCGCGCCAAGTTCGGAGTCCCGGTACTCACCGACGTACACGAAGATACGCCGCTAGCCGAAGTGGCGGCGGTGGTCGATGTGTTGCAGACACCGGCATTTCTTTGTCGGCAGACCAACTTCATCGTGGCGGCCGCATCGCAGGGCAAGCCGGTCAACATCAAGAAGGGTCAGTTTCTCTCGCCTTGGGAAATGCAGAACGTCGTCGACAAAGCACGCTCAACCGGTAACCCCGGCATCATGGTGTGTGAGCGCGGCTTCAGCTTCGGCTACAATAATCTGGTCTCGGACATGCGCTCACTTGCGGTGATGCGCGGCACGGGGTGCCCGGTGGTGTTCGATGCCACGCACTCGGTGCAATTGCCGGGTGGGCAGGGCAGTGCGTCCGGCGGTCAGCGCGAATTCGTGCCGGTGCTCGCCCGCGCCGCCGTCGCAGCGGGTGTTGCCGGTGTTTTCATGGAAACCCATCCCGATCCCGCCAAGGCCTTGTCCGACGGGCCGAACGCGTGGCCGTTGCCGCGCATGGCTTCGCTGCTCGAGACGCTGCTCGAGCTCGATCGTATCGTGAAATCCAAACCCTTCGAGGAAGATCAAAAATGAGCCGCATCATCGACATTCGAGCGCGCGAGATCATCGATTCGCGCGGCAATCCCACCGTCGAAGCGGACGTGATCCTCGCGAGCGGTGCGGTCGGTCGCGCCGCCGTGCCCTCGGGTGCCTCGACCGGTACGCGCGAGGCAGTCGAACTTCGCGATGGCGACAAGAAGCGCTATCTCGGCAAGGGCGTGCTGAAGGCGGTTCGCAACGTCAACACCGTGATCCGCGCAGCGCTGCTCAAGCGCGATGCGCGCGATCAGGAAGATATCGATGCGCGCATGATTGCGCTCGATGGCACGGACAACAAAAGCCGGCTCGGTGCCAATGCGCTGCTCGCGGTGTCGCTCGCGGTGGCGCATGCGGCGGCTGAGGATACGGACCAGTCTCTGTGGCGTTATCTCGCGCGGGGCCGTAAACCGGTGATGCCGGTGCCGATGATGAATCTCATCAATGGTGGCGCGCACGCTGACAACAGTCTCGACATCCAGGAGTTCATGATTCTGCCGGTGGGCGCCAAGAGCTTCAGTCAGGCCTTGCAGCAGGGTGCCGAGGTGTTTCACACCCTGAAGGGCATTCTGAAGGGCAAGAAGCTGACGACGGCGGTGGGCGACGAGGGTGGTTTCGCACCGAATCTCGCCTCGAACGAGGCGGCACTCAAGTTGTTGTTGCAGGCGATCGAGAAGGCGGGCTATCGCCCCGGCAAAGATATTTATCTCGGCCTCGATGTCGCCAGTTCCGAGTTCTGCAAGAAAGGCCACTACGAATTGCACGGTGAGGGTCGCAGCTTCACGCCGACGCAGTTCACGCGCTACTTGCGCAAGCTCGTCGACAAGTACCCGATCATCACCATCGAAGACGGCATGGCCGAGGGCGACTGGACGGGTTGGGCGCAGCTGACCGAGGCGTTGGGCGCGGATTGTCAGCTCGTGGGTGATGATCTCTTCGTCACCAACACGGCGATCCTCGCGGATGGCATTCGCCAGGGCATCGCGAACTCCATCCTCATCAAGGTCAACCAAATTGGCACCTTGACCGAGACGCTCGAGGCGATCGAACTTGCGACGAGCTCGGGTTATTCAGCGGTCGTCTCGCATCGCTCGGGTGAGACCGAGGATTCGACCATCGCCGATATCGCCGTTGCCACCGCAGCGACCCAGATCAAGACGGGTTCGATGTCCCGATCGGATCGCATCGCCAAGTACAACCAATTGCTGCGGATCGAAGAAGAGCTCGGCGGCAAGGTGCGTTACGCAGGGCACGACGCTTTTCCCGTCAAACTCTAAAGTGGAAACACTTTCCTTTGCGCGTTTCAAGGTTTAATCTGTAACGCCATCATGATCAGAGTGTTTGCAGGGGGGCTCGTTGCACTGACGGTACTATTGCAGTACCGCATCTGGCTATCTGCAGATGGTGTCGGTGAGGTTCATCGCCTGAAGCTTGCCGTGGCTCAGCAGAGCACCACCAACACCGAGCTGAAGCGCCGCAACGACCAACTCGCCGCCGAAGTCGCCGATCTCAAAGGGGGTCTCGTGGCCATCGAGGAACGCGCGCGCAGCGAGCTTGGCATGATTGGTCCTAGCGAATCCTTCTATCAAGTCGTGCCCAAGGTCATCACGGCGCCGCCCGCCGATGCACTGACCGATAGAACCCGCACGGCGCAGCGCTGAGTTGACCGCGCCTGTGACGCCGCCGCGCTACTGGCTCGTGATGCCGGCAGCCGGCCGCGGCAAGCGTCTTGGTGGCGAGACTCCCAAACAATTTTTGAGCGTCGCGGGGCGCCCGCTGCTCGCCTGGGCGTTGCAACCATTCTTTGATGATCCGCGATGTGCGGGTGTCATGCTGGCGATCGCGCCTGATGACGCCGACTGGCCCGCCGTGCGCTCCGCGCTGCCGCGCCCGGTGCTCGAAACCGCAGGTGGTGCCGAGCGCGCGGATTCCGTGCGTTCGGCGTTGCAGGCGTTGCTCGCGCGCGGCGCGCACGTTGCCGATTGGGTGCTCGTGCACGATGCGGCGCGACCCTGTGTGTCGAGGGCCGAGATCAAAGCGCTCGTCGATGCCGTGGTGGCGCATGCCGCGGGCCGCTCGCCGTCCGGTGATGTGCCGTCCGGTGATGTGAGCGCAGGCGGACTGCTCGCGGTGCCCTTGGCCGATACGCTCAAGCGCGGCCGCTCGCGCAGCGAGGCTACCGTGCCGCGTGAGGGGCTCTGGCGCGCACTCACTCCACAGATGTTTCGCTTGGGCGCGTTGTTGCAGGCCCTGCAACAGGCTGCTGCCGCAGGGCGCACACCGACCGACGAAGCGCAGGCGATGGAGTGGCAAGGCAGTCAACCGCTGCTCATCGGCGGCGACTCGACCAATATCAAGGTAACGACCTTCGCCGATTTACGGCTCGTGGAAGGCATCTTGCAAGCGCGCAGCCAAGGAGAGTCGCCATGAGTATTCGAGTGGGGTCGGGCATCGACGTGCATGCCTTCGGGCCCGGTGACCACGTGATGTTGGGCGGTGTGCGCATCGCGCACTCGCAGGGTGTGCAGGCGCACTCCGACGGCGATGTGCTCTTGCACGCGCTGTGCGACGCGCTGCTAGGTGCGGCGGGCCTTGGCGATATCGGTCAACATTTTCCCGACACCGATCCGCAGTGGCGAGGCGTGGCGAGCGAGGGCTTCGTGCGTCACGTGCTGCGCCTGCTTGCAGAACGTGCTTATCGCGTGATCAATGTCGATCTCACGCTCTGCTGCGAGGCGCCGCGGCTTGCGCCCCATCGCGATGCCATCCGCGAAACCGTCGCCCGCCTGCTGCAATTGCCCGCCGATGCCGTGAACCTCAAGGCGACGACGACGGAGCAACTCGGCTTTTTAGGTCGCGCCGAGGGTCTTGCGGCGCTCGCCACCGTTCTGATCGAGCGCGAGTAAACATGGAAGAATTGGCATTGAATCCGCCGCGGGTCGCGGCGCCCTTGAGTCGTGCGCGCATCCGCGAAGTACCGGAAGACTTTGTCGTGGATGAAGTGCTCGGTTTCACAGCCTCAGGGCACGGTGAGCACGCTCTGCTACGGGTCCGCAAACGCGGTGCGAACACCGGCTGGGTGGCCAAAGAAATCGCGACTCGCGCCGGTGTTCGTCCGCATGATGTCGGTTACGCGGGCTTGAAGGATCGGCATGCCGTCACCACCCAGTGGTACACCGTCCCGACGCGGCGTCGACCGGCGAGCGACTGGCTCGGCGTGCAGGGAGAAGGTTACGAGGTGATCGAGGCCCATGCGCACTCGCGCAAATTGCCGCGCGGCGCGCTCGAGGCCAACCGATTTGCGATCACCTTGCGCGGCTACGACGGCGACATTGCGGCGTTGCAGGCGCGGGCAGCCGATGTTGCGCGCACCGGTGTGCCGAACTATTTTGGCCCACAGCGTTTTGGGCGAGATCTCGCCAATCTGCGCGCCGGCGATGCCCGCGATGCGATGTTTCGCTGGTCCGCGGCGCGCAGTTTGATTTTCAATGCGGTGCTCGCGGCGCGAATCAGCGCCGGCACTTGGAACCGTCTGCACCTCGGCGAGCGGGCGAATCTCGATGGTCGTAATTCGAGTTTCATCGTCGAGACGCTCGATGCCGCCTTGCAAGAGCGGCTCGATACGCTCGATGTCCATCCGACCGGTCCGATGTGGGGTGAGGGTGGCTGTGGCATCGAGGGGGAGATCGCCGCGCTCGAGACGGGTATCGCGGCGCGGTATCCCGAGTTTCTCGAATGGCTGCGAGCGGATCGGCTCGCGGCCGCGCGACGGCCGCTACGGGTGGCGGTGCGTGAACTGTCGGTGAATGTGACCGACGAGGGCGCGCCGATCTTGAATTTCACCTTACGCTCGGGCAGTTTCGCCACCACCGTCCTGCGCGAATTCATCGATATCGCCCCCGGCGAGGGTTCTTCCGGTTTCGGTTCGTCTGGTTTTAGGGAGTCCGACGATGCTTGAAATTATCCAACACGGCAGCGTACGCGAGCTGCGCCTCGCCAGAGCACCGGTCAATGCATTGAACGCCGAGTTGATCAGTACACTCGATGCGGCGATCACGCGCGCCGAAACCGAGGCCGCAGCCGGCGCCGCGTTGCGCGCG
Source organism: Klebsiella pneumoniae (assembly GCA_945873095.1). Taxonomy (GTDB): domain Bacteria; phylum Pseudomonadota; class Gammaproteobacteria; order Steroidobacterales; family Steroidobacteraceae; genus UBA964. The sequence goes on along the minus strand of CAMCBU010000009.1, from coordinate 40,094 downwards.
CTCGTCATCTCCGGTAACTCCAAGTTGTTTTCGGCGGGCCTTGATTTGCGAGAGATCACAGGATCCATCGAAACGGCTCGCACGCTGGTGCTGGCGTTCGCGCAATTGCAGTCGCGACTCGCGCGCTGCGCTTTGCCTTTGATCGCGGCGATCACGGGTCACAGCCCGGCGGGTGGAGCGGTGATCGCCATTCTTTGTGATCATCGCATCATGACCCGGGGTGCCGCGCGTATCGGTCTGAACGAAGTGCAGGTGGGTTTGTATCCGGGTGAGACGATCTTCCGCTGCTATGAGCGCATCCTAGGGACCGCAAAGGCAGCGAATTTTTTGACTCGCGGCGCGATGCTCACCGCAGAGGAAGCGTTAGCCGCGGGACTCGTCGATGAATTGGTCGAGCCCGAGCAGGTCGTTGCGCGTGCCGTCGCGCTCGGCCAGGAGATCGCAACGCTGCCGGCGGAAACCTATGCCAAGACTCGCGCGCTCGTGCGCGCGGATCTCGCCCGCATCATCGAACATCCGAACGAGAGTCTGGCGTCGCTCATGCAAGACGGCTGGATCACGGCGGAGACTCGCGAGCAGATGGCGAAGCTGCTGCGCTGAGGATGGCGCAGCCGCCGCAGCGGATGGGTTTGTCGGCGTGTCGTCGCGAGCGCCATCAAGCCTGCAGCAACACGTAAATGGCGCCAGTGCCACCATCGCGTTGGTTGGCGGAACAAAAGGCGACGACATTCTCCGTGCGGCGCAGAATCACATTCACGGCTTTTTTGAGCACGGGACCACGCGGTCCCGAGCCTAAGCCTTTGCCGTGGATGATGCGCACGCAGCGTTGTTGGCGCGCGATGCAACGCGCGAGAAAGTCGCGCAACTCCCGTTTGGCTTCCGCGACGATCAGGCCATGCAGATCGAGCTCGGCTTCGACGCGGTAATAACCCCGGCGCAAGCGGCGCATCACCGCATCTTGCACACCGCCACGTCGATAGGAGAGATCGTCACCAAATTCGACATCAAGATCGATCGGTGTGAGGACGAGGCTGTCCTCGAGCACCTCCGCTTCGCCGAGACGACGAAAGCGGGCGCGTGGCGGTGGTGGCTTCGGGCGTTGACGAACGCGGGGCTGGTGCTGCAGCGGTTTGGCGCCGCGAACCGCCTCACGAAAGGCGCGAACGTCTTCCTCTGGCGGCTTACGCATCCTGCTGCTACCTCCAACCGTGGGCATTCAGTATATTGGCGAGCTCCACAGGTCTCCAAGAACAAACTCGCCCGATGAAGATTCTCGTCAGTAACGACGATGGGTACCGGGCGCCGGGTATCCTCGCCCTGCGCCAAGCCCTCACTGGTCTCGCCGAGCTCACGGTGGTCGCTCCCGAGCGCAACCACAGCGGCGCGAGTAATGCCTTGACGCTCGAATCGCCGTTGCGGGTGACGCATTACGAGCCGCAGGCTTATTTCGTCTCCGGCACCCCGACCGACTGTGTGCACCTGGCGATTTCCGGGCTGTTCGATTTTGAGCACGACATGGTCGTCTCGGGTATCAATAACGGCGAGAACTTGGGCGATGACGTGCTGTATTCGGGTACGGTGGCCGCCGCCATCGAGGGTCGCTTTCTGGGCCTGCCGACCGTGGCGTTCTCGCTGCGGCGTCCTGCCGATTCGGCCGCTGGTGGCGAGATGGATTACACCGCCGCCGGGCGCGTTGCGCGGCTCGTCGTCGAGCGTTTGCTGACTGAGCCGCTCGATCGCAACATGATCCTCAATGTCAACGTCCCACATCGGGCTTACTCGCAGTTGCGAGGTTTTAGGGCCACTCGCTTGGGGCATCGGCATCGCGCCGAGAAGATCATCCGCGCGCTCGATCCGCGCGGCCGCGAGGTGATCTGGGTGGGTCAAGCGGGCGAGGGGCAAGATGATGGTCCGGGAACGGATTTTCATGCGGTTGCCGAAGGCTACGTGTCGATCACCCCGCTGCAGGTGGATCTGACTCGCCATGGCGAGATCGCGACCGTGGAGCGTTGGCTGGCCGGCCTCGGCGAATGAACGAACAACGTCTGAGCGGAATTGGCATGACCTCGGCGCGCACCCGCGAGCGACTCGTGCAGCGCCTCATCGAGCAGGGTATTCGTCACGCGCAGGTGCTCGAGTGCATCCGCTCGACCCCGCGGCATCTTTTCATTGACGAAGCACTCGCGAGTCGTGCCTACGAAGACACGGCCTTGCCCATCGGTTTTGGGCAGACGATTTCGCAACCTTACATCGTGGCGAGGATGACGGAGGCTTTGCTCGAAGTGGGGCCTTTGCACAACGTGCTCGAGGTCGGCACCGGCTGCGGCTATCAAACGGCGATTCTTGCGGCGTTGGTGCCGCGTTTGCACAGCATCGAGCGTATCGAGGCATTGCATTTACGCGCGCAGCAACGCTTGCAGGAACTCGGCGCAAACCATGTGCGTCTTCGGCACGGGGATGGTTATGAAGGTTGGCGGGCGAATGCGCCTTACGATGGCATTCTCGTGGCCGCCGCGCCGCCGGAAGTGCCCGAGGCCTTGTTGCGACAACTCACTCCGGGTGGTCGTCTGGTGATGCCGGTCGGCGATGATCGCAAACAGGTATTGCTGCGCGTCACGCGGCGCGAGAGTGGTTACGAGCGCGAGATGTTGGGGCCGGTCTCGTTCGTGCCGCTGCAGAGCGGACTCGTTAGCGAGACGGGAACAGCAGGGCGATGACGCGGCGCTCGTCCTGCACCAGCACGTTGTAGGTGCGACAGGCCGCACCGAGTTCCATCACCTCAAGGCCGATCCGTCGCTCGAGAAACCAGCTGCGTTGCTGCGCCGGCAGGAAGATCTGACCACCGACCCAGCCGATCACGACGAGCTCCGGTGGTGCGGCGAAAACGGCGCCGAGGTGCTCTTCACGCAGGTCGAGCGGGTTTTGGACCGGTAGGCTCCCATCGAGCAGCGTGGGGCCCACTAGCACCGCTCGATCAAACTGCTGATCACCGATGCGCAGCGCCCCGTTCGCATAACTGCGGATGAGGTGGACGGCCCCAGTCGAAGTCACGGTCAGTCTCATGCTTCGATAACATACGCGATGTGCGTGAACTCGTGCTCCTACTCCCCGGACTTTTTTTAAACGCCGAGGCCGTCAGTGCCTTGGGCACTTGGCGTTTTGCAAAGTCGCCGCGACTCGAAGGCGGTTGGCGATTTGCTTTCGCGCGCAGCCTCGGGCGCGACGATCTGGCGCATGCGAGTCCGGCGAGTGTGGTGGCGGCAAGCGCAGAGCTGCCAAGCGATGCATGGCTTGCAACACCGCTGCATCTGATCGCCGGTTTGACGACCTTGCATCTGCCGGCTGAGGGCGTCTTGCGCTTATCGGCCGAGGAAGCGCGAGAGTTGGCGGTGCGATTTGCGAGCACCTTCGGCAGCGATGGGCTCATCTTGCATCCGTTCGATGACGGCTCGTTGCTGCTGTCGGGCTTGAACGTGGGCGCCGCGCAGACGGTCGATCCGGCGGTGTTGTCAGAACAGGCGGCTGCACAGGGGCTGGCGAGCGCACAGCCGATCGGGGAGGGCGCGGCGAGCTTGCGCGCACTCATGACCGAGATCGAAATGTGGTTGCACGACCTGCCGCTCAATCGTGAGCGCGAACAGGCGGGTCTGCCGTCGATCCGATCGTTGTGGCTCTGGGGCGGCGGTGGCAGCGCGGCGCCCGTCATGCGCGATCATCGCTCGGTTCGGGAATCCGCGGCCAAGACGCTCTCCCTCGGCGATGCATCTTCGCTCGGCGTCCACACCCAAGATCCGTGGGCACGTGCCTGTTGTCGTTTGGCCGGCATCGATTGCCAGCCACTGGATCCCAGTGCGGAATTCTTTGCTGGCATCGCCGCCAAACTCGCGCGGGGCGAGCTGTCGAGACTCACGCTCGTGACGACCGATCGAGCCGTGTCGGTGTCACCCGCTGATCGTTGGCGCTTTTGGCGGCCGCGTCGTACGGCACTCGCCGCGTTGCTCGCCGGCGCATGAAACTCACCGTCGTTCGTCGCGCGCCTTCGAGCGCAGGCTTGCAGCGACTTGCGCATCTGCCGCCGGTGCTCGCGCGGGCGTATGCCGCACGCGGCATCGAGGATCCCGCGCAGTTGTCAACCGGGCTAGATCGCCTGCTGCCGGTCGGCACGCTCGAGGGTATCGAGGCCGCCGTGCGCTTGCTGCTGCAGCACCGCGAGCGTCGCAGTCGCATTCTCGTGGTGGGTGATTTCGATGCCGATGGCGCGACGAGTTCGGCGCTGATCGTGCGTGCCTTGCGCGCCTGGGGTTATCCCGAGGTCGATTTTCTGGTCCCGAATAGATTTGAGTTCGGGTACGGGCTGACACCCGAAATCGTGGCGATCGCAGCGGAGCGTGAGCCGGCGTTGATCATCACCGTCGATAACGGCATCTCGAGTATCGCGGGGGTGGCGGCGGCGCGTGAACGTGGTGTCGATGTGCTCGTGACCGATCACCATCTGGCAGGTCATGAGCTGCCGATGGCCAACGTCATCGTCAATCCGAATCTCACCGGCGCGACCTTCGGCTCGCGATCACTCGCGGGCGTCGGTGTCGCGTTCTACGTCATGGCCGCGCTGTATCGCGCCTTGGGCGAGAGCGCCTTGCCATCGCCAGCCACCTGGTTGGATTTAGTTGCACTCGGGACCGTCGCCGACATCGTCCCGCTCGATCAAAATAATCGCGTGTTGGTCGCACAGGGCTTGCAGCGGATCCGCGCGGGGCGTTGCACGCCGGGCGTTCGCGCGCTGCTCGAAAGCGGTGGCAAATTGCTCGGCAACATCATTGCGACGGATTTGGGTTTCGTCGCCGGGCCGCGCATCAACGCGGCGGGCCGACTCGATGACATGAGCATCGGGATTCGCTGTTTACTCACCGATTCGGCCGAGGAAGCGATGCTCATCGCACAGCGACTCGATGAGCTCAATCGCGAGCGTCGCAGCATCGAAGGCGCGATGCAGGAGCAAGCCATGGCGGCGGTGCGTCGCCTCGGCGAACCGGGTCATGATCGGCGTGGTGTCTGCCTCTTTGACCCGGAGTGGCATCAGGGCGTGGTGGGTCTCGTTGCCGGTCGCGTGAAGGAGCGAGTGCGCCGCCCGGTGATCGCTTTTGCGCGCGCAGGCGATGGCAGCTTGCGCGGCTCGGCCCGATCGGTCGCCGGCGTACACGTGCGCGATGTGCTCGAGGCGATCTCGACGCGGACGCCCGGGCTCATCGTGCGCTTCGGCGGTCATGCGATGGCCGCTGGTCTCACGCTCGACGAAGACAAGCTGGATCGATTTGCAGCCGAGTTCGACGGCGAGGTCACCCGCTGGCAAGCCGGTGGTTCGCTGGCAGAGCGTATCGATTCCGACGGCGAGCTCGCGGTCGAGGAGATCTCGCTGCAGACCGCTGAAGTGTTGCGCGAGGCAGGTCCTTGGGGTCAGGCCTTCCCTGAGCCGTCGTTCGATCAGTTGTTTCGCTTGCGCAATGTGCGGATCGTGGGCGAGAACCATCTCAAAATGTGGGTGGAGCTTGGCGATACCGGACGGCGCTTCGATGCGATCGCTTTCAATGCGCTGCAGGGCAGACCGGATCGGTTGGATGCGGACGGCAAGCCGGTGCTGCCCGATCAAGTTCACCTCGTCTATCGGCTCGACATCAACGAGTGGGGCGGTGAACGGCGTCTGCAGCTGATGGTCGACCATCTGCTAGAATGAGCGGCATGATCGAACTTGGCATCATCAAGCGCACCCTCGCCGACCTTCAGGAACGTGTCAGTTCCTTAAGGGGGTTTCTTTGAGTACGACCTGAAGAAGGAACGTCTCGAAGAGGTCTCGCGCGAACTCGAAGATCCTGCCATCTGGCAGAAGCCCGAAAAAGCCCAAGAGCTCGGTCGCGACCGTGCGCGACTCGCGGGCGACATCGACACCATGGATGCGGCCACCCGGTCGGTATCGGACTCCATCGAACTGCTCGAACTCGCTGAAGCCGAGGATGACGAGGCGACCGCACGCGAAGTCGAGCGGGATTTGCCGGCGGTCGAGGCGCAGGTACGCCAGCTCGAACTCAAGCGCATGTTCCGCGGCGAGATGGATTCGCACAACGCGTATCTCGACATCCAAGCCGGCGCGGGTGGTACCGAGGCACAGGATTGGGCGCACATGCTGATGCGCATGTATCTCAAATGGGCTGCCAACCGTGGTTTCACCGCCGAGGTGGTCGACTCCAACGGCGGTGAAGTCGCCGGCATCAAGAGTGCGACCATCGAGTTCAAAGGAAACCATGCTTACGGCTGGTTGCGCACCGAGACGGGCGTGCATCGCCTCGTGCGCAAGTCGCCGTTCGATTCGGGTAATCGGCGCCACACCTCTTTCGCCTCGGTGTTCGTCTCGCCGGAAATCGACGACGACATCAGCGTCGATATCAACCCTGCCGATCTCGAAACCGATGTCTACCGCTCCAGTGGCGCCGGTGGTCAACACGTCAACAAGACCGAGTCGGCGGTGCGTATCAAGCACGTGCCCTCGGGGATCGTCGTGGCTTGCCAAAGCGAGCGCAGTCAGCACAAGAACCGCGCGACGGCCATGAAGATGTTGAAGGCCAAGCTCTACGAGCTCGAGGTCAACAAGCGCAACGCCGCCGCCAAGGTGCTGGAGGAGTCCAAGTCGGATGTGAGCTGGGGTCACCAGATCCGCTCCTACGTGCTCGACCAATCGCGTATCAAAGATTTGCGTACCGACGTGGAAGTGGGCAATACGACCGCCGTTCTCGATGGCGATATCGACGGCTTCCTCGAAGCGTCGCTGAAAGCCGGTTTGTAACAGGGCAGGATGCCGATCATGAGCGAGCCACTCGAACCCCCGGTCGACGAGAACAAGCTGATCGCGGAGCGGCGAGCGAAGCTCGCCGCGTTGCGTGAGCGCGGGCTGCCGGCCTTCCCGAACGATTTTCGTCCCGACTCGCAGGCAGCCGAACTGCATCTCGGTTACGACCAGAGCGAGGGCGCCGCGATCGAGGCGCAGGCGATCCGCGTGAAAGTCGCCGGGCGCATGATGCTGCGACGCATCATGGGTAAGGCGAGTTTCGCCCACATCCAGGATTCGTCGGGGCAGATCCAGCTCTTCTTGCAGCGCGACGTGCTCACCGAGGCTTACGATTCTTTCAAAAGTTGGGATATCGGCGATATCGTCGCAGCCGAGGGCGTGCTGTTCAAAACCAAAACCGGTGAGTTGTCGGTGCGGGTCGAGTCGGTCCGTCTGCTCGTCAAGTCGCTGCGACCGCTACCAGACAAGTGGCACGGTCTTGCCGATACGGAATCGCGCTATCGGCAACGCTACGTCGATCTGATCATGAACGACGCGAGTCGCACGGTCTTCCGGCAGCGCACCCAGCTCGTTCGGTTCGTGCGCAGCATGCTCGATGCACTCGGCTTCCTCGAGGTCGAGACGCCGATGATGCAACCGATTCCAGGTGGCGCAGCGGCGCGCCCCTTCGTAACGCATCACAATGCGCTCGATATCGATATGTATCTGCGCATCGCTCCGGAGTTGTATTTGAAACGCCTCGTCGTGGGCGGCTTCGAGCGCGTCTACGAGATCAATCGTAATTTTCGCAATGAGGGTCTCTCGACGCGGCACAACCCGGAATTCACCATGCTCGAGCTTTATCAGGCTTACGCCGATTATCGCGACCTGATGGATCTCGTCGAGCGACTGCTGCGCGGCGCCGCCGAGGCGGTGGTGGGTTCGTTGCAGTTCGAGTCGCAGGGGCGGCAGTTCGATCTGAGTGCGTCGTTCCGTCGAGTCAGCGTCGAAGATCTGATCATGGAGTGCAACCCCGCGCTCGATCGCGCAAAGTTGCGCGACGTCACGTATCTGCGCAGCGCGTGCGATGAGCGCGGTATTCCTTGGAAGAGCGGTGACGGCGCCGGCAAGTTGCAGATCGAATTGTTCGAGAAGACGGGTGAGCACACCTTGCTCGATCCGACCTTCGTGTTCGGCTATCCGGCAGAAGTGTCGCCGCTGTCGCGGGCGAATGATGCCGATCCGTTTTTGACCGATCGATTCGAGTTCTTCGTGGGTGGCCGTGAGCTCGCCAACGGTTTCTCTGAGCTGAACGATGCGGAAGATCAGGCAGAGCGCTTCCGCGCGCAAGTCGAGCGCAAAGATGCCGGTGACGAAGAGGCGATGTTCTACGATGCCGATTATGTCCGTGCGCTGGAATACGGCATGCCGCCGACGGCGGGTCTCGGCATCGGCATCGATCGACTGGTGATGTTCCTCACCAACTCTGCTTCGATCCGCGATGTGCTGCTATTCCCGCAGATGCGGCCCGAGTAGTCTCACTCGGTAGCGTCACTCGCTCGGCAGCACATACCCTAGTGGCAGGCTCGGCAGATCGAAAGTCGTCACCGCGAGCAATTCCGTGCGGCCCGTATCGGTGTGCGCCACCTGCACCACTTGTGCGTTGCGACCGTCCTGCAAGCGGATCGAGGCCGCCGGCGCCAGTTCGCCCGAGGCCACCATGCTCGAATCGAAGCGCTGCAGCCGGCGCTTCACGCGGCCGCGATAGTGCGCACGCGCGATCACTTCCTGTCCGGTGTAGCAGCCCTTGGTAAAAGAAATCGCCTCGAGTAGATCGAGGTTGAGCATCTGCGCGACGAATTCACCGGCGGTCTGCTCGGTGATCAGTGGCAGGCCGGCGCGCACGTCCGCGAGGCACCAGGCGGCCTGATCGGGCGCAGCGAGGTCCGGATCAACCGGGCCCGAATTCGCGAGCTCTGCCGTGGCCGCTCGCGCCACGACGCGCAGCCAGCGACCATCGCTCGCGTACGAGCAGACCCGGCCGTTTTCTGCAGGTGGACTTGGTGACCAGCCGCCCTCTACCGCGAACAGCGCCGTTTCATCGCTCAGTTTGACCTTGGCACGCAGCACATAACGCTGCAGCAGGGCGAGCGTGCTCGCGAGGCGCTCGCGCGGCAATACGAGCAGCACGTCCTCGCCGCCGTCCGGCACGATCAAGACGATCGCGAGCACACGGCCCTGCGGGTTGTGTAAACCAGCGCGAACGGCGCGGGTCTCGTCGAGGGCTGACAGGTCCTGCGAGAGCTGCCCGTTGAGGAAACGCCGGGTATCCGGTCCGCGCGCGCCGATGACGCCAAGTTGGGTGAGGATCATTGCGCTGATTTTGCCCGATTCCGACCCACCGGCCAGCGACCGTTCGCTGTGGCCCTGGCGCAACGTTTCTGGCATGATTCGGCTACGATGCAGCACGATCCACAGGGGGTGGGGCGGCCCGCGTCAGCGGCTGTTCCTGTGCCCGTTTCCAAGCCCGAAACTTCTCCAGACGATGCGCTCGTCCGTGGCCCTGCGCCGACCGAAATCGGTGGCCCTAGCGGCCCCGAACCGACGCGGTTCGGCGACTGGGAAAAGAACGGGCGTTGCATCGATTTCTGATCACGCGGGATTCTCAACGATGCGCCAACGACCTCTGTCTCCCCATCTCGACATCTACCGGTTCGCCTACACCATGGCGACCTCGATCGCGCACCGTGCGACCGGGCTGATCCTGACGGCGGGCTTCGCCGTGTTGATCTACTGGCTCGTGGCTGCTGCCAGCAGTGCCGAGTCCTACGCGTCGGCGCAACAGATCGTCGGCTCAGGACCGGTCAAACTGTTGCTGGTCGCTTGGCTGCTGGCCTTCTGCTACCACTTGCTCAACGGCATCCGGCATCTGAACTGGGATCGGGTGCGTGGCCTCGAACGTCACGAGGCGCGGCGCAGCTCGCGCATCGTGATCATCGCCACCGTCGTGTTGTTTCTGATCCTCGGCGCGCGTGCCTTTGCCTCGGGAGTGCTGTCATGAGCTTGCAGAGCCCGCTCGGTCGCGCTCTCGGACGCGGTTCCGCCCATCAGGGTGTTGGGCATTGGTGGGTGCAGCGTCTGACAGCGATCGCACTCATCCCGCTGACCTTGTGGTTCGTGCTGCGCATCGCCGGCTTGCCCGACTATGAATACGACACCGTGCGCGCCTGGATTGCGACGGGTTGGCACCCGGTGTGGTTGATGCTCTTGATCGGTACGCTCGCGTGGCACTCGGCACTAGGCGTGCAAGTCGTGCTCGAAGATTACGTGCACGAGAAAGGCATCAAGGTGGCCGCTCTCGTGACCTCGACTTTCCTTCACGTTCTCGCGGTCGCAGCTGGCGTCTATGCCGTGCTGCGAGTCGCGTTCACGTTCACTGCGGGATGACACTCGATGACTGCTTACTCTTTCATTGATCACACCTACGACGTCGTCGTCGTCGGCGCCGGTGGCGCCGGTTTGCGATCGACGCTGGGTCTTGCCGAGGCGGGTCTCTCGACTGCCTGTATCACCAAAGTATTCCCGACGCGCAGTCACACGGTTGCCGCGCAGGGCGGTATCTCCGCAGCGCTCGGCAACATGGGCGAGGATGACTGGCGCTACCATTTCTACGACACCATCAAGGGCTCCGACTGGCTCGGTGACCAGGATGCGATCGAGTTCATGTGCAAAGAGGCTCCGGCGGCGGTCATCGAACTCGAGCACTACGGGGTGCCGTTCTCGCGCACGCCGGATGGCCGGATCTATCAGCGTCCCTTCGGCGGGATGACGACGCAGTATGGCAAGGGTATCGCGCAGCGCACCTGTGCCGCCGCCGACCGAACCGGGCACGCGATGCTGCACACGCTCTACCAGCAGTCGATCAAGAACGAAGCAGAATTCTTCATCGAATACTTTGCGATCGATCTGATCATGGAGAACGGCGAGTGCCGCGGTGTCGTCGCGCTGAATCTGGCCGAGGGCACGATCCATCGTTTCCGCGCTCACCTCGTGATCCTCGCCACAGGCGGTTACGGTCGCGCGTACTTCTCCTGCACCTCGGCGCACACCTGCACGGGTGACGGTGGCGGCATGGCGCTGCGCGCCGGGTTGCCGTTGCAGGACATGGAGTTTGTGCAGTTCCACCCCACCGGCATCTACGGTGCCGGCTGCTTGATTACCGAAGGCTCGCGCGGCGAGGGCGGTTACCTCACCAACTCGCGTGGCGAGCGCTTCATGGAGCGCTACGCGCCGAACGCCAAGGATCTGGCTTCTCGCGATGTGGTCTCGCGATCAATGACGATCGAGATCCGTGAAGGCCGCGGCGTCGGTAAAGATGCCGATCACATCCATCTGCACTTAGAGCATTTGGGGCCCGATGTCATCAAGCAACGCTTGCCCGGCATCGCCGAGACGGCCCGTATTTTTGCGGGCGTCGACGTCAACAAGCAGCCGATTCCCGTTTTGCCGACCGTGCACTACAACATGGGCGGCATTCCCTGTAACTACCACGGCGAGGTGGTCACCATGAAAAATGGCGATCCCAACTCCGTCGTGCCGGGCTTGATGGCGGTGGGCGAGGCGGCTTGCGTCTCGGTGCACGGCGCAAATCGCTTGGGTTCGAATTCTTTGCTCGATCTCGTCGTGTTCGGTCGCGAGGCTGGTCGTCACGCCGCCTCGATCGTCAAACCGGGTACCTCGCATCGATCTTTGCCGAAGGATGCGGGCGATCTGGCCATCGCGCGACTCGACAAATTCCGCAATGCCGACGGTGCGCGTACGACAGCGCAGATTCGCCTCGAGATGCAGAGGGTCATGCAGTCGGATGCGGCCGTGTTTCGCACCGGCAGCTCGCTGCAGGAAGGCTGCGAGAAGCTCGCCAATACCGTCGCCTCTTTCGCCGACGTCAAGACCAGCGATCGTGGTCTCATCTGGAACACCGATCTCATCGAGACGCTCGAACTCGACAACCTGCTCGGGCAGGCGGTGGCGACGGTGCAATCCGCGGAGAACCGCAAGGAGAGTCGCGGTGCGCACGCGCGCGAAGACTTCAAGGATCGTGACGACACCCACTGGCTCAAACACACGCTCTGCTGGGTGGATGACCAGGGCAAGGCCACCATCGACTATCGTCCGGTGAACCTGCACACGCTCACGAGCGATGTCGAGCCCATCCCCCCCAAGGCGCGCACCTACTGAGTTCGAGGATCTTCGACCATGGCCGAGTTTCGACTTCCCGCCAACTCCCGCATCAACAAAGACGGCAAGGTGCACAAAGCACCCGCCGGTTCGAGCAACGTGCGCACTTTCAAGGTGTATCGCTACGATCCCGACGGGGGTGAGAATCCGCGTATCGATACCTTCGAAGTGGATATGGACAGTTGCGGTCCGATGGTGCTCGATGCGCTCATCAAGATCAAAAACGAGCTCGATCCGAGCTTGACCTTTCGTCGCTCCTGCCGCGAGGGCATCTGCGGCAGCTGCGCGATGAACATCGACGGCACCAACACGCTCGCCTGCACCAAGAGCTGCGATGAGGTGAAGGGCGAGGTCAAGATCTATCCGCTGCCGCATATGCCGGTGGTCAAAGATCTCGTGCCGGATCTGACGCAGTTCTACGCGCAGTACGCCTCGGTCAAGCCTTGGCTGCAGTCGAAGACGCCGGCGCCGCCGGATCGTGAGCGCCTGCAAGCGCCCGACGAGCAGGAGAAGATCGATCGACCGTCTGCCTGCATCTTGTGCGCCTGTTGTTCGACTTCCTGCCCGAGCTACTGGTGGAACGGCGATCGTTACCTCGGACCCGCGGCCTTGCTCGCGGCGTATCGATGGATCATCGACAGCCGCGACGATGCGACTGGCGAGCGGCTCGATGCGCTGAACGACCCCTTCAAGCTGTATCGTTGTCACACCATCATGAACTGCACCGAGGCGTGCCCGAAGGACCTGAACCCAGCCAAGGCCATCGCCGAGATCAAGCGGATGATGGTCGAGCGCGAGCACCTCTGAACCGCGCATCGTCCGCGCCCGCTGCCATGAGTGCCGTGTCCGCCGAGGCGAGATTAGGCCGCCTGCGGTGGATGTGTCGGCGGGGCATGAGGGAACTCGATGTGTTGCTCGAGCGGTGGCTCGAGCGGCACGGCCCGAGGGCGACGGCCGAGGAACTCGCGCGGTTCGAGGCGCTGCTGCAATGGCAGGACCCGGAGCTCGTGCGTCATCTGATTGCCGGCGAGATGCATGCGGATGCGGATCTCGCGGCCCTGCTGCAGTCCATTCGAGGCGTGTGAGCGCGCCGGATGGGTACACTGCGGACAAAATATCCCCCCGAACGGCGTCCCTTGCGAACTTTTGTGAAGTCTCTCTGTCTACTCCCACGCGATGTGTGCACAGCCGGTGCCAGCGCTTGTGGCGGAGAGCTCCGGCATGAGCAGTGAAGCCAGCGATTTGAGCCTCGTGCAGCTTGCCCAGCGGGGCGATGCGGGGGCTTTCGATGCGTTGGTGCGCCGCTACCAGCACAAGGTCGTGAAACTCGTCATGCGTTATGTGCGTGACCCGGCCGAGGCAGAGGATGTTGCCCAGGAAGCATTTATCAAGGCGTATCGAGCATTGCCGCGGTTTCGCGGCGACAGCGCCTTCTACACCTGGCTCTATCGCATCGCCATCAATACGGCCAAGAACGTCATCGCGGCTCGCAACCGCAGTCCCATCGAGTACGACCTCGATCGCCCCGAAGGCGAAGAGTCCGCTGAACTGCAGGCTCGCATGAAGGACACCGCGACACCCGAGGCCATGGCGCTCACCGAGGAGATCCGCTCCACCGTGAATGCCGCCATCGAGTCGCTGCCGGAAGATTTGCGCCACGCCATCGTCTTGCGTGAACTCGAAGGGATGTCTTACGAGGAGATCGCCGCCGCCATGGACTGCCCGGTCGGGACGGTCCGATCGCGTATTTTTCGCGCGCGCGAGGCGATCGATAACCGACTGCGTGAAGTCTTTGACGGCGGGTTAGGCCGCGGCGAGGTGATCGGATGAGTGCAGATCAGACTGATAGCGAACGCGAGAGCCAACTATCGGCGATGTTCGATGGCGCACTATCGGAGGGCGAGTGTGAACTCGTCGCGCGGCGCCTCGCAAAGGACGAGAACCTGCGTCGCAGTTGGGACAACTATTCTTTGATCGGTGCGGTGATGCGCAGTGAACCGCTCGCGCGGCGTCACCTCGCGCCGCAGATCGCCGCGGTCGTGCAGGCCGATCGCAGCGACGTCGCCGCTGCAACCGTCACCGCAACCGTTGCCGCAAGCGGCCGGCAGGCCGCGGGTCGAGCTCCGGCGCTGCGTTGGGCCGGTGGCCTTGGCGTGGCAGCGGCAGTCGGCGCGGTGGTCATCTTCTTCGGGGGTAACCCGCAAAGTGCCTCACTCGTCACAACCGCGGCAAAAGATCCAGCTGCGCCGCCGGCCGAGGTCGTTGAAGAAGTTGTCATCCCTGCGGCCGCTGCCGAGGGTGACGAAATCATCTTGGCGATGAAGCCGAGCGAGCCGGTGAGTTATGTCACGCCGCCGATTCGAGAGGGCGCCACGCCCGTCGTGACGGCGCCCGTGCAACTGGCCAATTTCGTCGCTGCACACAGTGCCGTGGCGGCACCGATGCTGCGACACGGGACGCTCTCGACGCTGATCAGCAGCGCACCGATCGCCGAGGAGGTGCAGATGGAGCCTGCGGTCGTGACCGAGGATGCGCCCGCGCGGGGCGAGATTCTTTGATGATCGCGCTCGATATGCGTCGTTCGGCAGCGATGTGGCTCGCCACGCTGACAGCCGCCACGCTGCCGCTCGGAGCCGTCGCGAGCGAAGCGCAGGACTGGCTCGAGCGGATGAACAAGGCGCTCTCCGAGCGCAGCTATGACGGCACTTTTTTCCACACTCGCGGCGGGCGCGCCGAGGCGATGCGGATCGTGCATCGCGTTCGGGAAGGTGAGGTGTGCGAACGGTTGATGTCGCTCGATGGGTCGGGGCGCGAGTTCGTGCGTCGGGGCAACGAGGTCTCCTACGTGTTGCCGGATCAGGAAATGGTGCTGACAGAAGAGCGACCGCACTCGGGCGGGTTGCTGCCGACGTTACCGCGTATCGATCAGCAGCAAGCCGAACTCTATGAATTCAGTCCTGTGAAGACAGTGCGCCTGATGGGCCGCGACGCGCGTTTCATTGCGATGACGCCGCGCGATCCGTTCCGCTACGGTTATCGCGTCTGGATCGATGCTCGCTCGCACATGCCGCTCAAGACGGAGCTGCATGACGCGAAGGGTGAGGTGCTTGAGCGTATTGCGTTTGCGAGTCTCGCCCTCATGAGCAGCATTCCGGATGAGGCTTTCCGCTTGCCTACGGGATCCGAGCGATTCCGTCGGATGCATTCGCGATTCATCCGCGCCGAAAGTGGCGCAGGGGTTCGGCAGGTGTGGACGACGACGCGGTTGCCGCAAGGATTTCGTCTGACGCAGCAGGTTGAGCAGACCCTGCCGGGGACAGATCGGCCGGTTTCACATCTGGTATTTTCGGATGGGCTCGCCTCGGTTTCGGTGTTCATCGGTGCCGCTGTCACGCTCGAAGCGGCGCAGCAGCAGGCGGGCGGCCCGCAACAGGGCGCCGCGACGACGCTGGTGACGGTGATCGATGGCAAGCCGGCGGTCGTCGTCGGTGAGGTTCCGCTACGAACGGCGCGAATGATCGCCTCGCAGTTGAAGGCTGCTCGCAGCGCCGTCCCCAACGAACCGCGACGAGCGGGTCGTCCGCTCAATTCGCCACCGCCCGCGGCGGCGGCGGCGCCTGCGCCTTGAGCGCCGCTTGAACGAGGCTCGTTTGACGCTGCTCTCGCGAGAGGGCTGTGGTCTTTGCGAGGAGTTTGCGGCGGAGCTTGCGACTCTCGCCGCGCAGATCAGCCTGCCGCCGCTCGAGATCGCGGATGTGGACTCAGACCCGGAGTGGCAGCGTCGCTACGGGCTCAAGATTCCGGTTTTGCTCTGGGGTGGTGAGGCGGTGCTGACCACCGTCTTCGATGCCACTGAGCTGCACCGCCTTTTCCGGGTTCGGTGACGGTGCCTCCGGTATAATTGGGCGTTTTGCCGCTTCCTGCGGCTCAGCCGGTCACCGATGCAGAACATTCGCAACTTTTCGATCATCGCCCACGTCGATCACGGCAAGTCCACGCTCGCCGATCGATTGATCCAACTCTGTGGTGGGCTCGATGCGCGTGAGATGCAAAGTCAGGTGCTCGATTCCATGGCGCTCGAGCGCGAGCGCGGCATCACCATCAAGGCGCAAAGCGTCACGCTCTACTACAACGCCAAGAACGGCCAGCGCTATCAACTGAACATCATCGATACGCCGGGGCACGTCGACTTTTCCTACGAGGTGTCGCGCTCGCTCGCCGCCTGTGACGGCGCCCTGCTCGTGGTGGATGCCTCGCAGGGCGTCGAAGCACAGAGCGTGGCCAACTGCTACACGGCCATCGAGCAGGGTCTCGAGGTGCTACCTGTCATCAACAAGATCGATCTGCCCTCCGCCGATCCGCCGAAGGTGATCCGCGAGATCGAAGAAATCATCGGGATCGATGCGCAGGATGCGGTACGCGTCTCGGCCAAGACCGGCGAGAACGTCCCCGAGTTGCTCGAGGCGATCGTCGAACGAATTCCCGCACCGAAGGGCGACCCGGCAGCGCCTCTGCAAGCGCTCATCATCGATTCGTGGTTCGACAACTACGTGGGGGTCGTCTCGCTCGTGCGCGTCGTCAACGGCACGATCAAAATCGGTGACAAAATCCGCGTGATGTCGACCGGCCGCATCTGGCAGGTCGACAAACTCGGGCGCTTCACGCCCAAATCCCTCGCAGCGCCCCAGTTGTCGGCGGGCGAGGTGGGTTTCGTGATTGCCGGTGTCAAAGAAATCGACGGCGCGCCGGTTGGCGACACCATCACCCTCGACGGCAAGCCGTGCTCGGCGCCGTTGCCGGGTTTCAAACAAGTGCAGCCGCGCGTGTTCGCGGGGCTGTTCCCGGTCAATGCAGACGACTATGAGTCCTTCCGCGACGCGCTCGCCAAACTGCGTCTGAACGATTCGGCGCTGCACTACGAGCCGGAAGTCTCCGGTGCATTGGGCTTCGGTTTTCGGGTCGGATTCTTGGGGCTTTTGCATATGGACATCGTGCAAGAGCGGCTCGAGCGCGAATACGACCTCGATCTCATCACGAGCGCGCCAACGGTGATCTACGAGGTGGGTCTCGTCGATGGCACGAACGAATATGTCGACAACCCGGCCAAGCTGCCGCCGCCGAATAAGCTCGCCGAGATCCGCGAACCGATCATCATCGCCAACATCCTCGTGCCGCCCGACTACGTCGGTGCCGTTTTGCAGCTGTGCACCGAGAAGCGCGGCATGCAGAAAAAGATGCAGTATCTGGCCAACCAGGTGTCGCTGCAGTACGCCTTGCCGCTCGCGGAGGTCGTGCTCGATTTCTTCGACCGCTTGAAGTCGGTCAGTCGCGGTTATGCGAGTTTCGATTACGAGTTCAGCCACTTCCAAGCGGCGCCGCTGGTCAAGCTCGATATCCTCATCAACGGTGACAAGGTCGATGCGCTCTCGATCATCGTGCACCGCGACAGCGCCTATCAGCGCGGTCGCGAGCTCGTCGACAAGATGCAGGAGTTGATTCCGCGCCAGATGTTCGAAGTGGCAGTACAGGCGGCGATCGGCGCGCATGTCATCGCGCGGGCGACCGTCAAGGCGCTGCGCAAGAACGTCTTGGCCAAGTGCTACGGTGGTGACATCAGTCGCAAGCGCAAGCTGCTCGAGAAACAAAAAGAAGGCAAGAAGCGCATGAAGCAAGTCGGCTCGGTCGAGATTCCGCAGGAAGCCTTCCTCGCTGTGCTCAAGGTAGGCAGGAAATAATCATGTTGGATCTGATCGCCTCGCTGTTGTCGCTGTTCACGCTGCCCGTGGCGCTCATCTGCGTGATCGACGATTGGTTCCTGCGGCCGGGGCGACAGTTGCGATCGCCCGCCGGTGTGCCTGCCAAAGATCCAGTTTTGATGCGCATCTTGTATGCCGTGTTACCCGCACTGGTCCTGGCAAGCTTCTATCAACTGATGAGCGCACAGCGCGCTGATTTCAGTCTCGTCTTGATCCTCATCACGATCGTCTCGGGCGTCGTCTGGGCGATCGATCACTGCTTGCTACGACCGCGGCGTATCGCGGCAGCGCAGTCGGCCGGACGTGACCCGGCAAGCATCGAACTACCGGGCACGGTCGATTACGCGCGTAGCTTCTTCCCGATCATGGCGGTGTTACTCGTCCTGCGCTCGTTCCTGTACGAACCGTATCGGATTCCCTCGGATTCGATGATGCCGACCTTGCTTGACGGGGACTTCATCTTGGTCAACAAATACGCCTATGGCGTCAGATTGCCGGTCATCCATGAGAAGGTCTTGGAGGTGGGCGCGCCGCAGCGCGGCGATGTTGCCGTGTTTCGCTTCCCGACCGATACGACCGTGAATTACGTCAAGCGCATCGTGGGCTTGCCTGGCGATGTCGTCGAGGTTCGCGAGGATCAGCTGATCATCAATGGTAAGCCCGTGCCGTTGGTACAGCAGGGTCGTTACCAGGATGGTTGTTATCTCAACATGCGTATTGCCGAAGAGACGCTCGGCGAGCACACCCATCGCGTGCTGCATTGTCTCAGCTCCGATCTGATCACGGTGCCGCCGTTGCCGTCGTGCAATCGCAGCATTCCGCAGGGCTACATCTGCAACGAGTCGACCGCCGGTATCAATCCCGATTCGGGTAATCGCATCATGCAGGTACCGGAAGGTCATTATTTGATGGTGGGCGATAATCGCGACAATAGCTCCGACGGGCGCGTTTGGGGTTTCGTCGCCGAGTCGCTCCTCGTCGGGAGAGCCAGTTTGGTTTGGTTCAACTGGGATCTGCAGCGTTCCGGGGGTCCCGATTGGTCGCGCATCGGCACGCGCATCGAATGAGATCGGATCGGTCGTGAAGCCCGATTGGCCGCTGCACTGGCTCAAGTCGACGCTCGGTTACGAGCCGCGCAATCTCGAGTTGTTCACAGCGGCGCTGACGCATCGCAGCGCCTCGGGCTGCAATAACGAGCGGCTCGAATTCTTAGGCGATTCGGTCGTCAATTTGCTCATTGCAGAGCTGCTGTATCAACGTTTTCCGAAAGCTTCCGAGGGTGACCTCAGTCGTTTCCGAGCGAGCCTCGTCAGTGCGGAGCCGCTCGCTCGGATCGCGCAGCGTCTCGCACTTGGCGATGAGCTTCACTTAGGGTCGGGTGAGTTGAAGACGGGCGGGTTTCGTCGACAGTCGATACTCGCTGACGCCTTCGAGGCGCTGGTGGGCGCGGTCTATCTCGATGGAGGTCTCGCCGAAGCGCGCCGCCTCGTCGTCGAGTTGTGCGGTGCCGAGCTCGAGAGCTTGCCGGACGCTGCGAGTCTCAAAGATCCCAAAACACGACTGCAGGAGTTGCTGCAGTCCCGAGGTTACGCTTTGCCGATTTATTCCGTCGAAAACATCGTAGGTGAGCCGCACGCGCAAGAGTTCACCGTGCGTTGTGAACTGGCTGAGCTTTCTCTGACCACCTCTGGCGTGGGCTCGAGCCGTCGGCGGGCGGAACAGGAAGCGGCGCAGAGTTTGCTGCCGCAAGTCGAGACCCGTTGGGCGAGCACTCGCAAAGGGACTGCATCGTGACGCCGGGCGAGACGTTTCGTGCCGGCTTCGCCGCGCTGGTCGGTCGTCCGAACGTCGGCAAGTCCACTTTGCTCAATGCGCTCGTCGGTGAGAAGCTCTCGATCGTCACGCCACGTCCGCAGACGACTCGGCATCGCATCACGGGCCTCGTCAACCGACCCAATGTGCAGATTGCCTTCGTCGACACACCCGGTTTGCACGTGGGCGGTAAGCGCGCCCTCAACAAGGCGATGAATCGCACAGCCGCCTCGGCGTTGGCCGATGCGGACCTCGTCGTGTTCGTCGTCGAGGCCTTGCGTTGGACCGACGAGGATGCGGCCGTGATGCAGCGCATCCGCGACAGCGGTCGTCCGGCGGTTGCAGTGATCAGCAAGGTCGATCTTGCCAAGCCGCGCGATCGCCTGCTGCCCTTCATGGCCGAGCTCACTGCGAAATATGCGTTCCTCGATGTCGTGCCGGTTTCGTCCAAGCAGGGCGATAACCTCGAGCCGTTGATCGCGACGATCGCCAAGCACTTGCCGGAGTCGCCGCAGCTCTTCGACGAGGACGATCGCACCGATCGCGATCTGAAGTTTCGGATCACCGAAATCATCCGCGAGAAGCTGACGCTCGAGCTCAACCAAGAGGTGCCTTACGGCATCGCGGTGGAGATCGAAAAGATGGCGCTAGAGGAAGATCGACAGGTGATCCACGCCGTGATCTGGGTCGATCGCGAGGGACAAAAGCCGATCGTCATCGGCGCCGGTGGTGCGCGCCTCAAACGGGTCGGCAGCTCGGCGCGCCGTGAGATCGTGGCCTTGCTCGGTGGCCGTTGCCATCTTGAGCTCTGGGTCAAGGTGCGCGAGAACTGGGCCGACAACGCACAGGCGCTGCGTTCGCTCGGCCTCGAGTGACTGCGAATGGCGCGCGGCACTCGACGCGTCGATCTCACCACGGCCTATCTGCTGCACCATAAGCCGTGGCGCGATACGAGCCGGATGCTCGAGGTATTCAGTCGCGAGCAAGGTCGGTTGACGTTGTTCGCTCGCGGCGTTCGCGGCGGCAAAGGCCGTCATGCATCGACTCTGCAGCCGTTTCGCCGCTTGCTGGTGGCGTGGAGCGGCAGCGGGGATGCGGGCCAACTCACCCAAGCAGAGCGCGAACCGGCGGACACACTGCCGGAATTACCCGCAGCCGCGATGATGTCCGCGTGGTACCTCAACGAGTTGCTGCTGAAGCTCACGGTTCGGTTGGATCCGCAGCCACTCGTCTTCGATCTTTACGATCGCACGTTGGCGCAGCTGCGAACAGCGGCTGCCGTCGAGGCGAGTTTGCGTCGCTTTGAGCGGCAGCTGCTCGAACTGCTCGGGTATGGCATCGAGTTCGAGCACGTGGCGCGTGAGGGCGGCGCACTGCAAGCCGGTGCGTATTATCATTTCCACCCTGATCTCGGTTTCGTGCAAGTGACCGGCGAGACAGGCGGCAAGGTCTTCGAAGGGCGCGCTCTGCTCGCCATCGCTGCCGACGACTACACCGACGAGACCGTATTGGAGCCTGCCAAGCGCATCCTGCGAATGGCGCTCGATCACGCACTCGACGGTCGCGAATTGCAAACGCGAACGGTGGCCCGAGCCGTCGCTCGTCGATCAAAAGAGGACTGACATGAAGCCCATCGAGCTTGGCGTCAACATCGATCACGTCGCGACCGTGCGGCAGGCGCGTCGCATCCACTATCCCGATCCTGTGCAGGCGGCGCTGATCGCCGAGGAAGCCGGAGCCGACAACATCACGCTGCATCTGCGCGAGGATCGTCGGCATATTCAGGACGACGACGTTGAGCGCTTGCGCCCGTTGTTGCGCTCGCGCATGAATCTCGAGATGGCCTTGACCGATGAGATGCTCGCGATCGCGCAGCGCATCAAGCCGGCGGATTGTTGTCTCGTACCCGAGCGTCGTGCCGAAATCACGACCGAGGGCGGACTCGAGGTCAGAGGTCAGCTGGAGCGCCTGCGCGAGAGCGGCGCTCTGCTGGCCGCTGCGGGGATTCGGGTCGCGCTCTTCATCGATCCTGACCCGGTGCAAATCGAGGCGACAGCGCGCATCGGTATTCCCGTGATCGAGCTGCACACGGGTCGATACTGCGAGATGAGTGGTACCGCGCAGGCGTATGAGCTCGACCGTTTGCGCGAGAGTGCGGCACTTGCGGCATCGCTTGGTCTTGAGGTACACGCAGGTCACGGACTCAACTGCGACAACGTCGCTGCCGTGGCAGCGATTGAGGAAATCACGGAACTGAACATCGGTCACGCCATCGTCGGTCGAGCGATCTTCATCGGCTTTGCAGCCGCGGTACGCGAGATGAAGGCGGTGATGTCGGCTGCGCGAACCTGAAGAGGACCCCCATGACCATACTGGTTTTCGATATTGAAACGGTTCCCGATCTCGAACTGGGGCGACGTGTGTTTGACCTCGAGGGGCTCTCGGATAGTCAGGTTGCCAAGGCGATGTTCGCGCATGCACGCCAGCACCGCGGCAGCGAGTTTTTGCCGCATGAGCAGCATCGCATCGTGGCGATCTCCTGCGTGCTGCGCCGGGGTGACACGCTGAAGGTTTGGAGTTTGGGCGATCTCGAATCGAACGAGGGTGAGCTCGTCGCACGGTTCTTCGAGGGCATCGATCGCTATACGCCGACTCTCGTCTCGTGGAATGGGGGTGGCTTCGATCTGCCGGTGTTGCACTACCGCGCGCTCAAACATGGTGTCGTTGCACCGCGTTACTGGGAGAGCGGTGCCGAGGACAGCTCGTTCAAGTGGAACAACTATCTCAGTCGATTCCACGAGCGTCACACCGACCTGATGGATGTGCTCTCGGCCTATCAGCCGCGCGCCAAGGCGAGTCTCTCCGACATGGCTTATCTGCTCGGCTTTCCGGGCAAACTCGGCTTTTCGGGCGATCAGGTCTGGGGTGCCTATGAGGCGGGCGACCTCGCGGGGATCCGTCGCTACTGCGAGACCGATGTGCTCAACACCTGGCTCGTTTACCTGCGCTTTCAGCGCATGCGTGGTCATCTCGATGAGACCGAGTGTGCGAATGAGGAGGCTCGCGTACGCGCATTGCTGGCAAATTCCGATGAACCACACTTCGCCGAGTTCTTGGCGGCTTGGCCCGCATCGCCCTTGCCGACGCCGCGATGAGCCGATCGCGTATCGAAGCCGCCCCGATCGAAGAGGGCGTGGTCGCCGCTTTGAATCACGATGGCGAAGGCGTCGTCCGCGGTACCAAGACCGTGTTCGTACCCGGTGTGCTGCCAGGTGAAACCATTCGTTTCCAACGACAGCGACGGCATCGTCAGCATGACGAAGCCGTACTCGTCGAAGTCGTCACGCCCTCGGCCGATCGAGTTGCGCCGAAGTGCGCGCACTTTGGCGTGTGTGGCGGTTGCTCGTTGCAACACTTTGCGCCGGCTGCGCAGTTGGCGGCGAAGCAGCAGGAGTTAGCGGATAACTTGCAGCGCATTGCCAAAGTGACGCCGCAAGCTTGGCTGCCGCCGATCGAGGGGCCGGTGTGGCGTTATCGGCGGCGGGCGCGTCTGGGTGCCAAGTTCGTCATCAAACGAGGGCGGGTGCTGGTTGGATTTCGCGAGCGAGCGAAGCCCTACATCGCGGCACTCGAGCGCTGCGAGATTCTGGCGGCGCCACTGGATGACTTGATCACACCTTTATCCGATCTGCTCACCGGTATGGCGGCCAAAGACAGCATCCCGCAGATCGAGGCGGCTGTCACCCCGGAGCTGACGCTGTTGGTGTTCCGTCATCTGGCCGCTTTGTGTGCAGCGGATCTGGCGGCCTTGCGCGAGTTCGAGAAATCTTTCGGTGTTCGCATCTATCTGCAATCCGGTGGTGTGGAGAGTATCGTGCCGCTCGTCGGAGATGCCGCGCCACTGCGTTATTCTTTGACGAACGAGGGGCTGACTTTCGAGTTCGAGCCGACCGACTTCGTGCAAATCAATGCAGCGGTCAATGAAACCCTGGTCGATCGCGCAGTCGAGCTGTTGCAGGTCGGTCCGCAGGATCGGGTGCTCGATCTATTCTGCGGACTAGGTAATTTTAGCTTGGCGCTGGCTCGCAAGGCTGGCTCCGTTCTCGGGGTCGAGGGCGATGCGGGTCTCGTTGCGCGTGCGCGCCGTAATGCCGAACTGAACGGTCTTGCCAATGCCAGCTTTTGCGTCGCCAATTTGTTTGACGCCGAAGCCGGGCAGAGCGCATTCCAGGGCGGTTACACGCGCGTGCTGCTCGATCCGCCACGGGCCGGGGCGCTCGAGGTGCTGCCGCGGGTCGCGGCGACGGGTGCACCGCGCATCGTCTACGTTGCGTGTCATCCGGGCACACTCGCGCGCGATGTCGGTGTGCTGTGTCACGACTTGGGTTACCGTTTGCACTCGGCGGGCGTGATCGACATGTTCCCGCATACCAATCACGTCGAATCGATCGCAGTTTTGGAGCGTGCACGATGACACTCGGTCCCGTGATGGTCGATCTCGAAGGAACGCAGTTGCAGCCCACCGAGCGCGAGATGTTGCGGCATCCGCTCGTCGGCAGCGTGATCCTGTTTTCGCGCAACTACGAATCGCCTGAGCAACTGACGCGCTTGGTAGCGGATATCCATGCGATCCGCTCGCCCGCGCTCATCGTCGGGGTCGACCACGAGGGCGGACGAGTGCAGCGCTTCCGCGAGGGCTTTTCGCGGTTACCCGCAGTGCGTCGCATCGGACTGGAGTACGACGCCGAGCCTCGAGCGGGCTTGGCGCTCGCGCGCGAACTCGGTTGGTTGATGGCGGCGGAACTGCGTGCTTGCGGCGTAGATCTGTCGTTTGCGCCCTGTGTCGATCTCGATTACGGCATCAGCGAGGTCATCGGTGAACGCGCATTCCACGCCAAGGCGAGTGTCGTCGGCGAACTTGCGGTTGCTTATATGCACGGTATGCGCAATGCCGGCATGGTAGCCACGGCCAAGCATTTCCCCGGACATGGCGCGGTGGTCGCCGACTCGCACCATGCGTTGCCGATCGATCGCCGCGAACTCGTCGATCTCGATGAGGATATCGCCCCGTATCGCGTGCTGATCGCCAATGGGCTGGCGGGTGTGATGGTCGCACACGTGTTGTATCCCAAGATCGACGACGTGCCGGCGAGTGCGTCTGCACGTTGGATCCGCGGGGTGCTGCGAGGCGATCTGAATTTTGGTGGCGTTGTGTTCGCCGATGACTTGTCGATGGCCGGGGCCGCGGCGGTGGGGGGTATCGTCGAGCGAGCGGAAAAAGCCCTCGCAGCCGGTTGCGATGTCTTGCCGGTCTGTAATCACAAGCCGAGTGCCGAGGCCGTACTCGATGGACTGAAAGTACCGCTCGATGTCGCCGCGGCGCTGCGCCGCGTGCGATTGCACGGCAAGGGCGCGACGACCGGCGCCTCGTTGCGCACCACGCCGGAGTGGCACGCCGCACAACGCACCCTCGAGCGTTGTCTGCAGCCGCCCGAGCTCAAGCTCGGCTGAAACTCAAGCTCGGCTGAGAGCAGGAGCTAAGGTCGAGCGGCTGAAGTGACCACGGCGATCACACCGACGCCCGGGTGATCGTAATAGTGCCGCTCTTCGAAACGCACGCGGCGCAGCTCGCTGAGCTCGTGGAGCGTCGACTCATCCGGTTGGTAGCGCAGGTTCATGCCAAAGTGCAGCAGCGAGCCGCGCTCGAGTAGGAAATTACCCGAGAGCCCGGGCGCGGCGACACCAAGCGTTTCCAAAGGGATGCCCGTGCGGCCACCCCAGCTGCTGGCCGTTTGAGTCCAACCGGCGTGGGCCAAGATGCGATAGCCACCGGCGGACATTCTTTGACGCAGGCCGGTGAGTCGCAGCCGTGCGGTTGGCGTCGCTGCGATGAAGCGCCCGATCTGCGCGGCTGCTGGGGGCGTATCGGACTCTTCGGCGCCACGGAGGGGTGGGGTGCCGCCGACACCGGCTTCGCGCGGACCGTTGTTGCGAAACACGATCACTTCGATCGTATAGGCACTCGCCGTGCTCGTCGTTTGGGCCAGCGCGAGCGGTGTGAGCGTGAACAAGCTCGCGCTCGTCAGTAGCCAGCACAGCCCGCCTCGGATGAAATCACGCATAGGCGCGATCTTAACTCAGTCGATTGTTGATGAGTCGTTGCAGCAGCGCCGTGACGAAATCGAAGCGTTCCAGCTCGTCATCGAGATCGCGCGACACCCGCAGCTTGAGTGGCCCCTCGAGTTTGTACTCGCGCGAGCGATCCTGAATCAAACGGATCACTGCAGCCGGGTCGATACGATTATCCGCCTCGAACAGCAGATAACCGCCGTGGGCGCCGAAGTCGAGCCGACGGACACCCATCTGGCGGGTCAGCAGGCGGATGCGCGCCGTGCGTAGCAGGTTCTGAGTTTGCGCGGGCAGAGGTCCGAAGCGATCGACGAGTTCGGCGGTGAGTTCCTCGAGCGCGGCTTCATCCGGTGCTGCTGCGATGCGTTTATAGAGCGCGAGGCGTACGTGCACATCCGCCACGTAATCGTCGGGGAGCAAGGCAGGCACACGCAGTTCGACCTCAGAGGCGCTCGCGAGCGGCGCTTCGAGATCGATGGTCTTGCCGCTTTTCATGGCCTTGACGGCGCGATCGAGCATATCGAGGTACAGCGTCAAGCCGACCTCGGTCATCTCGCCGCTTTGCTCTTCACCTAACAACTCGCCGGCGCCGCGGATCTCGAGGTCGTGAGTTGCCAACACGAAACCGGCGCCGAGATCCTCCAGCGACTCGAGCGCCTCGAGGCGTTTCAAGGCATCGCCGGTGAGCGCCTTGCGCGAGGAGATCAAGAGATAGGCATATGCACGATGATGAGAGCGACCGACGCGACCGCGCATCTGATGCAGCTGCGCGAGACCAAAACGATCGGCCCGATCGATGATGATCGTATTGGCGCTCGGCACATCGATGCCGCTCTCGATGATGGTCGTACAGACGAGGATATCGAAGCGACGGTGGTAGAAATCCACCATCAGCGCCTCGAGCTCCCGCTCGCGCATCTGACCGTGACCCACACGGATGTTGGCTTCCGGGACGAGCTTGGCCAGATCCGCTGCGACCTTCTCGATATCTTTGACCTCGTTATGAACATAGTAGGCTTGGCCGCCACGGCGCATCTCGCGCAGGATCGCCTCGCGGATCGTGCTGTCACTCCACTCGGTGACGAAGGTCTTGATGGCGAGGCGCTCCGCGGGCGGCGTTGCGATCAAGGACAACTCGCGCAGACCGCCGAGCGCCATGTTCAAGGTGCGGGGGATCGGTGTCGCCGTGAGCGTGAGCACATGCACCTCCGCCCGCAAGGCCTTGAGTCTTTCTTTGTCGCGTACGCCGAAACGATGCTCCTCGTCAACGATAATTAGCCCCAAATCCTTGAAGCGGGCGTTCGCGTGTAACAGTCGGTGCGTGGCGATGACGATATCGACGGTGCCTTTCTCGACCGCCTCGAGTACCGCCGACGATTCTTTAGCCGAGCGGAAGCGTGACAACGCTTCGATGCGCACGGGCCAGTCGGCAAATCGATCGGCGAAATTGGCGGCATGCTGCTGGGCCAACAGCGTGGTCGGTACGAGCACGGCGACCTGTTTGCCCGCCTGCACGGCTACGAAGGCAGCGCGCATCGCCACTTCCGTTTTGCCAAAGCCCACATCGCCGCAGACGATGCGATCCATCGGTTGCTCGGCAGCAAGATCGGCGATCACCTTATCGATGGCCTCGGCCTGATCGGCAGTTTCCTCGAAGGGGAACGCATTGGCGAACGCTTGATACTCGAGATCTCCAGAGGCGAGGCGAATACCGCGGCGCGCTTTGCGCTGCGCGTAAAGATCGAGCAATTCGGCAGCGACATCGCGTACTTTCTCGGCGGCGCGTTTGCGAGCTTTACTCCATTGATCCGTGCCGAGTCGATGCAGCGGCGCGCTCTCGGGCGCCGCACCCGAGTAGCGGCTGACCAAGTGCAGCGAATGCACGGGCACGTAAAGACGATCACCGCCGTGATACTCGAGTACCAAAAATTCGCCACTCTGACCGCCGACCTCCATGATCTGCAGTCCGACGTAGCGACCGACACCATATTCCTCGTGAACGACCGGCGCACCGGCTGCAAGCGATTGCAGATCACGCAGAATGGCGTTCGGATCGGCGGTGACTTTGCGCCGGCGGCGCTCTTGTCGAGCGCGCTGACCAAAGAGCTGCGACTCGGAGAGAATCGTGAGCGGCGGTGTATCGAGGGCGAGACCCGCGAGCTCGGGTGCAATCGTGATCGCAAGCTGGGCATCACTCTCGAGAAACGCCTGCCAACCATCGACAAGTTTGGCGCGCAGTGACGCGCCTCGCAGCAGCTCGCCGAGCACTTCGCGACGACCCGGTGAGTCGGCGGCCAGCAAGACGCGTCCGGGATAGCCGTCGAGAAACGTCTTCAGCGGCGCGAGCGGGCGTTCCGCTCGCGCATCGATACGCAGTTCGCGCGGCGCATGGGTTCCGAGGCTACTTTGGTCATCGCGCGCGAACGTATCGATGGTCACGCGCGGGTGAGAGTGGCAAGCCGCGATGACGGTCGCTTCGTCGATGAAGAGCTCGTCGGGCTTGAGCAGCGGGCGTTCGATATCGCCGCAGCGATCCTCGTAGCGCGCGCGCAGCGCCGCCCAACTGCGGTCGATCACACTCTCGAGACCGAAGGTGGCATCGACGATGACGGCGCCTCCGGGCAAGTAATCAAACAAGGTGGCCGTGTCTTCAAAGAAAAGCGGCAAGTAAAACTCGATCCCCGCCGGCGCCATGCCATCGGATATGCCGCGATAGATGGCGCTACGTGTCGGATCGCCCTCGAAGCGAGTGCGGTAGCGACGCCGGAAGGCGCGTACCGAATCGCCATCCAGGGGGATCTCGCGAGCGGGCAGCAAACGCACCGAGGGCAGTGATTCGCCGGAGCGCTGCGTTTGCGGATCGAATCGCCGGATCGCTTCGATCTCGTCGTCGAAGAGGTCGATACGCAGCGGACTCGTCGTGCCCATCGGGTACACATCGAGTAGGGAGCCACGCAGGGCGAAGTCACCGGGGTCGGTCACCTGACTCACGCTGCAATAGCCCGCTTCGGTCAAACGCAACTTGAAGGCATCGAGCGCGAGCGTGTCACCGACCGAGAGCGAGAAGCTGCGACCGGCCACATAGGGCTTAGGCGGCAGGCGCTGCAGCAGGGTGTCGACGCTCACGATCAAGACGCCGCGACACGCGTGCGGCAGCTCGGCGAGCGCCAGCAGGCGCTCCGAGGTGATATCCGGATGCGGTGAGAATACGTCGTAGGGCAGCACTTCCCAGTCGGGCAGGCTCAGCAGCGGTAAGTCGGCGGGCGCGAAGAACGCGAGCTCGGCGCGGCGTCGCTCGGCGCTGCGGCTGTCGGCCTCGATGATGACCCACGGGCGATCCTCGCGCGCGGCGGCCTCGGCGATCGCGAGGGCGGTGGCACTCGCATGCAGGCCGGACCAATGCACCTCGGGGCGATTGGCAGCGGGGGTCGGTGATTTCAGCAGCCCGATTGGCATGGGCGCGCAAGCTTACAGACCCGTCCGGGGGAGGCAAGCCCTGTGATGTGGTTAAATCCCCACCCTGATGTTCCAGCCTCTGTCGTTGTTCGTCGGTCTGCGATACGTGCGCTCACGAACGCGAAAATTCTTCGTCTCGTTCATCACCTGGGTATCGCTGATCGGGGTGTGCGTGGGTGTTGCTGCGCTGATCGTCATCCTCTCGGTCATGAACGGATTTGAGGGAGAGTTGCGCGATCGCTTGCTGTCCTTGTCGAGCCACGCCCGGGTCATGAATACGGGCGATCAGCCTCTAGCGCCTCGGGAGTGGGAGAGACTCGCTGACACCTTGCGCCAAGAGCCGAAGATCGATGGGCTTGCGCCTTATGTCGAATTGCAGGCGCTCGGACTTCGACAGCCGGAGATGTTGCCGCTGCGTTTGCGTGGTATCGACCCGCGTTTTGAGCCTGAGGTCTCCGCTGCCGCGGCGGCGGTCATCGACGGCAAGCTTCTCGATCTCGAGGCGGGTGCGGATCGGGTGATCTTGGGTAGCGTGCTCGCACGGCTGCTCGGCGTGACTGTCGATGACTCCGTGACGCTGCTGGTGCCGGGCGTGGATGAGGCCGGCACGCCGACGCCGCGCTTGCGCGAGTTTCGAGTGGCGGGTCTGTTCGAGGCGGGGCTGCACGATCACGATGGATCATTGGCTTTCGCACACATCGACGATGTGGCCGCGCTCGCAACGGGTGACCCGCGTGCGCGTGGTTTGCATTTGCATTTCATCGATCCGATGATCGCCCCGATTGTCGGTCGTGAGATCGCGACCCGCTTGCGCGCGGGGCTCACCGTTCGTGACTGGACGCAGGAGCACGCCAATTATTTTCGGGCGATCCGCATCGAGAAAACGATGATGGGGATCATCCTGATGCTGATCGTCGCCGTCGCGGCCTTCAACATCGTGGCGATGCTCGTCATGGTCGTCACCGACAAGCGTACCGATGTCGCCATCCTTCGCACGCTTGGTATGTCGCCGGGTGCAGTGCAGCGCGTCTTCGTCACGCAGGGGCTCGTGATCGGCTGGGCCGGGGTGTTGCTCGGCGTAGCTCTGGGCGTCTGGTTGGCAGGCAATGTCGGTGTGGTGGTGCCGGTGCTCGAATCGCTGTTCGGTTTTCACATCATGGATCCGGAGGTCTATTACGTCACGCGGATCCCCTCGGAGCTGCGAGCGCAGAACGTCATCGCGATCGCCATCGGTGCCTTGACGCTCACGGCGCTCGCGACGGTGTACCCCGCGCGCCGGGCAGCGCGCATCGCACCAGCGGAGGCGCTGCGCTATGACTAACCCTGGCCGTTGGGAATGGTGGGTGGGTACGCGTTATTTGCGCTCGACGCATCGGCGCGGCTTCGTGAGTTTTGTGGCCGCGATGTCCGTCATCGGCCTCACCCTCGGTGTGGCTGTGTTGATCGTGGTGTTGTCCGTCATGAACGGCTTCGAGCGCGAATTGCGCGCACGCATCCTGGCCGTGACGTCGCATGCCACCCTGATGGGGCTCGAAGGCACGCTCGACGATTGGCAGCAGGCCCGCAAGGTCGCGATCGCGCGGCCGGGGGTGTTGCAGGCCGTGCCGTACATCGAAGCGCGCGGCATGATTGCCGCAGGACCGCG
The DNA here is from genome assembly GCA_945873095.1 of Klebsiella pneumoniae. Classification (GTDB taxonomy): domain Bacteria; phylum Pseudomonadota; class Gammaproteobacteria; order Steroidobacterales; family Steroidobacteraceae; genus UBA964. The sequence goes on along the minus strand of CAMCBU010000009.1, from coordinate 9,241 downwards.
CGTGCAGGGCACCTTGGTGCGCGGTGTCGACCCGCCGCTCGAGAAGCAGGCCACGGGTCTTGCCGATCGTATGCAGACAGGGTCGATCGATGCGCTTCAGCCCGGCAGCTGGAACGTGATTCTCGGTGAATCGCTCGCTCGCGATCTCGGTGTCGCAGTTGGCGACAAGGTGGTGTTGATCGCACCGGAGGCAACGGCGACACCCGATGGCGTCGTGCCGCGCATGCGACGGCTCACCGTGGCGGGTGTTTTTGCCTCGGGCATGTACGAGTTCGATCAGGGCTTGATCCTCATGAGCCTCGCCGATGCGGCGCGTTTGTATCGGCTCGGTGACGGGGTGAGCGGTCTGCGCCTTGCCCTTGCGGATCCCTTGCAGGCGCCGGTTGTCGTGCGCGACCTAGCGCTTGCGTTGGGTGGCGGCTATTTCGTCAGTGACTGGACGCGCGTACACGCCAATTTTTTCCAATCGATCGAGCTCACCAAAGGTTTGATGTTCGTGATTTTGTTGATGGTGGTTGCCGTTGCGGCTTTCAACATCGTGGCGACGCTGGTGATGATCGTCAAAGAAAAGCAGACGGATATCGCGTTGCTCAGGACGCTCGGTGCGAGTCCGAGCGGGATCCTGCAGACTTTTGCTGTACAGGGCATCTTGATCGGTCTGGCGGGTACCGTGATGGGTTCCGCACTCGGTATCCTGCTCGCCATCAACGTCGAGTCGATCGTGCACGGCCTCGAGGCCCTATTCGGTATCCAGTTCCTCGACGCCAAGGTGTATTTCATGAGCGATCTGCCGGCTCACGTCGAATGGCTCGATGTGCTGCGGGTAGCGGGTGTGGCTTTCGTGTTGTGCGCGCTCGCCACCTTGTATCCGGCATGGCAGGCCGCCCGAACTCAACCCGCAGAGGCTTTGCGACATGACTGATCAGGCGGTATTGCTAGCGCGCGGCTTGGGTCGAGACTTCAATGAAGGCGGCTCGACGCTGACGGTGCTCGATGGTTTGGATCTCGCGATCGCCAAGGGCGAATGCATCGCGATCGTGGGTGCCTCGGGCTCAGGCAAGACGACGCTGCTACAGATTCTCGGCGGGCTCGATCGCCCGACGCGAGGGAGTGTGGCGATCGGCGGTAAGGATATCCACGCCCTCGATGAGGCGGCGCGCGGTGAGCTGCGCAATCGCACCATGGGGTTCATCTACCAATTCCATCACCTGCTTCCGGAGTTCTCGGCGCTCGAGAACGTGGCGATGCCCCTGCTGATTCGGCGCGTGCCGGTCGTTGAAGCGCGCCGACAGGCCGAGGCCATCCTCGAGAAGGTCGGTCTCGGTGCGCGCTTGGAGCATCGTCCGCATCAACTCTCGGGAGGCGAACGGCAGCGGGCCGCGGTCGCGCGCGCTTTGGTTGCTTTGCCATTGCTGGTCTTTGCCGACGAACCGACCGGGAATCTCGATGGGCGCAATGCCGAGCAGGTGTTCGAGTTGATGCTGCAGCTCAATCGAGAGCACGGCACGAGCCTCGTGATCGTGACCCACGATCTTCGACTTGCCGCGCGCATGGATCGGGTTTGGTTGCTCGAGAACGGTCGCCTGAAACTGCACGATCAGCCCTAATCAGCGCTTGGTCATCCGCACCTGACGCGGTATCCCTGACCCATGATGGTTGGGGTCCTGCCGCGCACGAGCGGCTTTTTCGCACTGCTGGGCAACGTGGTCGTTCTCTTCGGCCCCGCACCGGCGTGGCTTGCGGCAACGATCGCCACCGCGAGTCTCGCCTTGTTGATCGCGATGCTTGGGTGGCGACCCCACTGGCGTCGCTCGCCGGCGATACTCGCGATCGTCGTGTTCGCATCGGCTGGCGTGACCGCATTCTGCGTACTCGACCGACAAGAACAACGCTGGCCGATGGAGGCGGCTCGCGAGCGCGTCATCGGTGCGATCACGATCGACTCGCTACCGACCCGCGAGGCTGGTGTGCTGCGCTTCGATGCAGACATCGTGATCGAAGCGCCTGCGACCTATCGGCGCGTGCTACGCGCCAAGCTCAACTGGCGTGATCCGCCGCGACCATTGCCACGCGCGGGTGATCGCTGGCGCGTGATGTTACGACTCGATCCGATAGTCTCGAGTAACAACCCCGGTGCCGCCGATGCGCAGCGAGCCGCGCTTCGCGATCGTATCGATGCGACGGGCAGTGTGGTGTCTTGGTCGGCTACGCATCGCCAGACGCCGCGCGCACCCGGGCTGCTCGAGTGGCGAGAGGCCATGGCGGACTCCATCGCCGCAGCCGTGGAGGATCGTGATGCCGCCGCCTTGTTTCAAGGCTTGGCAGTTGGCGCGACGGGTGAGATCACGCGCGAGCAGTGGCGCGTGTTCAGCGTCACGGGAACCACGCATCTGGTGGCAATTTCCGGGATGCACGTGACCTTGTTCGCGTGGTTGGCGGCATTCGCCGCGCGTGCACTGTGGCGACGCCTCACGCTGCTGCAAACGCGAATCGATCGAGAGCTGTTCGCCGCGGCGATCGGCGTGCCGGCTGCCTTGGGCTACGCCGTCCTTGCGGGTTTTGGTGTTCCGACGCAGCGGACGGTCGTGATGCTCGCAGTCTGGTGGATGTTGCGCCTCTCGGCGCGCGAGCAACGCGGCTACGAGATTCTCGCCACCGCCTTGCTGTGCGTACTTTTGATCGACCCTTTCGCGAGTTATTCAGCGGGCTTCTGGTTATCGTTCATCGCGATGGCCATCTTGCTCGCCGTCGACGAGGCGACGGCAGTGGGTGGTTTCAGCTGGAGCGGACTACGCGCGTTGGTGCTGACAGCGTGGCAGGTGCAATGGCGGGTGACGGTTGCGTTGATTCCGCTGACGGCCTGGTGGTTCGCGAGCGTCTCGTTCGCCTCGGTGCCGGTCAATCTCGCCGCGATCCCGATCTTCTCTTTTCTGCTCGTGCCGTTGGTTTTGCTCGGGCTCGGGTTGGAGGCGATGTCGGCATCGATCGCAGCGCCGCTGTGGCGTGTGGTCGAGACCGTCCACGAGATCATCTGGCCGCCGATGCTGTGGGTCGCCAATCAACCATGGGCCGCGCTCGATTGGCAACCCACGAGCAGCCAATTTTTGATGCTGCTCGTGTTGGCGGCGGTGGTGTTGTCACCACTCGTGTGGCGGTGGCAGTGGCGAGCCGCGATCGTGATCGTCGGCATCTTTGGTCTTTGGCCAGCGACGGAGATCCCAGAAGGTGCCGCGCGCATCACGATACTCGACGCTGGCGATGCACACGCCACGCTGATCGAGACGCGACGGCACTTGGTCGTCCACGACACCGCCGAGTCGTACTTCAGCGCAGGACGTAGCGCAGAGCGATTGGTGTGGCCAGCGATCTTGGCGCAGTCGCGTTCGACAGTCGATTTGCTCGTGCTGAGCGCATCCCACGGGTTTCGGGCTGAGGGTGCGGCGCGATTGGCGCATCTCGCGCGAATTCCGACTGTGATCCATGGCGGCTCGTGGAGAGGCGCACCGGCGAGTCACGCGCCATGTCATCGAGCGCGGCGTTGGCGCTTCGATGGCGTGCAGTTCGAAACCTTCGCTGCAGCCGGTGGAAGTTGCTTGCTGCGGGTGAGCGCGAGAGCGGGTGGAGCTCTGTTGATCGCCGAGAGAGTCGATGCCAAGGAGGCCGCCGTGCTGGTTGCCGACCCGCTTACTCGGGCGCAGCTGAAGGCCACGCACGTCATCGCGCCGCGCCGTGGCTCACTCGCTGCAGTCACGGCGGAGTTCGTCGCGGCCATCGGTGCGACGACCGTCATCGTGGCCTCCGCCGAGTTGCCACCCCAACGCCGGGCCGCGATCGCGCAACGTTGGCAAATTCCCGCACGCGCCGTGCAGGCGACGGCCGTGCAGGGGGCGATGCGACTCGAGCTCGAACCCGAGGGGCCGGGCCGGCTCGCAGCGCTTTGAACGATGGTCTCGGCTATCATGCTTGGATGTGGGAAATGCTGCGGGCCGGCGGTCCGTTAATGTGGCCGATCATCCTCTGCTCGGTGATCGCCTTGGCGATCACCTTCGAGCGCGTCTGGAGTCTGCAAAGGTCACGCGTCGCTCCCGCCGAGGCTTTGCCACAGGCGTCACGACTGTTATCCGCCGAGGTCATCGATGATCGTGCGCTCGAATCGCTACGCGCTTCGTCGCCCCTTGGGCGGGTGCTTGCAACGGTGGTGACCGATCGAGAACTGGCGCGCGATGAGCGTATCGCCCGCATCCAAGAAGTCGGACGCCACGAGGCGCATGCGCTCGAGCGTTATCTCAACACGTTGGGAACCGTGGCGAGTGTCGCACCCTTGCTCGGTTTGCTCGGCACCGTCACGGGCATCATTCGAGCGTTCTCGGTGCTCGAGGCGGGTGTCGTGACGCAACCCGATGTGCTCTCGGGCGGCATCAGCGAGGCGCTCGTGACCACCGCAGCGGGTTTGCTCGTCGCCATACCGGCGCTGATTGCGCATCGCAGCCTGCGGGGCCATATCGATGCACTCGTGATCGAAATGGAAAAACAAGCGCTCGCGCTACTCGTCGTGCGCGGAGCTCGTCGATGAACTGTCGGGCCCGGCGCGTCGAGGATCCCGAGATCAATCTGGTCTCGCTGATCGATGTGGTGTTGATGATCGTGGTGTTTTTTTTGCTCTCCTCGAGTTGGGTCACTGAGGGTACCTTGCGTATCTCGTTGCCGACTGCGAATACCGATGATCGCGCGAGCGCGGCCGAGAGCGTGCTGCTGATCGAAGTGTTGGCCGATGGTCGCTATCAGATTGCGGGGCAGAGGGTGAGTGTCGATACCGATACCGGTGTGGATGCGCTGCGCGCTGCGATCGTGCAAGCCTCCGGTGGCGATGTGACGCGGCCTGTGGTGTTTCGTGCGGACGGCGAGGCACGCCATCGAGATGTCGTCCGCGGCATCGACGTGCTGCGGCAACTCGGCTTCGGTAGTGTGGATATGGCAACTCGCAACGCGGGGGGCGCGCGATGATCGTCCAGGCGCCCGTACAGGTGGTCGACGCGCCGCAGGTTTACCGACGCTTGCTCGGTTACGCACGCCCCCATCTGGGGATGTTCTCGATCGGTGTCGTGGGCATGTTGCTGTTCGCATCGACTGACGCGGCGATCGCCTATCTCGTTCAAAAGTTTCTAGGCGGCGCGTTCGTCGATCCCGATCCGCGCATCCTGTGGGCCATTCCGCTCGGTGCGATCGCATTGTTCTTGCTGCGCGGGATCGGTGACTACGTCTCGAACTATTTCCCGGGCTGGGTGGGGCGGCAGATCATCAAAGCACTGCGCGCAGAGTTGTTCGCGCACTATCTGCGCTTGCCGACTCGTTACTACGACACGGCCGCTTCGGGCGGCTTGCTGTCACGATTGACCTACAACATCGAGCTCGTCGCTGAGGCGACGACCAACGCCGTTACCGTGTTGATCCGCGACACGCTCACGATCATTGCTTTGATCGGTATGTTGCTGTGGCTCAATTGGCAGCTCGCGACGTTCGTGCTGGTGCTAGCGCCGCCGATCTCTTGGCTGATCCAGTACATCAATCGATCCTTCCGGCGCTACAGCGCGCGTATTCAGGCCTCGATGGGTGATGTGACTCGAGTTGCCAAAGAGGCGCTCGATGGTCACAAGGTCATCAAGATCTTCAACGCCGAGGGTCACGAGGAGCAACTGTTCGATGTCGCCAACGAGCGCAACCGTCATAGCAACATGCGTCTGATCGGTGCGCGCGCGATGGCCAATCCAGTGGTGCAGTTGATCGCGGCACTCGGCCTTGCCGGAGTGCTGTATTTTTCGATCCGGCAGGTGTTCGACGCCGAGATGCGCGTTGATGAGTTCATGGCATTCCTGACGGCCTTGCTGCTCGTCACGGCGCCGTTGCGTCGCCTCGTGCAGGTGTTTGGCCCGCTGCAGCAAGGCATCGCCGCAGGCGCGAGTGTTTTTGAAGTGCTCGATACGCCGATCGAAGATGTGGGTGGTACGTGTGCACTCGCTGCTGCACGCGGTGAGCTCGAGTTTCGTGACGTGGCCTTCGCTTACTCGAGCGTGCAGGGTGAAGTGCTCTCGAGCGTCAGTTTTCGCGTGCAACCGGGGCAGACCGTCGCCATCGTCGGTAAATCCGGCAGCGGCAAAACGACACTCGCGAGTCTTCTGCCGCGTTTCTACGATCCGACCTCCGGGGCCGTGCTGCTCGATGGTCATGATCTGCGCGAGTATCGTTTGGCAGATCTGCGCCACCAGATCGGCTTCGTCAGTCAAGAGGTCGTGCTGTTTGACGACAGCATCCGCGCCAACATCGCCTTCAATCTCACGACACCCGATGATCCGGCGGTCGAGGCAGCGGCGCGTAACGCGCACGTACTCGATTTTGCAGCGGATCTGCCACAGGGACTCGACACCCCGGTGGGCGAGCGAGGGGCGATGCTCTCCGGCGGGCAGCGTCAAAGAATTTCAATCGCGCGGGCGCTGCTGAAGAACGCGCCGATCCTGGTGCTCGATGAGGCGACGAGTGCACTCGACAACGAGTCGGAGCGTCGGGTGCAAGAGGCGTTGGGTCGCTTGCTGCAGGGGCGCACGACTCTGGTGATCGCCCATCGTCTCTCGACGATCGAGCGTGCCGATCTCATCTTGGTGATGCACGAAGGTCGATTAGTCGAGGCGGGTAACCACGCGGCGCTGATCGCTCAGGGTGGTATGTACGCCCAGTTGCATCAGTTGCAGTTCGCGGTCTGAGGTCGTCTCGATTGCGACGCTGGCTCGAAGGGGTTTGGTACGAGGGTCGCCGCGGCGCGGCGCTGCTCGCACCGCTCGCGTTGCTGTTTGGCTTTGTCAGCACCCTGCGGCGTGTAGCTTATCGATGGGGGCTGCGGCCTCGCTACCGTGCGTCGGTGCCGGTCGTGATCGTCGGCAATCTGTCGGTCGGTGGGACGGGCAAAAGTCCCGTCGTGGCCGCAGTGGTCGATGCCTTGCAGCGGCGGGGGTTGCGGGTCGGTATCCTGGCGCGCGGCTATGGCGTCGATTTGCGCGAGCCGCGTGAAGTGTTGCCCGGCGTGGCGGCGAGCGAGGTCGGCGACGAACCCCTGATGCACGCGCTCGCGAGCGGGGCGCGGGTCGTCGTGTGCCCCGATCGGGCCGCAGGGGCACGCCATCTCGAGAGTCTCGGCGTGGATGTGATCGTTGCAGACGATGGTCTGCAGCATTACGGGCTCGAGCGTGATCTGGAGATCGTGGTCATCGATGCGTCGCGGGGTTTTGGTAACGGCCGTCTGCTACCAGCCGGACCGCTGCGCGAGCCGGCGACGCGCCTCGCGAGTGTCGACTTCGTCATCGTGAACGGGGGGTCGCAGGGGCACGCTGACTGGGTGGGTCGTCACGGCCAGCTCGAGTTACGACTCTTCCCAGCGGCCGCTCGACGAGTCGATGATCCGCGCCAGTGGCGAGCGCTCGAGAGTTTTCGCAGCCAACGGGTGCACGCGGTGGCCGGCATTGGCAACCCGCAACGGTTTTTCGATTTGCTGCGCCGATCGGGCCTCGAGATCGAGGAGCACGCCTTTGCAGATCATCATGTGTTCGCACCGGCGGATCTCGCCTTCGAGGATGGCGCCGCCATCCTGATGACCAGCAAAGATGCCGTAAAATGCCGCTCGTTCGCGCAAGCGCGCATATGGGAGTTGCCCGTGACGGCGCGGCTCTCACCGGATGACGGACGCGGCTTGATCGATCGGATTTGCGCGTTGCTCGTATCTCATCAAAAATCACCCGGGTGAACACCATGGACAAACGACTGCTCGACATCCTCGCGTGCCCCGTGTGTAAGGGTCCGCTCGTGCATCTGCGCGATGAGGCGGTCCTCGTCTGTCGCGCTGATCGGCTTGCCTTCCCGATCAAAGACGGGATTCCGGTGATGCTAGAGGAAGAGGCGCGAGCGCTGCCGGCGGATGATCCTTTACTCGCCCGCTGATGTTCAAAATCGTCATACCGGCCCGTTACGCATCGACCCGCTTGCCGGGTAAGCCGCTCATCGAGATGGCCGGCAAGCCCATGCTGCAGTGGGTCTATGGCCGAGCGTTGGCCTGTCAGGCGCGCGAAGTGTTGATCGCGACCGATGACGAGCGTATCGAGCGGGTCGCGCGTCAGTTCGGCGCTGAGGTCGTGATGACCTCGGTCGATCATGTCAGCGGCACGGATCGGATTGCCGAGGTCGCCGAATTGCGCGGCTGGGCGGCCGAGGAAGTCGTCGTGAATCTACAAGGCGATGAACCCTCAATGCCTGCCGAACTCATCTCGCAGGTCGCGCAGTTGCTACTTGCAGATTCAGAGGCCGACATCGCGACTCTCGCGACGCCGATCCGTGATCGCGAGGAATACTTTGATCCGAACGCGGTCAAGGTCGTCACGGACTCAGCAGGCCGCGCGCTGTATTTCAGTCGTGCGCCGATCCCGTGGTTTCGGGACGCAGTGGCGGAGGAGGGCTGTGATCTGGCCCCGGCACGCAAGCATCTGGGTCTTTATGCCTATCGCGTGGCGTCCTTGCGCCGCTTGTCGAGTTTGCCGCCCGCACCCATGGAACAAGCGGAAAAACTCGAGCAGTTACGCGCGCTGTTCAACGGGATGAAGATCCTGGTCGGCGAAGCCGCGCGTCGACCAGGGCCGGATGTGAACACGCTGACCGATCTTGCGGGCGCTGAGGCAGCCCTCAAAGAGGATCTGCCGAGCGTCTGCGATTAGCGCGCTCAGCACGTGCTAGGCCAGCCGCGACGATCAAAGATCGTCGCGGCGTGAGCTGTATCCCGGGCCGAAGCTGATCGTCGAACTCGACGGGCTCGACGACCAAACCACTTTCTTCTCGGTCGCCGTCGCTGGCGCTGGCTCCGACGCTGGCGCTGGCTCCGACGCTGGCGCTGGCACCGCGGTTGATTCCGCCGGCACCGTTGGCTCGGGCTCGATCGCCGCAGGCGGCGCCAAGCCAGTCCAGCTCACCTGAGCCGGCGCTGCCGCAACCGGCGGTGGTGCGAGATCCTGCGCGACGGGCCGCTGATCGGCGCCGTTATCCCCGTTCCGCTCTGGCAGGTCTTTCTCTGGCACGCCCTGTTCTGGCACGGCATCGGTGACGTCGTCTCGCGTGTCGTCCGCCGCATCGCCACCGGCGCTCATCACGCCGACGGCACCCGCCTCGCGATCACGTCCACCCCGACGGCCACGACGGCCACGGCGACGGC
>CAMCBU010000008.1 GCA_945873095.1 Klebsiella pneumoniae | reverse complement strand
AAACCGAGCACATGTGCAACTGCAAGCATCTGGGCTCTAGAGCGTTCAGCGTCGACCGGCTGTTTCGCCGAGGAAGAGTTTTTCGACCTGATCGACGTGGCGACGATCAGTGATGAACAGAATCACGTGATCGTCCGCCTGCACGATCGTGTCGTGGTGCGCCATGATGACCTCGTCACCTCGAACCACGCAGCCGATGCGGGCACCTTCGGGTAGCACGATTTCCTCGATCTTTTTGCCGACGACGCGCGAGCTACGATCGTCACCGTGGATGATGGCCTCCAGCGCTTCTGCGGCACCGCGCCGCAGTGAGTGTACTTGGACGACGTCACCGCGCCGCACGTGCGTCAGCAGTGAGCCGATGGTGATGGTTTGCGGCGAGATGGCGACATCTATCGTGCCGCTTTGCACGATCTCGGCATAAGAGGGCTTGTTGATCAACGCCATGACCTTGGCTGCGCCCAAGCGCTTGGCGAGCATGGCGGAGAGAATGTTGGCTTCCTCGGAATTGGTGAGCGCGCAAAATACGTCGCAACTGTCGATGTTTTCTTCGACGAGCAGTTCTTCGTCAGCCGCATCACCTTCGAGCACGATGGCGTTCTCGAGATTCTCCGAAATCTTGCGTGCGCGCTTCGGGTCGCGTTCGATGACTTTGACTTGATTGTTGTTTCTCTCGAGCTCGCGCGCGAGTGAATAACCGATATGACCGCCACCGGCGATCACGACGCGCTTCACCGGCTTCTCTTCTTTGCGGATCTCTGCCATGAAGCGACGAATGTCGTTCTTGGCAGCCAGGAAAAACACTTCATCGCCGTCTTCGATGACCGTATCGCCTTCGATCTGCAGACTGCGGCCGTTGCGATAGATGGCGACCACTCGCGCTTCGGTATTCGGAATGTGCTCGCGCAGACCGCGTAGCGCCTGGCCCACGAGCAAGCCGCCCTTGCGGGCCCGCAAGCCGACGAGGCGAACTCGTCCGCCGGCGAAATCGAGCACCTGCAGCGCACCGGGGTATCGGATCAGACGCTCAACGTATTCGGTGACAAGCTGTTCGGGGCTGATCCACACATCCACCGACAAGGACTCGTCACTGAAAAGCTTCGGGTGGCGGGTGTACTCGGGTGAGCGGATACGGGCGATCTTGGTCGGTGTGCGATAGAGCGTGTAAGCGACTTCGCAGGCCATCATGTTCACTTCGTCGGAGCTCGTGAGCGCGACGAGTATGTCGGCATCGGCGACACCGGCGGCTTCCAGAACGGTGGGGTAAGAGGCATTACCGACGACGGTGCGGATATCGAGGCGATCTTGCAGGTCACGCAGGAGCTCGTCGTTGGTATCGACGACCGTCACCTCGTTAGCCTCCTCGCGCGCGAGTTGATACGCGGCCGTGCGCCCGACCTGTCCGGCGCCGAGGATCACGATCTTCATAAGTTCGTATAGGTTACTCCCAAGCATCGGCACCGAACAGGCCGGAGCAGGTATGCTTTGTCGCCATGACATCCCCGGGGGCCGCGGCGCCGAGCCGCAACGAATTTGGGCGTGGCTGGAAAGTGCTGATTGCGTCACTGCTCGGCACGGCATTCGGCGCCTCACCGCTGCCATTCAACACCGTCGGTTTCTTCATCGACCCGTTGCAGCAGGAATTCGGTTGGACTCGCACCGAGATCAGTCTCGGCATCACGATCTACGGAGTGCTCGGAGCGCTGTTGGCGCCGTTTTTCGGCTGGTTGGCAGACCGTTTCGGCGTACGTTTGGTCGCGCTCGCGTCGCTCACGACCTTTGGGCTGATCTTCGCGTCGTTTTCGATCATCCCGGGCAATCTCTACTGGTATTACGCGCTGTGGGTTTTGGTCGGCCTCTTCGGCATCGGCTCCACGCCGATCACGTGGTCGCGCGCGATCAACTTGTGGTTCTTCAGACAGCGTGGCTTTGCGCTGGGGTTGACCTTGGTCGGCACCAGCATCTCGGCGATGGCGTTGCCGATCATCACGACTTGGCTCATCAACGATTTCGGCTGGCGCGTGAGTTATGCCGCGCTTGCGCTCTTGCCGCTCGGTATTGCGCTGCCGATTGGTTTGCTCTGGTTCCGTGAGCCCAAGCCCGAGGAGCGACCGCCTGAAATCGCGGCGGCCGGTGCCGTCAGCTTGCCCGGTCGCAGCCTGCAAGAGGCCATGCGAGAGCCGCGCTTCTGGATTCTTTGGGCGTCCATTGCACTGGTGACCATCGCGTACTCGGGTGCACTGGTGCACCTGCCGTCGATGTTGGGTGCGCGCGGTTTCGAGCGTAGCCAAGCAGCTGCGGTGATGAGCGTGTTCGGCCTGTCGATATTCGCCGGTCGCATCATCACGGGTTATCTGCTCGATAAATTCTGGGCACCGATCGTGACGCTACCCATCCTGTGTCTACCGGCCTTGTCGTGTTGGATCCTGCTCGGCGATGGTCCGCTGAGCTTCGTCGTGGCGATCAGCGCCGCGTTCCTGATGGGCTTCGCATCCGGCGCTGAAACCGATCTCGTGGCGTACCTAGCCGGTCGATATTTCGGCATGAAGAGCTACGGGCAAATCTACGGTGTGCTTTACATGGCTTTCGGTTTGTCTGCGGCCGTGTCGGCGACGCTCTACGGCTGGGTGCGCGATACCACCGGCAGTTACGATCCGATTCTCATCGCCGCTGCCGTGATGTTCATTGCGGGCGCGCTGTTGCTCTTGCTACTCGGACCTTATCCGGATTTTGGTCGGGTGACCGAAGAGGAGCGGGGTGCTACCACTGCACCCAACCCATCTGCCAAGTGAGCAAGATCACGCCGCCGAACACGATGCGATACCAAGCGAATACGGCGAACGAGTGCTGACTGACGAAGCGCAGTAGAAAGCGAATCGCAATGAGTGCGGCGAAGAAGGCAACGACGCTACTGATGATGATGGAGCGTGCTTCGTCGAAAGTGATCGGCTCGCGCGCATCGAGCAGTTTGTAACCGGTAGCGGCGAACATCACCGGAATTGCGACGAAAAACGAAAACTCCGCGGCCGTACGCCGATCGAGCCCCGTCAGCAATCCACCCAAGATGGTGGCTGCAGAGCGACTCGTGCCCGGCACGAGTGCGAGCATCTGGAACAGCCCGATCCGAAAGGCATCGAGTGGTCGAAGTTCATCGAGCGATTTGACGCGCTCGACGTGTGGACGCCGTTCCGCCCAAAGAATCAGAACACCGCCAATCACGAGCGCCATGGCGACCGGCACTGGCGCGAACAATACGCTGCGGATGGTGTTTTCGAAGGTCAGGCCCGCAACGGCTGCCGGCAGAAATGCCAGCAACAAGCCGAGCACGAATCGGCGCGAGGCCGCGCTGCTCGTGAGCGTCGTCGCCGTTTCCCACAGACGAGCGCGATACTGGAAGCACACGGCGAGAATGGCTGCGCCCTGAATCACGATCATCTGCCGAAAGCCCACTTCGTTCTCGAGATCAAGCAGGGCACGCGTGATGATCAGGTGCCCCGTGCTTGAAATCGGCAAGAACTCGGTAAAGCCCTCAACCAATCCGAGGATTACATCGATGAGCCAATCAGCCATGTTTCATCAAACCCGATTCAGTCTTGAATTTTTTGACCGCGGGTTTCGATGACCCAGCCGAGACATAACAGACCGACGATCGGCACAAATCCAACCATGAACAGCGTATCGAGCACGACCTCGGAATTACCCGCTCCAGCAGAGGCGACCGAGCCTACGAGGAAAGGTCCGCCTGCGGCGATCACACGACCGATGTTGTAGGTGAAGCCCGACCCGGTCGCGCGCAACCGGGTCGGGAATAATTCGGGCAGATAGAACGTGAAGCTGCCGAAGATGCCGAATACGGTCAAGCCGATGAAGAAGTACATGTAGAGCCGCACTTGCGGATCCAGATCGAGCCCATACGTGGTCAGCAATGCGACCGATGAGAATCCGAGGTAGAGCGCGAACATCGGCTTTCGACCCCAGTGTTTGGCGAGCGGAATCGTCAACAACGTGCCGAGCAATCCACCGACGTTGAAGATGGCTGTGCCTTGCGTTTTCCAGGACTCGATCAGAATGCTGGTCGCCGTCTTGTCGAGCCCGAGTTGCAGCGCTTCGGCTTGGGCCAGGTTGGCCACGACGACCGGGATGAAGGCGTTGCAGCTCCACCAAGTGATCAAGGCGACTACCGCGACGATGAGCGCACTGCGCGTCCTTGGCCAGATGTCCGGTGCAAAGATTTCGCGCAAACGGGGCGGTGGCGCAGATGCCGCGGCCGCCTCCCAGCGTTCTGGTTCTTTGACGAAGGTGCGGATCCAAAAGGCGAACGCAGCGGGGATCAATCCGAAGATGAGCACATACCGCCACGACACTTCCGGCACATCGGCGAAGAGATTACCGGCAATCAGCGCATTGACGCCCGTGGCGAGAAACAAACCGAAAGGCGCCGAGGTGTAGAGCACGGCACCGGCTTCGACGCGTTGGTCTTCCGGTACGGCCTCGGCGACCAGCGCGCAACCGGCCGCCCATTCACCGCCGATGCCGAGACTTGCGATGATGCGGCAGACGATGAGTTGTTCGATGCTGGTGACGAAGGCACAGAGTCCGGTGCCGACGGCATAGAGCACCATCGTGATGAGCAGAACGCGTTTGCGGCCATAACGATCCGAGATCGGCCCGAACAACACGCCGCCAACCGCCCAACCGACCAGAAAAATCGCCGTGATGAGGCCGGTCCAATACAACGTCGCCGTGCGCGCCTCGGGCGAACCGATCGTCAGGCCAAGCAGCGTGGGAATGGCATTGGGTGCGACGTAGTTGAACAGCAGCCCGTCAAAGATATCGAAGCCCCAGCCTAGCCATGCTGCGAACAGCACGATCCACTGATAGCGGGTCAGTCGCAACATCGGGCCCCCTCCGATCCGTTCGTCAGTTCATTTTGAGCGCAGCGTTGATCGCGTCGCGTAGTTCGAGTGTCGCACGCCGTGCGGCCATTGCGAAATCTTCCCCCGAGCCAGCGTAGATGATGCCCCGCGAAGAGTTGATCACTAGACCTTCACCGGCTTGGGTTCGGCCACTGCGCACGGCTGTCTCGACATCGCCGCCTTGTGCGCCAACGCCAGGTACGAGGAAGGTCATGTTCCCGGTGCGCGCGCGAATATCAGCTAGTTCCTCAGGGTAAGTGGCGCCAACCACGAGCAAACAATTCCCCCGCGAGTTCCACTCGCGCGCCACGGATTCCGCGACGATTTGATAGAGCTTGCGACCATCGACCACAAGGTCCTGGAATTCGCGTGCGCCGGCATTCGAGGTTCGACACAGGATGACGACGCCCTTATCCGCATATTGCAGGAAGGGTTCGGCTGAATCGCGGCCGAGATACGGGTTGATGGTCACCGCATCGGCGCCATAGCGCTCGAAAGCCTCCTTGGCATATTTCTCAGCCGTGCTACCGATATCACCGCGCTTGGAATCGAGGATCACCGGTACGCCGGGCGCTCGTTCGCGGATATATCGGATGGTCTCGAGCAGGGCCTCTTCGGCACCGACGGCGGCATAGTGCGCAATCTGCGGCTTGTAGGCACAGACGAGATCGGCTGTCGCATCGACGATGGCGCGATTGAAGGCGAGGATCGCATCGCTGCGCGAGCGTAGATGGGTCGGGAAGCGCTCGATTTCCGGATCGAGACCAACACAGACGCGCGAGTCGTGTCGCGAGGTCGCCTGCGCGAGCAGGCCATGAAACGTGGAGGGCACAGCGGAGGTCGTCATGGCGGCAAGTGTACCGCCGTTACGATGGGTCCGCGCCGATCAGGTCGGCTCGAGGTTGGCGTATTGCAGCATCAACCACTTGCTACCCGCTGTTTCGAAATTGACCTGGACTCGGGCGTGTGGCCCTTGTCCTTCGATGTTGAGGATGACACCAGAGCCAAATTTGGCGTGACGCACGCGGGCACCCAACTTGAGGCCGGGCGCCATCGGGTCTGCCTTGACGCCCGACGCGAGTGGCGAGCGGCGCGGTGCAAACTCGCTGCGCGAATAGTCATCGTGTGTGTTGAATCCGCCGGAACCGTAGCCACCGCGTCCGGCATGCACGCGCGGACGCACTTCTTCGAGCAACTCTTCAGGGATCTCGCGGATGAATCGCGAGGGTTGGCCGTAACCGTCGATACCATGCAGACGCCGTTGCTCGGCATAGGTGAGATAGAGCTGCTGCATCGCGCGAGTCGTGCCGACATAGGCGAGGCGTCGCTCTTCCTCAAGGCTATCGAGATCGTTCAGAGAGCGTTGATGCGGAAACAGTCCATCTTCGAGCCCAGCAAGGAACACCACCGGGAATTCCAGTCCCTTGGCCGTGTGCAAGGTCATCATCTGGATGCAGTCTTCCCAAGCTTCAGCCTGGCCTTCACCCGATTCGAGTACCGCGTGCGCGAGGAAGGATTCAAGGGGCGGCAACTGCTCGTCCTCAACACCCTTCGGCTCGAAGCCTCGCGCCGCCGAGACGAGTTCCAGCAGGTTGTCGGCTCGCGCCTCACCACGCTCGGCTTTTTCTTTGCGATGGTGTTCGAGCAAGCCGCTGGAGTTGATCACTTGATCAACGATTTCGTGCAGCGCCAGATCGCGTGTGTCGGCAGCCAAGCGATCGATCAGCTGCAGGAATCCGTGCAGTGAACCTGCGCCTTTTGCGCCCAAGCTGCCTGCGGCGATGCAGCGCTGTGCTGCCGACCACAGCGAGCTGCCGTCGGCACGCGCCCGGTCGCGCAGCGTATCGATGCTCTTCGCGCCGATGCCGCGAGTGGGTAAATTGACTACGCGCTCGAACGACGTATCGTCGTTGCGGTTGGAGACCAGCCGCAGATAAGCGAGAGCGTCTTTGATTTCGGCGCGTTCGAAGAAGCGCAGGCCGCCATACACCTTATACGGAATGCGGGCCGACAGAAACGCTTCTTCGAAAACACGCGATTGCGCGTTTGATCGATACAGGATCGCGATATCACGGCGATTACCGCCGCGAGCGACCCAGTCTTTGATGCGCTGCAGCACGAATTCGGCTTCATCGCGCTCATTGAAAGCGGCATAGAGACGAATCGGCTCGCCTTTGCCGCCACTCGTCCAAAGATTTTTACCCAGTCGACCGCTGTTGTTGGCGATCAAGGCGTTCGCCGCTTCGAGAATGGTGCTCGTCGAGCGATAGTTCTGCTCGAGACGAATCAGCTTGGCCTGCGGGAAGTCCCGCCGAAACGTTTGCAGGTTCTCGACTCGGGCGCCGCGCCAGCGATAGATCGACTGATCGTCATCACCCACTGCAAAAGGCGCACCTTCTGAGCCGACCAAGAGCTTGGTCCATGCGTATTGGATGGTGTTGGTATCTTGGAACTCATCAACCAACACATGACCAAACCGACGACGATAATGTCCGAGCAACTCGGGTTGATCGCGCCACAATTCGAAAGCGCGCAGCAGCAATTCCGCGAAGTCGACGACGCCTGCACGCTGACAAGCCTCTTCGTAATCGCGATACAGCTGGATGAACTGGCGACGCGTCGGGTCGTTGCCGTCTTTGAGCACCTTCGATCGCATACCTTCATCTTTATTTTGATTGATGAAGTACTGGATATCGCGTGGTACCCAACGCGTGTCATCAAGATTTTGTGCCTTGAGGATTTTCTTGATCAGTCGCAGCTGGTCGTCGCCATCGAGAATCTGGAAGGTCTGCGGCAGATTGGCTTCGCGCCAGTGCAGGCGCAACAAGCGATGGGCGATCCCGTGAAAAGTGCCGATCCAGAGCGCTGCGCCCGGCATACCGAGCAGCGATTCGATGCGAGCGCGCATCTCCCCCGCGGCCTTGTTCGTGAAGGTCATCGCCATGATGCTGTGTGGCGACGCACCCTCAGCCTGAATCAACCACGCCACGCGATGTGTGAGCACACGTGTTTTGCCACTACCCGCACCAGCCAACACCAGCACCGGGCCGACCGGTGCCGTGACGGCTTCGCGTTGTGCGTCGTTGAGCGGGTTGAGTATCGGCGAGAGGTCCATGCGGGGCGCGAATTCTAGCGGCTTTCGGTCGGATGGGTGGATCGATCCTGCGGATTTTTATCAGCGTCTATACTCCGATCAAACCAGAGATGGATTCGGAGTGCGACGTCGATGACAGCCGAGTTTCGAGCGAATGCCTATGCCTATGCCTTGTTGAGTGTGGCTGATCTGACGACAGCACTCGAGTTGTGGGTGGGTCGTTTCGGCATGCAGATCGTGGCGCGTCGCCGAGGCGACGATCCTGCTTGGGCCCAGCGTTTCAGCTTGGCGGCAGACGACATCGTCGATCAGGCCCTGCTGGTGACACCGGGCCGTATCCAAGGCGGAATCCATCTGGTGCAATTTCGTACGCCCGGTGCGCCGGTTCGTGCGGGCGCGCGGCCCACGGATCTCGTACCGAAGAGTGTCGATATCGTCGTGCGTGATATCCAAGCGCGTCATGCGGAATTACAGGCAGCCGGGTTTCGTTTTCGTTCGCCGATCGGCCGTTTCGAAACCGACGGGGTCGTGGTGCATGAGGTGCATCTGCCCGGGCCCGATGAGGTGAACCTGGTGTTTCTCGAAGAAGAGGGCAAGACCGATCACGTCAGTGCACAGGGGTATGGCGTCGCGCCGCAGATCGTCGCGATCTCACCGGACAACAAAATAGAGAAGGCGTTTTACGAACAGGTGCTGCAACTCACCGAAACCTCCTACCACCGGTTTGCCGGCCCGGAAGTGGAGCGGACTATCGGTTTGCCGAAGGGCGCCGGACTCGACATTCGAATTTTCGGTGATCCGCAGTACAGCTACGGGCGACTCGAGATCGTGCAGTACGAACGCGCAGAGAGCGAAAATCGGTATCCCAAAGCCTGTGCGCCGGCGCGCGGCTTGTTGGCCGTTAGTTTCGTCGTACCCGATGTGACCGAGGTCGTTTCGCGAGCGAAGGCGATCGGCGCGCGCGTCGATGAGCCTCAAAAAATAGACTGCATCTTAGGCTCGGTGCTGACGGCGACTGTTTATTCACCGGCCGGATTGCGGATCGACCTACTGCAAGTCGATCACCACTGATTGCGCAATTCGCGCAGGCGCAAGAACACGCTGCGCGCGTCCGGATCATGCGGGAGTTCGGGAAATCGCTCGCGCAAGCGCGCGATGACTTCCGGTTCGCACAAACGAAAGAAGACGTTGTGCCGTTTTTCGTCGCCGAGTGTGAACACCGGTGCGGTTGCGCCGTCGTGTGTGCCCGCGTGTGTGCCCGCGTGTGTGCATAGCGAGGCGTGTCGTTCGATGGCCACGAGGTTGCCGGGCTCTCGATCGAGCGTGAAGGCGAGATTACGCGCGAGATAGTCGTGGCCCGGATAGACGAGCGTCGAGTCGGGTAGTTGTGCGAGTTGCCGCACGAAAGTGTCATACAACAGGGCTGGATCGCCACCGTTGTGGCAATTGCCGGCGCCGGCGTTGAACAGTGTGTCGCCGCAGAAAAGAGCGGCCGGCGTCGATGAACGGGCGGCTTGCAGCAGCAGACAGAGATGCGAGCGGGTATGCCCTGGCGTATCGAGTACGCGTGCTTCGACGGTTCGACCGATGCGCAGCAACACCCCCGCACCGAGACCCACATCGATGCCCGGGATACGATCGCCTGCCCCGGCATGCGCGAACAACTTCGCCCCGGTGGCCGCCCGCAGGCCTTCGTTGCCACCGATATGATCGCCATGTTCGTGGGTGTTGAGGATGCTCCGAATGGTCCAACCTCGCGCCCGGGCGATGGCCAGACAGGCTTGCCAATCGAGGGGGTCGATCGCCATCGCTTCGCCGGTTTCTTCACAGGCGATGAGATAGTGGTAATTGCGCCAAGCGTTGCCGGGCCAAACTCGCTCGATGATCATCTTTGCAAGTGAATTTTGACTAAAGCCTTTTCACAACACTTGGGTTAGATTGTCCGCGGGGGTTGGAGATCGTCATGTCGAACGAGACTATTGCCATTTCGCCCCCTCAGGCGCACGTCAATCCCTATTCTTCCCGAGCCGCCTGGGAGGCCGCCAGAGCTGCCTGCGAGCGCGACCCGGGCGCGTTTCATGGTGACATCGCTTGCCGCGAATTGCACTGGTTCGAGCCGACGGTCGGCCGCGCCGGTGCCTGGATCCGCTACGACGAGCAGCAGTCACGCTGGATCGGTTTCGACGCGACGAGCGGTGCGTCGATGGATCCAGGTCTGTCCGATGCCCATCGACCGTGGCGCACCGCACTCGATGCGAGTGAAGCGCCTTTTTATCGGTGGTTCGATGGCGCACTGACCAACGCCTGCTTCAATGAAATCGATCGTCACGTGCTCGATGGGCACGGCGACGAAGCGGCGTTGTGGTTCGAGGGTGATCGTTGGGATCAATCTCAAGCCGGCGGTCGTGGTGCGCCCGTCGTGTCGTACAGCGTCTCGCGCAAGACCTTGCTGCTCGAAGTGGCCAAATGCGCACTCGCGCTACGCGAGCTCGGTCTTGACACGGGCGATCGCATCGCGATCAACATGCCGAATATCCCGGAACAACTGTTCTGGACCGAAGCCTGCAAGCGGCTCGGCATCGTCTACACACCCGTTTTCGGCGGATTCAGCGACAAGACGCTCTCGGATCGCATTCACAACGCCGGGGCGCGTGTGGTCATCACCGCTGACGGCGGTTACCGCAATGCGCAGATCGTGGCTTTCAAAGAAGCCTATACCGACCCCGCACTCGATGGTTATGTGCCGGCGGAGACGGTCGTCGAGATCGTGCAGCGCACGCTCGCGGAATTGGCCGTGCCTGCCGAGCAGGCGAGCGCCATTCTCGACGGCGCACGCGCAGCCGTCGCCAATGAAATCACGCTCGAACGCTCGGATGTCATGCGCGGAGTCGGTCGCGCGATCGAGAGCATCGGGGGCTTATCTTCGGCCGAAGCGAGTCGGATCCGAACGGCGATTGCCTCGGCTCTCGTGGCAACGCCTGCGCGCGTCGATGTCGTTGTCGTCGTTCGGCATGCCGCACAGGCGGATCTCTTGTGGCGCCCCGAGCGTGATCGCTGGGCCCATGAGCTGACGGAGCGCGCCGAGCAAAAAATTCTAACGGCAGCCCGTGCTGCGGGCCATGCGGTCGAGTCACTCGCCGAGCTGGTGGCGCTGCCCGATCCGCAATTCGTCGCGGCGATCTGGGCGTCGAGTCGGCCTATCCCGCTTGATGCCGAATTTCCGATGTTTTTCATCTATACCTCGGGATCCACCGGCAAGCCGAAGGGCGTCGTGCATGTCCATGGTGGTTATCTCAGCGGCGTCGCGCACACGATGCGAGTGGCTTTCGATGCGCGCGCTGGCGATGTGATGTATGTGGTGGCCGATCCTGGCTGGATCACGGGTCAGAGCTACATGATCGCCGGTGCACTCGCGACCCGAGTCACGACGGTGATCGCCGAAGGGGCACCCGTGTTTCCGAGCGCCGGCCGTTTTGCGAGCATCATCGAGCGTTTGCAGGTGAACATCTTCAAAGCCGGCGTCACCTTCCTGAAAACGGTGATGACTGAACCGCAAAACGTCGAAGACGTGCGAGCTTATTCGCGAGCTTCACTGCGCGTTGCGACCTTTTGCGCCGAGCCAACGTCACCCGTGGTGCAGCAGTTCGGCATGGAGCTCGTCACGCCTTGGTACATCAATTCCTATTGGGCTACCGAGCACGGTGGGATCGTATGGACCCATCTCTATGGCAACGGCGATTTTCCGTTGCGTGCCGATGCGCACACCTATCCCTTGCCTTGGGTGATGGGTGATGTCTGGATCGCCGATAGTGAACAAGATTCGGCAGGGCAGGTCACCGCACGCTCGGCATCGGTCGGCGAAAAAGGCGAGATCGTCATCTCTGCGCCCTATCCCTATCTTTGCCGCACCATCTGGGGCGATGCCGCCGGGTTCAAAGTAGACGGGGCTCGCGTCGCGCGGCAGTGGCGCGGCGACATCGATCGATACCGCAGTACTTATTGGTCGCGCTGGCGCGAGCAACTCGCTTACACGCAAGGTGACTTTGCCGTGAAGCATGCCGATGGCGGCTTTTCGCTGCATGGTCGCTCCGACGACGTCATCAACGTCTCGGGACATCGTCTCGGCACCGAAGAAATCGAAGGCGCCATCCTGCGAGATAAACAGGTCAATCCGGATTCGCCCGTGGGCAACGTCATCGTGGTTGGCGCGCCGCATGCACAAAAGGGTTTGACGCCGCTCGCGTTCATACGCCCCGCCGCAGGGCGCAAGCTCTCCGCCGAAGATCGGCGTCGTTTGATCGACATCGTGCGACAAGAAAAAGGCCAGGTCGCCATTCCCGAAGACTTCATCGAAGTCAGTCAGTTTCCGGAAACGCGCAGTGGTAAATACATGCGCCGTATGGTGCGCGCACTCGTCGAGGGACAGGATGTCGGTGATACCTCGACGCTGCGTAATCCTGAATCCATAACGGAGCTCAAACGCAGCATCGCCGAATGGCAAGAGCGTCAACGCGTCGCCGACGAACAACAGTTGTTCGAAGACTTTCGTTACTTCCGTATTCACTATCACCCGCTCCGGAAGCCGCGGCGAGCACGCCTTGCCATCGTCACCATTCAAAACCCACCGGTGAACGCGCTCAATGAGCGGGCGCTCGACGAGTTGAATATCGTGATCGATCACGTCGCACGGCGTGAAGATGTCAAAGCGGTGATCTTCACCGGTCAAGGAACCTCGGCCTTTGTCGCCGGTGCGGATATCCGCCAGTTGCTCGAAGACGTGCACACCCTCGAGGAGGCCTTGCCGCTGCCGAACAACGCCCATTTGGCATTTCGCAAGATCGAAACCATGGAGAAGCCGGCGATCGCCGCAATCAACGGCGTCGCGCTCGGTGGCGGTATGGAGTTCGCGCTCGCTTGTCATGTGCGCGTTGCGGAACCACTGGCGATCTTTGGGCAACCCGAAGTGCGCTTGAACTTGCTGCCGGGCTACGGCGGCACACAACGCTTACCACGCTTGCTCGAATTGCATGGTCATGCCACACCGCTCGTGAGGTCACTCGAGATCATCTTGGGCGGTCGAACGATCGCGAGCGATGCAGCTTTGAATGATGGGTTGGTCGATGCGCTTTGTTGTGACGGCGAAGATGTGTTGAGTCTCGCTGTACGATTGGCGAGCGAGTTCGTGGCATCGCCGCAAGGCCGCAAGTTGGTCGCGCGTCGCTATGCCGAGCGACGCGCCGCCGAAGCCATGTGGCAACGACCCGGCAGCGATGATGTGTCAGCGGCACTGAGCGACACCGAAACGCAACGTCTGCTCGCACAAGCCGCCACGGTCGGGCGCGCCAAGACGGCGAATCGCATCATCGATGCCGTTCGTACCGGCTGGCAGCAGGGTTTGCAGCAAGGCTTAGCGCGCGAGGCGCAGCTGTTCGCCGAGGCAATCGTCGACCCTGAGAGTGGCAAAGCCGGCATCCGCGCTTTCATCGACAAGAAGAGCGCGCCTTTGCCGACGCGACGCGCTTCGGCACCAACCGCCGAGTCGGTTGCTAAGTTGATCAAGCAGGGCGAGTTGTTACCGGTCGGCGCCGCTTTCTTTCCGGGGCTCACACCGATGCCGACTTGGCAGTGGGGTCACGCGGTCGTCAAAGATCCCGCAACCGGAGCACCAGCCCACGGCTTACCGAAAGATGCCGAGCGAGAAATTTTGCTGCCGGTGCCGAGGCCCGGCCCCAACGAGGCAGTAGTGTATGTGCTCGCCTCGGAAGTGAACTTCAACGATATCTGGGCGATCACCGGCATTCCGGTCTCGCCGTTTGATAATCACGATCTTGATTATCAAGTGACCGGCTCCGGTGGCGTCGCACTCGTGGCTGCGATCGGCAGTGAGCTCAAGCGTGAGGGACGCATCAAGGTCGGTGATCTCGTGACCGTGTATTCGGGACAAAGCGAATTGTTGTCGCCTTTGGCTGCGCGCGATCCGATGTATGCCGGCTTTTCCATACAGGGCTACGAGACCGATACCGGTAGCCATCAACAATTTTTGCAGGTGCAGGGTCCGCAGCTGCATCCGTTGCCGCCTGATCTGAGTTTGGAAGCGGCCGGCTCGTATGTCCTCAATCTTGGTACGGTCGTGCGGGCCCTCTTCACGACACTGCAGATCGAATCCGGTAAGACGGTTTTTGTGGAAGGTGCTGCGACCGGTACCGGCTTCGAGGCTTTGAAGAGCGCGGCTCGCAACGGCTTGCGTACCGTTGGCTTGGTTTCCAGCACGGAGCGCGCTGCCTTCGTCAAAGCACAGGGGGCCACGGGCGCCATTGACCGGCGTGATGCTCGCTGGGCCTCGATCTGGACACCCGTGCCGGAATCCGCAGCCGATATCGCGACATGGGAAAAGGCCGGCGAGTCACTTTTGGCCGAAATGCGCGCACAAAGCGGCGGGAGTTTGGCTGACTACGTCGTCTCACATGCTGGCCAAGAGTCCTTCCCACGATCCTTCCAACTGCTCGGCGATGGCGGCACCTTGACGTTTTACGGTGCGACGAGCGGCTACGGATTCTCGTTCGTCGGCAAGGCAGGCGCGAGTTCACCCGAGACGATGTTGCGCCGTGCGCGCTTGCGCGCGGGCGAAGCGGTGCTGCTCTATTACGGCGTCGGCGATGCTGCGCTGCTCGACCCGGTTGGGCTCGAAGCGATCGAGGCTGTTCGTCGTGCCGGAGGTCGGCTCGTCGTTGCGACGGCGAGCGATGCACAGCGCGAATTCGTGCAGTCGCTCGGTTTCGGTGATGCGGTGCGCGGCGTGGTGTCGCTCGAAGACATCCGTCGCAAGGAAGGCAGCGACTTCGACTGGCCGAGCGCACTGCCAGCGATGCCCGATGCCAAACGCGAAACGGCCGCGTTCAAAGAAGCCGTGCGACAGTATCAGGAGCGCACCATGAAGCCGTTCGGCACCGCGATCGGTCGCGGGTTGCGCTCGGCGGATAATCCTCGCGGCTATCCTGATCTCGTCATCGAGCGTTCGGGTCACGATGCGCTGGCTGCCTCCACTTCGTTGGTGAAGCCGTTTACGGGCCGCGTGGTGTACTGCGAATCGATGCAAGGGCGACGCTATACGTTCTACGCGCCGCAGGTTTGGATGCGACAACGTCGCATCTTGATGCCCAACGCCACGATCGCCGGTACCCATCTGTGCAACGCCTACGAAGTGGCTCGTATGAACGACATGATTGCAGCCGGCCAGCTCGAAGTCAGTGAACCGACCATGGTGCCTTGGCAGGCATTGCCGGCTGCTCATCAATCGATGTGGGACAACACCCACGCCGGCGCGAACTACGTGGTGAATCATGCGCTACCGCGAGCAGGGATTCGCTCGCGTGACGAACTTTTCCAGGAGTGGGGAGCAAAACGATGACCGGTACGACCAAAAAGAAAAAAACGCCGTCGCGCCGTCGCGCTACGAGTCGGTCATCGGGTCGTCTGGCCGGTAAAGTCGCGCTCGTGACCGGTGCCGCCGGTAACATCGGTGTCACCATCGTGCGTCGGTTTCTGGACGAGGGCGCCTCCGTCGTCATGGTGGGGCGTAACGCGAGCAAACTCGAAGCGACCCGTCGTCAATTGTTGAAAGCCAGCGGCGCGCCGGCAGCTCGAGCCTTCGTACTGCCCTTTGATGCATCCGATCCGGGGCAGGCACGCTTTGGCGTCGAGGCGGCGATTCGTCACTACGGGCAGCTCGACATCCTCGTGAATAACGCAGGCTCCGCCGGGCCGAAGCAGGTCATTGAATATCTGCCTTTGTCGCGCGAGGAACTCACCAGCGACACCGAAACCGTGGCCGATGCCGCAGGCAATCTGCTGGGTCTCACTTGGAACATGGTGCGCGCTGCTGCGAACTATTTGCAGCCGGGCGCGAGCATCATCAACGTATCGACGATCTTCTCGCGCACCAAATATTTTGGGCGCGCTGCGTATGTCGTACCGAAAGCGGCCCTGAATGCCTTCTCGAGGCAGCTTGCATTGCAGCTCGGTCCGAAGGGGATCCGCGTCAACACGGTTTATCCGGGTCCCATCGAGAGCCAGCGTATCCGGACAGTTTTTGCCGCGATGGATCAGTTGCGCAAAGCGGAGGCCGGCACGACCGCAAGCGAGTTTGTGGGCACCATGGCACTCACCCGCAGCGACCAGGAGCACCGACTCGAACAGACGTTTCCGACGGTGGATGACGTCGCCAACACCATCGTCTTCCTGGGCAGCGATGAATCTCGCGCATTCAGCGCGCAAGGATTCGAAGTCACCAACGGTATGCAGGTCGTGCAGGAGTCGCGTTCGACTTGGGTATCACGCCCAGAACTGCGTACCGTCGACGGAGCAGGCTCGACGGTGCTCGTCGCCGCCGGCGACCAAGTTTCTGATGCGCTCACGATCGCGCGTATCCAGGCGCGTTGCGGCGCGCGGGTCATGCTCGGTCTCGGCTCGGAAGAAGCCGTGCAGGCGGCGAGCGCCGCGCTGCACGACGACGAGGTCGATTCGCGAATACTGCCGCGCTTGTTCGATCGTGAACGACCCGAGACCTTGGCGCAGTCGCTAGCCGATGTAGAGCCCGAGAGTGGCTTGCAAGGCGCGATCGTGCTGCCGGCCTTCGGTGCGTGGCGCTTTCAGCGCGCGCTGGCGGAAGCCACGGATGCTGACGTCGAGGCGTTTCTGAAGACCGAGCTGAGCGGTGCGATCGGTATCGCGCGCGAACTCTCGCGGCTCTGGCACCGTCTGGCGCCCAAAGGATCGAGTCCAAAAACGATTTTCATGTCCAATGGCGACGATGCCGTCGGTAACACTTGGGCCGATATCTTGCGTGCGGGGATCGAGCAGTTGATCCGTGTCTGGCGCGATGAAAGCGCTGCGCGAGCCAAATCCGGTGAGCGCCCGACACCGGAATGGTCCAACCAGATCCTGCGTTGGAGTAACGCCGAAGAACACGGATTGTTGTTCGCCGCGAGTCAGGCGGCGCGTCTGCTCTACACCAAGCGCCGCGTGCCGCAGGTCAATCTCTACATGCCGGCGACCATCGTCGATGCCACCGGCTCGACGCGACCGGATTTTGGTTGGATCGAATCGCTCATGGGGCTGCATCTCGGCAAGTGTGTGTTGATCACGGGCGGATCGGCTGGCATCGGCGGCCAACTAGGTCGCCTGCTGGCAGTCGCGGGCGCGCGTGTGATGCTGACCGCGCGACGTGCTGACCAATTGAAAGAAATGCGCGAGAGCATCGTGCGTGAGCTTGAGGAGATCGGCTATAACCGACCCAAGGATCGCGTGCAGATCTTGGCCAATATTGATGTAGCCGACGAAGGTGCCTTGGTCAAATCGATCAATGCGACGCTCAAAGCCTTCGGTCGCATCGACTACCTCATCAATAACGCCGGTGTCGCCGGCGCTGAGCAGATGGCTGTCGATCTGCAAACGACCGACTGGCGTAATACGCTGCATGCCAACCTGGTCTCGAACTATTCTTTGATCGAAAAAGTCGTCCCCTTGATGAAGAAACAAGGGTCCGGTTACATCCTGAACGTGAGCTCCTACTTCGGTGGTGAGAAATACATCGCCGTTCCCTATCCGAATCGCTCGGACTATGCCGTTTCGAAAGCAGGTCAGCGGGCGCTGGTCGAAAATCTGGCACGGTTCGTCGGCCCGGAGATCCAGATCAATGCGATTGCGCCGGGGCCGGTCGAAGGGCAACGACTCAAGGGCAAGGATGGCAAGGCGGGGCTTTTTGATCGACGCGCCAAGTTGATCCTCGAGAACAAGCGTCTCAATCAGGTGCACGACGCCGTGTTGCGCTCTCTAGCTGGTGGCGCGACGCTGGGCGATGTGCTGCAGGCAATTGGCAGCAACGACATTGGCCTGTTGCACGGCGAGGGCGTGCCCGAGCCGCTGCGACAACTAAGCGCTCGTTTGAAAGCGGATATTCACGGCAGCGACGAGGCAGGCTATTCGTCGCTGCACTTCTTGATGACGACCTTGATGGCACGTCGGCTGGTGGCGCGTCTGTGCAACGGCTGCATCATCCTCGCGCAGATGGAGCGCGACTTGGCAGCGCAGTGGGCGGCGAGTTTACCGGAGGCTACCGAGCCTTTCATCGATCCTCGCCGTATCGATATCGAAGCCGAGAAGATTCGCTCTGGCGTCATCGGTATGCTGCATCTGCACCGCATGCCGACCGAGACGGATGTCGCGCTCGCGACGGTGTTTTTCATGGCCGATCGCGCCATCTCCGGCGAGACTTTCGAACCATCCGGTGGGTTGCAACAGGAGCGCACCATCACCGAACGCGAGCTGTTCGGTCGTGCGAAACCAGAACGTGTTCGTCGCATGGAAGGCGAAACCATTTGGTTGATTGGTGAACACATGACGGAACCGCTTGCAGCGGTGGCACGATTGTTCTTGGCCGAAGGTCATGTCGGCAACGTAGTGGCGCTCACGAGTTCTCCTGCAGCAGGTGAGGAGCTGCGTGCGGCCCTGGGGCGCGCCTTGGGGCACGATCGGGTGAGCTATCTCACCGTCGGTGATGATCTCGAGGCGCGGATGGATGAGGCCTATGCAACCTATGGCGCGCCCGCGGCGGTGATCTCGACGCCTTTCGCGTCGATTCCACAAGCGCTATTCGGCATCGAAGGCAAAGATCATCTCGATGCGGCCGGCTTCGGTGCGCTGGTCGAAACCAATTTGACTCATCACTTTCGAGTGGCGCGCAAAGTGTCTTTGTTCAAGGGTGCGCGACTCATCCTCGTGTCGCCCGACGTCCCGGTGGGCGGGAGTCTGGCGCAGTTCGCGATGGCAAACTTCGTCAAAACCACCCTACACGCGTTCACCGCGACCCTCGGCGTCGAGAACGAACGTTTACCGACCGCCGTACCGGTGAACCAGGTAAATCTCACTCGCCGGATGCGCAGTGAAGAACCACGCGACGCCGCTGAGCAAGTCGAAGAATACACACGCTTCGCCCATGCGGTGTTGTTGGCCGCTGCGCCCATCGTCGAGGCGCAAGAGAGTCGATATCGAGCGCGTATCTATCGGGGTCTTGCGATCACGGTGTAAAGTCCGCGCGCATGAAACTTCAAGTGGTGCCGGTGACGGCCTTCCAACAGAATTGCTCCGTCCTGTGGTGCGAGAAGACGCGTCGGGCGGCGATCGTCGACCCGGGAGGTGATCTCGAGCGTGTCTTGAGCATCCTCGAATCACACGGACTCACGCTCGAGAAAATTCTCATCACGCACGCTCATCTGGACCATGCGGGCGCGACTGCGGAGCTGGCCCGTCGTTATTCCGTGCCGATCGAAGGTCCACATCCCGGTGATCAGTTCTGGATCGAGCAGATGCCAGCACAGGCGCAGACGTTCGGTTTTCCACCAAGCGAGTCATTCGTACCGACCCGGTGGCTGCAGCAGGGCGATCGAGTCACGGTGGGTGAGCTTGAGTTCGAGGTGCGACACTGTCCGGGGCATACACCGGGACACGTGGTTTTCTTCCATGCGGCGTCGCGGTTCGCGATCGTCGGCGACGTGCTATTCGCCGGATCGATCGGGCGCACGGATTTTCCGCGTGGCAATCATGCCGATCTGATTCGATCGATCCGCGACAACCTGTGTCCGCTCGGCGACGACGTGACGTTCCTGCCGGGACACGGCCCGACATCAACCTTTGGCGCAGAGCGTCGCAGCAATCCTTTCGTTGCCGACGCGCTGTTTCGCTGAGTTAACCGAGCGGTGGCAGCTGCGTCGTGATGATGTAGTGGTCGATCAACAAGGCTGCGAACAGATACATCAAATACGAAATCGAGTAACGGAACACCATCATCGGTAGCTCTGCCCGCTCGGTCGTTTTCAGCGCGAAGGCGTAATAGAGGAAGCGCGCGTTCAAGATGATGGCAGCAGCGAGATAAATGAGGCCGCTCATCCGCGTGAGATAAGGCATCAAAGTCACGAGCACGAGCAAGACGGTATAGAGCAACACTTGCAGGCGGGTGTACGGAATGCCGTGAGTGACGGGCAGCATCGGAATACCGGCTTTTGCATATTCGTCGCGGCGCGCGATAGCCAGAGCCCAGAAGTGCGGTGGCGTCCAAATGAAGATGATCAAGAACAACAGCAGGGCGTTTGGATCGATGGAGTTGGTGACCGCCGCCCAACCGAGCACCGGTGGCGCGGCTCCTGCGGCACCTCCGATGACGATGTTCTGCGACGTCGCGCGTTTGAGAAACACCGTGTAGATGACGGCGTAGCCGATCAAAGAAGCGAAGGTCAACACAGCCGTCAGCGGATTGACCAACCACCACAGGATCGTCATCGAAGCGGCCGCGAGCAAGGCCGCAAAGAGCAGAGCTTGGCGCGTCTGCAGACCCCCGGTCGGTAATGGACGACCACGTGTGCGAGACATCTGTTCATCGATTTTTTGATCGAGGACATGATTGATCGCCGCTGCCGAGGCGGCAGCCAGTGCGATACCGATGTTGCCGTAGACCAAAGCAGCAAACGGGGGCCAGCCGGGGCTCGCAAGCAGAGTGCCGACGATCGCCGTGAAGACGATCAGCGCAACCACGCGCGGCTTGGTGAGCTCATAGTAAAGCTTCCAGGTCGGTTGCTTGACGAGAGCGGGACTCGCGATGGTCACGATCAAGCTTCTCGTAGACGACGATTGAAGATCAGCAGCGCCATCAACAGCAGCGCGGCACCGGCGTTATGTCCAGTCGCCAGCGACAACGGGAACGCCTTCAGGATCATCAGCAGAGCGATCAACCACTGCAGTGATAACGCACCGACGGCGAGCACCGCGCCACGGCGAACGAGCGAGGTTGGTGCATGGCGCCAAGCGAGCCACGCAGCCCACAGCACCGCGACGGTGGCAACGAGTGCCCAGGCACGGTGTGTGAAATGAATGGCGACGCGCGCCGGGTGGTCGAGCACGCCCCCTTCGTAGTTGATATCGAGACCCCGCCAAATGACGAAGGCATTGGCGTAATCCATATCTTTGGGGATCCACTGACCCTGACAGGTCGGCAAATCCGGGCAAGCGACTGCGGCATAGTTGCTGCTCGTCCAACCGCCGAGAATGATCTGCATGGCGACGATGACGACAGCGGCAACACCGGCACGTCGTGCTCCATCGAGGCTCGCGATGCGGGTCGCACCGACGTCGGGTTTGACGACACCGGTCACTCTACGCATGCGTAGCCAGAGCCAAGTCAACAAGCTGAGTGTGGTCATGCCGCCGGTCAGATGCAGCACGACGATCAGCGGTTTGACCAACCACCACACCGTGAAGGCACCCAAGATGCCTTGCAGTACCACCGTCACCAATAAGCCAACCGCATACACGACACTGACCGGCTTTTCCGCGCGATAAGCGATCGCGATCGCCGTGATCAAGACGATGATGAAACCCAAGGTCGTGGCAGCATAACGATGGATCATTTCACGCCAGGCTTTACCCGAGTCGTACTCCCAACCGGGCGAGTATGAGTCGATCTTGCCTTCGACTTTTTCGGCACCTGCCGGTGTGACGTGTCCGTAACAACCCGGCCAATCGGGGCAACCGAGACCGGCATCGGTCAAACGGACCCAAGCACCGAGCACGATCACGACGAGGCACAGCAGCATGCCGATCAGGGCGAGACGACGAAGCGCGACCGCGCCTCTGGGGATAGCGGAGTTCATGGTCAACCGATGTGTGAAAGTTTGAGCAGTTTTTCGAGATCCTTGAGCAAGCCCTTCGGATTCTCGCGTGTATCGAAGCGCATCATCAGGTTGCCGAGTGGATCAACGATATAGACGTAGGGGACTGCCGCATCACGCGGAAACTGACCGAGCCATTGTCGCGCAGCGTCGTCCTGTGCCGTGATCACTTCGAGACCGGGATGCTCCCGCTTCAGAAATTCATCGTTGCAGCATTGTTCCTCGGCGATGAAGACGCGCTGCACTCGATCCATATCTTCGGCAAGCAGCAAGCGGGTTTGCCGAATGGTCCACAGCGCCCGCTGGCAGGCTTGGTCGCAACGACCGTTGCCGATGTGGACCAGAGTCCATTTTTCGCTCAGCAGCGTTGCCGAGGCGGGCGTGCCATCGCGAGTCGTGAGCGTCAGTGCCGTCAACGGGCGTGCCGGGCTGATGAGTTCTCCGTTGTTGGTGCCGCCGTCTGGTCGCCAGCCGCCGATGTAGTACAGCCAGAATGAGCCGAGCAGCGGCAGGAAAAACAAGGCTGCAAGACCGAATAGCGCTGCGCGACCGCGGCGTACATCGGCTGTGGCGGGGGCCTCTTGGGTCATGATGACGTCCGCTTCCTCAGATTCAAAGAAAAATACAAAACCAACAGTAATATCGCGAAGCTCCACCACTGTATGGCATACGACCAGTTCTGTTCCGGTCCTTTGCCGGTCGCGAACGGTTGCCACTGTCGCAGGTAGCCTGCCGGGTCCGCATCGCTCAGCAACAACCAACGCTCCTCGAGTCGCGGCTCCGGTTCAGTCTCGCTGGCCAACGCCGCTTCGAGCTGGGCCACGGTCGGAAAACTCGTCACGCGTGGCCATGCCCCACTCTTGGCGGGCGCTGCTCGACCACCGGCAAGACCCGCTTGGGGCAGATCGTCCAAGCGGCCGATCAGCGTGACTCGATCGCGCACCGTCGTCGCATCGAGTTTGCTGCGCACGTCGGGCAAGCGGTCTCGATAGCCTTCAAAAGCGATCCAGCCGCGATTGACGAGGAGCCAGCGACCGTCATCCAGTCGTAGTGGTGTCAGCACGTCGTAACCGGCGCGACCGGCGCGAGTTCGGTTGTCGAGCAGGAACTGCCGCTCCTGATCCCAACGTCCTGTTATCTCGACCTGGGCGAACCGCGGGAGTTCCGTCGAACGGCGCGAACCGAGCGCGGCGACGGTGCCACTTTGCGTCGCGAACTCCGCCACGATGTCGCGCTTGAATTCGGCGCGAGCCCATTGCCAACGGCCCAAGCTCACGAACAACACGAGTAGGCACAGCGTCGCCAACGTCATCAGCCATGACGGGGAAAAGACCCTGCGGCCGACGACGATCTCGAGTTTCACGTGCCTATAATACCGGTTATGGAACTCTTCCGGATTCTGGTCGGCATCGTGATGCTCGGCATCGTGGCGAGCTTGGGCTCAGCCTTGTTTCACCTGATGAATGACAAGGGTGATTCCAAGAAAATGGTCCGCGCGCTGACCGTGCGCGTTGGTCTCTCGGTCGGTTTGTTCCTGTTGCTGATGGCCGCTTGGGCGCTCGGCTTCATCCAGCCCTTAGGCGCCTCTGTTCATACCCAATAGACGAACACGAACAGCCCGAGCCATACGACGTCGACGAAGTGCCAGTACCAGGCAACGGCTTCGAACGCGAAGTGGCGTTGCGGGGTGAAGTGACCCTTCAGCGTGCGTAGCCAGATCACGAACAGCATGATCGCGCCGAGCGTCACGTGCAGGCCGTGGAAACCCGTCAACATGAAGAACGTCGAACCGTAGATGCCCGTGGAGAGCGTCAGGCCGAGTTCGGTGTAGGCGTGAATGTATTCTTCGGCCTGCAGACCGAGGAACAGGAAGCCGAGCAGGAACGTCAGCGCGAGGAAGATGTTCAGGATGCGGCGATTGCCTTCCTTGATGGCGTGGTGGGCGATCGTGATCGTTACGCCCGACAGCAGCAGGATGGCAGTGTTGATCGCCGGCAAGCCGAAAGCGGGGATGGTCTCGAAGCTGCCATCGTCCCGCGGACCGAGCGCGGCAGGACCATTGGTCGGCCAGGTCGCGTTGTAGTCCTGCCATAGCAGCAATTTATTGAAGATCTTCACGCCCTCGCCGCCCGTCCAGGGTACCGAGAGTTGGCGCGCGTAGAACAAAGCACCAAAGAACGCCGCGAAGAACATCACTTCCGAGAAGATGAACCACATCATGCCCATGCGGAACGAACGATCGACCTGCATGTTGTACAAGCCGCCTTGACTCTCTTTGATGACAACATTGAACCAGCCGACGAACAGCGCGATCAACATGACGATACCGACGACGAAGACGCCGGGGCCGTACCATTCGTTGAGCCAGCCGCAAAGGCCGATCATGAAAATGAATAGCGTCGCGGAGCCGAAAACGGGCCACACACTGTCGTGCGGAACGTAATACTTATCTTCGGAATGGGTGGATGCGTGTGCGTTGGCCATATCAGTCTTCCTAGTTCAGCGCGGCGACCCGCGTCGAGTTGTCATAAAACGTGTACGAGAGCGTGATGCGATCGAGGCTCTTCGGCAGATGGGAGTCGACGACGAAGCGAACCGGCATCACCTTTTCTTCGTCCTTCAAGAATTTTTGTGGCGTGAAGCAGAAGCATTCCGTCTTGCGGAAAAACGGCGTTGCCTTGCCGGGCGCGACGTTCGGAATCGCCTGCGCGACCGTATCTTTGCCGGTGAGGTTGTGCGCCAGGTAGTCGACCACATACAACTTACCGGGTTGCACCTTCATCTCGGTGACGAGCGGTTTGAAGGTCCAACTGCCGACCGAGGGCAGATCTGCGATGAACTCCACGGTAACCCAACGGTTCCCATCGGGCACGGGCGCTGCCGCTTCCTCGAACGTGCTGGCGCGCAGCAGGTCTTTGGGATTGCCGACGCCCGTGATGTCGCAGATCACATCGTAGAGCGGCACTAGCGCGAAACCGAATCCGAAGGCACCCAAGGCGAAGCCGAGCAAGCGCAGCGTCAGCTTGCGGTTGGAGCTATCGCGATGGATCGGATCGATCGGCGGTTCGTCGTTCATTGCCGGAACCCGAGTGCCGACATCAGAATGAACGCGAGATAAAACGCGAAGGCGACCAATCCCAGCGTGATCGCGCTGCGCCGTACGCGTCGCGATCGTTCGAGTTCGTCAGCCTTCGGTTCCACGTTTCGCTCTCGCGCTTAGTGCTGAACGGTGCCGTGCGCGACGACGTCACGCGACGGCGGCGTTTCCCAGCTGTGGTACGGCGCTGGTGTCGGCAGCTCCCAATCGAGCCCCCTCGCCGATTCCCACGGACGCTGCGGCGCCTTCTCACCCGAGCGCACTGCGTTCCAGACGACGTAGACGAACAGCAGTTGCGAGAAGCCGAAGATGAAGGCACCGACCGAGGACACCATGTTCCAATCCGCGAATTGGGTCGAATAGTCCGGGATGCGACGCGGCATACCAGCCAAGCCCAGGAAGTGCTGCGGGAAGAACAGGACGTTCACGCCGATGGTCGACAGCCAGAAGTGCAGCTTGCCGATCTTCTCGTTGTACATCCGACCGCTCCACTTCGGCAGCCAGTAATAAACACCGGCCATGATGGCGAACACGGCGCCCGGAACGAGCACGTAGTGGAAGTGCGCCACGACGAAGTAGCTATCGTGATATTGGAAATCGGCCGGCACGATAGCAAGCATCAAACCGGAGAAACCGCCGATGGTGAACAGGAACAGGAAAGCCAGCGAGAACAACATCGGTGTCTCGAAGCTGATCGAGCCCTTCCACATCGTGGCACACCAGTTGAACACCTTCACGCCGGTCGGCACGGCGATCAGCATCGTCGAGAGCATGAAGAACAATTGTCCCGCCAGCGGCATGCCCACGGTGAACATGTGGTGTGCCCAGACGATGAACGACAGGAAGGCGATCGAAGCCGAGGCGTAGACCATCGACTCGTAGCCGAACAGCGGCTTGCGCGAGAAAGTCGGGATGATCTCCGACACCACACCGAAGGCCGGCAGGATGAGGATGTACACCTCGGGGTGTCCGAAGAACCAGAAGATGTGCTGGAACATCACCGGGTCACCACCGCCTGCGGCCGTGAAGAAACTCGTGCCGAAGAAGTGATCGGTGAGCAGCATGGTGACGGCGCCCGCGAGCACCGGCATCACGGCGATGAGCAAGTAAGCCGTGATGAGCCACGTCCAGCAGAACAGCGGCATGTTGAGCAGACCCATGCCCGGTGCGCGCATGTTCATGATGGTCACCACCACGTTGATGGCACCGAGGATCGACGAGATGCCCATCAGGTGAATGGCGAAGATCGTCAGCGGGAAGCTGTCGCCAGCTTGCAGCGACAGAGGCGGATACAGCGTCCAGCCGCCCGCCGGCGCACCGCCCGGTACGAACAAGGTCAACAGCAACAGCGTGAAGGCGAACGGCAGCAGCCAGAAGCTGAAGTTGTTCAGACGCGGCAGCGCCATATCGGGCGCACCGATTTGCATCGGCACCATCCAGTTCGCGAGACCCGTCCACGCGGGCATCACCGCGCCGAAGATCATTAACAGCGCGTGCATCGTGGTCATCGAGTTGAAGAAACCCGGATCGACGAATTGCAGGCCCGGCTGGAAGAGTTCGGCGCGGATCACCAACGCCATCGCACCGCCCAGGAAGAACAAAACGCAAGCGAACACGAGGTACATCGTGCCGATGTCCTTGTGGTTCGTGGCGAACAGCCACCGTTTCAAGCCGTGCGGCTTGTGATCGTGGTCGTCGTGGGTGTGTGCGGTAGTGGTATTGGCCATGACTAACTACTCTTTACGTTGAATTCTTTGACGATCTTGCTGCAGCCGGTGCGGCTCAACCTTGCGGAGCGGCCGTCGCGACCGACGCAACGGTTGGCGCTGCGTCGACAGCGGGCGCCGTCTCGTTGGCACCATTTGTTTGTTGAGCGGCCACCCAAGCCTTGTACTCTTCTTTTGTGACGACTTTGACCACGATCGGCATGAAGCCGTGGTCGCGACCGCACAATTCGGCGCACTGGCCGCGGTAGATGCCGGTCTTGCCGGCATCGACCTTAAACCACAATTCATTGACGACGCCCGGAATGGCATCTTTCTTCATTCCGAACTGGGGCACCCACCAAGCGTGGATGACATCCTGCGCGGTGAGCAGCAGGCGTACCTTGGTGTCTTCCGGAACGACCAGCGGTTTGTCGACGTTCAAGAGGTAATCGGGCACCGCCTTCGGGTCGAGGCCGGACTGCAATTGGCGGGTCTCGTCGCTGGCGCGCTCGAGCGCGGAGAAGAACTTCACGTCTTCGCCGAGGTAGTCGTAGTGCCACTTCCACTGATAACCCGTGACCTTGATGCTGAGCTCGGTGTTGCGGGTGTCTTCGATGGCGATCAGCGTACGCGCGGCCGGAATCGCCATGATCACGAGGATCACGACCGGGATCAGCGTCCAGACGATTTCGGCTTTGGTGCTGTGGGTGATCGAGGTATCCGCTACGGCGCCTTTGGATTTACGAAAGGCCACTAGCGACCAGATCATCCAGCCGAACACGAATACACCGATCGCCACGCACCACCAGAAGATGGTCATGTGCAGCGAGTAGATTTGTTTGGACAACTCGGTCACGCCGACAGGCATGTTGAGATTGCCCCACTCCGCGTGTGCCGCCAGGGGCGCCAAGGCGGCAACCAACGCGGCTGCGGCGGAACTCAGGACGGATCGAATTTGTCTGTTCATGGTCTGCTCAGTGTCTGCTCGGTTCTAAAAACGAAATCAGATGACGGCACCGCACGAGAGGCTGCGACGCCTCGAAGTTTTCAGGGCGTGCGTCCGCTTTGGGCGGGTAACGGGGGGGATTCAGCCACGCGACCGATCAGGCACCTCAACCGCGACGCCAGAGCCTGACGCTCCTGCTCGTTGAGGAAAGACCCGATCTCATGGCGACGCCCATGCGACTCGACTGTCAGTCGACTCGGATGCAGCGGCGAACCCCCCGTGCGAATTCTAACTTGTGCCCAGTGTCGCGGGAACACGACGCAGGATTGTCGCGGTGGTCGGCAATCTTCGATTTCCACCGTATCGGCCAAGATGGTGATCGTTTGCTTCTCGTGGCGTCGGGCCATCGAGCTGCGCAGTGCCCAAAAGAGGAGTGCGAGTTCGGCCCCCGCGAAGGGCAGCACCGGCCAGTAACCCATGAAGGTGAGTGGCAAAGCGACCGACATCGACGCCACGCAGACGCTCGCGAAAAACCGGCGCGCACCTTGAGGGCTCAGCGAACAGTTGGGCGACAGCTCGATCCGCATCGTCGTGGGCCGGCTCGAAAAGCAGGTGATGATAAGAAGACTGAGTCTAAATCAAGGGTGAAAAACTATCAATATCATGAAGTTATCGAGGGTCCGTCGGTCACTTAGACAGCCATCCGAGTCGCCTCAGGGCGCCCGTACCGGCCGCGAGTTCAGCCGTCGAGGTCGGCTTGAAACCGAGGTGCAGCAGCGGCTGGCCACCGAAGGTTTGGTGGAGGGTGGCGAGGTTTTCGGCTCGGCGCGGCATCGTCGGGTCGATCTCGCTGACTGCCCAGCCGGCGAGCTCCAAGCCTGATCTTTCAATCGCTTGGCGCGACAACATCGCGTGATTCAAGCACCCGAGACGCAGGCCCACCACGAGCAAAACCGGCAGCTTCAGCGTGCCGGCGAGGTCGGCGATGGTCAGCGCGGGACCAAGTGGCGCAAACCAGCCACCTGCACCCTCGACCACCAGACAGTCGCACTTTGTTGCAAGCTCCAGTGCGGCGGACTGAAGGCGCGCGGGATCCACCGTCACCCCCGCGTCCATGGCGGCGATATGGGGTGAGACCGCGGGCTCGAAACAATAAGGATTGATGGTCGCGTAGTCGTGGCGCCCGCCCGCCGCCTCGAGCAGCATCAGGGCATCGTCATTGCGCAACTCGCGACGGCCGTCGCCGACATCAAAGAATTCCGCGCCCGAGGCAACCGGTTTCATCGGTGCCATGGCAAGGCCGGCTTGGGTTCCGGCTCTGAGGAGCGCGGCGGCGACCCGTGTTTTACCAACACCGGTATCAGTGCCGGTGATGAACAGCCCCGCCTTCATTTCTGACGCCTCGCTCCCGGCTTCGGGACCGGCACGATGATCTCGTTTGGATCGTGCGAAGCCATGGTCCGCTCGGTCGGTGCGCCGAAGGCGGCACCATAAACGATCTCCCACGTGGCAACGATATCGCCACGCTCGTGGGCGCGCGGGTAGGCCTCGCT
This sequence comes from Klebsiella pneumoniae, assembly GCA_945873095.1. GTDB lineage: Bacteria > Pseudomonadota > Gammaproteobacteria > Steroidobacterales > Steroidobacteraceae > UBA964. The sequence goes on along the minus strand of CAMCBU010000008.1, from coordinate 56,530 downwards.
CACTGCTTGCAGTACGCGCGGGCTGGTCAGTCCGCGCGGCCGTGTCAGTGCTGCATTGCCCGCACCGATTTCTTTGATGCTACGCATGAGTGCAATCGGATCCGAGTAAGTCAATGCGTGTCGATCCACATCGAGCACGGGCTCGCGTAATCCTGCCCGCGTCAACGCCGACCCGATATCGTGCATATCGAAGAATTCGTGCACGCGTTGCTTTGCATCGACGGTAGTCCAGGCGCTGCGAAGCTCGCGCAAGGTGCCGACGCCGAACGTGCTGAAAACGAACCACCCCTGCGGCGACAGCACGCGACGCACTTCGCTGAATACCTCGTCTAGATCGCACCACTGCAACATCAAGTTGCTGAAGACCAGATCGACACTACCCGAGCGGAAGGGCAAACGATGCGCATCAACGACCGCCATCTCGATGCGCTTGGATGCCCACCACCGCTCGAGACGACCACCCGCCCTCTGCGCGTGCTGCAGCATGCCGAGCGACAGATCGGCTGCAATTACGGCCGCGGATTTGTATCGTGCTTTTAAGTCGCGGGTCGCCGCGGCCGTGCCGGCACCCAAGTCGACAACGACGTTGGGTCTCGCCGAGAAGTGCTCTAGTCGCGCAAGCAGCTCCCTGCGGGCGGCGCGCTGCAACAGCGCCGCCTCGTCGTAACGATCACTCGCAGATCCAAAAGCCTTGCCGAGTGCGCGACGATCGATGCTCACGACACGAGCTCCGCCGCAAACTCTTGGATCAACTCCACCACTTCGTGAACATGCGAAATGAAGGGCGCATGACCGCAACGCGGCAATTCGTGATAACGCGCGCCACGGATCAGCGCGGCGGTGGCTTGGGTGGCACTCGGGTGCACCACCCGATCGTATTGGCCTGCCACGAGCAGCGTCGGCGCTTGAATGAGCGACAAGCGCGGTCGCTGATCAATCTGATGCAGCAGGCGCAGCGAGCGTAGCAGCGTCCCCGGCTGACACTCGCCTTGCGCGAGCAGCGCATTACGCAGGTTCGTCAATGTGGCCTCCGACTGCACGCTACCGCGTACCTGCAACGAAAAAAAATCGTTGACGGTCCGACGATAGTCGTCGCGGAGGTGGCGCCCGAGGGCATCGAGTGCAGCCGGATTCGCACCGTGGGGCCAGTCGTCGCTGCGAGCGAATTTCGGCGTCGCACTAATCAGAATCAGCCCGCGAACGCGCTCGGGTGCTCGGGCAGCGATCTCCATCGAGATTTTCGCACCTAGCGACCAACCGAGCAGCACGCAGCGCTGTGGCATTTCTTTGAGAATGCAATCGGCGACTTTGCCGATATCCCAAGCACTCTCCGCTTGATCGTCGTAAAGACTCGATGGCTCTGGTGCGCGCCCGTGTCCCGGCAGATCAAAACGCGAGATATCAAAGCGCGGTTGCGACGCAGGTGCTTCGAGTGCCGCCACGAGTTCGTCGAACACTCGCAGGTTGAGTGCCCAGCCGTGCAACATCACCAGTGGCATCGCACTCATGTCGAAAGGCCCGTTTTGGGCATCGGCGCGAGCGCCCCTTCCAGCGCGGTCAACAAGCGCTGGATGTCGTCGGCTTGGTGCTGGGCATTGAGCGTGATACGCAGACGCGCGCTGCCCTCGGGCACCGTTGGTGGGCGAATCGCAACCACGTGGAAGCCGTGATCTCGTAAGTAAGCGCTTGCTTGTAGTGCCATCGCGGCCGAGCCGCAGAGGATCGGCTGGATCGCGGTCACGGATGGCATGACCGCAATTCCACGTCGTTTTGCTCCGTCGCGGAAAATGTGGATCAGCTCGTGCAACTTTTCGCGCCGCCAATGTTCTTGCTCGACGAGCTGCAAGGCGCGACGGGTGGCCGCAGCGATGGGTGGGGGCATGGCCGTGGTGTAGATGTAGGTGCGTGCACGTTGGATCAGCCAGTCGATCAACGTGGATTCGCCGGCGACGAACGCTCCAAAGGTACCGAACGCCTTGCCGAAAGTGCCGATCAAAACCGGCACCGCTCTTTGATCGAGTTGCTGCTGTTCACAAACGCCACGACCCTCTGCGCCCACCACACCGAGTCCGTGCGCGTCATCGACGACGAGCCACGCCGATTCCGCTTGCGCGAGTTCGGCGAGTGCAGCCACGGGTGCGATGTCGCCATCCATGCTGAAAACGCCGTCGGTTGCGATCAAGGCGCCGGCTGTGGGGTGTTCGCCTCGGAACCGTTTGAGTACGACAGCGGCCGATTCGGCGTCATTGTGTGGGTAGCGTTTGAAGTCGCGGCTGCGGGCAAGTCGTGCCGCGTCGATCAACGAGGCGTGATTGAGCCGATCCTGCAAGATCAGATCGTCACGATCGACCAGCGCGCTGATGACGCCGAGGTTCGCCATGTAGCCGGTGGAGAACACGAGCGCCCGCTCGCGGCCCGTGAAATCGGCGAGCGCGTGTTCAAGCGAGTCGTGTTCGGGATCGTGCCCGCTGACCAGATGCGAAGCGCCGGCACCGATCGCGCCCCGCTGGGCTGCGTCGATCATCGCGGTACGCACCGCCGGATGGCTGCGCAGACCAAGATAATCGTTGCTGCAAAAGTCGATCGTGGCAGTGGATGCGCGGTGTCGCCGCCGCCGCAGTTGGCGAGCGTCGAGCGCATTCAAAGCATCGCTGAGTGCCTCAGGCGTGCGACGCACCGATCACCCCGGGTGCTGTGCGCATACCGAGACGATCGAGCAGGCGTCGATCGTGTTCGACGTCGGGATTGCCGGTGGTCAGCAATTTCTCGCCGTAAAAGATTGAGTTCGCGCCGGCGAGGAAAGCCAGTGCCTGCAACTCGTCAGACATTTGTTCGCGTCCCGCTGACAACCTGACGGCCGAACTCGGCATCAAAATTCGCGCGACAGCGATGGTGCGGATGAAGTCGAACGGGTCGATCGGTGCTTGATCAGCCAACGGCGTACCCGGCACAGCGACGAGTTGGTTGATGGGCACGCTCTCCGGTGGCTGTTCGAGATTGGCGAGCACCTGCAACATGCGGGCACGATCACGGACGGTTTCGCCCATACCGACGATGCCACCGCAACACACGCTCATGCCGGCTTCACGCACCGCTTCCAGTGTGTCGAGGCGGTCCTGAAAATCGCGCGTGGTGATGATCTTGTCGTAATACTCGGGCGAGGTATCGATGTTGTGGTTGTAGTAATCGAGGCCCGCATCGCGCAACTCGCGCGCCTGTTCCTTGTTGAGCATGCCGAGAGTGGCGCAAGTCTCCATACCGAGTTCGCGTACCTCGCGAATCATGGCCGACATGACTTCGATATCGCGCTTCTTTGGCGAGCGCCATGCGGCACCCATGCAAAACCGCGTCGCACCCGCTTCGCGCGCGGCGCGCGCACGGGTGACGACGTCATCGACGGCCATCAAGGCCTCTCGATCGAGACCGGTGTCGTAGCGCACGCTCTGTGGACAGTAGGCGCAGTCCTCCGGGCAGGCTCCGGTCTTGACGGACAGCAACGTGCTCATCTGCACGGTGTTGGTCGGATGATGTTCGCGATGCACCGTCTGGGCACGATGGATGAGGTCCGCGAACGGGAGTGCGAACAGGGCTTCGACTTCGTCGACGGTCCAGTCGTGGCGGGGCGCGATCGTCATGGCGGTTCCGTTTGTGGTTTAGGTGAGCCGAAAGGGGCTTTGCGCAGGGTCGCAGCGCATCGGCAAGCTTCGAAACATGACGATGTTCCTTGCCACTCCGAAGCCTGTCAACCTCAACCCCTTGATCGAGTCGACAATCGATTGGCTCGAGCGGCGCTCGGGAGCGGATCACCACGAGGTGCCCGGTCCGCTGCCGCTGTTGTTTCGTTGGGGATTCCGATTCTGGCCGGCGCGGTGCCTCGTGTGTGGCGGTGCGCCCGATGTTCGCTATCTCGATCTGTGCCGACGTTGCCTGCGGGCGCTGCCTTTCGTCGTCAGTCCGACGACCGAGGTGGTTCCGCTACGCTACGCGCCGCCCGTCGACGCTGGCCTGCGTGCCTTGAAGTTCCACGCCGACTGGCGTTGGGCGGCCGTTTTCGGCGCCTTGCTCGCCGCTTGGTCACAGGCGCGCGGTGCCGCACCCGTGTCGTTGCTGATCCCGATGCCGCTCCACGCCGCGCGCCGGGCGGAGCGAGGCTTCAACCAAGCTGCGCAGATCGCGAAGTTCGCCGCCCTCTGGCTTGGTGTCGCGGTGGATCAACACAGCTTGATTCGTGCTCGCTCGACCCGTCCCCAGACCAGCCTGTCGGCCGCTCGGCGCCGCGACAACGTGCACGGCGCCTTCGAACTGCATCCGTCGTGCCGCATCAGTGCGGTTCGACCGACGATCCTCGCACTCGTCGATGACGTGCGTACGACCGGCGCCACTCTCGCTGCCGCGAGCGCCGCATTGGAATCGGTGCCGGGAGTGACCGTTCAGCGTTGGGCGGTGGCGAGTACGATGCCGACGAATACCACCAGCCCCGCTTGATGATTGCCCAAGAAGGCCCGAAAGCATTGCGCGCGATCACGATGTCGCGCCCACCAAAGATTTCTGTTGAAGATGACAGCAGCGATCAGAACGGCAATGAAATAAAACCGCCCGAGATCCGCTATGACCCCGATTTTCCAAAGACCCGCGATCATCACCAGCTGCAGCGTGGCGATGATGGCGAGATCGGCTTTGCCAAACCAGATCGCCGTCGAGCGCACCCCGATCCGTCTATCGTCCTCACGATCGACCATGGCGTAATACGTGTCGTAAATCAAAGCCCACAACACCGTGACCGCGAAGATCCACCAACCGATCGAAGGGATACCGCCTTGAACGGCTACGAAGGCCATCGGTACGCCCCAGCCGAAGGCCACGCCGAGATACAACTGCGGCGCTGGGAAAAAACGTTTGAACAGCGGATAGGTCAGCAACAGCAAGGCGGCGATCACCGCGTAAAGCGTGACTAACCACCCGAGGGTCAGCACCAAGGCGAGCGAAGCGACCATCAGCACGACGAACAGCGTGAGTGCCTCGTAAGGCGAAATCCTTCTTGCGGCGAGTGGTCGATCACGCGTGCGTTCGACGTGCGGGTCGATGTCTCGATCGGCGAAATCATTGATGATGCAGCCCGCCGATCTGGTGAGAACCGTTCCAGCCAAAAAGACGGCGAGTATCCAAAGCGGCGGTAGTCCCCCCGCGGCGATCCACAGCGCCCACAGCACCGGCCACAGCAAGAGCAGAATACCGACCGGCTTGTTTAGCCGCGTCAACAGCAGATATTCGCGCCCACGGCGGCGCCAAGCGGCATTCATCTCGAGCCGATGCCGGGCATGAAGACCTCATAGAGATCAAAGGGTGCGCCTTCGGTTCGAAATGCCGAATGCCGCACCCATAGCGGTTGCGGTGTCAGTCCGGCGTGCTGCAGCGCGCGCTCGACGAGCCAGGTATCTGGATAGGCTAGCGCGAAACGAAACGGGTCGCGTTCGAGCGAGGTTTGTGTCGCGATCGCTTCACCGAGAGTCCGCTCGCCGATGCGGGTCAACCAGCCGTGGTGGATCGCCGTATCGATCGGGATCCGGGTGTGTGCGAACAGCCAGACCGTGTCGCCACAGCGCATGTCGATCTCGCGGATGAACTCGTCGCCGCAGCGACGCTCGTTCAGCAGGTGCATGGAAAATCGATGCGCAGCGGCCGCTCGAATGCGCTGAGTCAAAAGTCCGGGTGTCGATAACCAATCGCGTCGGCGCGCGTCGCCTTCGTAACAGTTGAGCGCAGCAGCGGGCAGCCACATCACCGATGCAGGCAGTGGCGCGGGCAGACCCCCCGTTGCGAGAGTCGCAAGCTCAGCCGATGCGGCCATATTTGTCGTCCGATCCAATCCAGCGTGCCGTGAGAGGCGCGATTCTATCCGGATGTTGCGCGAGCAGCGTCTCGGCGGCGCGCTGCACCTCGGGGAGCAGGTCGACATCCCGCGCCAGATCGGCCACGCGCATGCGCGCAAGCCCGGTCTGTCGGGTACCGAGCAATTCGCCCGGACCGCGCAGCTCGAGATCGCGCTGCGCGATCTCGAAACCGTCGTTGCTATCGCGTATGGCGTTCAACCGGGCGCGCGCCAAGGCACCCAGTGGCGCTCGATAGAGCAGGACGCAGCTGCTGTCGTGTGAGCCGCGACCAACACGACCACGTAACTGGTGCAGTTGCGCAAGGCCCATCCGCTCGGCATTTTCGATCACCATGACCGTGGCATTGGGAACGTCGACACCGACCTCGATGACGGTCGTCGCGACCAGCAGTTGGATTCGACCGGCCTTGAATTCGAGCATCGCCGCTTCTTTTTCTTTGGCTTTCATGCGTCCGTGAACGAGCCCGACCCGGAACGGCGCGAGGGCCTCGGTCAAAGAGATGGCGGTTTCCTCGGCAGCCTGGCATTGCAACTCTTCGGACTCGTCGATCAGCGGGCAGACCCAGTAAGCCTGTCGCCCTGCACGGCACGCCGCCGTGATTCGCGCGACGACTTCATCACGACGGCTTTGTGCGGCGACGACGGTCTTGACGGGAGTGCGGCCGGGCGGGAGTTCGTCGATGATGGACACGTCGAGATCCGCATAGGCGGTCATCGCCAGCGTGCGTGGTATCGGCGTTGCCGTCATGATCAATTGATGGGGATGTCGGCTGTCGTGCAGCCCCTTCTCGGCGAGGCGCAGTCGCTGTTGAACACCGAAGCGATGCTGCTCATCGACAATGACGAGTGCGAGTCGGTGAAACTGCATCCCGTCTTGAAAAAGTGCATGCGTGCCCACGACCAACTGCAGGTCACCCGCCGCGACGGCTTCGAGTGCGCTGCGCCGCGTTCGCGCAGGCTGTGACCCGGTGACAAGCCCAGCCGTGATACCGAAAGGTCGGAACCACGCATCGAGATTTTTTTGATGCTGCTCGGCAAGCAGCTCGGTGGGTGCCATCAGCGCGACCTGACAACCGCTGCCGATCGCGCGAGCGGCGGCGGCGGCGGCGACCACTGTTTTGCCACAGCCGACATCGCCCTGCACGAGACGAACCATCGGTTGTGCCTGTTGCAGATCGCGCTCGATCTCCGCGAGACTGCGTTGCTGTGCTCCGGTCAGCGCATAGGGCAGTGATTCTTTGAAGCGAGCCGCCAAGTCGACTGTGTCATGCAGGGGTGTGGCCGAATCAACCCGCGTCGTCTCGCGCAAGCGGCGCATGACCACGTGGTGCGTGAGCAGTTCCTCGAACGCCAGTCGTCGCTGCGCCGGATGACGGCCGGCCTCGAGTTCATCGAGCGCCACATCGACCGGTGGTCGATGCACGAATTCGAGGGCGGTGCGTAGCGAGGGAAGTCCAAGCGGTTGGAGTATCGACTCCGGTAGCCATTCGCGTACCCCGGCGGTGTCGAGTTCGCGTAGCGCGAGGCCAATCAGCATGCGCAATCGTCCTTGCGTCACGCCCTCTGTCATCGGATAGACGGGCGTCATTCGATCTTCCAAAACACCGGGTCCGTCGACGACACGGCGGTACTCGGGGTGGACGATTTCAAGGCCGAGCGGACCGCGTCGGACTTCACCGAAGCAGCGAATACGTGTGCCGCGCGCCAGACCGTCTTGTTGTGATTTGGAGAAATGAAAAAAACGCAGCGTCAAAAATCCCGAACCATCCGCGAGACGACACAGCATCTGTCGCCGCCGTCGAAACACGACTTCGGTGAGCAGAACTTCGCCTTCGACAACCACGCGGCTGCCGGCTAGCAACGAGCCGATGGGCTGGACGCGGGTCCGATCTTCGTAGCGCGTGGGCAGCACGAAGAGCAGATCTTGCACTTGCTCGACACCGAGCACGGCCAAACGCGCCGCTAGCGCCGCACCGACGCCACGCAAGGCGGTGACGGGGCGCTGCTCACGCGGGTCCCCCATATGGATGACGATCTACCGGCTCAGTCGAGATGCAGTATGCAATCGACTTCGACCCGGGCTCCCTTCGGCAACTGTGAGACTCCGAGGGCGGCGCGCGCAGGCCAGGGTTGCGGAATGTATTGCGCCATGACCTCGTTCACTTTCGCGAAGTGGACGAGATCGGTGAGGAACACGGTCACTCTGACGGCATGCCGCAAGGAACCGCCGGCGGCTTTGGCGATTGCTTCGAGGTTGTCGAAGACCCGGCGGATTTCCATGTCGATATCGCCACTGACGAGTTCTCCCGTCGCGGGATCGAGGGGAATTTGTCCCGAGATATAGACCGTCGGACCGATGCGCACGGCCTGCGAGTAGGTGCCGATGGCGGCCGGCGCGTCTGTCGTGCTGATGATCTGTCGGGTCATGCTGAGGCCTCCGCAGGAAATCGACCGTGGAATAACGGACCTTCAGCGTCAGTCTTCGCGGGTCCGCACGGCAAGTGTACGCGAGAGTTTGAGGACATCGGGCATGTGACGAATCACACGCATCACCCGCGCCAAGTGGGCGCGGTCTCTGACCTTGACCTCGAAAATGAGCACGGAGGTATCTGCGTCGCGCTCTTCGAGTGCGACGTGCTCGATGTTGGTTTCGGTTCCGGCGATGGCGGCTGCCACGGCGGCCAAAACGCCCATGCGGTTGGCGACCTCGACACGCAGTTCGCTGCCGAAGAGTCTTTCGGGTCTTTCGGCCCAAGTGACCGAGAGCCACTTCTCGGGGTGTTTTCGATAATCGTCGACGTTGGCGCAATCTTCGCGATGGACGATGATGCCGCGGCCGCTCGAGAGATAAGCGAGGATCGGATCGCCCGGCACCGGGAAACAGCAGCGTGCGTAACTGACGAGTAGTCCTTCGGTTCCGGCCACCGATAGCGGCGCGGGCGCCGTGTTACCGGCATCGAGGCTGTCATCGAGCGAGTCACTTCCCGTCTGCAGCGGATTGGCGGGGCCGAGTCTGCGTGCGATCAGGGGCGCGAGGCGTTCGCCGAGCCCGACTTTTTCGAACAACTCGTCCGCATCGATCATGCCGAGCTCGCCAACGGTCGCAGCGAGGGTCATCTCGCTGATATCGGTCAACGAGAGGTTGAACTCAGCCAGCGATTGATTAATCAGTCGCTGACCCAATTCGATCGCTTCGGAGCGACGCAAGCTCTTCAAATAATTGCGGATGGCCGTACGAGCCTTGGCCGTTACGACGAAGTTCACCCACGCGGGGTTTGGCATGGCGCCAGGCGCCGTCACGATCTCGACGGTTTGGCCATTGCGCAGCTGTGTCCTGAGCGGCGTCAGTCGACGATCGACCTTCGCCGCGACACAGCGATTGCCGATATCGGTATGCACCGCGTAGGCGAAGTCGACCACCGTTGCACCACGAGGGAGTCGCAAAATCTTGCCCTTGGGCGTGAAGAGATAGACCTTGTCTGGAAAAAGATCGACTCGGACGCTCTCGAGAAACTCCTCCGAAGAGCCGCTCGCCTGCATGGAGATCAGGTTATTAAGCCATTCACGCGCTTGCGCCTGCTCGTAGGCGGGCGAACCATCACCGCTTTTGTATTTCCAATGCGCAGCGATACCCGACTCTGCCACCCGATGCATGTCGCGAGTGCGTATCTGCGCTTCGATCGGTAAACCATTGGGGCCGAACAAGGTCGTGTGCAGCGATTGATAACCGTTGACACGAGGGATCGCGATGTAATCTTTGAAGCGACCCGGCATCGGCTTGTAAGCGCTATGAACGATGCCGAGCGCACGATAGCACTGGTCCGCGTTCGCCACGATCACGCGCAGACCGTAGACATCGACGATTTCCGAGAGTGCGGAGCGTTTTCGCAGCATCTTTTTATAGATGCTGTACAAGTGTTTTTCCCGTGTGTCGACTTCGGCTTCGATCCCCGCCTTCGCCAGCGCAAGACTGATGTTCTCGGAGATTTTCCCCAGAAACTCTTTTTGGTGACCTCGCGCACGCTTGATGGCTTTTTCGATGACTCGATAGCGCTGCGGATACAGGGCGCGGAACCCGAGATCCTCGAGCTCGAGTTTCATCGCGTAGAGTCCGAGCCGCTCGGCCAGCGGAGCAAAGATTTCGAGAGTCTCGCGAGCGATGGCGCGCCGGCGCACCGACGACATACCCTCGATCGTACGCATGTTGTGCAGGCGGTCGGCGAGCTTGACCAGAATGACTCGCAGGTCGCGAACCATGGCGAGCAGCATCTTGCGGAAGGATTCCGCTTGCGCCTCCTCACGGCTCTTGAACTGGATCTGATCGAGTTTGGTCACCCCATCGACGATTTCGGCGACTGTTTCGCCGAAACGGCGCGCCAGCTCTTCCTTGGCGACGGGGGTGTCTTCGATGACATCGTGCAGGATCGCCGCCACGACGGTGTCGGCATCGACTTTCAGGCCGGCGAGGATGACGCCCGCCGCGACCGGATGGGCGATGTAGGGTTCGCCGGTTTTTCGCTTCTGGCCTTTATGCGCTTCGGCGCCAAATTCGGCGGCGATACGAATGCGTTCGACTTGTTCGGGCGGCAGGTAGTTTTGCGCAGCCGCCAGCAGTTCCTTCAAGCCCGGTGTGGATCCGCCAGGCAGAAATCCCAGTAGCGTGCCGGCATAGCCCAAGCGTCAGAAGACCGAATCAGTCTCCGAGGCCGAATTGCGGCGCACGGAAACCCGGATCGGGTTCCATGATGTCCGGCAACAGGCTCGGTTCCGGTTCTGGCTCCGGCTCGAGCAACATCTCGGCCGTGATGTTGCCGGCGGCGATTTCGCGCAGGGCGACGACCGTCGGCTTGTCGTTCTCCCAAGGCACGGTCGACTCAGCGCCGTTCGCCAGTCGACGAGCGCGCTGTGAGGCGAGCAGAACGAGTTGGAAAATGTTGTCGACGTTTTGTAGACAGTCTTCGACGGTGATGCGTGCCATGAGAGCCTCGGGGAATCCCCGAAAAACCTGAAAGAAGGTCGCTAAGTATAGGGGACGTCAGGTCTAATCGGCAATTCAAGCGAGCAATTCGTCGAGCAAAGGCCGCAGCTGTGGTCGATCGGCTCGCAGCTCCCGAGCGCCGTCGGCGATGACTCGTTCGAGCTCGCCGAGGGCGCGCTCGAAGTCGTCGTTGACGATCACGTAATCGAACTCGTGGTGATGGCGCATGTCGCTGACGGCATCCTGCAAACGACGCGCGATGACCGCATCACTGTCGGTGCGGCGTTCGCGCAGACGGCGTTCGAGTTCGGCGCGCGACGGGGGCAAGACGAAGATGCCCGTGCAGCCTGCACGGCCGCTGCTCGGGTCGGCCGTACGTCGTCGGACTTGCTCGGCGCCCTGCCAATCGATTTCCAGGATGACATCGTGACCGCGCCCGAACGCCTCGGCCAGCGCTCGACGGCTCGTACCATAGAAATTATCGAAAACCGGCGCGTACTCCAGAAAGCCGTCGGCCGCGATCATGGCCTCGAAGGTCGGCACATCGACGAAATGGTAATCGCGACCGTCGATTTCATTGGGGCGGCGCGGTCGAGTCGTGTGCGAGACGCACACCCGCAGATTCGGACTGCGTTGCAACAAGGCTTTGACGAGACTGGTCTTGCCGGCACCTGACGGTGCGGCAATCACGAACAGTCGACCGCCGGTGGAAGCTGACATGTTGGCGCGGTCACTCGATGTTTTGAATCTGCTCGCGCATCTGTTCGATCAACACCTTCATGTCGACGGCGATCCGCGTGGTGTCGAGTTCTTGCGACTTCGACGACAGCGTGTTGGCCTCGCGATTCAACTCCTGCATGAGGAAGTCGAGGCGTCGACCGGCCGCTTCGCTACCGGTCATGACGCGGCGAATTTCGACAAGGTGACCGTCGAGCCGATCAAGTTCCTCGTCGACATCGGCGCGCTGCAGGATCAAGGCAACCTCTTGTTCGAAGCGATCGCCAGCCACTTGCACGGCAAGTTCGGCCAGGCGCTCGCGCAACTTATCGCGCCAGCGCTGGCGCCACTCGGGTAGCCGTGCTCGAACTGTGGCAACCAATTCCGCGAGTGCGGCACAGCGTTGCTCGACGAGTTCCTGCAACCGCTCGCCTTCACGATGTCGGGCTTCGGCCAGTTGCCGAACCGTGGCGACGAAAAGCTGACGACAGGCCGTATGCAGACTTTCCGTCTCGGTGGCTTGTTGGCGCAGCACGCCCGGCCAGCGCAGCACTTCGATCGGATCGATCGACGAGGCGTGGCCCGCACCCAAGCCCTTCGCCGTCGCACGTTCGGCGATATCCCGGCTGCGTGCGAGTAGCCGATCAACCGCCTCATCATCGACCAACAGTTCCCGCTCGGCCTCATGCGAGCCACGCAAGTGGAGCGTGCAGTCGATCTTGCCGCGACGCAGCTCGCGGGCGAGGGTTTGTCGAAGTTCGCTCTCGAGCGCACGTAACTCTTCAGGCAGGCGAAAGCCCGGTTCCAAGTAGCGGTGATTGACGCTGCGCACTTCGCAGGTCAGTTGACCAAACGAGCCGCTGTGCTCGAGCCGGGCGAACCCGGTCATGCTGCTGATCATGTGAGCCCGATCATGTATAAAGCGCGCAGTTTATACCGGACGGATCAAACCCATGTATCAAAGACCCAGCGGCCGTACGCCAGACCAACTGCGCGATGTGCGTTTTCAGCGCGGCTACACGCGCCACGCCGAGGGCGCCGTATTGGTGGAGTTCGGCGGTACCCGTGTGTTGTGCACGGCGAGTATCGAGGAGGGCGTACCCGGTTTTCTACGCGGCAAGGGTCAAGGTTGGGTCACCGCGGAATACGGCATGCTGCCTAGGGCTACGCACACCCGCTCCTCGCGAGAGGCCGCCAAAGGCAAACAGAGCGGACGCACTCAAGAGATCCAGCGTCTGATCGGGCGCAGCTTGCGCGCCGTGATGGATATGTCGGCATTGGGCGAGCGCACCGTCACGCTCGACTGCGACGTGTTGCAAGCCGATGGGGGCACGCGAACTGCCGCGATCACGGGAAGTTATGTCGCACTGGTCGATGCCTGCAATTTATTGATCCGTCGCGGCGTGCTTGCTGCTTCGCCGTTGCATGGGCAAGTGGCCGCCGTATCGGTCGGCATCTGCGGCGGTGTTCCGGTACTCGATCTCGATTACGCCGAGGATTCACAGGCCGAGACCGATATGAATGTGGTTATGAAAGACGGCGGTGCATTTGTCGAAGTGCAGGGTACGGCCGAAGGTCACGCCTTCCGCCGCGACGAACTCGACGCGTTGCTCGATCTGGCCGCGAGCGGCATCGATCGTCTGCACGCTTTGCAGCATGCGGTGCTAGCTGCGCCGGCGGTATGACGCCGGCAAGACCGCAACTGGTGTTAGCGAGTGGCAACCGCGGCAAGTTGCGCGAGTTCGACGAGTTGCTGCAACCGCTCGGCTGGCAGGTTCAACCGCAGTCGGTCTTCGGTATCGAACCACCCGACGAAACGGAACACAGCTTTCGCGGTAACGCGCTTCTGAAAGCCCGCTACGCCGCGTTGCACAGCGGGCATGCGGCGCTGGCTGATGATTCCGGCCTCGAAGTGGCTGCGCTCGGTGGTGCTCCCGGTGTGTATTCGGCAAGGTACGCAGGCCCTGCGGCGAGCGATGCCGATAATCTTGCGAAGTTGCTCGCGGCGCTCGCGGCGGTGCCCGAGGGGCAGCGCCAGGCGCGTTTTCGTTGCGTGATCGCGTTTGTGCGCACGGCCGACGATCCTGACCCCATCTTTGGCGAAGGTGTTTGGGAGGGCTACATTCTTACTGCGCCGCGAGGCAGCGGAGGTTTCGGCTACGACCCCGTTTTCGCCGATCTGCATACGCACACGAGCGCCGCAGCAATGTCCTCGAGCGAGAAGAACCTCCGCAGTCACCGCGCGATGGCGCTGCGCGATTTCCTCGCGCGCAGCTCTGCCGCCGTGGCGGCAAGCTCGCGCTAGCGTCGTGTCAGACACGCCTGCCATTCCACTGGGTCTTTATCTTCACTTCCCGTGGTGTGTCAGCAAGTGCCCGTACTGCGACTTCAATTCCTACACGCTGCGTGAACCGCTGGGCGAGCACGCCTACGTCGATGCTTTGTTGATCGATCTCGAAACGCAGTTGCAGCGGCGCGGTGATTTCGTCGCGGGCCGACCCATCACCACCGTATTCATGGGCGGCGGCACGCCCAGCCTGTTTTCTCCCGACTCGATCGCGCGGGTTCTCGAGCGAATCAAAGCAATGCATCCGGTTTCCGTCGATGCGGAAATCACGCTAGAGGCCAATCCCGCCACGGTAGAGCGCGGACTTTTCACGGGTTATGCTGCAGCTGGCGTCAATCGAATTTCTTTGGGCGCCCAGACTTTCGATCGCGAGGCGTTGCGGCGCTTGGGACGAATCCACCTGCCTGAGGATGTGCATCGCTCGGCGAGTGAATTGCACGCAGCCGGGATCGACAATTTCAACATCGATTTGATGTATGGCCTGCCCGAGCAATCGGTAGACAGCGCGATGCGCGATCTCGATGAAGCGATGACACTACAACCGGCACAAGTGTCGCACTACCACCTGACGCTGGAGCCAGGCACGCCTTTCGCCGCACAACCGCCGGCCAATTTGCCGAGTGACGAGATCGTCGAGATCACACTGCAAGCCGCTCTCGAGCGACTCGAGCAACAGGGTTATCACCAATACGAAATCTCGGCGCACGCTCGGCGCGGGCGTGAGTGCGCGCACAACTTGCTCTATTGGCGCTTCGGCGACTACATCGGGGTCGGTGCCGGCGCGCACGGGAAGTGGAGCCGGATGGATCCCGACACCGGTGAGCTCGAGATCGTGCGCAGCCATCAGACCCGCGAACCACGGCGCTACCAGCGTGATCCGCGCGGTGCCATCACCTGGGCAGCGGTGCCGCCGGAGCAGCGGCCGTTCGAATTCATGCTGAATGCCTTGCGCCTGATCGACGGCTTCGACGCGGCTGGTTTCGAGCGCACGACGGGCCTGCGGTATGGGGCGATCGACGCGGTCATCGCCAAGCTAGAGGGGCGCGGCTTGCTGGAGGCTGCCGGCGCGGGTCGTTGGCGTACCAGTGGGGTGGGGCGGCGCTTCCTGAACGACAGCTTGGTGGAATTCTTGCCGCCAAAACCGTGAGTTACGGGGTTTTCCGGGCGAATTCGTACGGCAATATGCACAGCTGCGAAAAAATCGTTCCACGACGGCAGGAAGCGCCATTTTCTGAGATATTAAAGAAAAATGAAATCATAAGCGTCTGTTTTTATTGATATTAATGACCGTGTCATTTTTTGATCATGGGCGCAGAAAGGCCATTTCGCCGCAGAATCGAGGCCCTTTTTTCACCTCCTCCACAGACTTATCCACAGAAAATGTGAATAGATCGTCGCGCGCACGCCGGGGCTTGTGTCGGCCGGTCTGCGCCGCTATGCTGCGTGCCCTTTTTCCGCAAGCTTCGGCCTCGGTAGCACGCTCATGAAACCTTCGATCCACCCGGACTACAAGGACATCACGGTGTCCTGCACCTGCGGCAACACGTTCCCGACCCGCTCGACCCTCGGGCAGGATCTCGCGATCGAAGTTTGCTCGAGCTGCCACCCGTTCTACACCGGTAAGCAAAAGATCCTCGACACCGCGGGTCGCGTCGACAAATTCCGCAAGAAGTACGCGGCTGCTGCGGCGCGCTGAGCGAATCGCAGCCTGTCGATCGCGTTCGCGATTCGACACGACATTCGAGGCGCCTTCGGGCGCCTTGTTCGTTTCCGGAGCTTGGCGGGGAACTTCTGTTAAGTTTGCGACGTCTTTCGTGCTGGAGGCTCCAAGGCATGATCGGCCGAATCACGGCTCTTATCGTCACTCTGCTGACCGTAACGCTCTCGATGAGCGGGACAGAGGCTTGGGCGCAGTCGGGCAAAGGAGGGGCTAAGCAAAGTGCCTCGGCGCGCAAAGCACATGATCAGATCCTGAAGGCGTATGGGCTCTACGAAAACCAGGCGCTGCAAGACTACGTCAGTCAGGTTGGCCAACGCGTTGCGAGCAAGAGCGAGTTGCCGAACGCGGAGTGGAAATTCGTCGTTCTCGACGACGACTCGATCAACGCGTTCACCACGGGTTGCTGTTTTGTCTATCTGCACCGAGGCCTGTTGACCCACCTCAACTCGGAGGCGGAGCTCGCCTCGGTACTCGGTCACGAGGTGGCGCATGTCACGGCGCGCCACCCGCAGGAACGCATGACGCGCGGCATTTTCGCGACGCTCGCGGCCACCGCCGCGGCGATCTACACCGGCTCGGGCGCCGTGGCCGATCTCGCCAATCTGGGTGCGCAAGCTTGGATGCAGGGCTATGGTCGCGAGAACGAACTCGAAGCGGATCGCCTCGGGCTGCAATACGCCACGCGCGCAGGGTATCGACCCGAGTCGATGGGCGAAGTGTTCGAGATGTTCCGCCGCGGCGAACGATTCGAAATCGATCAGGCACGCGCCGAAGGTCGCGAACCGCGCATCTACCATGGCTTGTTTTCATCCCACCCGGCGCCGGACAAGCGCGCGGTGCAGGCGGCCAAGGCATCGGCGAATCTCGAGAACGGTCCTGCGGGCGGCTGGTTCGAGGGTCGCGAGGAATATCTTCGCCAGATCGATGGCATGACTTACGGTTCGAGTCGCGCACAAGGCATCTTGCGCGGCAACCGGCTCTATCACGCTGAACTCGGCATCACGGCTGCCTTTCCGCGCGTCTGGACGGTCGAGAACCAGCGCGATCGACTGCTCGCTTACACACCGCGGCGCGACACCATCATGCAGATCACGTTGCGGGACTATCCGCCGACGCAGTCACCACGCGAGTTTTTGTTCTCTCAACTGAAGGGCGCGACTCTCGCTGGTGGCGAGGCGCTCAGCGTGAACGGCATGGAAGGCTATACCGTTCGAACGTCGACGGGCTCGCCCCTCGATGGTGGCGCGGGTCCGGTGCGCTGGATCGTGCTGTATCGTGGCAAGAGCGCCTATCTTTTCGCGGGCGCAAGTCGCTCGTCGCGCGGCGGAATTCCCGAAGCCGACGGTCTGTTTCGCAGTGTCGCTGAAACCTTGCGCGCCTTGCGCTCCACCGAGTATCCGCTCGCCGAGCCGTATCGGTTACGCATGACGACGGCGACTGCGACGACGACGATCGAGGATCACGTCGAGACGATGCCGGATGGCAAGTTCCGCAAGGAGCAGTTGCAACTGATCAACGGCATTTACCCGGACGGCAAGTTGACACCGGGAGCTCTCTACAAGGCGGTCGAATAACACGGTTGCGGCTGAAAATTTCATCCACTCTGCCTTGATTCCGAGCGCAAGGCGTGTCAATTTCGTCACACATCGTGGCGCGTCTGCCACGATACTCCGCTGGCGACGAACGACACCATGGCCAACAAGAAATTTGAACTCCTAGAACTCTCCTCCGGCAAGAAAACCGACTTGCCCGTGCGTGCCGGCACGATCGGTCCGGACGTGATCGACATCGCCTCTCTCAACAAGGATCACGGGGTTTTCACCTTCGATCCGGGCTTCATGGCGACGGCGAGCACCGAGAGCAAGATCACCTACATCGACGGTGATGCCGGCGTGCTGATGTACCGCGGCTATCCCATCGAGCAGTTGGCCGCACACAGTTCGTTCATCGAAGTGGCTTATCTGTTGTTGAACGGTGATCTGCCGGACACCAAGCAGCTGGCCGAATTCAGTGTGAACATCCAGCGGCACACGATGGTCAACGAGTCGTTGCTGCGGATGTACAGCGGATTCCATTACGACGCGCACCCGATGGCCATGGTCAGTGCGATCGTGGCCTCGATGTCGGCGTTCTACCACGACTCGATGGACATCAATAACCCGCGTCATCGCGAGATTTTTGCCCACCGCATCATCGCCAAGCTGCCGACCATTTCAGCTGCCGCTTACAAGCGTGCGTTGGGTCAGCCGTTCATCTATCCGCGCAACGATCTCGACTACTGCAGCAATCTGCTGCACATGTTCTACGCTGTGCCTTGCGAGCCTTACCACGTCGACCCGCTGGCGGCGCAAGCACTCGACTTGTTGTTGATTCTGCACGCCGATCACGAGCAGAACGCGAGCACCTCGACGGTGCGATTAGCCGGTTCGACCGGCGCAAATCCTTACGCGGCCATTTCGGCCGGCGTATCGGCGCTGTGGGGTCCGGCGCACGGTGGTGCCAACGAAGCCGTACTCGAAATGCTCGAGGAAATCGGCTCGGTCGACAACATCCCGAAGTTCCTTGCGCAGGTCAAAGACAAGACCAGCAATGTGCGTTTGATGGGCTTTGGTCACCGCGTCTACAAAAATTTCGATCCGCGCGCGAAGATCATTCGCGAGATGTGTCACAAGGTGTTGGCCAAGATGGGTCGCGCGGACAACCCGCTGCTCGAGCTTGCGCAACGGCTCGAAGAAATCGCTCTCAAAGACGAATATTTCATCGCGCGCAAGCTCTACCCGAACGTCGACTTCTACTCGGGCATCATCTACAGCGCCTTGGGTATTCCGCGCTCGATGTTCACGGTCATGTTCGCCATCGCACGTACCGCCGGCTGGGTGTCGCATTGGCAGGAAATGATCAGCGACCCGGGCTACAAGATCGGCCGGCCGCGCCAGCTCTACACCGGCCCTGCACCGCGCGAATACGTTCCGATCAGCAAGCGCTGAGCGGAACTACCCCGTCGTCAGCAAACTCTCCACTTCGCGCAGATCGGCGCGACGCATCGGCTTGCCATCGACGGGGCTGATGGGCGCTTGTCGGATGCCATCGATGTTGAACACGACGAGCTCGACCGGCTGAGCGTCGAGCTCGAGCCGCAGCGTCGGTTGTTGAGCGGTGCGATCCGGATCCAAGCGTATGCGCCGCTCGCCTGTTTCGTGGGGCACGCCTTGGTCCATCAAGGCGAAACTCAGCGTTTCAATCCGATCGACGAACACGTGCAATACGACATCGTCGTGCGGCGTTGCCGTGCCGGTCAGCACGGATCCGACGAGCCGCGGTTGGAACCGCTGCAGACGATGCATGACATCAAGCGCGACGGCACGCTGTGATTGCAGTGTTTCAACATGCGCTTCACCACCGAATAAGCGTTGATATTCCTGCAGTGCAGTTTCGATTTCGGTGTTGCGCGGCAACAGTGCGCTATCGACGACGCCATAGCGCTCTGCGGCCTTGCGTTTGGCGAGCAGGAAGTCGCGCACGCCATGCTCCGCCATGATTCTAGCGGCCTCCTGTGCCAGTGCTCGGCGCAGATGCTCGGCACGCGGTGGCAGCTTCTTCAAAAGAGCGGCTCCGCCGACTCCTTTGGTTTCGACTCGTCGCCTTTGGTCGGATTGACGAGCTCTTGCGATGCGCCCACCGGCAGTCGATCCATCATGAAGGTTTCGAAGATCGCATCCTGATCATCGGCACCGGCCACCTCACCCGTGACCGGCGAAATACGCACCTGCACCAGCCCTTCCGGCACGGGCCAGCTTCGCACGGGCGTTCGCGCCAAGGCTACGCGCATGAAATCCACCCAGATGGGCACGGCGGTGCGACTTCCTTCCTCGCCCTCACCGAGAGGCTTCGACTGATCGAAACCGACCCAGACACTCGCGACCAGATCGGGGTTGTAGCCGTTGAACCAGGTATCGCGTGCTTCGTTGGTCGTGCCGGTCTTGCCGGCGAGATCATTGCGACCGAGCGCCAAGGCGCGACGCCCCGTACCACGCGTGATGACTTCACGCAGCATGTCGGTCATCAGCCACGCGTTCTGAGCGCTAATGACGCGTGGTGCGATTTCGCTCGGCGCCTTGTCGCATCCGCCACTATTCGAGGCGCTAAGACCGCGCTCGTCGCCGCCGCGCGCATCGACCGCCGTCGCGGCAGGCAACTGATCGGCGCAGCCCGGCGTCACCACGCGCGGCTTGGCTTGGAAGACCACTTTGCCTTTCGGATCTTCGATGCGCTCGATGAAATAGGGCTGTACGCGGTATCCGCCGTTGGCGAACACGGTGTAACCGGCTGCCACCTGCAGCGGTGTCGCACTCAAGGTGCCCAACGAGAGCGTAAGGTTGCGCGGCAGTTTGCGACGCTCGAAACCGAAGCGTTCGGTGTAACTCATGGCAGGCGCCATGCCTACCGACTGCAACACGCGAATCGATACCAAATTCTTTGATTGGACGAGCGCTTCACGCAGACGCGTCGGGCCACTGAATTCCCCGCTCGAGTTTTCGGGGCGCCACGCCTCTTCCATGTTCGGATCGTCGACCACGAAGGGCGCGTCCATGACGATGGTCGAAGGCGTGAAACCATACTCGAGCGCAGCCGAGTAGAGAAAGGGTTTGAAGCCCGAGCCGGGCTGACGTTGTGCTTGGATCGCGCGGTTGAATTTACCGGCTTTGGCGTCGAAATAATCGAAGCCGCCGACGAGGGCGCGAATGGCGCCATCGCGGGGTGCGAGCGCGACCAGCGCCGATGCCGCTTCCGGAATCTGTGCGAGCACGATCGCATCGCCATCCGGTGCAACGTAAACGATGTCGCCGCGTTGCAGAACATCGGCCGCCTTTTTCGGAGCAGGACCGAGCCTGCGACCCGTTTTCGCTCTGGCCCACGACATCCCGTCCCAGGTCATCGTCACGTCGCCGAGATCGCGCGCGTACAGGCGCGCCTCTTTGTCTTTCACGGCGATGACGACGGCCGGACGCAAGGGACCGCTCGAGGCGTAAGCGTCGAGCAGCGACTCGAGCGCATCGGACGCGCCGGAGGCCGGTAACGATTTCTTTGCCAATGCACCGCGCCAGCCGTGGCGCCGATCGTAATCGAGCAGACCGTCGCGCAGCGCCGTGTTGGCCGCCGTCTGCATTGCAGGCTCGATGGTCGTATAGATTTTGTAGCCTTCGTTTTGTGCTGCGGCGCCGAAGCGTTGCACCAGTTCGAGACGCGCCATTTCTGCGACATAGGGTGCCTCCACGTCAAAAGTTTTGACGTGTTCGCGTGCTCGGACGATTTCACGGGCGGCGCGTTGTTCCGCTGCCGGATCGATGAAGCCGAGTTCACGCATGCGACGCAGTACATAGCCACGACGTTCGGCCGCTGCTTTCGGGTTATTGATGGGGTTGTAGCGCGAGGGTGCTTGCGGCACTCGCGCGAGCGTCGCCGCCTCTGCCAACGAGAGCTCTGCGAGCGTCTTGCCGAAATACAGATCGGCCGCAGCCGCAACGCCATAGGCGCGCTTGCCAAAGGGGATCACGTTCAGGTACAGACCGAGAATTTCTTCTTTGCTGAATTCGCGCTCGATGCGATAGGTCAGGAACATCTCCTGCCCTTTGCGGCGCCAAGTTCGATCATTCGTCAGAAACAGGTTCTTGGCCGTCTGTTGCGTGATCGTACTGGCGCCTTCGAGTCGATAGCCCGGGATGAGGTTGACGATGATCGAACGCAGAATCGACTGATAGTCGAAGCCGGAGTGCTCAAAAAAACGATCGTCCTCGGCCGCGATGAAGGCTTGGCGCACGACCGGCGGTATTTGTTCGAAGGAGACGGGTATGCGGCGCTGTTCACCGATCTGCGCGATCGTTTGACCGTCGCGCGAATACACGCGCAGTGGCACTTGCAGCTCGATCTGGCGCATCGCCTCGACACTCGGCAGGCTGGGGGCGAGGTAGAGATAGGCGCCGGAGATGCCAACCACGAGCAGAGCTGCCGAGCCGACGATCGCCGTGAGGCCCCAAAGCAGAATTTTCGACACAGACACTTTCACGGCAAGGCGCATGTTACCGGAATGTCGCGCGCTTGGCCGGTGCGGTAGGCTTGCCGTGCAGACAGGATTCGGCGGATGACGGTATCAAGCAACTTATTTCTCGTGGGACCGATGGGGTCGGGTAAAACGGCGGTGGGCAAAACCCTCGCTCGACGGCTCCGCATGCCTTTCGTTGACACCGACACCGAGATCGAACGTCGGACGGGGGTCGATATCCCGCGCATCTTCGACACCGAAGGCGAAGCCGGGTTCCGCCAGCGAGAGCGAGACATCGTCGCCGAATTGACCGCAACCAACGGGGTTGTGCTATCGACCGGTGGCGGTGCGGTGCTCGCGGCGGAGAACCGGGCCTATCTGCGAGAGCGCGGTACGGTGATCTACCTCGAGACTTCGGTCGCTCAGCAAGTGGCACGCGTGCGACGAGGAGAGAATCGACCCTTGTTGAGTGGTGTCGCCGACATGACTGCACGCGTGTCGGAATTGATGAATCAACGGGCACCGCTTTATACCGGAGTCGCTCATCTGACGGTTCGAACCGATGGGCGTCGAGTTCCGGCGGTCGTCGATGAAATCCTGCGTGCCCTCGACGACCGTGCAGGGCCGGGCCGTATACTCCCCGCGTGAGAGAGTCCGCACCCATGGCCGTAACGCAAAGCACCTTGACCGTCACGCTAGGTGAGCGCAGCTATCCGATCCACATCGGTGCCGGCCTGCTTGCCGATACCGCCTTGCTCGCACGCGTCATGCCGGCTCGCAAGGTTGCACTGATCACCAATGCCGTCGTCGCACCTTTGTACTCGGCAACCATCAAAGCGGCGCGCGGTGAACGCGATCTGATCGAGATCGTGTTGCCGGATGGCGAAGCTAACAAGACGCTCACGACGGTCGCACGAATCCTCGATGTGCTCGTCGCCAATCGCTTTGCACGCGACGATCTGATCATCGCACTAGGTGGTGGTGTGATTGGCGACATGGCCGGTTTTGCCGCCGCCTGTTATCAACGCGGCATCGGCTTCGTACAGATCCCGACGACCTTGCTCGCGCAGGTCGACTCTTCGGTTGGCGGCAAGACGGGCGTCAATCATCCGGGCGGCAAGAATTTGATCGGTGCTTTCCATCAACCCCAAGCCGTGATTGCCGATACCACGACTTTGTCTTCTTTGCCGCAGCGTGAGTTGTCAGCGGGTCTGGCCGAAGTCGTCAAATACGGCCTGATTTGCGATCGACCGTTTTTCGATTGGATCGATGCCCATACCGCCGAGTTGCTCGCACTGGAGCCGGATGCCATTGCGCGTGCCGTGCGGCGCTCTTGTGAAATCAAAGCCGAGATCGTGGCACGTGACGAGCACGAACGCGGTGATCGAGCCTTGCTGAATCTTGGTCATACTTTTGGGCACGCCATCGAAACGGTGACGGGTTACACGCGTTGGTTGCACGGCGAGGCGGTCGGTGCGGGACTCATGATGGCTGCGACCATGTCGCGCCATGCCGGCTGGATGTCCGCTGCCGATTGCGATCGCGTGGCTGATGTACTCGCGCGTCTGCATTTGCCGACCCATGCGAAACCGGAGGTCGGCGCCGAACAAGCCCGTGCGGCGATGAGCATCGACAAGAAGGTCAAGGAGGGGCGGCTGCGGTTTGTTCTGATGCGGGGCATCGGACGCGCATTCGTCACGCACGACTATCCGCCGGCGGCGTTGGCTGCCACGTTGGAGGCGCACTTCGCATGACCTTGGCGGTCTACGCGGCACATGACGAGCGCAGTCGCGGTCGCCAATTCAGTGAACCGGCGCCGCATCTGCGTGGCGAGTTTCAGCGTGATCGCGATCGCATCGTCCACTCGAGCGCTTTTCGAAGGCTCGTCTACAAGACCCAGGTTTTCGTCAATCACGAAGGTGATCTCTACCGCACCCGCATCACACATTCGATGGAGGTGGCGCAGATCGGTCGTACGATCGCCCGCGCCTTGGCTCTGCACGAAACGCTCACCGAGGCGATTTGTCTCGCGCACGACTTGGGCCACACCCCGTTCGGCCATGCCGGACAGGACGCGCTGAATGAGTGTATGCGCGACTACGGTGGATTCGAGCACAACCTGCAGTCGCTGCGCGTCGTCGATCTGCTGGAAGAACGCTATGCCGACTTTCCGGGGTTGAATCTCACCTTCGAGACTCGCGAAGGCGTCCTCAAGCATTGCTCTGCACAGAATGCGCGCAACCTCGGTGAACTCGGGCTGCGTTTCATCGAGCGTCGCCAACCGGGGCTCGAGGCACAGCTCGCCAACCTCGCCGATGCGATCGCCTACAACAATCACGATGTCGATGACGGTCTGCGTGCCGGCTTGCTCGACATCGACGCGCTACGTGAGGTGAGTTTGTTTGGCCGTGAATACGCCGACGTCGTTGCGCGTTATCCGAGTTTGACCGGCCGACGGTTGGTGCACGAGACCATCCGTCGCATGATCGATCGGGTGGTGCGCGATGTCGTTGGCGCGAGCTCCGCCCGCCTCGCCGATGCAGCGCCGCAATCGATCGACGCCGTGCGTGCAGAGACGGTGCCGCTCATCGTCATGAGTGATGCAGTGCGCGCGGAGCACCTCGAGTTGAAGCGCTTCCTCAATACCCATCTCTACCGCCACTATCGCGTGCTTCGCATGACCAACAAGGCGCGCAAGGTGTTGCGCGAATTGTTCGAAGTGTTCATGCAGGATATCGATCTGCTACCCGACGAACATCGCGAAGCCGCAGCCAACGCAGAACGACAGCACGACAAGCCGGGTCGCGCACGGGTCGTCGCCGATTACGTTGCCGGCATGACGGATCGGTATGCGATCGTCGAACATCGCCGCTTGTTCAGTCCCGGCGAGCGCTCTTGATCTTTGCCCGTCTGCGCGCCGATCAGAGTTTCTGCGCTTCGTCGCGCAACTCGCGGCGCAGGATCTTGCCGACGTTCGTCTTCGGAAGATCGCTTTTGAAGTAGACGTATTTCGGGACCTTGTAGCCGGTCAGAGCTGCACGACAGTGTTCGACAACGGCATCAGCCGTCAGCGCCGGGTCTTTGCGGACGACGAACAGGGCCACGACTTCGCCCGACCGTTCATCGGCTTTGGCGACG
Organism: Klebsiella pneumoniae; assembly: GCA_945873095.1. Lineage (GTDB taxonomy): Bacteria > Pseudomonadota > Gammaproteobacteria > Steroidobacterales > Steroidobacteraceae > UBA964. Next base: position 31,700 of record CAMCBU010000008.1, on the reverse strand, counting down.
GCGGCCGCTTCGAGCACGCCAGGGTGGGTCACTGCAATGCTTTCCACTTCGTTCGGGTACACGTTGAAACCCGAGACGTTGATCATGTCCTTCTTACGATCTTCGATGAAGACGTAACCGCGCGCATCCATGCGACCGATGTCACCGGTGCGCAGCCAACCACCCTCGAGCATCACCTTGGCGGTTTCATCCGGGCGGTTGTAGTAACCCTGCATCACCTGAGGACCGCGAACGCAGATCTCGCCGGACTCACCGATGGGCAGGGGCTCCCCGGCATCGTTCATGATCGCCACTTCCGTCGAGGAGATCGGTAAGCCGATCGAATCGTTGAAGTCCTCGTCGGCCGGATTGATGCAGGCGGCGGGTGAGGTTTCCGTCAAACCCCAGGCCTGGGTGAGGATGCAGCCGGTTACTTTCTTCCAATGCTCGGCGACGGCCCGTTGCACCGCCATGCCGCCGCCCAAAGTGCAGCGCAAGTGACTGAAATCGACCGTCTCGAACCCCGGCGTGTGCAGCAGGGCATTGAACAGCGTGTTGACGCCCGAGATGTAGGTGAACTTGTGCTGTTTTAATTCTTTGACGAATGCCGGGAAATCGCGTGGATTCGTGATCAGTACGTTGGTCCAACCCAGTCGCAGGAACAGGATGCAGTTCGCCGTCAGAGCAAAGATGTGATAGAGCGGCAGCGCGGTGATGGCCGTGTGATGCTCGCCCGGCGGCAAGGTGTCGGCGATCCAGGCGGAAGATTGCAACACGTTTGCGACCATGTTGCCGTGGCTGAGCATGGCGCCCTTGGAGACGCCTGTGGTGCCACCCGTGTATTGCAGGAAGGCCAGATCGGCGTGGTTCAAGGCGATCGGCTGGTAGGGCAGGACAATCCCTTCGGCGAGCACATCACCGAAGCGCAGCGCACCCGGCAGCGACCAAGCCGGGACGGCCTTGCGAATCCGGCGTACGACGAAATCGACGATCGATCCTTTGGGGAAGCCGAGTAGTTCACCGACGCTGGTGACGATCACTTGGCGAACTTGGGTGTGTGCGATGACCTCTTGCAGCACGTGCGCAAAGTTTTCGAGAATCACGATCACTTCTGCGCCGGAATCTTTCAGCTGGTGCTCGAGCTCGCGCGCCGTGTAGAGCGGGTTCGTGTTCACCACCGTGCCGCCTGCGCGCAGCACGCCGAACAAGGCGATCGGGTATTGCAAGACGTTCGGCAGCATGATCGCAACGCGTGCACCCCGTTGCAGCTGGGCTTTTTGCTGCAGCCAGCCTGCGAAGGCTTTCGATTTGGCGTCGAGTTCGCCGTAGCTCAGCTCACGCCCCATCTGCACATAGGCGGTGCGTTCAGCAAATTTGCTGAAGCTTTCGTCCGCCATTTGTGTGATCGACGCATAGCGAGTGGGGTCGATTTCGGCTGGGACGCCGGGCGGATAAGACTGCAACCAGGGTTTTGACATGGCAGAACTCTAGCCGGAGCCCACTTACGATGGCAATTGCAGACGCTTCAGCGTCGTAACAATCGCGTCAGGCGCGGCCACAGTGTCTCTAGCATGATCGGCTGCGCCTTGGCGGTCGGATGGATCCCATCTTCCTGCATCATGCCCTCGACCAAAGCGATCTTGTCCAGAAAGAAAGGCTCGAATGCCAGCTCGTTCCGACCGGCGAGGTCGGCGAAGAGGCGTTCGAACTCGCTCGCGTAGCGCGGGCCGTAATTGGGCGGAATCTTCATGCCGAGCAGCAGCACCGCCGCACCGGCCTCACGGGATAGATCGATCATTTTTTGAAGATTGGCGCGAGAGGTATCGAGCGGTAGTCCGCGCAGCCCGTCATTGCCGCCTAACTCGATGACGACGATGGCAGGTCGATGCAAAGATAGCGCGCGCGGGAGCCTTGCGAGGCCGCCGGTCGTGGTTTCGCCGGTGACGCTGGCATTGACGACGCGGTACCCGTAACCTTGTGACTTCAGTCGGTTCTGCAGCAGGCTCACCCAGCCCTCGTTCGCTGCCAGGCCGTAACCGGCGCTGATGCTGTCGCCCAGCACGAGAATTTTCGCTGCTGCGGTGGGCGTGGGCGCTGCGCTGGCGATCATCGGCAGCGCGAACATCAGCAGAGCAGCAACCAAGGATCGTTTCGTGACCAAAGATATCGTCCTCGAGGCACAGGGATTGTGCAAACAGGTTAGCAGCCCAGAAGGGACGCTGACCATCGTCCAAGATGTTTCCTTGCAGGTTCTCTCCGGTGAATCGGTGGCCGTCGTCGGCGCCTCGGGTGCGGGCAAGTCGACTTTGCTCGCACTACTCGCAGGCCTCGATTTACCGACTCGCGGGCGCGTGTTGCTCGACGGTGAAGATCTCTCGGCGCTCGACGAAGACGGGCGTGCGCGCTTGCGAGCCGAGCGAGTCGGTTTCGTGTTTCAGTCGTTCCATTTGATCCCGGCGTTGACGGCGCTCGAGAACGTCATGCTGCCGCTCGAGCTGGCTGGTCGATCCGACGCACGGGAGGCCGCCACCCTCGCGCTCGATCACGTCGGTTTGCGGCCCCGCATCGGGCACTATCCTCGCCAATTATCGGGCGGGGAGCAGCAGCGCGTCGCGATCGCCCGGGCTTTCGTCATGCGACCGGCCGTCCTTTTTGCCGATGAACCAACCGGCAATCTCGACACCACGACGGGCGCCAAGATTGCCGATTTGCTGTTTGCTTTGAATGCCGATTCCGGCACCACACTCGTCCTCGTCACCCATGATCGGACTCTGGCCGCGCGCTGTGGGCGCAGCGTGATCATGGAGGCGGGGCAACTCACCGCAGGTTGAAGTCATGTCACGCGCGTCCTTGTTAGGCTTGAGATTGCTCGCACGGGAATGGCGCTCGGGTGAGCTGGCGGTGTTGTTGTTGGCATTGACGGTCGCCGTGGGTGCGCTGACCGGGGTGGGATTCCTCGTCAATCGCATCGGTCAGTCAGTCGCTTTGCAGGCCAACGAGGTGCTCGCAGCGGACTTGCGGCTCGAGTCTTCCCAACCCCTGCCGGCAACGTATCTCGACGAAGCGGCACGTCGCGGCCTCGAGACCGCGAATGCAACCTCGGTGCTGAGCGTGGTTTTCCGCGACGATCTGACTCAGCTGGCGAATCTGCGGGCCGTCAGCAACACCTATCCTTTGCGTGGCACGGTCGGTGTTGCGACCGAGCCTTTCGGAGCGCCAACCGCCGTCGATTCGGGACCGCCGCGTGGCGAGGTCTGGCCCGACTCCAAACTATTGGCGGCTCTCGATACCAAGTTGGGCGATACGGTGTCGGTAGGTGCCGCGACCTTCCGGATCTCCAAAGTATTGATCACGCGACCCGATCAGGGCGGTGGTTTTGGCGAGCTTGCGCCGAGCTTGTTGATGCATGCCGATGACCTACCGGCTACACGTTTGCTGCAGCCCGGGTCGCGAGCGACTTACGCCGCTTTGTTCGCCGGCGAGCGAGAGCAGGTGGCTGCCTTCAAGCCGTGGCTCGCCGAGCGTAAGCAACGTGGCGAGCGGTTGCGGGACGTCAGCGAAGCGAGCCCGCAAATCCAGAGCGCCATCGATCGCGCCGGCCGCTTCCTCAGCCTCGCGAGTCTCGTTGCCGTGCTGCTGTGTGCCATTGCCGTTGCGATGTCGGCACGCCGTTACGTGCAGCGACATCTAGACTCGGTTGCATTGCTGAAAACCCTCGGTGCCTCGCGCGCCTTCACGTTGACCGTGAGCCTCGTGCAACTGCTGGTGATCGCCTTGGTGGCGGCGGCCGTCGGCTCGGTCATCGGTTACCTCGCCCAAGAGTGGTTGCTGCGCGCCCTGCAAGGCTTGCTGCGCGCCGATCTGCCGCCGGCGGATTGGCTGCCGTTCGGTTTGGGTCTGGCGACGGCGGTTGCGCTGTTGGCGGGTTTCGCCTTGCCGCCGCTATTGCAGCTGTCGACGGTGCCCGCGATTCGTGTCTTGCGTCGCGATATCGCGCCCCCTAAGCCCGCTGTCTGGTTGGCTTTTGGTCCGGCGATCGCGGCGATCGTATTTTTGATCTATTGGGTCGTGCGTGACTGGGTGTTCTTTTTCGGATTCGTGATCGGCTTGACCGTGTTCACAGGCGTACTCGCACTCGCCGGTTGGTCGTTGGTCAACCTGGCCGGTAGTTTGCGCGGCGCGGTGGGTGTGTCGTGGCGCTACGGCATCGCCAATCTGGGCCGCCGTCGTGCCGAGAGCATCGTGCAGATCGTGGCCTTTGGTCTTGGCATCATGGTCTTGTTGGTGCTGGCCGTGGTCCGTAATGACCTGTTGACGGATTGGCGTCGCAGTTTGCCGGCGGATCTGCCGAACTTTTTCTTTATCAACATTCCGCCGACCGAGCGTGAGGATTTCTTTGCCTTCCTCAAGCAGCGCGGTGCGGAAACCTCACGTGAATTGCCGATGATCCGCGCTCGCTTGACCGAGCTCAACGGTAAGCCCGTCGAGACCATCGAGTTCGCCGATCCGCGCGGCGAAGGCTACGCCCGTCGCGACCAGAACATCACTTGGCAAGCGGCCCTCGGTGAGGACAATCAGGTGGTGGCCGGTCGCTGGTGGAGCGAGGCTGATCACGGCCGTGCGTTGGTGTCGATATCGGACGAGTATCAGCAGGGGCTTGGACTCTCCGTCGGTGACCTGATGACCTTCGACATCGCCGGTGAGGTGATCGAGGCGGAGGTGGCAAGTGTTCGCAAGATCAAGTGGGACAGTTTCCAGCCGAATTTCTTTGTGGTGTTTCCACCGGGGCTGCTCGACGAACTCGCCGGAACGTGGATGACGAGCGCGTACTTCAAGCCGGGCGATGGCCGCGTCATTTCAGAACTCGTACGCCGATTCCCGAGCGTATCGGTTTTCGATCTCGACGATCTGCTCGAACAGGTACGGGGTGTCATCGACAAGGCGGTGCTCGCAGTGCAGAGCGTATTCCTGTTCACGTTGTTTGCGGGGCTCACGGTGCTGTTGGCCGCCGTACAGGCAACGCGCGACGAACGTCGCTACGAGAGCGCGATGCTGCGCACGCTCGGGGCTAGCCGCAGCGTCGTGCTGCGAGGTTTGCTGGCCGAATTCTCCGCGTTGGGCTTGCTGGCAGGTTTGTTGGCGGCGACGGGCGCTTCCATCGCCGGATTTTTCATCGCGCGGCAAGTGTTGCAGGTGCCCTACGAATTTAGCCCCGAGGTTTGGTTGATCGGTACCTTGGGTGGCGCGGGCCTCGTGGCTGTTGCCGGCTGGCTCGCCACACGCAGCGTCTTGCGTCAGCCGCCGGCCACGTCGTTGCGATAAACGCGCCTCATCGCTCGATCATGTTCAGGGCGCGTTCGGTGTAGCGAGGTCCTGCTGCGGTGCCGAGTGCGTCGAGCTCCGCTAGTTCGGCGGCAGACAAGGTGAGCTTCGTGGCCCCGACATTTTCTTCGAGATAGCGCCGTCGCTTCGTCCCCGGAATGGGCACGACGTCGTCTCCCTTAGCCAGTAGCCATGCCAAGGCGATCTGCGCCGCAGAGGTGTCGCGCACCGCGGCCATCTGATTCACGGCGGCGAGCAAGCGCAAGTTGCGTTGGTAGTTCTCACCCTGCAAGCGAGGGTCGTGCTTGCGATAGTCCGAATCGGGCAGGGTCGCGGGGTCCGGCAGGGTACCGCCGAGGAAGCCGCGCCCGAGCGGGCTATACGGCACGAGGCCGATACCGAGTTCTCGGCAGGTTGCGACGATGCTCGCTGCGCCATCTGCACCCGGCTCTTCGAGATTCCGCTCCCACAGTGACCATTCACTCTGCACGGCACTGATCGGATGTACGGCATGCGCACGCCGAATCGTCTCAGCGCCCATCTCCGACAAGCCTAGGTAACGAACCTTGCCGGCTTTGACCTGCTCGGCCATCACGCCGACGGTTTCTTCGATCGGTACGCTGCGATCGCGTCGGTGCTGATACCAAAGGTCGACGTGATCGGTTCCGAGTCGTTGCAGGCAGCCCTCTAGGGCGCGTCGTACGTTGCTCGCACTACCATCGACACCAGCCATTTTTCCCTCTGGCGTGAGCGCAAAGCCGAACTTGGTCGCAAGCACGACTTCACGGCGTCGTGGGCCGAGTGCGCGGGCGAGCAGCTCCTCGTTGACATACGGGCCGTAGACCTCGGCAGTATCAAAGAAATCGATACCGAGCTCGAGTGCGCGATGGATCGTGGCGATACCTTCGGCGTCATCTGGTGCGCCATACATCAAAGGCATGCCGGCAACGCCCGACATGCCCATGGTGCCAAGCCCAAGAGCCGACACCTTTAGACCTTGTGTGCCGAGTGCGCGCTTTTGCATTGGACTCAAACTCCGCCGAGGAAGTCCTGCTTACCGAGTGCGACCCCTGCTTGTCGAAGCAGCGCGTAAGTCGTCGTCATGTGGAAGTAGAAGTTGGGCAGGACCCAGCGTTGGATGAACGGCAAACCGTCCATTTCGAGCGTCCGCGTGCGCAGCGGCACTACGATGTGGCGCGTCTCGGCGCCTTCGAGTTGCGAGGGTGTGATGCTTTGCAGCCAGGTCACGGTGGCGCGAACACGCCCCTGCAGCTCGGCGAGGGTTTGTTCTTCATCCGGCATCTTCGGCGGCTCGACACCCGCCAAGCGTGCGACGCCGTTTTTGGCGAAGTCGCTGGTCAGTTGCACTTGGCGACGCAGCGCGAACATGTCAGGCGTGAGCCGCCAGCCCTCCAACACGCCCTCATCGAGCTTGCGCTCGGCGGCATGGGCGGCTGCCTTACCCAAAATTTTCTCGAGGTTCTCGAGCATCGGCACGAAAGCCGCGATGGTCATCGAATGCACGCTTAACGACATGATCAGTGTCCTCCGGAGGTTTTGTCGGTTTTGCCCTGACGGCGATGTTCGTCGATCCAGCGCTTGGTGACGGTCCAAGTCGTCTCGTTCGGGCGCGGATCGCCAAGCGGCGGTGGCGAAAGATAGTCGGGATATCGAGTTTCGAGCACCTTCAATAGCTTTGGTGAAATCTGGCTGCGATCGAAGGTCGAGAAACCGGTGGCATTGAAGATCATGACTCCGGGACGATCGCGCATCTTCATCCATGGGAGCCAACCCGAGATTCGCTGCCAAGAGATCTTGGATTCGGATATCCGGATCTTGCGGGCGTCAAGGAAATCGGCTGCCTTGTAGTACGTGTTGAAGATCTCCATCGCGTGGTAGGTGCCGCCGATGTATTCCTGATAGCCGCCGGCCAGCGGGTTCTCGTAGAAGAGGGGCACCTCGCGCGAGGCGACCAGCGTGTCGCCATAGTGCCGGAGGGTGAGCTCCAACGGCTCGCCATTGGTCAGCTTCTCGTAGGTGGGTTGGCGCATGTTCACCGGGTCGTTGGCCGCGTGGATCACCTCCACCGTCTCGCCAGTCCACGGGTTCTTCCAAGTGTCGATGATCTCGCCCGTCGTCGGATCGAGATAAACCATGATCTCGCGCGAGATGCTTCGGTAGCCCGCGCCGCGCACGGGGTCGACATGGCGTTCGCACTGACGGGTGTTGATACCGATGACCGCGAACAACTGGCGATCTTTCTCGCCGGGCGCGCGGCTGTAGAGGTAGCCCTCCCACATGCCGTAGCGCGTGACCCCAGATTCAGTCGTTCCACAGGTGAGTTTTGCGCTCCATTGCAGCGCTTCGCTGCCTTTGCGGATTGCGGGCGCCGCGAGGAAATCATCGGCTGCCGAGGCGGTCGGTGTGGCGCTGAGCAGGACACCGACGAGCGCTGTCAGTCGCAGTCCGTGGCGGTTCGCCTGAGCTCGAATCCAGTGAGTCATTTTTACTTCCCCCGTGTTCTACGATTTCTATTTTGATTCTAATTTGCAACAATAAGCACAACAGAGGCCGCCAGAGTATCGCCCATGTCTCAAATATGGTCTCCCGCTCATATGGCCACCTTTGCCAAGGTCGTCGATCTGAACGGTTTCTCGGCCGCCGCTCGGGCGTTCAAAGTGCCCAAAGCCGCCGTCAGCCGGGCCGTCGCTGAGCTCGAGCGCGAGCTCGGTCTCAAGTTGCTGACCCGCACCACGCGCCGGCTCGCCCTCACCCCGGCTGGGGAGCAACTGCTTCCCGCCTGTCGCGCCATTCTGGAGGCGGCCGAGCGTGTTCGCCAACAGTCTGCAAGCCTGACCGTGCAGCGGCAGGGACCGCTGCGGGTATTGGCCGACACGACGTATGGCCGTGTGCTACTGGCGCCCTTGGTGCCGAGATTCTTGGAGCGCTTTCCGCAGATCCCGCTCGAGGTGGATTTGGGCGAAGTCGGTGATACCCCGACGGCCGACTCCGACGTGGCGGACTACGACGTCGTCATTCGCGCTGGCGTCGTCGCGACCGACCCGGCGGCAGAGGATGCGCCCGTCGCCCGAGTGCTTGGTGCGCCGCCGGCGATCCTGTGTGCGACTCCCGCCTATCTGCAGCGGGTCGGCGTCCCGGTGGCACCGGAGGAGCTCGACCGGCACGAGTTGCTGACGCCCGATTCGACCCACGGACCGCTGTTCGTGATTCGCCTCACCCACGGTAATCGGCGCGCCGAGATCACCGTGCGTCCGAAATTGGCGGTCAACGATCCCGCCTTGTTACACGCTTCGGTGGCAGCCGGTCTTGGCATCGGAGTGTTGCCGGAGTTCTTGTGTCGGCAGGGGCTCGCCACCCAAAAGCTCAAACGCGTGTTGCCCGACTGGGTGCTGCCCGAGCAGGCGCCGTTGTGTGCGATCTACCCCGGCAGACTCGCCGAGGACGCGCGGGTGAAATCGTTGGTCGAGTTCCTCGCGGCCAACATCGTCCCCGCTTTGGCGGGTTAGAATGAGTTCAATCTCTGACGACGTTGAAAGGACCGCCCGATGTACCGTGCACCGCTGAAGGATCTGCGTTTCAACATGCATGAGTTGATCGGTGAATCTGCCCTGCAGGCTTGCCCTGCGTATGCCGAATTTTCACTCGATCTCGCCGATGCAGTCCTCGAGGAAGCCGGTAAATTTGCCGAAACCGTGCTCGATCCACTCTACAAATCGGGTGATCGGGATGGTGCCCGTTGGACGCCGGACGGCGTGATCGGAGCGCCGGGTTTCAAAGCGGCTTACCAGCAGTTTGTCGATGGTGGCTGGGCGAGTTTGCGCGCCCCGCCCGAGCACGGTGGCCAGGGTGTTCCGTATGTGATCGGCACGGCCGTCGAAGAGCTGTGGGCGGCGTCCAATCTGTCGTTCAAGCTGTGCCCCATGTTGACCCAAGGCGCTGTCGAAGCCATCGAACAATTCGGTACCGACCAACAAAAGCATCTGTATCTCATCAAGATGGTGAGCGGTGAATGGACCGGCACGATGAACCTCACCGAGTCGCAAGCCGGCTCGGACCTCGCCGCGATCCGAACCCGTGCTCAACCCGAGGGCGATCACTACCGCCTCTTCGGTCAAAAGATTTTCATCACTTACGGTGATCATGACTTCACGCCCAACACGATCCATCTCGTGTTGGCCCGCATCGACGGAGCACCGGCGGGCGTCAAGGGCATTTCGATGTTCATCGTGCCCAAGGTGCTGGTGAACGCCGACGGGTCGCTCGGTGCACGCAACGATGTGCAGAGTATTTCGATCGAACACAAACTCGGCATCCATGCGAGCCCGACCTGCGTGATGGCCTATGGTCAGGCGCAAGGCGCGATCGGCTATCTCGTCGGTGAGGCCAATCGCGGTCTCGAATACATGTTCGTGATGATGAACGCCGCGCGTTTGTCGGTGGGCCTTGAGGGCTACGCTGTTGCCGATCGTGCCTATCAGCAGGCAGCGGACTGGGCACGCACGCGCGTGCAGGGTAAGCCGCCGGTGCCCGGCCTCGAAGCGCCCGCGCCGATCATCCATCATCCCGATGTGAAGCGCCTGTTGCTGACGATGAAATCGCAGATCGAGGCATTGCGTGCCGTCGCGCTGTACGCGTCGTTCCAGCTCGATCTCGGTGCGCGTCATCCCGATGCCGCCATCAAAGCGGCCGCACAGGCGCGCGGCGATTTGCTGATTCCGGTCGTGAAGGCCTGCAGCACCGAAGCGGGCATCGAGCTCGCTTCGATCGGTGTGCAGGTGCACGGCGGCATGGGCTTCGTCGAAGAGACGGGGGCAGCCCAGCCCTACCGGGATGTGCGTATCACCACCATCTATGAAGGCACGACGGCGATTCAGTCGAACGATTTCGTCGGTCGTAAACTCGCGCGTGATCGCGGCGTCGCCATGATTTCTTTGATAACCGACATGCGCGGCGAGCTCGCGGCGATCATGCCCACAGGCGCTGCCGAGGTCACTGCGGCCGTGACCGAGAGCAAGCTGGCGACCCTCGAGGCCATCGACGCCTTGGAGGCTGCAATCGGCTCCGTGCTCGCGGGGTATTCGCAGGGACCCGAGCGAGCACTGGCTGTGTCGGTGCCGGCGTTGCGGCTGGCGGGTTACGTCATCGGTGGCTGGCTGTTGACCAAGTCCGCGGCGATTGCGGCCCGCAAGCTCGGTGAGTCGGGCGCCGACGTCGATTTTCTGCGCGGCAAGTTGGTCTCAGCGCGTTTCTATGCCGGGCATGTTTTGCCGCAAGCGCACGCCCTTGCGCGCGTGGTCGGCGCAGGTGCCGCCAGTGTGCTCGAGGCGGACGCAGCCGTCGTTTGACCTCAGATCTCGTAATCGACCGAACGGCGCTCCGTCGTGAGCGCCTTCACTTTCGGCACGACGGCTTGATGTAGCGGATGTGCCTGATAAGTTTTGAGCGCCTCGAGATCGGTGAACTCACTGTAGAGAATCACATCGGCAGCGTTGGCGTCGGTCACCACGTTCATGCCCACTTCGAGGTGCAGCAGACCCGGAATCTGGCCGCGCAGTCCTTCCAGTAATTCTTTGATTCGGGCGGCACTGGTGGCTTTATCGTTATCTTCGCCAACTCGCCATACGACGATATGCTTGATCATGCCGGTTTCCTCAAGGTTTGCCATGCGGCGATGGCTGCGGCGCGGGATGTTTTCAAATCGACGATGGGAGCGGCAGGGTAGTTCTGGTCGCCTCCGATCCAGCGCTGGATGTAGTCACTCTTCGGATCGAATTTCTCGGCCTGACTTTCAGGGTTGAACACGCGGAAGTAGGGCGCCGCGTCAGCGCCGCAGCCCGCGGCCCACTGCCAGCCGAGCGTATTGCTCGCCAGATCCGCATCGACCAAGGTATCCCAAAACCAGCGCGCGCCTTCGAGCCAGTGCAGCCGCAGGTTTTTCACCAAAAATGAAGCAACGACCATGCGCACCCGATTGTGCATCCAGCCCGTGTGCCAAAGCTCGCGCATGCCGGCATCGACCAGTGGAGCGCCGGTGCGACCACGTTGCCAGGCTTGCAACTGCTCGGCGTCGTCGCGCCATGGGAATTTTTGGTAGTCGAGTCGCAGCGGCTCGTTGGTCGTGCGCGGAAAATGGTAGAGCAGGTGGTGTGCAAACTCGCGCCAACCGATCTCTGCCATGAATTGGCTACCGCGCCACTGAGCCGCCGTGTGCCAGATCTGTCTTGGCGAAATTTCGCCGAAATGCAGATGCGGTGACAGTCGAGACGTACCGGATTGCGCCGGTAGATTGCGGGTTTCGCCGTAGTTCGCAACGCTCGTGTCGAGAAAGCGTTCGAGATGCTGCAAGGCACCACGCTCACCCGGGCGCCACGCTTCCTGCATACCGCCGTACCAATGGATCTTGGGCAGTAACTTCAATGAATCAAGCCCAGTACTCGAAGGCCACGTGGGTGGCGCAGGTATCCGAGCGGGCGTTGCAAAGGGCTTCGGCAACTCGAGCGTGGCCGACACCTTGCGCCAATACGGTGTGAAAACCTGAAACGGCTTTCCCGAGTTGTTTTGTACATCCCAAGGTTCGACCAGTAGAGCGGCATTGAAGCTGCGCGCTTCGATGCCGGCATCGCGCAGGTTTTGCTTGATGATTTGATCACGCGCGATGACCTGCGGCTCATAACGGCGGCTCCAGTAAACCGCCGTCGCGCCCGTTTCTTTGATCAAGCGACGTAGTTCGGCGGCACTGTCTTTGGCGCGGCGGATGACGAGTTGCGATCCTTTGTCGATCAGCGCCCGCTCGAGCGAGCTCAAGGATTGATGCAACCACCAGCGCGACGCTGCGCCTGGCGCCCATTCGCCTTCTTCCTCCGGGCACCAGAGGAATACGGGAATGATCGGCACGTTCTTTTCGACGGCCGCAGTCAATGCGGCATGGTCGGCCAGTCGTAAATCCTGACGAAACCAAAGAATGACGGGGGCTGTCATGCGAGTTGCTCCGCGATCACATCCGACACCATGCGGATGGCCGCTTGGCGAGCACTGCTCTTGCGCCAAATTGCGCCGATACGCCGCGAGGGTTGAGGTTTTACAAAAGGGCGCAACACGAGCCCACGGGGTGCGGCGTGGCTGCCTCGTGTGGCAAGCTCCGGCAACAAGGTCACCCCGGCACCGGCTGCCACCATTTGCCGTAAGGTTTCGATGCTGGTGGCGCGAAAATCTTGCTTCTCTTCCGCCTCGATTCGATTGCAGACATCGAGCGCTTGGGCACGCAGGCAGTGCCCGTCCTCGAGTAACAGCAACGTGACGCCGGCGAGATCCTCGACACGGATCTGTTTGCGCTCGGCGAGCGGATGGTTCGAGGGAGCGGCGACGATGAAGGGCTCGTCGTAGAGCGGCCTTGTGGTGAGCCCGTCGATCTCGATCGGCAGCGCGAGGATGCCAAGGTCGAGCTCGCCCGCGCGCAGCTTCTCGAGCATCGGAGCGGTTTGATATTCGTAGAGCATCAAGTCGAGTCGCGGCAGTGCCTTACGCAGTTTGGGCACCACGATCGGCAGTAAGTAAGGGCCTATGGTCGGCAAGAACGCGACCCGCAATCGCCCCGCCAGCGGATCTTTATGGGTACGGGCGATGTCGACGACTTCGTCGCTCGCTTCGATGATCCGTCGTGCCCGCGCGACGATCTCGCTGCCGGCGGGCGTCAGCAGAGCACCCTTCGGTTGGCGCTCTATCAGCGGCACACCGAGATAATCCTCGAGTTTTTTCAATTGTGCGGAGAGTGTCGGTTGGCTGACGAAGCAGCGCTCGGCGGCTTTGCCGAAGTGCCCGGTATCCGCCACGGCGACGAGGTAACGCAGATCTTTGAGTTTGATGTCAGCCATCCTGGCAACCCATCCGAGCGATTTACGGCATCTATCGAAATGATCACATCTATCGATTGGCCTGTCGAGGATATCGCGACCAAACTTCTCGACGCCTGATGTCGAAGGTTGATGAAGACCGGCGGGCTGCTATCCTGAACGCGTCCCCCCTCCCCGCTTGTCAGGAGCGGCCCGCCATGTCTTCAGTTTACGAAAAATCCGCCTATATCGTGCTCTGTCGCGACGGGGTTGCGGGCGCGGCTGTGCGCGCAGCGCAGACCGCGACACACATGGCTTACATCGAGAGCGTCATGGACGAGCTCAACGTGGCAGGCCCTCTGTACGACGAAAGTCGCGCACAGCCGATCGGCAGTCTGTATTGCCTGCACACCCGCAGCTTGGCGCGCGCCAAAGAAATCATCGAGAACGATCCTTACTTTCTGCATGGTGCGTTCGAATCGGTGGAGTACTTTCCGCATCTACCGGCAGCCGGCCGTTATATCGGCGGCAAAATATGGTGAAGGAGGCGGTTTTCGACGAGATGCACACCGAGGCGGGTGGTGTTCGGTCCCATTATCAAGCTTATGCCGAATGGCTCGTGGAGACGCCGCCGGAGAGCATCGTCGAGAAGCGTAACGAAGCCGACACCTTATTCCGCCGCGCTGGAATCACCTTCGCCGTCTATGGCGATGAAACCGGCACGGAACGATTGATCCCGTTCGATATCGTGCCACGGATCATTCCGTCACCCGAGTGGGAGCGATTGCAGCAAGGTTTGCGACAGCGCGTCACGGCACTCAACGCCTTCCTACACGACGTCTATCACGATCAGGAGATTCTGCGCGCAGGGCGCATCCCCGCCGAGCAGGTGCTTTGCAACGTGCAATATCGACCCGAGATGCAAGGCATCGATTTGCCGATGGACGTCTATGCGCACATCGCCGGAATCGATCTCGTGCGTGCAGGGCAGGGTGAGTACTACGTGCTCGAGGATAATTTGCGTGTCCCGTCGGGCGTGTCCTACATGCTCGAAGATCGTAAAGCGATGATGCGATTGTTTCCCGAACTGTTTGCGCGCTACTCGGTGTCGCCGGTCGAGCATTATCCCGATTTGTTGCTCGAGACCCTGCGTAGCGTGGCGCCCTCTGGCGTGCGTGATCCGGTGGTGGTGCTGCTGACGCCGGGCGCCCACAACAGCGCCTACTTCGAACATGCATTTCTCGCGCAGCAAATGGGTATCGAGCTCGTCGAAGGGCAGGACTTGTTCGTCGACGACGAGATCGTCTACATGCGCACGACCCAAGGTCCGCGTCGTGTCGATGTCATTTATCGGCGCGTGGACGACGACTTTCTGGATCCGCTCGCCTTTCGTCCCGATTCCATGCTCGGCGTACCGGGCTTGCTCACGGCGTATCGCGCCGGACGTGTCGTCATCTCCAACGCGATCGGCACGGGTATCGCCGATGATAAATCGACCTATCCCTATGTACCGGAGATGGTTCGCTTCTATCTCGGCGAAGAGCCCATCCTGCAAAACGTGCCGACCTGGATACTGCGTCGTGACGAAGATCTCGCGCACGTGCTCGCCAACCTGTCCGATCTCGTCGTCAAAGAGGTGCACGGCGCCGGGGGCTACGGCATGTTGATCGGGCCGTTGGCAACGCAGGCGGAGATCGAAGCGTTCCGTTTGCGGATCCTCGACGATCCAGCCCGCTACATCGCACAACCCACACTGGCGTTGTCCGCCTGCCCCATTTTCGTCGAAGCGGGCTTGGCGCCCCGCCACGTGGACTTGCGACCGTTCGTGCTCTCCGGTCGTGATGTGACGATGGTTCCGGGTGGGTTGACGCGGGTGGCGCTGCGCGAAGGGTCGCTGGTCGTGAACTCGTCGCAGGGGGGTGGCACCAAAGATACGTGGGTGCTCGAGCGCGCATCATGCTGAGCCGCACGGCAGATCATCTGTATTGGATGGCGCGATACACCGAGCGAGCCGAAAATCTCGCGCGCATGCTGGATGTGAATTGCCGCATGACGCTGCTGCGCCAAGAGGAAGACATCACTCGCAAGCGATGGGCTTCAACGCTCGCGACCGTCGGTCAGATCGACGCCTATCTCGCCGCTCGCGACACCATCACCCAAGATGCCGCCATCGAATGGATTGCGTTCGAACACACCAATCCAGGCAGCATCGAAGTTTGTCTTGATCGGGCACGGGAAAATGCGCACGCCGTTCGCGGTACGCTGACCTCCGAGACCTGGGAGACGCTGAATGCGACCTGGCTAGAGCTGAAGCGCCACAAACGCGTTGCGGTTCGTCGACAAAATACCGGTGATTTTTTCGAGTGGGTCAAGTTCAGATCGCATCTGACGCGCGGCGTCATCCAAGGCACGATGTTGCATGACGACGCACTCGAATTCACCTTGCTCGGCACTTATCTCGAGCGAGCGGATAATACGGCGCGCATCCTCGATGCGCGTTTCGAACTCCTGATGCCCGCTGCGGCCGCACCCGACGCGCCGGTCGACTACTACGAATGGAGTGCCCTACTGCGATCCGTGTCGGCATTCGAGGTCTATCGAAAAGTGTATCGCGATCTCATCACACCGCGACGGGTCGCCGAGCTTTTGATCTTTCACGAGGCCATGCCGCGCTCTTTGCGGCATTGCACTCATCGTGTTCACCAGACGCTGGTGCGGGTCGCCAATGCGCGATCGGGCGAAACCACGCGCCGCTCCGGAGAGATCCAGGCGGCTCTGCAATATGGCCGCATCGACGAAGTGCTCGATACCGGAGTGCGTCATTACCTCGCTGATTTCGTGGCGCGCACCAGCGATCTTGGCGCGCGTATCGCGCACGACTTCCTGCTGTCCGAGGCGACCGTCTGACATGTTGCTGCACATCGAACACGAGACGATTTATCGCTACGAACAACCCGTCAATCACAGCGTTCAGAGTCTGCGGTTAACGCCACGCACCGAAGCTGGTCAACGAGTGTTGAACTGGCACCTGCAAACGCCCGGACAAAAATCCCAGCAAGTCGATGCGCACGGCAACATGATGCACTTGCTCACGATCGACGAGCCGCATGTCGAGATTCGAATCCACGTGAGCGGAACCGTCGAAACGGAATCGGTCGCCGATTCGGCCCCCTCGAATCGGGGCCGTTTATCGCCGTTGGTGTATCTGCCGGAAACCATGTTGACGCGTGCCGATGAGGAACTGCAGTCGTTCGCACAGCACTTTGGACAGCGTTCGCTAGAGCGGGCCGATTTCTTGGCTCTGGCTGAGACGATTCGTGAGCACGTCGAATACGTGCCCGGTTCGACCGTTGTGTCCGACCCGGCAGCCAGCGTCTTCTCGTTGCGTCGTGGGGTTTGCCAAGATCACGCACATATCATGCTCGCTTGTTGTCGCAGCCTGGGCGTTCCAGCCCGATACGTGAGCGGCTATCTGTTGACCGAGCGCGATGATCACATCGCAAGTCATGCTTGGGTCGATGTGTGGCTGAACGAGTCGCAACGCTGGTTTGCTGTCGATGTCACGAACGGCGTCCCGGGCGGCTCCCATCATTGCCGCCTCGCTGTCGGGCGCGATTACCTCGATGCCTGTCCGGTGCGAGGGGTCCGTCGTGGTGGTGGCGTGGAAACCATGGCAGCCACGGTCGCCGTATCGTCCGACGAAGTACCGCGCCGCGGCACAGCGCCTCGACCGCGTTTGCTGCAACAACGACAGGCCCAGCAGTAACACAGTAGAATCAGTCATGACATATTGCGTCGCCACGCTGCTCGATACCGGCCTTGTCTTTCTATCAGACTCGCGCACCAACGCCGGTGTCGATCACGTCAATACCTTTCGCAAGATGCATGCGTTCGAGCGTGCCGGCGATCGCGTGCTCGTGTTGATGACCTCCGGCAACCTTGCTGTCTCACAAGCCGTCGTGCACGAATTGCACGAGTGCATCACGCAAGCGGATGTTCGCAGCCTCTTCAGCGTCAAAAGCGCTTTCGAGGCAGCGGCGTTGGTTGGCGAGACCTTGCGCGCCGTACATCATCGTGATGCTGCCTCGTTGAAGGAGCACGGCATCGACTTCAATGCAGCTTTCATACTCGGTGGCCAGATTCGTGGCGAAGCACCGAGGCTGTTTCACGTATACGCCGCCGGCAATTTCATC
Source organism: Klebsiella pneumoniae (assembly GCA_945873095.1). Classification (GTDB taxonomy): domain Bacteria; phylum Pseudomonadota; class Gammaproteobacteria; order Steroidobacterales; family Steroidobacteraceae; genus UBA964. The sequence continues at coordinate 14,356 of CAMCBU010000008.1, read as the reverse complement.
GAGGCAACCGAAGATACGCCGTATTTCCAGATCGGCGAGTCGAAGTACGGCAAGCCGATCCTCGATCGAGTCATCACGCGATCTTCGAGCATTGCCGAGGCCACCAAGTGTGCGTTGATTTCGATGGACTCGACGATCCGATCCAACTTGTCCGTGGGGCTGCCGCTAGATCTGATCTGTGTACGGCGCGATGCCCTGAAGGTTCAGTTACACCGCAGCATCACCGCTGAAGACGACTACTTCCGTATGATCCGCTCCGGCTGGGGCGATAGTTTGCGACACGCCTTCCACACCCTGCCCAATCCGACCTTCTGAAGTGGCTGCGGTGCGCCCGTTTTGACCGCACTAGAGCTTGGCCGCACGCTCTTCGGTGGTGGCACCGAGTAGACGATCGACCAGACGAGTCGTGTGATCGCTCGGTTTGGTGTGCTTGGCAACGAGCGAATAAACAGCCGGCACTACGAAGAGCGTCAAGAAGACCGAGACGATCGTTCCGTAGAACACGACGATGCCGATCGGCAGTCGCTGCTCCGCACCCGCACCCGTTGCCAACAGAAAAGGGATCGCGCCGAAAGCCGTGCAGAGACTCGTCATCAAGACGGGTCGCAAGCGTGTCACTGACGCCTCGATGATCGCTTCGTGGAATTCTTTGCCGCGATCGCGCAATTGGTTGGCGAACTCGACGATCAGCACACCGTTCTTGGCGGCAATTCCGATCAACATCACCACGGCGATCTGACTGAAGATGTTGATACTCATGCCGTGGACTTTCAGGCCGAACACGGCGCCGAGCATGGCGAGCGGAACGGTGACCATGATGATCGCCGGATGGACGAAGCTCTCGAATTGGGCGGCCAGCACGAGGAATACGATCACCACTGCGAACAACAGGGTGATCCACAGTTGGCCGCCGCTGCGAACGTAGTCGGCTGATTCACCGTCCCACATCAACGTGGCGCCCGCAGGTAGTTCTTTGCGCACGGTTTCCTCGAACCACTCGACAGCTTCGCCCATCGTGTACTCCTCGGCGAGATCCGCACGAATCTCGACGGCACGTAGGCGATTGAATCGGCTAAGTTCGGTGGCGCTCGCTGTCTCGGTCAACTTGACGATGCTGGATAACGGCAGGAGTTCGCCGCTGCGATCGGAGCGAACCTGCAAATTCGTGAGGTCCGTTGTCGTGGCGCGCTCATCAGGACGGCCTTGCAGCACGACGTTATATTCGCGACCCCGATCGATGAAGGTCGTCACGATGCGCGAACCGAGCATGGTTTCGAGCGTGCGTCCGACCGTTTGCAGCGAGACACCGAGATCCGCCGCACGATCGCGATCGATGGCCACCTTGATCTGTGGTTTGCGAGGACGGTAGTTGCTCTCGACACCTGTGAGCCCCGGATTTTTTTCGGCGAGTGCGACGAGTTGATCGGACCATTTGGCGAGACTCTCGTAGTCCGGCCCACCGATCACAGCTTGTACCGGTGAGCCAAAACCACCACGCAGCGCGCCCGGTAGGATGGCGGTGGCGCGCACGCCGGCCAAAGTCGCGAGCTCCTTACGCAAGGCGCCCGCGATATCCTGCGCAGAGCGCTCGCGTTCGTTCCAGGGCTTGAGCACCATGATGACTCGCGCGGTGGTCACTTCACCGCCGCCGCCCCAACCACCCGGCACTCGTAGCGAAACGCGTTGGATATCGCCGAACTGCATCTGTTGGTTGACGATCGTTTCGAGCTTGCGACCGTACTCGGCGGTGTATTCGAAACTCGAGCCTTCGGGCGCTTGCAAGGTGATGAAGATACGCCCGACATCGGCACTCGGCGCAAACTCTTCGGGGATCGCACGGAAGGTCAGCACCCCGAGCAGACTCAAGCCCAGCACGGAACTGACGATCAACAGCGGGCGGCGGTTGAGTTGTCGCAGGCGTCGCTCGTAAACCTCAGCGAGATTCTTGAAGAAGCGTTCGACGGCTTTGGCGAAGCGGCCGTGCTTCATGTCGCGCTCGGGCGGAAGACGCGAGGCGAGCATGGGGGTGAGGGTCAAAGCGACGAGCGCGGAGAACAAGACCGCAGCGGCGAGTGTGAGACCGAATTCGCGGAATAATCGGCCGACGTCACCGGGCAGGAACGAGATCGGCACGAACACGGCAACGAGCGTGAGCGTAGTGGCGATGACCGCGAAACCGATTTCGCGGCTGCCGCGAATGGCGGCCACCATCTGGGGTTCGTCGAGCTCTGCGCGGCGATGGATATTCTCCAGCACGACGATCGAGTCGTCGACGACAAGACCGATAGCCAGCACGATACCGAGCAAGGTCAGCACGTTGATGGAGTAATCGAGCGCGTAAACCGCCATGAAACCGGCGATGACGGACACGGGGATGGTCACGGCCGGGATGATGGTCGTGCGCAGCGTGCCGAGGAAGCCGTAAATCACGATCAGCACCGACACAAACGCGAAGATCACGGCGATCAAAACTTCGCTCAATGCCGCTTCGATCGCGACACCGTTATCCACGTTGACGACGATCGCAGCCCCTTTGGGCAGGTCGGCTTGGATACGATCGACCTCGGCGCGCACGCCTTGCACGAGTTCGAGCACATTCGCCTTCGACTGCGCTTCGATGCCGATGCCGACACCGGCGCGACCGTTGGTGCGGAACAAGGAGCGATCGTTCTCGGCCTCGAGACGGACTTGCGCGACTTCGCCGAGCCGAACCAGATGACCTTCAGGGCCTTTGCCGATCACGAGATTGCGGAAATCGTTTTCGTCGTCGAGTCCGACCTCGGTGCGTAGCGAGAATTCGCGCTGGAGCGATTCGATACGACCCGCAGGCAATTCGATGTTCTCGCGGCGGAGTGCCGATTCGATGTCGTTGACGGTGAGCGAACGAGCGGCAAGCGACTGTCGATCGATCCAGACGCGCATGGCGGCGCGGCGTGCGCCACTGAGCGAGGCACGCGCGACACCCGGCACCGTGGACAAGCGGTCCACGATATAGCGCTCGGCATAATCGGTGACTTCGAGTTCAGTCATGTTCTCCGAGTTGAAACTCAGGAACATGACCGCCTCGGCGGTCGAATCGGATTTGGCAATCTGCGGCGGGTCTGCTTCGGGCGGCAATTGTTGCAGCACGCGTGAGATACGATCGCGGATATCGTTGGCCGCTGCATCGATGTCACGCTCGACGTCGAATTCGATCCGGATACTCGAGCGCTCGTCACGACTGTCCGACTCGATCTTCAGGACGCCTTCGATGCCCGCGATGCGATCTTCGATCACCTGCGTGATCTTGTTCTCGACCACGTTGGCGGACGCGCCGCGATAAGTCGTTTCGATCGAGACCACCGGACGATTGATGTCGGGATACTCGCGCAACGGCAAGCGGTCGAGTGCGACCAGTCCGAAGATGACGAGCAGCGCACTCAACACCGTCGCAAAGACGGGACGACGAACGCAAAACTCCGAAATGTTCATGAACGCGCCGTTGCCGCCACGCGAACGCCGTCGCGAATACGCTGCATCCCCTCGACGATCAGCGTTTCGTTACCGACGAGACCACTCGTGATGGCGACGCTGCCCGGTTCACGCCCACCGATCGTCACCTCACGACGTTTCGCTTCGCCGCCTTCGACCACGAAGACGTAGGTACGACCTTGTTCCGGTACCAACGCTTCTTCCGGGATCATCAAGGTCGGCCTTTCGGTACCGCGTACGCGTACCTTCATGAAGAGCCCGGGTTTGATGTCGCCGTTGGCGTTCGGCAGCTCGGCGCGCACCGTAACCGATCGCGTCACCGGATCGATACGTGAGTCGATGGCGCTGATCTTGCCGGCGAACACACGCTCACCCAACCCTTCGGCCACGGCGTCGACGGCGAGACCCGCCTTCAGATCGTTGAGGTAGGTCTGCGACACCGAGAACTCGAGCTTGATGATCGAGGTGTCATCCAGTGTGGTGATGACGCTGCCCGGGTTGACGAGACCGCCTGGGGAAACGCGACGGAAGCCCGTGCGGCCGGCGAACGGAGCACGAATCACCGTATCTGCGAGTCGCGCCTTCGCTGCGGTCGCGCGTGCCTCGTCTGTTTTGACGGCCGTCTCGAGTTGATCGAGTTGTGCTTTGGACAAGGCTTGCGTCACCGACAAATCACGACCGCGATTGAACTGGTTACGGCTTTCGATCAAGTTGGCTTCGGCCTCGGCCAGCGCAGCCGCTGTTTGAGCGCGGTCGAATTCCACGAGTACAGCACCGGCTGCAACGCGCTGACCCTCGATGAAGCGAATGGCCGTGATCGTGTTGGTCGATTTCGAGGTGACTTCGACCGATTCTTTGGCGAGCGCTGTGCCGACGGCTTCGATCACGACACCGAAGGGGCGGGTCTCCATCGAACCGATGACTACAGTGGGCGGCGCCCCGCCCGGGCCACCTGGACCACCGAAGCTACCACCCGGTCGCGCGCCGCCCGGGGCGCCCGGGGTGGGAGACTCGGAGCACGCCGTCAACGCGAGAGTGACGGCGAGCAAAGTCAGTCGGAACCGGGTCACGGTGAGCATGATGAGAGGCCTGCTGATCAAAGAATGCCCGGCAAGTCGGGCGGCGGATTTTAGCCTATTCCCGAGGCTCGGCGAGACGGTAACTCCCGCAACAACGTGTTACCGAAACCGATTCGTCATGATCAGACCACCCGACCCCGTCGACCTCCTCGACGCCAATCCAGAATGTTGGCGGCGATTTCATCGAGGCAGCGCTGCCTAGCCTCACGTGCGGCCCAAGCGGTGTGGGGTGTCACGATGAGATTGGGCAGATCCTCGGCGAACAGCGGACTACCGGACACGGGCGGCTCTTCAGGGAGCACGTCGATGGCGGCGCCGCCGAGGCGGCCAGCGCGCAGTGCCGCAGCGAGCGCCTCGAGATCCACGAGCGCGCCGCGTGCCGTATTGATGAGAATCGCATCGCGTTTCATGAGCGAGAGACGTCGGGTGTCGAGCAGATGGCGGGTTTGCTCGTTCAAGGGGCAGTGCAGCGAGAAGACATCCGCCTGTCGCAGCATCTCATCGAGATCGACTCGCCCGGCTTGCGGAATTTCACCGGGACGATTGGCGATCAGCACGCGCATGCCAAGCGCATTTTCACAGGCATTGGCGAACGCCTGACCGAGCACGCCGTAACCCACGATACCGAGCGTCAGCCCATGCAGTTCTCGAATCGGATGGGTCAGTAGCGTGAAATGCTGACTGCGAGACCATGTGCCATCGACGGCCATTTGCGAATATTCGCGCAAGCGATGGGTGAGCATGAGCAACGTACCGAGCGCATGCTGCACGACCGACACGGTGCAATAGTCGCGGATATTGCACACGGCGATGTCTCGCTCGGCGGCGGCTACAAGATCGATATTGTTCGTACCCGTCGCCGAGAGAGCGATCAGTCGCAACTTCGGCGATGCTGCGATCACCTCGGCGGTGATCTTGAGTTTGTTGAGCAACACGATCTCGCAGTCGCGGATGGCATCGATGACGCCCGATTGCGGTGTGTTGGGCAGCAAGCGCAGGCCCGGTGCACCAACCTGCAAAGCGGTGGGATCGAGATCACCGTCGTCGACGGTCGAGTAATCCAAGAAAACAGCCGACATACTCGGTGCAGCTTCAGAAGAAGAGCCGCATCACGGTTTCCGCGATGCAGGCGGGTTTGGTCTCACCTTCGATCTCGACTTGATATTGCTCGGTGATTTGCAAGACCGCCGCTGCCACCGGCTCGACCGCCACCAGCGTGAAGCGACCCCGGATGCGCGAGTCGACCCGAACGGCGTTCGGGAAGCGCAATTTGTTGAGACCGTAGTTGATCACGCTGCGCACACCGGGCACATAGGGCTTGCTCTCATCGACGAGCCCACGCAACGGCACAAGCAGGGACAGGGTGAGATAGCCGTGCGCGATCGCTTTGCCGTAGGGCGATTCTTTGGCGGCACGTTCGGCGTCGACGTGTATCCACTGATGATCGTCCGTCGCCTTGGCGAACTGGTTGATACGATCTTGGGTGATCACCATCCAGTCGCTGACATGAACTTCCTGACCTACCTTGGTTTGCAAATCGGCGAGAGCCGCGCTGACGACCGTGTTATCCGCCATCGCTTAGCTGCCCGACTTCATCGACATGCGCTTGCGCACGAGCTCACCGGCCTCTTGGTAAGTCGCCGGCAGTTTGTCCATGAAGGCGTTCGGTTGAAACGTGGGCTGATACTGCTGGAATATCGGCAACATCAGCGCCATCGGCAGCTCTTGCACGCGTCGCGTCTTGCGAAAATCCGCGATCGGAATTCGTGCAGTGATGATGTCTTCGTGGTGATTGTCCGTCTTGGCGAGCACCGTTCCTCGCGGATCGACGATGACCGTCCCCTCGTCACGAGTCCCGGAAGATTCCGGAAAGCCGATGTTGTTTGGCGACACGGCGTTACCAACGCCCATCGTATACAAGCGATTCGCACGAGCCGTTTGGATGGCAGACTCCGAATTGCTGCCACCGGTGACCGATAGCACCAGGATTTCGGCTCCTTTGAGGCCGAGGCAGGTGTAGAGCATCGGCTCGGCGCCTACCGCGGTGATGGCGATATTGCCGATGTCCGTGCGTGCAACGGGTAGGACAGCATCCCAGCCGTACATTTCAACGTATCGATCGAGCACGTCATACACGGTGGTACCGATCAGCGCGCCATCGCCGAACAGCCCCAAGATGTTGCGCGCTTTCCATTGCTTGCTGACGATCTTGCCGTCCGGGCCCACCAAGACCGACATGTTGATCACATGATCCGGCCAGTCTTTTTCTTTGGCGTAACAGCCGAAAGAGATGTAGCAGCCGTAACGTTTTGCGCGCTCGCCAATGGCTTCAGACTCAGCTCCTGGCAGCTCGTAGGCGATCTGGTTGAGTTCCTTGCGAGTCCAGGGCTGGAATCCCTGGATGGGGAACTCGTGCATGCAGATGAAATCAACCTTGGATCCCCAACGCCGCTCGCCGTTCCACTCCTCAGGGGAGTTCTGCGCAAGATCAATCAGACGCAACACACGCTGCAAGTTGCGCAAGTTGGTGGCGGCTTTGTCGCGCAGATCGATGGAATAGAGTTGGGATTGGATGGCGGCGACGTTGATGAAATCCTGTTTCAGTGCCACCTTTTCATAAGAGCCGCGTTGTGCGACGGTGACCGATCCGGCGCCCGCCGAGTTGCTGGTGCGCGGGGCGGGTGGGGTTGGGCTGGCCGCGTCGGCCGTGGCCGCTGCGAGGCTGGCGGCGGCGACCCCGGTTAGCAGGGCGCGGCGGTCGATTTTGGAGGAGGTTTTTTTGCTCATGGCTTGGATTTCCTCTGGAGCCCGAATGACCGCTACTTGGTCGATTAAGGGCTCTTAATTGAGAATTAGTCTTATTAAACAACGCTGCGGCGCGTATATCCGTGTTCCAATCGCCGCCCCCGGTTGGACGGCGGTGTCAGGGACGGGGCCACATTTCGCACAGCGAAACCCAAAACACAAGCGCATGGATATTGAGGAAGCTAGATCATGAAACACACTCGTTCACCTCGCGGTCTTGTCGCGGCCCCGCTGGCCGCCCTGCTCGCTGTTGCTGCGGGCGCTCCCACCCTCGCACAGCGAACGGCTGCAGCCGAAGCCGATATCGCGGTCCTCGAAGAAATCGTCGTCACGGCGCGCAAAACCAGCGAGCAGCTGCTCGACGTTCCGCTTGCGATCACGGCCTTTACCGCCGAGGCGATTCAAGCGCGCGGCATCGCCAACCTCGATGATGTCGCCGCCTTCACGCCGGGCCTGACCTTTTCGAACGTGCTCGGCGAGTTCCTACCGGCGCCGGTGATTCGCGGCGTCGCACCGATCGATATTTTTGGTGAGTTGAATACCGCGATCTTTCTCGACGGCGTTTATGTCGCGGGTCGCGAGGGCATCAACTTCAACCAGCTCGACCTCGAGCGCATCGAGGTGGTCAAAGGCCCGCAGGCGGCGCTGTATGGGCGCAACGCGTTCAGTGGTGCCATCAACTACGTGACGGCCCGTCCGAGCAACGAGGTTTCGGGGAAGGCGACCGTCACCGTCGGCAACGACGGCAAGCGTCTCGCAGCGCTGACCGTGAGTGGACCGCTGACCGAAGCGGGTCTCTCCGGGCGTTTGTCGGTGACGCAGGATGAGTGGGATGGTTCCTACGAGAACCAGTACCGCGGCAGTGGCCGTCGTGAGGATATTGGCGGCTATCGTTACCGTACGCTCAACGGTTCTTTGATCTGGGCAGCGAGCGATACCTTCGAGGCCCAACTCGGACTTTATATTTCCGACGATCGTATCGCCTCCGCCGCGGCCAACTCCGTGGCAGCCAATTGCGAAGATCGTCGTGTCCGCGACCTCAACCTGGGGGTCGCTGCGCCGCGGTCGAGCCGCTTGTTGAACTACTGCGGCGAGCTGCCTTCGGTGGATCAGGATTCGTTACAGGTCGAGAGTGGTGCGACCGGCGAGAAGCGCCATGTTTCGCGAGGCAACCTCAAGTTGCATTGGGATCTGGACGGTGGCGCCACGCTCGATGCGATCTCGGGTTACTCGCGTGTGACCCAGGGTTACGTCGTCGACGGCAACCGCAGTTCGTCTTTGCCGCTCATCTACACGTACCAGCCGACACCGACACGGACCGTCCCTGGACTCGGTCTGGTCACGGGCCCCACTAAACAGTTCAGCACCGGACTGCTGCAGCTCGGCGGTGGCGTCGAGGTTCAAGAAGTGAGTCAGGAGATTCGCTACGCCAGTGATCGAGAGGCCGCACTGCGTTATACGGTGGGTGCGTACTTCTACGATCGCGAGTCAACCGAGGGCGTACAGGGCGTCGTCGCCACGGCGGCATTGCCTGCCGACTTCTATTCTTTCTGCCTCGCCTGCACGGCGCTGGGTCCGACGACGGTGCGCGATTTCGCAGCCGGCGCCGGCAACGCGGCATTCCTGCCGTATTTCACCGACCCGCGTGGAGGCGGTCGTGGTGACGATGTGTTTTTCGAGAATGCGGATGCACCCGCCGTGTTCGCGGCAATCGAGCATGACTTCACCGACAAGCTCACGGGCTCAGTCGATGCGCGTTACACCGAGGAGAATCGCTCGTTCAAAGATATCCGCACCAACGCTCAAGGCGATGAGACCTGGGAGCTGCTGAGTTGGCGCGGTACTTTGCGATTCAAGCCGGTCGACAACGTCACCACCTATCTCGCCGTCGCTCACTCGGAGAAATCCGGCGATTTTGATCCGACCACGGTGCGCCTGCTGAGTGCGCCGACAGTGGATGTGACGCTGCCCGGTGCTTTTGACGCCGAAACCCTGATGAGCTACGAGTTCGGCGTGAAATCCGAATACTTTGATCGGCGTCTCGGTATCGAACTCGACATCTATCACCTCGAGTGGTCGGATATCGTCATCCCGCAGGTCGTCTCGAATATCGGCGGTCAGGACATCGTCACGCCGACCGGCATCAACGTGAACGCGGGTGACGCGTCGATCGACGGCTTGGAGTTCTCGGTGGTCGCCCGTCTGTTTCGCGGCCTCGATCTGAACTTTGGTGTCTCTTACGCGGATCCGAAGTACGACAAAGCACGGGTCGACAGTTTTATCGATTTTCCGACCTATGCGCCGACCGGCGATATTTCTGGCAATCAAATCCTGCGTACGTCGAAGGTGCAAGCGAGCGCGGGCTTCCAGTTCTCGCAAGCGGTCACGGCTGATCGTGACTGGTTTTTCAGGGCCGATCTTGCGCACCGTGGCAAGCAGTTTGCCGATGCATCCAACCAGACCATCGTGCCGAGTGCCACTACGGTCAACGCCAGCCTGGGTCTGCGTGGTGAGGCGTGGTCGCTCGAGTTGTGGGGACGCAATTTGACGGGTGAGGATGCCCCGACGGGCGCCTTCCGTGACGTTTTCTTCAGCAACACCTTGCCGAACGGCACTATTTCCGGCGGCACGTTCTTCCCGTTTCGTTACACCGTGTCTCACCCGCGCCTGACGACCTGGGGTTTGACGATGCGATACAACTTCTAAGCAGGCTATGCTCCTCGTCATGCACGAGGATGTCTCTGCGGTGGTCACGCAAGCGATTCCGCCACGGCCGGTACCGTGGCGGAAGCGTTTTTTCTGGTGGCTGATTTTGCGCATCGCCCGCTACCGCGCGCTTCGTGATTGGGTCTCAAGGCGCTGGTTGCGATAGGGGTGTCAATGAAAACCGTATCCATGGTTCTCGCTTTGCTGGTGGGTGCAGGCCTCGTCGTACAGGTCGCTTTCAACATGGCGGTCAGTCGAGCCCTCGGTAGTGCGCCACTCGCCGCCCTCGGCAACTTCCTCGTAGGTACGCTGTTGCTCGTCTTGTTGCTGACGGCTTTTCGCGTCGACTGGCCGTCACGCGAGCAATTCTCGGCTGTGCCGTGGTGGGCGTGGCTCGGCGGAACGCTCGGTGCAGCTTATGTGGCAACGGCCACCTTCACGGGTCCACGACTCGGTGCGTTGTTGCTACTGGCCTTGACGGTGGGCGGTCAGATGATCGCCTCGATCATCGTCGATCACTACGGACTGCTCGGTTTCGCCCGCGAGCCCGTCGATACCACGCGTCTGGTCGGCGTGGTGTTACTGCTCGGCGGCATCTTCTTGATCGCTCGCTAGGGTTTCGCCGTCACGACCCGACAGCCTCACAATCGCTGCATAGTCCCTTGAGTTCGAGCGAGCTCGGCTCGATACGAAAACCGATTGCTCGGGAGCGCTCGGTCAGCAGGGCGTTGATCGTCGGATCGTCGATCTCGGCGACCCGATGGCAGCGGCGACACACGATGAATTGGGCGATGTGCGGCTGGCTGGGTTCGCCACAACCCACAAAGGCATTGAGCGAATCGATCCGGTGCACGAGACCGGCCTCGATCAAAAAGTCGAGCGCGCGATAGACGGTCGGCGGAGCCGCTTTGTCTCGCTCTTTGGCGAGTTCCGCCAAGATCTGGTAAGCACCGATGGGTTCATGTGATCGCCACACGATCTCGAGCACCCGTCGGCGGATCGCAGTCAAGTTGAGACCGCGTTGCACACAAAGGTTGGCGGCCGTGTCTAGAGCGTGCTGGATACAGCTCTGGTGATCGTGAGAAGAGACGTGTGACTCGCCGGTTTTGGCCATGCCGTACGTTATCATGCGTCACTATATGGCTACCACGGATCGGGTGCCCGTCACCGTCCTGACGGGATTTCTGGGGTCTGGAAAGACCACGTTACTCAACCGGATTCTCTCTGAGAATCATGGCAAGCGGATCGCAGTCATCGAAAACGAATTCGGTGAGATTGGTATCGATCACCAACTCGTCATCGGCGCCGAGGAAGAAATTTTCGAAACCAACAACGGGTGCATCTGCTGCACCGTCCGCGGTGATCTGCTGCGCATACTGGGACAGCTGCTCAAGCGTCGCGACAAGTTCGACTACATCATCGTCGAGACGACCGGCATGGCAGATCCCGGCCCGGTCGCTCAGACGTTTTTTCTCGACGACGAATTCAAGCAGCAGTTCTTGCTCGATGCCATCGTCACCGTCATCGATGCGCATCACATCGAGAAGCATCTCGATGAAATGAAAGAGCCCGGCGAGCAAGTGGCTTTCGCCGATGTGATTCTGCTCAATAAAATCGATCTCGTGAGCGAAGCGGAACTCGAGCGCATCGAGCGCCGTATCCGCGCGATCAACGGGACCGCGAAGATTTTCCGGACTCGCGACGCCGATGTGCCGATCGACCGCGTGCTTGATGTCGGAGCGTTCGATCTCGATCGGGCGTTGGCGGTGGATACGGCCTTCTTGGAGCCGCAATATCCGTTCGAGTGGGCTGGGCTCTACGAGTTGGCGGCCGGGCGTCACGAGCTGCGAACGGGGGGTGATACGCACGATCACCATGACCACCACGAGCATCATGACCACCACGAGCATCATGGCCACGAGCATGCGCACGAGGGCGGTTTGGCAGTCGCCGTGTTGCACGCCGGAGCGGGGGAACCTGCCACATCGCTCGCAGACAGCATCGAGCCGGCCGTGCGTGCGTTCGCCGAAGACGGGCAACAGATCGCTTGCGGCGGCACTTTGCAGCCGGCCAACACGACTTATCGCATCGACGTGGGCCATGACGGCAGTCACTTCCACCTCGAGATTGCGAGTGCCGGTCGATATGCTCTGGTCGTCGAGCATGCACCGATCGAATTCGGCCTGCGTATCGATGGCGCGAAACCGATCGCCGAGCGACGCTTTGCGTCGCATCATCACGACGAGGAGATCTCGTCTGTTGGTTTGACCGATCTGCGTGCGGTCGATCCCAATAAGCTCAATGATTGGCTCTCCTATCTGCTCAAAAGTCGCGGTGCCGATATCTTTCGAATGAAGGGAGTTGTATCGATTCAGGGCGAGCCGCGTCGCTACGTGTTCCACGGAGTACACATGATGTTCGACGGCCAGCTGGAGCGCCCGTGGCCTGCGGGAGTCGATCGCATGAACACGCTGGTTTTCATTGGCCGTAAGTTGGATCGTCAGGAGCTCGAGGCAGGCTTCCATTCCTGCTTCGCGTGATGCCGTGAAATCACCACCGGCATTACTCGAGCCTCGCGGTAAGGTGGATGTCGACGATTACATCATCGACATCGCATGGTCGAGTGACGGCCGTCGGCTGGCTGTGGCGGGCGGCGAGGGCAAGGTGTGCAGCATCGAGAATGGCACAGACGGGCTCGCCGTCCGGGAGGTCGGCAACCACGGTCTTGGCGCACTGGCTGTCTCTTGGCATCCGACCTATGCCGTGTTCGTCAGTAGCGGGCAGGACGCTGAGATCCGGCTCTACGACGCGATGGATGGAACCGTGCTAGCGCGACAGAGACCGTCGAAGGCGTGGACGACGCAAGTGACGTTCTCGCCGGATGGATTGCAGCTTGCGAGCGCAGCGGGCAAACAGATTTCGCTTTGGAACGAGCGACTGGAGTTGCAGCAAGAGCTATCGCCTCTCGAGGGCGCAATTGCGGCGCTCTCGTTCGACAAGAGCGGGCGAGACCTCGCCGCAGCAATCAACGGCGGCATCGTCGTGCATCGACTCGAGGCGCCGCGTTATCCGGTTCGCCACTACCGTTGGGCTGCACCCTGCATCACGGCGAATTTCAGCGGCAACGGCAAGTTTCTCGCGGCCGGAACGCAAGACGGTTCCGTGCACTTTTGGTACCTGGCCACCGGTCGTGATTCGCAAATGCGCGGCTATCCCGGCAAGGTCGATCAACTCGGCTGGAGCGGTGATTCACGTTATCTCGCTACCGCTGCGGCAGATCGTGTCGTCGTGTGGGATTTCGGCGGCAAAGGCCCCGAGGGCTCATCGCCGCTGCAACTAGCGGGTCACACCGATCGAATCGAATGCCTCGCTTATCAGCCGCGAGGGAATTTTCTCGCGACGGCGGGGCTCGATTGGCGCTTGTCGCTGTGGCTGCCGGGCAAGTTTCCCTCCGCGCTTGATGCGCATCTCACGGATTCCGAGCCATCGTGCCTACGCTGGTCTCCGGATGGTCGATTTCTGGCGCTCGGCGAAAGAAAAGGTAAGCTGTCTATCTTCGAACTCGTCCGGATCTGAGCGCTCGGGAGGCGCCTTGTTATGCAGCACATCGCAACTCGTTCGCTCCAGACGCTGGGTTTAGTCGTCGCGTCGTTGCTGCCTCTCTCGACACTCGCGGCGGCGGAGTCGATCAACACCAAGGTCGATGCTGCCTTGCAAAGTCTGCAGCCGAAGATCATCGAGTGGCGTCGTGATCTGCATCAAAACCCCGAGTTGTCGAATCGTGAGTTTCGTACCTCCAAGATCGTCGCCGAGCATTTGCGCTCGCTGGGTCTCAAGGTTGAAACGGGTGTTGCGGTGACCGGCGTCGTTGCCGTGCTCGAAGGTGGCAAGCCGGGTCCTGTCATCGCTCTGCGCGCCGACATGGATGCGCTGCCCGTGATGGAGCAGAACGCGCTGCCGTTTCGATCCAAGGTCACGACGACCTATCGGAACGAAACCGTCGGTGTCATGCATGCCTGTGGTCACGATGTGCATACGTCAGTTCTGATGGGCGTTGCGCAGGCACTCGCGTCCATCAAGGAAGATCTGCCGGGCAAGATCGTCTTTCTGTTTCAGCCCGCTGAAGAGGGCGCGCCGGTGGGCGAGGAAGGCGGCGCGAGTCTCATGGTCAAAGAAGGCGTGCTGGAGCGCTACAAGCCGGAGGCCGTGTTCGGTTTGCATGTCTTTGCCAACATGCGCACTGGCATGATCGGCTATCGCGGTGGTCCCTTGATGGCGGCGTCTGATTCGTATCG
>CAMCBU010000007.1 GCA_945873095.1 Klebsiella pneumoniae | reverse complement strand
TCGCACCAAGCGTCGAACCAGTCCTGCCTGAAGTCGTTTTCACGCATCCCCTCAAAGGCCGAGTGCATGCAGTGCTTTTCGATAGCCGGTTGTTGTTCCAGCTTTTGCACGAAGTGACAGCGCCACGCGAGACGTGAGCCAAAGGCTCGCAGTTGTCGGGCCCAGCGCAAACTCGCGGGATCGCCGAGGCCCTCGAGGTGATCGAGGCGTCGTCGCAGAGCGTGTTCGATCTCGCGAACAGACAGTGTGCCGTACGCGATGTGAGCGCTCAGGCGCGAGCAATGCCGCGCCGAGACACCCGGTTTGGAGATCGTCGTCATGTAGCGTTCAGAGCGATCGTCGAGAAAGCTTGCGAGCACTTTCAGCGCTTCGGTGCGACCACCACGCTGCACGCGCGGCGTGCTTGCACCAAAACGCGGGTCGGTAACCTCGGGTATCGGTATCGCGGAGAGAGTGTCCGGTATCGACGCAAAAGAAATGACGGTCGGTAGTGACACTGGCGGCCTTGCCATCGTCGCATTGCGCAGAGCAGCCCAGCGATCTCGATTGCCGAGGCGACGGATGACGCCATTAGACGGGTACTCATGCCAGATGACGCCATTCTCGGCGCACCACTTGGCAACGTGCAGGTCACGCGCGTAGCCCCACGCGTTGCCGGTCTCCTCGTGGGAGTGCAGTTCGAATGCACCGCAGGTCTGTCGCAGCTGCTGTAGAACCTGCGTCAGACTGCCAATTCGTATGACGAGCTCGCCACCCAAGCGTCGCAACGCGTGCGAGAGATCGATCAGGCTCTCACGAATGAATTGCCAGTGGCGCGATGAACTATCGGGTTGTTGCCATAAGTCCGGTTCGATCACGTACAACGCGAGCACGGGCCCGCGCGCCGCAGCGGCCGCGAGCGCGGCATGATCGTGCCAACGCAGGTCACGCTTGAACCAAACGATCTGCGTCATCAATCGGCTCGTTCGTTTTGACGATGCAGCAGGCGATACAGCGCAGGCAACACGAGCAGCGTCAACAGTGTTGACGAGACGATACCGCCGATGACGACCGTCGCGAGCGGGCGCTGGACCTCGCTGCCGATACCGGTGTTGAAAGCCATGGGTACGAAACCGAGCGCTGCCACGAGAGCGGTCATCAGAACGGGCCGCAAACGGGTGAGGGCGCCATAGACGATCGCCTCGTGCACCGACTTGCCGTCCTCGCGCAGGCGGCGGATGAAGCTCACCATCACGAGTCCGTTGAGAACCGCCACTCCTGAGAGTGCGATGAAGCCCACCGCCGCGCTGATCGAGAGCGGGATACCGCGCAACCACAGCGCCAGAATGCCACCTGTCAAAGCCAGCGGTACGCCGCTGAAGATGATCAGGGCATCTTTGAGCGAGCGGAAGGCGAGCAGCAACAACCCCACGATCAACAATAGCGTCGCGGGCACGACGATCAAGAGGCGTTGACTCGCTGATTCGAGTTGTTCGAAGGTCCCACCGAAATCGAGCCAATACCCGTCGGGCAGCCTGATGTCGGTGTCGATCTTTCGTTGTGCCTCAGCGACCAGACTGCCGAGGTCACGGCCGCGTGCGTTGGCGGTGATCACCACACGACGTTTGCCTTGTTCACGTTGTATCTGGTTCGGGCCGGGAGCGATGGTGATGTCGGCGACTTCCCGCAAGGGGATGTAACCCCCATCGGGTAGCGCAAGCGTGATCTGCCCGACGGTCGTGACATCCGATCGCAAGACCTCCGGCAGTCGAACGACAATGCCGTAGCGGCGATCGCCCTCGTAAAAGGTGCCAGCGTCCGCGCCGCCGAAGTAGGTCGCCACGACCGCCTGCACATCGGTGATCGACAAGCCGTAACGCGCCAGCACCTCGCGCTTGGGCACGACGCTCATGATGGGCAATCCGGATATCTGCTCGGTTTTGACATCGGCAGCGCCCGGAATTTCGGCGAGTAGTGTTTCGATGCGGCGAGCTTGTGCGGCTAGCACATCAAGATCGTCGCCATAGATTTTGATCGCAAGGTCGGAGCGCACACCCGAGATCAGCTCGTTGAAACGCATTTGGATCGGTTGGGTGAACTCGTAGTTGTTGCCGGGCACCTTCGACAAGGCCAGTTCGAGTTCCGCGACGAATTGGGCTTTCGATTTGCGTGGATCCGGCCACTCGTCACGATCTTTGAGGATGACATAGGCGTCCGCGACCGAAGGTGGCATCGGATCGGTGGCGACCTCAGCGGTGCCGATCTTCGCCAGCACCCGTTCCACCTCCGGTAGTTTGCGTATCTCGTCTTCGAGTGCCCCTTGCATGCTGACAGCTTGGGTCAAGGAGGTATCCGGAATGCGCATGGCATGTAACGCCACATCACCTTCATCGAGACTGGGCACAAACTCGCGGCCCATCCGAGTGGCGAGCAGCGAACAGACGATGACGAGTCCGACGGCAGCGGCGATCACGATGCGTCGGCTCTGAATCGCCCAATCGAGCAGCGGTGCATAACGAGCGCTTGCCCATCGCATCACCGGATTGGGTTTTTCCGTGATCTTCCCGGTCAGCAGGATGGCGACCGCGGCTGGGACGAGGGTCAAAGACAACACCAGCGCTGCGATGAGTGCCATGACGACGGTGATCGCCATGGGCTCGAACATCTTGCCCTCGACCCCCGTCAGGGCGAAGAGCGGGAAGTAGACGACCGTGATGATGGCGACGCCAAACAAACTCGGGCGGATAACTTCATTGGTCGATTCGTATACCGTTTCGAGTCGCTCGCGTAGCGACAGCGGCGAGTCGCGATGCTGCTGGGCCTCGGCTAAGCGCCTGATACCGTTTTCGACGATGATCACGGCACCATCGACGATGAGGCCGAAGTCGAGCGCGCCGAGCGACATCAGATTGGCACTGACCTGGTTTTGCACCATCCCCGTCACGGTGGCGAGCATCGCGAGCGGAATCACCAGAGCCGTGATCAATGCGGCTCGCAGATTACCGAGCAAGACAAAGAGCACGACGA
Organism: Klebsiella pneumoniae; assembly: GCA_945873095.1. Taxonomy (GTDB): domain Bacteria; phylum Pseudomonadota; class Gammaproteobacteria; order Steroidobacterales; family Steroidobacteraceae; genus UBA964. Next base: position 85,173 of record CAMCBU010000007.1, on the reverse strand, counting down.
TGACGAGCAGAGCGCCCTCGATCAAATTTTTCTGGATCGTCTGCAGCGTTTGATCGACAAGACGCGTGCGATCGTAGACCGCCCGCACCTCGACACCGGCAGGCAGACTCCGTTGGATCTGTCCGAGTTTGGTGCCGACAGCCTGCGCGACCTCGCGCGAATTTTCGCCAATCAACATGAAGACGGTGCCGAGCACGACCTCGCGACCGTTCATGGTGGCAGCACCGGTGCGCAGCGCACTTCCCCAACTGACATCGGCGACTTCGCCGAGCGTGACGGGTGCTCCGTCGACGCGACGGATCACGACGCGTTCGACATCATCGATCTCGGTGAATTGACCGGGTGAGCGTATGAGGACCTGAGCGCCCTGCTGTTCGATATATCCGGCGCCGCGATTGGCGTTGTTCGCCGCTAGCGCGTCAGTCAAATCTTGCAAGCTCAGACCATAGGCCAGCAGTTTACTCGGCTGCGGTGCGACCACGAGCTGCCGTTCGTAGCCACCGATGCTGTTGACCTCTGTGACACCGTCGACTTGCGCGAGTTGCGGTTTCACGATCCATTGCATGGCATCGTGCAGATCGAAAGCATCGTAGGGCTGTCCATCGGCGCGACGAGCCGCAGGGTCGGCATCGACCGTGAACATGAAGATTTCGCCAAGCCCCGTCGCGATCGGCCCCATTTCCGGTGACAAGCCGGCGGGCAGCGCGTCTTTGACCTTCTCGATGCGCTCGGCGACCAGTTGCCTAGCAAAGTAAATATCCGTTCCGTCTTCGAACACCACCGTGACTTGCGAGAGACCGTAGCGCGAAAGAGAGCGGGTGTAGTCGAGTCGTGGCAGACCGGCCATCGCGTTTTCGACAAGATAGCTCACCCGTTGCTCTGCTTCGACGGGTGAGTAGCCCGGGGCCTCGGTGTTGATTTGGATCTGTACGTTGGTGATGTCGGGCACGGCGTCGATCGGCAGCTTGAACGCGTCGTAGACGCCAAGCGCAGCGACTGCCGACACCAACCCGATGACGAGCCATCTTTGAGTGAGCGAGAAACGCAGCAGGGTTTCGAGCATGGAGTGCCGCCTCAGTGCTCGTGCGCCGCGCCAGACTTTTCGATGTCGGCTTTGATCAGAAACGAGTTGCGTGTGACGATGCGCGCACCGTTAGCCAGCCCGCTCAAAACTTCGACTCGCTCGCGATCGCGGCGGCCCGTGTCGACGGGTTGTGCTTGGTAGCGCTCACCGTCGATCAAAAAAACCACCTCTGCCTCGCCCATGGTTTGCAGAGAGGCGATCGGTACCGTCAGTGCAGCGGGTGATTCGTTGATGGTGATATCGGCGTTCACGAATTGCCCGGGTGTCCAGTTCGCATCACGATTGTCGATGACCACGCGCACACTGGCAGCGGGGCCCGTGATCGAACTCGCGATCAGTGCGATCTTGCCGCGAGCGGTGGCGGTTCCATCGGCGGCACGCAGCTCGACCGATTGACCCGCTCGCAGTTTGGCGCGATCCGAAGGAAATGCGGTGAGGTTCGCCCACAACGACTGGAGATCGATAATCTCGAATAGCGGCTCGCTGCCCGAGGACTCGCCGGGATTAGTGGATCTTTTGATCACCGTGCCGCCGGTCGGCGCGGCGACGGCGTAGGTTTGCAGACTGTCGTCGCTCTCGACGGTGGCCAAGGTTTGACCCGCCGAGACGACATCGCCGACTTGCACAGCCACGCTGCGCACGGTGCCTGGGAAGCGTGCGCGAACCGAGCGGGTTCGTTCGCCGTTGGGTTCGATGCGTCCGGTGAGCGTCAGCGTTTCGCGTATCGTGGCGGGGCCAGCTTCACCGAAGGCGATCTGATTCGACGCGGCCATGCTCGATGCGATCTCGACCTGGGCTTCAGGTGAGTCGAAGGTCCACTCGTAGGTTTGGTTTTGGTGACGCGCACGAACCACCGCTTGATACGAATGGGGCTCCGCGACGATCGAGGCTCCACGCAGATAAGTGCCTTCGGCAGCGAACGTATGCTGATCGACTCGACCACCTGGCAATCCGTTGATGCGGCGCAACTCCACGCCTAGCTCGATTTGATCGGGCGGGATCGACTTGCCAGCGAGGGTCGCGTAGGCGCGAAAGTGGGGCTCGACACCGGTTTCGAAAATCGACAGCTCCAGCGTGAAGGCATCTTTCGAGAGTAATCGTCCGCCGTGGGGGCCACGGCTGGGCTCATCATGAGCGTGATCGTCATGATTATTGGATGCCGAAGGATTGTCACAGGCGCCGAGCATCAGCGCGAGGCCGATGAGCAGTGAGCCGTTGAGCAGGCGCTTCATGGTGAGTCTCCCGTCAGTCTTTCAATCTCGATGCGATACAGATGCGCATTGGTCGCAGCGCTGACCAGCGCTAGGCGCAGCGCGAGTTGCTCGCGCTGCGCTTCGGTCAGCTCGATATAGCCATACCGGCCACGCTGCCAAGCGTATTCAGTCGCCTTGACGGCGCTCTCCATGCGCGGCAACCAGTCATCGCGCAGCGTTTGCGCCTCCTCGACGGCGTGCCGCAGACGCGCGGCGAGCTCAAAGAGACTCGCGCGAGCTTTGATCAGCGCGGCATCACGCTCACGTTCCACGCCGTCGCGCCGTGCCTGGGCTTCGGTGATCCGCGGCTGCGCGTAACGCGCGTTCGCTAGCGGCATAGAAAATCCGGCTATCAAGGCTTGATCGCCCGTCGCATCCAGACGACGTATTCCAGCACTGACGGTGATGGTGGCGCGTGCTTGGGCCTTCGCCAGTTCCACTTCGGCTTGGCGCTGACGAATTTCCGTGGCGAACAACTGGAAGTCGGCACTGCGTGCGATCTGCTCCGTGCGTTGCTGCAAAGCTTCGATATTGGGCAGATCGAAGAGATTCGCCTCGATCCGCTCGAAGTCCGGTTCGGCGGCTCCCCACATGGCTGCGAGTTTGCGCTGCGCGATCCGCACGCGATCCGCGGCAACTCTGACACCGAGCTCGGCGCGTGACAGATCGATTTGGGCTCGGGCGAGTTCGACTTCGGGATCTCGAGCCGCTTTGACTCGACGCTCGACTTCGCTCATCTTGCGCTGGCAGGCGGCGAGCCATTGCGTGGCGAGAATGCGTTGTTGCTCTTCGCTGGCAAGCTCGATGTAGCGGCGGGTCGTCTCGGCGACAACATCGAGTTGCGCGACGGTTTGTGCAAGCTCCAGCGTGTCCATCTCGCCGCGAGCCGCGGCGAGCCGCTTGCGACGTTGGTCGCCGAGCTCGATGACCTGCGAGAGCGACAGGCTTGTTTCGGCGCCGTCCAAGTCGCGATAGGCACCGGAGCCGAGGGCGTTCTCGATTTGCGCGTCGAGCGTCAATGGCGGTCGCAGGCCTGCGAGCTCGATGCGGGCGCTTTGTTCGAGTTTGCGGGCGGGTAGTGCGGCCAAATCCGGGTTGCTACGCAGTGTTTTCTCGACCGCCGCCGTCAAGGTGAGTGGCTCCGCTGAGCGACCGACAACCGAGTGGCCGACAACCGAGAAAGCGAACAACAGCAGGACGGAAAAAACTCTCGAAACTCGCACGGGCGTCTCCTCGTCTTACCGAGTCGATTGTACGGTCTTCGAATTCACGACGCTTGCGACCTTGGTATCGCCTCGGGCGTGCCGGTCGCTGCGTTTTTTCGGCTAACATGTCCGGACATTAGGCTGAAATTGAGAGGTTAAGACCATGGCTGCCGTGAATCCTGCCTACATCGACTCCTATACGCGTCAGTTCCGGCTCGCGCCGGACGATACGGCTTTGGTGATCGTGGACGTTCAGTACGCGAGCGGCAGTCGTCATCACGGACTCGGAAAACTGCTCGCCGCTGCCGGAACGCTCGACAGTGCCGCCTATCGATTCGATCGGATCGATCAATTGGTAGTACCGAACTCCAAGCGACTTGCAGAGCATTTTCGTCGGGTGGGTGCGCGGGTGATCTATGTGACCTATGGTTGTGAACTACCCGATTTCAGCGATGCACCGCGGCACATGCGCGAGTGGCTCATCGCCACCAACAACACGGTTGGTCAACGCGAGCACGACATCGTCGATGAGCTCAAACCGTTATCGGGTGATCTCGTTCTCAATAAAAACACCATGGGCGCCTTCGGCTCGACGGGTATCGATGCCCACCTGCGCAGCATGCACATCCGCAATGTTGTCGTCACCGGTGTCTCGACCAACAATTGCGTGGGGATGACGGCGCAGGAGGCGAGCGATCGGCAATATGGTGTCGTCATGGTGAGTGATGCCACGGGCACCTGCTCGGACGAAATGCAGGAAGCGACCTTGAAGACCTTTCGGCGACTGTGGGGGCGTGTGGCCACGACGGCCGAGGTGATTGCGGAGCTGCAGCGAACGCCGTGAGCGGTGGTCCCGCGAGCATCCCGCCGCAGGCGTGTTTGTTTCTCGATTTCGATGGGACGTTGGTCGACTTCGCACCCGCTCCCCAGTCGGTGCTCGTCACGCCCGATCTCGTTTCCCTGCTGGCCGCCCTGACGCAGCGATTTGACGGAGCACTGGCGCTGGTCACCGGTCGCGCACTGGCCGACGTTGATCGCTTGCTGCGCCCTTTGCAGTTGCCGGTGGCAGCCTTGCACGGCACGGTGCGGCGTAACGCGCAGGGCACCACGGTGATCGGCGCCAACGCATCGACGCGACGGTTCGCCCTATGCAGTGGCCGAATTCGCGCACACTTCCAGCGCTGGGTCGACCAGCAGCCCGGCGTGATGTTGGAAGATAAAGGACTCGCGTTAGCGCTGCATTTTCGCAGCGCGCAGTCACGATGGGCGCCCACACGCGACGAACTCGCCGAGCTCGAGGCGATCCTCCCGCCGGAGCTGGAGTTGCTCTGCGGTGCGCTCGTTGTCGAGGTTCGTTGCCGAGGTGACGACAAAGGCACGGCCGTCGAGGCGTTTTTGAGCGAGTCGCCCTTTCTGGATCGTGTGCCGATTTATGTCGGTGACGATACGGCCGATGCGCCGGCGATCGAGATCACCGAGCGTCGCGGTGGCATCGCGATCGTGGTTGGAGATCGACTCCACGCGCGCTTTCGCTTCGCGGACCCGAGCGCATTGCGCCACTGGCTGACGCAGCTAGCCGACGGTCGTGAGTCGACATGACTCGCTTGGTGGTGGTCTCCAACCGAGTCGATCTTCCCCCAGGGGATGCGGCGCCGGGCGGGCTCGCGATCAGTCTGGCTGCGACGCTGTCCAACACTCACAGCCTTTGGTTTGGTTGGAGTGGCGAGATCGACTCCGGCGGTGATACGCCACGAAGACATCAAAGAAACGGGATCGACTATGCAATCGTCGATTTGTCGAGCGAGGATCATCGCGACTACTACCTTGGATTTTGCAATCGGGTGCTTTGGCCGCTGAGCCACGGACGGCACCCGGACCCATATGGTCAGAACGATGCGTGGTATCGCGCCTATCGACGTGTGAACGCGCGTATGGCAAAACAACTTCAGCCGTTGCTACGGCGTGACGATGTTTTGTGGATCCATGATTACCACTTGCTGCCGCTCGGTCACTTTTTGCGACAAGCGGGCTGTCGAAACCCGATCGGTCATTTTTTGCACGTGCCGTTTCCCGCGCTGCCTGACGATGCGGTGAGTCGGGAGCTGCTCGAGAATTTATCGGCCTACGATTTGCTCGGCTTTCAAACGCCCCGGGATCTGTCGGCTTTTGAAGACGCAGCGCGCCGCTACTCGAGTGCTGGGGCGATGAGCGGTGATGGCGTCGCCACAGGCGTGTTCCCGGTGGGCGTCGCGGTGGATTCGCTCCGTCGCGCTGCCGCGGCGATGAGCGATGAGGCCGTGACGCGCTGGTGGTCGGCCGGTCGGTCTGCGGTGCGCATCGTGGGCGCGGATCGTCTGGATGACAGCAAAGCGTTGCCGCAGCGCTGGCGTGCCTACCGCGAATGGCTGAGGGATTTTCCTGCCGGGAATTATCCGAGTTATCTGCAGTTCGTCACGCCGTCGCGACTGGAACTTGCTGCGCATCGTCGGTTGCAGGAGCGGCTGCGCAGCGATCTGGCAACCTCAAAGTATTTCGATACGCTACGGTGTATCTTTGCAGCCGTGCCTCACGCTGAGTTGATGGGAATTCTGGCGAAGGCTGACATTGGCTTGGTAACGCCTCGGCATGATGGAATGAACCTGTTGGCAAAAGAATTCGTGGCGGTGCAGCCGGAGGAGAATCCGGGTGTCCTCGTGCTCTCGCACGGTGCCGGCGCCGCGGTGGAATTGGAGGCTGCCGTGTTGGTGCAAACGGCTGACGAACGCGATCTGCTCGAGGCGCTACGCCGCGCGATCAACATGCCCTTGTCGGAGCGTCGCGAGCGGCATCAAAGGTTGCTCGGTGCGTTGCGTCGGAACGAATTGCCGCGTTGGCGTGAGCGCTTCATCGATCGCTTGCTCGAGGTGCGCAGCGCTAATGAACGAGCACCCGACCGGATCCGGCGCGGGCGACACCAATCCTGACGAAACCGGCGGTCTCGAGCGCTGCGACCCTGTTGCGGGGCACGGCTGCCAAGAGACCACCTGAGGTTTGCGGGTCTTGCAAGATCGCCAGTGTGGTCGGATCGACATCCGGCAAGTCGGAACGAGCGTATCGGTGCGCCGAGGTTTTCACACCGGCAGCCGCTGCTGCCAAGGCGCCCGGCAATAGCGGTAATCGGCGCGTCTCGAGCACGAGATCGACGCCGGACTGTAGCGCCATCTCACCCGCGTGACCGAGCAAGCCGTATCCGGTCACATCGGTCACCGCATGCGGTCGAGACTCGGGGGATCGCAACGCCGCGGCAGCGATACGATTGGTTTCGCGCATCAGCTGCACGGCGCCCGGTAGATACTCGGGGGATTGGCTCGAGAGCAGCAGGCCGGTTCCCAGTGGTTTCGACAGCATCAAAATATCGCCCTCGCGAGCACCGGATTTTCGCCAAATGTGCTCCGGGTGGACGAAGCCGATCACGCACAGACCGAACACCGGTTCGGCACAACGTATCGAATGCCCGCCGAGAACTGCACCCCCGCAAGCAGCGATGAGCGCGGCGGCGGCTCGGTTGACTTCGGTCACGACGGAGCTCGGAACCGCCGACGGGAATCCGCAGACCGTCAGTGCGATGACGACGTCCGCGCCCATGGCGTAGATGTCACTGACCGCGTTGGCTGCTGCGATGGTCCCGTAGTCGTTCGGGTCATCCACCACGGGCGGAAAAAAATCGATGCTCGCCACCAAGGCCCGCTCCTCGTTGAGCGGGTAGACGACGGCATCATCGGCGGGTTGGAGCCCGACGAGCGCGTTACCGCTCGTCAGATTGGTAGCCGCCGCGGTCTTCACCAACAGCGACACCAACTCCGGTGGCGACTTCGCGGCGCAACCGCCACAGCTCGCCAGTGCGCGCAAACGGAACGGCGCGTCATGCGCGGACTCAACGACCTCGGTCATCGGCTCAGTCTCGTCGGTCACTGAATCGGTTTGACCGGTTGCGACTTGGAGGTGTCGAAGCGCAGTCCTAACGTCTCGGCAATCGTGGTGCGTTGAACCTCGTCGGTGCCGCCCGGAATTCGCAAGTTGCGCGCGATTTGGAACAGCTTGTTGATCGGGTTATTGCGCATCACGCCGAAGCCGCCGTGCACTTGCAAGGCGCGATCGGCAACGCGGTAGAAAGACTCGTCGTTACTGAGCTTCAAGGCACAGATCCGTCGGATCTCGTCTTTCGGCCGCGGCAAGGCGTACCAAGGGCCCGGCGTGTCGATGCTGCGCGCCACCTCGAGTGACAGCGATCGGGTCTGTAACCAATCGAGATACATATCCGCAATCATCCATTGGATACCTTGATTGGCGCCGAGCGGTCGGTCGCCGATCTGTCGGCTTTGCACCCGCTCGAGGCTGCGCTCGATCAGGTATTTCGACCAACCCGAGCACATGCCGGCGCGCCGCATCCGCGTGTAGTTGAACGACATAACCGCGATGTCGAAGCCTTGACCAACCTCGCCGATGACGGCGCTGGAGGGCAGCACCAGATCCTCGAAGAACAATTCGCCGGTGTACCCGTCGCCAAACATGGTTTGGTAGAGGCGACCTGTCCGATAGCCACGCCCCAGCATCTCGCGTGCGTCGAACATGAAGTAGGTGAAGCTTCGCCGTCCGGCGCCCGGATCGGTCATGGCCAGCACTTGCACGACATCTGCATCGAAGGCGTTGGTGATGTACGCCTTGGATCCGTTGAGAACCCAATCGTCACCGCGCTGGCGCGCGTGGGTCTTCATATCGAACAGGTTGGATCCCGCACCGGCTTCGGTGACCGCGTGCAGACTGGTCTTCTCGCCGCGAACGAGCGGTTGAGTGAATTGTTCGCGTTGATGATCGTGGCAATACAACAGCCGCGGCGTTGCGCCCTCGGACCACGAGAGCAGCGCCGGGTTGAGGCCGCAGCCGTAACCATAGACTTGTTCCTCGACGTAGATCATGTCGGTGCGACCGAGGCCGCCACCGCCGAGATGAGTCGGTAAGTGCGCGCTGTAAACACCGGCCTTGCCGGCCGCGCGCATGATTTCACGTCGAGCGGCGAGGATCTCGGGATGCAATTTGCCATCGGCATCGAGGAACAGCCGTTCGTCCTCCAGGCGATGTTTGAGAGCCTCCTCACGCGGCACAACCTCGTCGCGGTGCAGCGCACGCACGCGCGTCAGGATATCCGCCAAATGCGCGGGTGGCTTGAGTTCGGCGTCGAGCGGCGAAGTGTGGTCGGTCGGCATGATGCGGTTCACTCCTCAAAGATAACTGGCATGGGTTCGGGCGCATCGGGCAGCGCCAAAGTCGAGTAGGCGCCTGGTCGGTGTCCGATGAAGAACGGGCGGTTGGCGAGACCCAAAAGCAGCGGCAAGACCTCGGCCGCGCGCAAGCGACCGCACTCACCCGTCAAGGCGGGGCGTTCGCCGAACGTGGCAACCGAGTCGGCACGCAAGCCCGGTGCGGCCACGACGAACGGAGTTGGGTCGCCGCTATGCAACAGACTGCCGACGGACGGCGAGGCATGATCACCCGTGACAGCGACGACCGCGCGTCGAGCGAGTGCGGGCAGTGCGCTCAGACCGGCATCGGTGGCGGCGATGACATCGCGCTTGAAGTGGGGTTTTTTGGAGTGTCCGGCCTCGTCGGTCGCCTTGACGTGGACATGCACGAACGCGTTCGACTTCAACAGTTCAGCGGCTGCCGCGATTCGCCGACTCATGTCACCTGCCGCGTCGGTGGGATCGTATGGAATGTCGATGAGCTCCATGCCGAGCACTCGAGCAAGCCCTCGATAGAGTGCTGTATCGGTGATGGCCGCACCGCGTACGCCAATCGCGCTCTGGAAGGAGGGCAGCGCAGGATTGAGCAGGCTCGCCCATTTGGTGACCGCGACATCGAGCATCGGCAATCCCGCGGCGCGTCGTTCGGCGTTGATCGGATGACGGAGCAGTATTCGACGACTCTCGATCAACCACGTCTCGAGTGCGCTCGCGAGCGCCTCGGCTGCAACGCGATCTTTCGCCTCTGGCAGCGCGATTGGGCGCATCCACGGGTGAAGGTGGTCGAACAAACTATCGCTGTCGCTCACTTCGTGGCTGCTCGCGCCGTGCGCACACAACACCGACTCGCCGGTGCGCAGCGGCAAAAGATCAAATCGAATACCGGCTTTCGTGCGGCCGCTCAAGGCCGCGAACAGCGCCGCGCACGCCTCGACATCTTGCTTGGGTCTCGCGCGCGCACCGAGGTGCAGGGCGTTGTCGCGTCGGATGGCCGCGCGCAGCGCCAAATGAAAAAGCGGTACTCCGACGGGCGGATCGAGGCCAACGCCAAGCGCCTCGATGGCGGCGCGTCCGGGAAAGGCGATATCGCCAAAACCAAACAGCGCCCAATGCGCGTGCTCGCTAGAGGTGGCGCGACCCGGTCCGAAAGGCACATGAACGCCGTTGACCCCCATCGCGGCCAGCGCATCGAGATTGGGCGTCGAGGCAGCTTCGCACGGCGTTCGCCCATCGAGCTCCGCGGCGGCGCGATCGCCAAGACCATCCAGAATCACGAGCAAGATGGGGAGACGATCATCCACCATGCCAAGCTCCGCTGTTCTCGTTGAACCAACAGCCGAGCAGCTCGCGCGCGCCCGGTGGAACACTCGTGGGAACTTGCTGGGTGTTGCGCAACGCGGTTCGCACATCCGATGCCGACAACCGCTCGGCCGGGTCGCCCTCAATGACCAGCGTCGGATAGCCCGCCATTTCAAACCGGCGGACCTTCTCGCGCTCCCACTCGGAGAAAACGCGCACGAGTTGGGGCGTTCCGAGCGGCACCAGCGCGGGCCAGCGTTCGCTCTGATCGAGTGGAAACGCCACGATGTCCCACGACGACTTTGCAAGGCCATCTTCAATGAGCGCCGCTTCGATCAGCTGCCTGCGCTGCCACAGGGATAGCGGATTGGATTCGGCCAGATGTCGGTGACGACTACTCGGATGCTGCTCGCGATGCTCCGCATCCGGATTGGTGATGCCGATCAAAATTTGGGAGGCGTGCTGCAACGCGAACCGGACCATCTCCAAGTGTTGGCAATGGAAAGGTTGAAAACGACCGGTAAACGCGATGAGCGGCAGCATGACGTTGGGGGTCTATGACGGCAACGCGAGAACATCACAAAGACGCTGCAGGTCCTGCGCTCGATCGAGCGCCATGACGGCCTCGATGACCGCGTCGGCTTGACTGCGTGAGATCCGAAGTTGCGCGTTGTCGAAAAACTTCGCTTCGATTTCCGACTGGGTGAGCGGGCGCTCGGCCGTCCCGCGATTGATACGTTCGCGACGCTGCAGGCGTCGACCGTCGCGCAGCGTGATGGCCACTTCGCCGGAGAAGAACTCCGGGAAGGCCGATTCGGCATCGTGTTCGCACTGCACCTGTGCACACAACCTCAGAATCGCTGGGTCATTCAGTGACGACGGTTCCAACTCTTGCAGACCGAACTTTCCCCGAACCAGACAAGCTGCCACGAAGAAGGGCAGGCTGAACTTGGCGTCGTAGTCGCTCTGAGGGCGCCGCTTCGCCTCCGCCGGTTCACAGACGACGGGCATTTGATTGCAATGGATTCGCGCCGTGATGGCCACGACGTCGTCCGCCGTGAATCCATGTTCGGCTTGCAGCGCCAGCGCTGCATCGCCGCAGGCGTGGTTGAAATGACAAACGGGATAAGGCTTGATTGCGACGCTGGCCGACTCCCATGTTTGTCCGAGCGAGGCCAGCATATCGAGTTGCCCGTCGGGCCAGCGATCGCCGAGAAACGTGTTGAATAAGCCGAACCGTCCATCGAACGCGGCGCGCGGAGCTTCAAAATGGTGGCGGGCGAGCGCAGCGGCGGTGATGCCGCTCGCAGCCGCCCAACCGGGATGAAGTCGCTTCGTCCAACTGCCGTCGGCGAGAAATTCCATCGTGCCGCTCGCCATGCTGAGCGCTATACCTTGTCCTGCGACCAATTGCGCGAGCGACTGGCCTTCGATGTGACCGGCTGCGAGTGCCGCACCAAAGACCCCGACCACGCCGGTCGGATGAAATCCAGCCTTCTGCCACCAGCCACCGGCATGCATCCCGATCCGTGCATCGGCTTCCACTGCCAAAAGAAACGCCGCCAGAGCCCGTTGGCCACTACAGCGACGACGCAGGCCCTCGGCTAACACCACCGGCAAAGCACTCGCTGTGGCGTGCACGACGCTCGGCGGGTGCGTATCGTCGTAGTCGAGGCCGTGAATCAGGATGCCGTTCAGCAGCGCCGCATCGCGCAGCGGCAGCCGCTCGCGGCGACCGATCACCACGTAATCACCCACCCCCGCGACCTCACCGACCCCGGCAGCGGTGCGAGCCGCAAACTCGAATGAATTCGAGGCGAAGGCGATGCCGATCGCATCGAGCATGCAGCGCTTGAGATGCTCGATGACGGGTGCTGGTGCCGCAGTCAAATCGAACCTGGCGGCGTACGCGGCCAGTCGATGCGACAGGCTCTCGCCCGATGGGGTGGAATCCGCTGATGAAGCTTCGTTCACGGCTATCCCGGCAGTTGCGGTGGTACGCAGCGGAGGATAGCGCAAATGTCCGGACATTCAACCCCTTTCGGGTCAGGTGGGATCTGCTGCTAAACTTCGGCCGATGAACTCTGTGCGATGTGTCCTCATAGCGTTGTCCGCGGCGATGTCGGCTGGATGCGCGAGCGTCGATTGGCCAGCCGAGCGATCTTTGGCCATGCGCTCGGCAGCGGCGCCAACGGATGAGGCAGTCGACATCGGACCGTTGCTGACAGCGCCGCTCGGGCGTGAGAGTGCACTGCGAATCGCGCTCGCGCAGAGCCCCGAGATGCGCCGCTTGCTCGCGTTGCACGAGAGCGAGCTCAACTCGGCGGCCATGACCGGGCGGATCGCGAACCCGAGCTTCTCTTATGAACGCCTGCGATCTTCTGAGGGGCTCGATATCGAGCGCTGGCTCGCCTTCGGCGTGCTCGATGTGTTGACGCTACCGCAACGCCGACGCGTCGCGGCAGCCGATGTCGAAGCGGGTCGGGTGCAGCTTGCCGCCGACGTCCTCGCGCAGATGACGGCGGTTCGTCGCAGCTGGGTGGAGGCGGTGGCGGCCGGTGAGAAACGGCGTTACGCCGAGCGTGTGCTCACGAGTGCCGAAGCCAGTGCTGAACTGGCCGTGCGGATGGAAGCCGCCGGCAATTTCAACCTGCTCGAGCGGGCCCGTCAGCAGAGCTATCAAGCCGATGCGCGATCGCGTCTGATCGTGGCACGGCAGCACGAGTTGGCAGCACGCGAATCTCTGGGGCGTTTGCTCGGTCTCGACGGAGATCAACTTCGTCTCGTCACGTTGCCTGCGCGTTTGCCGGACTTGCCGACCGCCCCGATGTCCGCGCCCGATGTCGCGCGTACCATCACGGCGACCCGTCTCGATCTGCGGCTCGCGAATGCGAAGTGGCGCGCCGCGGCGGCCGCGTACGGATTGACCCGTGTCACGAGTCTCACCGACGTGACACTCTCGTTGCGCGAACAAGAGACCCGCGGTTTCGAGGTCGAGTTCGCGCTGCCGATCTTCGATGCCGGTGATTTGCAGCGTGGCGCGGGGCGCGCGCAGTTGCGTGCTGCCGCTGCCGAGTTGGAGCAGACGGCGTTGGTGGCGTCATCCGATTTGCGAGTGGGTTATGGCGCTTACCGCAGTGCCTATGACGACGCCGTGCACCACCGCGACGTGCTCGTGCCGCTGCGAAAGGCGATGTCCGAGGAGACGCTGTTGCGATACAACGGCATGTTGCTCGGTGTATTCGAGTTGTTGTCCGACGCACGCGAACAGGTCGACACCGTGATCGCCGCGATCGAGACGAGTGAGCGTTTCTGGCTTGCCGAGGCGGATCTACAGGCTTCGTTGCTCGGCCGACCCGGAGTAGAGCGATGACTTCCAGACGACGGTTTTTCGAGTTGGCGAGTCTGACGGGCGGTGCGGTGGCGGCAGCCACGGTCGCCAAAGCCGCGCTCGCTGCCTTGCCCGAACCGGTGATTGAAACCTCGCCGGGAACACGGCCACCTTTGGAGCCCGCGTCGGGACGTCCCTATCGGCCGGTGGCGACGCTCAACGGCTGGACGCTGCCGTGGCGAATGAATCGCGGGGTCAAAGAATTCCATCTGGTCGCCGAACCGGTACAGCGCGAGTTCGCGCCGGGCTTCAAAGCCAATCTTTGGGGCTACAACGGTCAGAGTCCGGGTCCGACCATCGAGGTCGTCGAGGGGGACCGCGTGCGCATCTTCGTGACCAACAAGCTGCCGGAGATCACCTCGGTGCATTGGCACGGGCAGCGCTTGCCGTCGGGCATGGATGGCGTCGTCGGCTTGACGCAGCCGGGTATTCCGCCCGGCAAGACGTTCGTCTATGAATTCGTGGCGAGGCGCCCCGGCACCTTCATGTATCACCCGCACGCCGACGAGATGGTGCAAATGGCGATGGGGATGATGGGGTTTTGGGTCACACATCCGAAAAATAAGCATCCATTGATTGCCGAGGTGGATCGCGATTTTTGTTTTCTGTTGAGTTCCTTCGACATCGACCCGGGCAGCGCCACGCCCAAGATCATGACCATGCTCGACTTCAACATCTGGTCGTGGAACAGCCGGGTCTTTCCGGGGATCGACCCTTTGGTGGTCCGCCATATGGATCGCGTTCGTGTTCGTATCGGCAATCTCACGATGACCAACCATCCGATTCATCTGCACGGCCATGAGTTTCTCGTGACCGGCACCGATGGGGGTCCGACGCCAACGACGACACGTCAGTACGAAGTCACCCAAGATATCGCCGTTGGTCAAATGCGGCAGATCGAATTTTTGGCCGACGAGGAAGGCGACTGGGCGTTCCACTGCCACAAGAGCCATCACACGATGAACGCCATGGGGCACGATGTCCCCACCATGATTGGCGTCAAGCAGGATGACTTGGCTGCGAAGATCAATGATCTGGTGCCGGGTTACATGGCGATGGGCGAGCGCGGTATGGATGAGATGTCGACCATGCGCATGCCGATGCCGACGAACACCTTGCCGATGATGATGGGCGAGGGACCGTTCGGTGCCGTTGGCATGGGCGGCATGTTCAGCGTGGTCAAAGTGCGGCGTGGACAGAAACGCAACGACTACGCTGACCCGGGTGCTTATCGTCACCCGCCGGGCACCGTGGCCTATGAGTTCACGGGCAGCACCCCGACCGTCTCGCGTGAATCCAGTGCCGGGGGCACGAGCCTGCCGCTGCAGCAGCCGCTGCCGAAGTCGCCCGAGACCACCGTGAATATCAGAAAGCCGCGCGGACACTCCGGGCACTGAGCGCTCGGCGTATCCGCCACTTTGAGTCGGTATCATCCCCCGTATGAATTTGCCTGACGACATCGACCCGCAAGAAACGCGGGAGTGGTTGGACGCACTGCGCACGGCCGTGGCGAGCGGCGGTCGCGAACGCGGTTTGTACTTGCTCACACAGTTGGAGCAAGAGGCGCAGCGCCTCGGTGTCATGGCGCACGTGATGCCGTACTCGGCTTACCAAAACAGCATCCCGCTTGATGAGCAGGCGATTCATCCGGGCGATGTGGCGCTCGAGGAGCGATTGACGGCGATCATGCGTTGGAATGCGCTCGTGATGGTGGTGCGGGCGAACAAGGCTTACGGTGAGCTCGGCGGGCACGTGGCGACATACGCCTCGGCGGCCGAGATTTTTGAAACCGGATTGCATCATTTCTTTCGCGGTCCTGACGCACAAGGCGGTGGCGATCTCGTCTTCTTCCAGCCGCACTCGGCGCCCGGCATCTATGCGCGTGCCTATCTCGAAGATCGACTCAGTGAGGAACAGCTCGCTCGATATCGCCAGGAAGTCGGTGGCGGTGGGCTGTGTTCGTATCCGCACCCCTGGCTGATGCCGCAGTTCTGGCAATTCCCAACCGGTTCGATGGGGATCGGCCCGATCAATTCGATTTATCAGGCGCGGTTCTTACGCTATCTCGAACATCGTGGTTTCGCCGACACGTCTCAGCGAAGGGTGTGGGGTATTTTCGGCGACGGTGAGATGGACGAGCCGGAGTCGATCGCGGCGTTGACCTTGGCGGCGCGCGAGAAGCTCGACAATCTCACCTTCATCATCAACTGCAATCTGCAGCGGCTCGACGGACCGGTGCGCGGTAACGGGCAGATCATTCAGGAGCTCGAGGCGCTCTTCACGGGCGCCGGCTGGAACGTCATCAAGGTGTTGTGGGGCTCGGACTGGGACGCTTTGTTTGCGCGCGATAAGAATCACGCGTTGCTGAAAGCTTTCTCGCAGACCGTCGATGGGCAGTATCAGACCTTGGGTGCCAACGACGGCGCCTACAACCAAGAAAAATTCTTTGGTCTCGATCCGGAGCTGCGCGCGCTCGTGGCGCATATGTCTTTAGCCGAGATCGATGCGCTCAAACGTGGCGGTCATGATCCGCGTAAGCTCTATGCCGCGTTCGCTGCTGCTGCAGCGCATCGTGGTCAACCGACGGTGATCTTGGCTAAAACCAAGAAAGGCTACGGCATGGGTCGTGCGGGCGAGTCGCGCATGACGGCCCATCAAGAGAAGAAGCTGGATGTCGAAGCCTTGCTCGAGTTCCGTGATCGATTCAACTTGCCGCTCACGGATGCGCAGGTCATCGAGTTGCAGTTCTACAAGCCACCTCTCGATAGCGTGGAGATGCGCTATCTGCGCGAGCACCGAACGGCTTTGGGCGGCCCGCTGCCGCAGCGCCGCAGTGTCGCAACTGGGCTGACGGTGCCATCGCTCGAGAGCTACGCCCAATTTGCCGTCGAGGCCGACGGCAAGGAGATGTCGACCACCATGGCGCTCGTGCGCCTGATGGGCAACCTGCTGCGTGATCGCACGCTCGGTCCGCGTCTCGTGCCGATCGTGGCCGATGAAGCGCGCACCTTCGGCATGGCCAGTCTCTTTCGACAAATTGGCATTTACTCGCCACTCGGGCAGTTGTACGAGCCGGAGGACGCCGGATCTTTGCTCTCGTATCGTGAGAGTCGCGACGGACAGTTGCTCGAAGAGGGGATCACCGAGGCGGGTGCGCTCTCTTCGTGGGTGGCCGCCGCGACGAGCTACAGCGTGCACGGTGTCACGCTGCTGCCACTCTACATCTACTACTCGATATTCGGTTTCCAGCGCGTCGGTGATCTCATCTGGGCCGCAGCGGATCAGCGCGCTCGAGGCTTTCTCGTCGGAGCAACCTCGGGTCGTACGACCTTGGGCGGTGAGGGGTTACAGCATCAGGACGGTTCCAGTCATCTGGTGGCAGCGACCATTCCCAATTGTCGTGCCTACGATCCGGCCTTCGCCGGCGAGCTCGCCGTGATTCTCGACTACGGTGCGCGGCGTTTATTGGAGCAACAGTGCGATGAGTTCTACTACCTCACCGTCATGAACGAAAATTACCCGCAGCCTTCGCTGCCGGCGGGTGCGGCTGAAGGGGTCATCCGTGGGATGTATTGCCACACCCGTTTCGATGCGGGCGCAATGACGGACGCTGTGACGAGCGCTCGAGGGCCGATCCGCTTGCTCGGTTCGGGCGCGATCTTGCGAGAGGTCCTTGCGGCAGCCGCGCAGCTTGCCAAAGATTTTGGCATCGCTAGCGAGGTGTGGAGCGTGACGAGCTACAGCGAGCTCGCGCGTGAGGCTGCCGAGTGCGAACGTTGGAACCGCTTGCATCCGCTCGCCGCGGCGCGCACGAGCCACCTCGAAAACTGCCTGCTCGGCGCGGCGCCGATCGTCGCGGCGAGTGATTACGTTCGAGCCGTACCACAGTTGCTCGCTAGCTACCTGCCGGGTCGTCGTTTCATGACACTCGGCACCGATGGCTTCGGACGCAGCGATACCCGCTCGGCCTTGCGCGGTTTCTTTGAGGTGGATCGCGCGAGCATCGTGTTGGCGGCTTTGCAGGCGTTGGTCGACGTGGGCGCACTTGAGCGCGCCCGCCTGGCCGCAGCCCTTGAACAGTTGCAGTTGCCCACCGAGAGTCCGCCGAGCTGGCGTCGATAAGCGCTGCGGCTGATCTCACTCAAGTGTCAGTAGCGCGGTGTTGCCGCCGGTCGCCGTGGTGTTGATGGTCAGCACGCGCTCGGTCGTGAATCGAGCGAGATAGCTCGGGCCTCCAGCCTTAGGGCCGGTGCCAGAGAGCCCCGTGCCGCCAAAGGGTTGGACGCCAACCACGGCACCGATCATGTTGCGATTCACATAGACGTTGCCAGCCAACGTGCCCTCAAACACGCTGCGTCGTGTTCCATCGAGCCGTGTCTGGACGCCGAGCGTCAAACCGTAGCCGTTCGCCCGCAAGTCATCGAGCAGTTGCGGCAGCTCGTCGATCTGATAGCGCAGCACATGCAGAATCGGCCCGAAGGCTTCGCAATCGAGCGCGCCGACCGAGTCGATCTCAATCAGTGCAGGGGTGACGAAGCGATCCTTCGGCAGCGCGCCGGTATTGGCTGAGAGTGCGACGCGTTTGCGCAAGCGGCCACGCTGACACAGGCGCTCGACATGACGCTCGAGATCGGTGGCGGCCGACGCGGCGATCACCGGCCCGACATCGACCGCGAGATCCGTCGGATCGCCGACGACGAGCGTATCCATGGCGCCTTCGAGCATGTTCAGGATGCGATCGGCGCTCTCGGCTTGCAGACACAGCAGTCGCAGTGCCGAGCAACGCTGCCCAGCGCTGCCGAACGCGGAGTTCAGCACATCGTCGACCACCTGCTCGGGCAGCGCCGTGGAATCGACGATCATGGCGTTGATACCGCCGGTTTCGGCGATCAGCGGCAGGATCGCGCCGTCGCGCGCAGCGAGCGCCCGGTTTAGCCATTGCGCCGTTCGGGTCGAGCCCGTGAAGACGACACCGGCCAGCGTCGGTTGACGCAACGCGATCTCGCCGAATTCTTTGCCTACCATCGGCAAGACGTGCAACGCATCCCGTGGCACGCCAGCGCGATACAGCAGTTCGGTCATCGCGAGCGCGACTTCGGGCGTCGTCTCGGCGGGTTTGGCGATCACCGTATTGCCCGTCACCAACGCAGCGACGATCTGTCCCGTGAAAATTGCCAGCGGAAAGTTCCACGGGCTGATACAGCACCAGACTCCGCGCGCAACATGGCTCAATTCGTTCCGCTCGCCGGTGATGCCATCTAGAACGCTCGCGTGTCCTTGCAGCGCTCGCGCGGCCATGGCGTAGTAGCGACAGAAGTCGATGGTTTCACGAATTTCGGCGATCGCATCGCTTGCGGTCTTGCCGGCCTCTTGGGCAAGCAAGGCGAGAAAGACCTCGCTCGCTTGATCTAGCAAGTCGGCTGCGCGCTCGAGGATCTCGGCGCGAGCATCGACGGGCCGGCGGTGCCAGTCAGGGAAGGCGAGACTCGCGGTACGAAACGCGGCATCGACGAGCGCGGGCGTTGCGTAGCGACTGACGGGTGAGGGCAGATTCAGTGTAGTTCGCAGGTAGTGCTGAATCTGCTCGATGCTCGAGCGACGACCGAAGTCGACGCCTCGAGAGTTCAATCGCGCCGTGCCGTAGAGGTGTATCGGCAGTGGGATACGGTCGTGTTCGATGCTCGAGAGCGTTTCGATTTCGCTGATGGGGTCCGAGACCACGTGCTCGACGGGCACGCTGTCGTCCATGAAGCGATTGACGAAGGACGTGTTGGCGCCGTTCTCGAGTAGGCGACGCACGAGATAGGCGAGCAGATCCGCGTGCGGACCGACGGGCGCATAGACGCGCACGCGCGGCAGATCGGACAACTGCCGGTGAGCCTCGTCGTAGAGCAGAGTCCCCATGCCGTGCAGCCGTTGGAATTCGAAATCCACGGCAGTGCCGATCGCGTCGCGGCGCGCCCTCGCCAAGCCAAGCACGGCCGCGATGGTGTGCGCGTTATGAGTGGCGAATTGCGGATAAATTCGATCGGATACCGCGAGCAATCCGCGCGCGCAGGCGAGGTAGGACAGGTCGGTCGAGCACTTGCGGGTATAGAGCGGATACTCGGCGAGCCCGCGCTCTTGAGCACGCTTGATTTCGCTGTCCCAATAAGCACCTTTGACCAAACGCACGGCGGCGGCGCGTCGCTGCGATCGCGACAATTCTGCGACGTGATCGATCACCGCCAGCGCGCGGCGACCATAGGCTTGCACGGCCAGACCGAGACCCGGCCAGTCGCGTGTTGCTGGATCGCCGGTCATGGCTGCGAAGATCTCGAGTGAAATCTCCAGACGATCTTGTTCTTCGGCATCGACGGTGAGCCCAATACCGTGCGCCGCTGCTAAACGCGCCAGCTCGAGCGCACGGGGAATCAATTTTTCTCGAACCCGGTCGCGTTGGATGGCCGAGTAGCGCGGGTCGAGCGCCGAGAGTTTGATCGAGATCGACGAGCGCTCATGCAGCGCCCCGACCGCGCGACGCCCGATTTGTTCGATCGCGGCAACGTACGCCTCGTAGTAGCGCCGGGCGTCCTCGTCGGTACGAGCGCCTTCGCCCAACATGTCGAAGGAGCACAGCGCGAGACCTCGGTCGGTCGCCGACCGTTGCAACGCTTCTTCGATATCGCGCCCGACCACGAATTCGCTGCCGATGATTTTCATCGCCCGTCGCAGCGCTTGACGCACCAAAGGTTCGCTCGCGCGCTGCGTCAGTTGCCGCAACCAGCCCGTGGCGTTGCTGCGCAGCGCATCGGGCAAGTCGACGAGACGACCGGTCAACATCAAGCCCCAAGTCGATGCGTTGACGAAGAGCGAGTCGGAGTGCCCCGAGTGGGAGTCCCAGTTGCCGCTCGCGAGTTTCTCGGCGATCAAGCGATCGGCGGTGTCGTCATCCGGGATGCGCAGCAAGGCCTCCGCCAGACACATCAAAGCGATGCCCTCCTGGTTGGAGAGACCAAACTCCTGCAAGAACGCATCGAGGTAGGGCCGCTCGTTAGCGCGCGCTCTGGCGCCCTCGACCAAACTGCGTCCGATTTGGAGGGCGACCTGCCGCTCGGTCGGGGCGAGCGGGGTGCCCAACGCGGTCAAGTCCTGAGTTTCCGAGCGCAGGATGGGAGAAATAAACGTCATGCCGAACATTATGCCGCCGCTCGGTTAGAATGGGCCTATGAAAACTCTCGGACCTCCGCAGGCAGACCCCTCCACGAGCGTGAGCCGTAAGGCCCTGTTGCTCGCCTTCGAAAATGCAGGCTATTGGAAACCGGCCTTGGCTTTGAGCGTGGATCTGCTGATTTTTGGCGGTGGTCTCGCCTTGGTTCTGATGGACGGCGGCTTGTTGCTGAAAGTCCTCGGCTCAATTTTGGTGACGGCCGGGATCGTGCGCCTGTTCCTGATTGGGCACGACGCCTGCCATGGCGCTTTCTTCAAGAGCCGCCTGCTCAACGACATCTTTGGCCGAGTGGCCTTCCTGCCCTCAATGACGGCGTTCAGCCTTTGGGATGTGGGTCACAACGTGGCGCATCACGGCTTCAACAACCTGAAGGGTCGCGACCAAGTGTGGGCGCCGTTCTCGAAAGAAGAATTCGACGCGCTGCCCGGGTATCGCCGTGTGCTCGAGCGAATTTATCGCAGCGGTGCCGGTTGGGGTCTTTATTACTTCCTCGAGCTTTGGTGGAAGAAACTGTACTTCGCCACCAAACGTCAGATCGGTGCGAGTCGCGCCAAATATCATTGGGATAGCGCGCTGGTGACGGTCGCCATGATCGGCTGGGTTGCACTCGTCGCCGTGGTCGCCGCGCGCACCGAGCAGAGTTTTTGGTTGTTGCTGGCGTTCGGGGTGATCGTGCCGTTCGCGCTGTGGAACGTGGTGATGGGCTTTGTGGTGTTCGTGCACCATACCCATCCGGCGATTGCGTGGTTTCAGGCGCGGCACGAGTGGCAGCGCTATCGCGCTTACCTCACAGCGACCGTTCATGTGCGGTTTCCGTTCGGCCTCGATCGCTTGCTCCACAACATCATGGAACACAACGCGCACCATCTGAATCCGCGTATTCCGATGTATTCGCTGCGCAAGGCACAGCGCTTGCTCAGCGAGCGCTTCGACAATCAATACCAGGTGTATCGCATGAACTGGCGCAGCTACCGAGAGTGCGTGCGCAGCTGCAAGTTGTACGACTACGCCAACCACGCCTGGCTCGACTTCAAAGGTCAGGTGACCTCACGCGTGCAGTTGGTCGGCCCGCCGCCGGCTTGATCGCGGCCGCGCGCCTCAGCGCCAGCTGATTTCCACCGCATCGCCAACTTTCAAGGTGGCTCCCGAGCCACTGTGGACCTCGGCGTTCTCACCGAACGTCACGCCGTGTAGCGTCGCGTTCCAGCGAAATGCACGCAGCGTGGGCAGCGGGTCGTCCGCGGACATGCCGGTGGACTGATCGAGGCTCGTGATCACGCAGCGCGTGCAGGGTTTGACGAGCTTCAGCCGCGCCGTCCCGATGCGCAGGGTCGCGATACGGTCCTCGTCCCAAGCGTCGAGGCCGCGTAAGACGAGATTGGGTCGGAAGCGGCTCATGGGCAACGACGCTGGCATGCGCCGATTCAGATCGCGCAACGACGCTTCGTTGCAGACCAAAAGCGGATAACCGTCCGGAAAGTTCTGATCGATGGCCGCGACCAATCGAGCCGGTGCACCGATCAGACGAGTGCAAAACCGCGCAGCGTCGTCACCGGCATCGAGCGCATCGTGATGCCGCTTCCAGATCGTGACTCGGCGGATCGGATCCAAGGGTGCGGGCAGATCGCTTGATAAGTCGACACTCAGCTCGCCGCAATCGGGATGCGCAAGTCGCAGAGTGTCGCCTTGCACGAGGGCCGCGAGGCGCGCCAGTTGCGGATGACTGCGTTGCGTCAAAAATCGCCCGTCGTGGTCGATCAGCATCCAGTGCCGATCATGCTGCAGGCCGCGAGGCCCGAGCCGCGCCTCTTGGCAGTCGATGACGCGAGCGGATTTGACCGGATAAACGTGTAGGGAGGCGATCGTCACACGAGAGCTCATGCGCGCAATCATATAATCCTCGGCATGGCGCGTAAGTTGTCCGACCTGAATTTTCAAAGTCGCTTCGTCGATGAGCTCGAGGGCGAGGCGGATGCGCCGAATTTCTCGCGCCAAGTGCCGAATGTGGCGTTTTCGCGCGTGCGGCCTCAAGCGGTGAGTGCACCGCGTTTGTTGGCGTGGTCGGAGGACTGCGCGGCGCTGTTGGATCTTGCCCGGCCCGCGACGGATCAGGATGGCGCCGTTTTCATCTTGGCTGGCAACGAGTTGGCCGCTGGCATGCGCCCCTATGCCGCGCGCTACGGAGGCCATCAATTCGGTCATTGGGCAGGGCAGTTGGGCGATGGGCGCGCGATCTCCTTGGGCGAGATCGAGGGCCGCTCGGGCGGGCGTTTCGAACTGCAGCTGAAGGGCGCGGGGCCGACACCGTATTCGCGCCGAGCGGACGGTCGGGCAGTGCTGCGTTCGAGCTTGCGCGAGTTCGTTTGCAGCGAGGCGATGCATGCGCTGGGTGTGCCGACGACACGAGCGCTGAGTCTCGTGGCGACCGGCGAGACGGTGATTCGCGATATGTTCTACGACGGCAACCCCCAAGCTGAGCCCGGCGCCATCGTCTGCCGGGTCGCACCGTCGTTCGTCCGTTTCGGTAACTTTGAACTGCATGCGGCGATGAACGAGCTCGATCGCCTGCGTGAGTTGGCTAATTTCGTGATTCGGCACGACTATCCGCAGTATTGGCAAGCCGATCGGTTGCCGGACTATGCCGCATGGTTCGGCGAGATTTGCGAGCGCACCGCCGTGATGATTTCGCATTGGATGCGGGTCGGCTTCGTGCATGGCGTGATGAACACCGACAACATGTCGATACTCGGCCTCACGATCGATTACGGTCCGTATGGTTGGCTCGATCACTACGATCCGAATTGGACGCCGAACACCACCGACGCTGAGGGGCGTCGTTATGCCTACGGTCGCCAACCACAGATCGCTTTGTGGAACCTCGCGCGGCTCGCCGGAGCTTTGCTGCCGCTCGTGAACTCGCGCGAGGCACTCGAGACCGGGCTCGAGCGCTATCGCGAAACCTATGCACGGCAGTTTCGCCTCTCGCTCGCGCAAAAACTCGGGCTCCATGCACTCGATCGCGACGGCGACACCGAGGCCATCGAGAGGCTGTTCGAGTTGTTAGGCGCAGCCGAGACCGACATGACGATCTTCTTTCGGATGCTCGCCGAGATCGACGACATCGGCGTCGTGCGTGCAGCGCTCTATGACCCGAAGAACTTGTCGGACGAACTCGCGATGCGTTGGGAAAGCTGGTTACGTTGGCGATGTGATCGTGTTGCAGCGGAGTTGAAGGTCGGCGTTGGCTTGTCCACGGAGCGGCGTCGCGAGCGAATGAATGCGGTCAATCCGTGCTACGTGCCGCGCAACTATCTACTGCAGATGGCCATCGATGCCGCGACAGAAGGTGACTTAGCGCCACTTGAAGCGTTACAGCAAGTGCTCGGTAATCCTTACGAAAAACGCGAGGGCGATGAGCGCTACGCGCAGCATCGTCCCGAGTGGGCGCGTGATCGTCCCGGTTGTTCGGCGCTCTCTTGCAGTTCCTGACGCCGCGCGCGCATCGCTTGACGGCATCCGCGCGCCGAGCGTAGCCTCTTGCCCGTTCGTGAGGTGCCCCGCTGCGATCGTCGCAGCGAGGGTGAAACGGGAAGCCGGTGTGAATCCGGCACTGCCCCCGCAACGGTAAGCGAGGCAGGGCGATCTCTCCTCGACCACTGCAAGTTTCGGCTTGTGGGAAGGTCGATCGCCCGCGGAATCCAAGGTTGATTCCACTCGTCAGTCCGGAGACCGGCCTCGTGAATCGCTGCAGACGCGCACGGGTGGTGCTCGGCTCCGGAGATGACGAATGTCCAAGAAGCTGTATTGGGGCGTTGTCCTGTTGATACCGTTTGGTTCGGTAGGCGGATTCGCGGCCCAGCCGGCCGTGGTGGTGACGGCCTCGCGCTTGAGCGAAGAGCTCGATGCGAGTTTGGCCTCGGTGACGGTGATCGAGCGCGCCGAGATCGATCAGCTGCAGGCGCGCACACTGGATGAGCTCCTGCAAGGCGTCGAAGGGATCAACCTCGCAAGACAGGGCGGCATCGGTCAGCCGACCTCCTTGTACCTGCGCGGTGGAGAGTCGGATCACGTGTTGTGGTTGATCGACGGGGTGCGAATCGGTTCGGTGTCGGCGGGTATTCCGGCGATCCAGGATTTGCCGATCGACAGCATCGAACGCATCGAAATCGTGCGCGGTGTGCGCTCGAGTCTGTACGGCCCGGATGCGATGGGCGGAGTCGTGCAGATCTTCACGCGACGCGGTGCCGGTGCAGGCCAAACGCTGCGCTTGACCGGTGGCTCCAACGGAACTCGCCAAGCCGCGCTCGGCCTCGGTGGCTCCGCCGACGGCTGGTCGGTCGATTTGCAGGCGAGTCTGCTCGAGACCGATGGGACGAACGCTTGTTTGGGTTTGCCCTTTCCGCCGGGCGGTGGTTGTTTCACGCGCGAGCCGGATCGGGACCCGTATGAGAACCACAGCGCCAATCTTCGGCTCGGCTACCAGTTCGATTCAGGCGCGAGCGCCGAGGCGTTCATGCAGCGCGCCACGGCCGATGTGGCTTTTGACGGTTCGTTTTTGAATCGCTCCGACCTCGTCAACCAAGTGGCTGGATTCAAGGCACAGCATGCTTGGGTCGATGGGTGGCGTTCGACGTTGACGCTCGGTCGATCGTGGGATGAGTCCACCAGTTTCAGCCCTGCCGGTGATTACAGCAGCACCTTCAATTCGCGACGCGATTCGGCGACCTTCCAAACGGATGTCTCGCTCGCCACCGGAACCTTGATCGTGGGTGCCGACTGGTTGCTCGATCGAGTGGCGAGCGACGTCGGTTTCGATGTGGCATCGCGTTTCAATCGCGCTTGGTTTGCGCAATACACGGCTGGTGCGGGTCGTTGGCAATGGGGCTTATCCGGTCGTAGCGACGACAACGAGCAGTTCGGCTCGCACCAGACGGGCACCGCGTCGGTCGGTTACCGCTCGGCACCGGGTTGGCAGTGGTACGCGAGTGCCGGAACCGCCTTCAAGGCGCCGTCGTTCAACGAGCTCTACTACCCGGGGTTCAGCAACCCGGATCTCGAACCTGAGAAATCGCGAAACGTCGAGCTCGGCGTGAAACGCCGTACTGATTGGGGGCGCTGGTCGGTGTCGCTGTATCGCAACCAGGTCGATGATCTGGTCGCTTACGACGTGGCGATCTTCCGACCCAACAACGTGGCGAGTGCGCTATTGCAGGGTGCGGAGGGGCAACTCGAGTGGTCTCGAGGGCCGCTTCGTTTGAGTCAGTCGCTCTCTTGGCTCCAAGCAGAGGATCGCAGCGCAGGCTTCAATCGTGGGCGTGAATTACCGCGTCGTCCGAACTGGTCTGGTAAGACGTCCGCGCATTGGCAGCTCGGCGACTGGTCGTTCGGAACCGGTGTCTACTGGATGGGGCGCAGGTATGATGACCTCGCCAACTCGCGGCAGCTCGGCAGTGTCGTCACCGTCGATCTCACGTCGGAGTGGCGCGCTACCTCATCGCTCGCGATGCAGCTGCGAGTTGCCAATGCATTCGATCGCCGTTACGAGACGGCGACGTTGTACCCCGCCTTGGGCCGGGAATTTTTATTGAGCGTGCGATACAGCGCGCCGCGTTGATTGTGAGGGAGGGTTGGAACATGACGGACACCATCAAAGGTCGTGGATTTTGGATGCTGGCGTTGAGCTTGGCCCTGGCCATGAGTGCGACGCGAGTGGGGCATTTCGGGGAGTTGCAGGGTCCGCCGGATGCGTCGTGGGCAGTGTTTTTTTTAGCCGGTCTGTGGCTACGTGAGCCGCGCTTGTTCCCCGCGTTCTTCGTCTTGGCCTGGGTGGCCGATTTGACCGCCTTCGCGCTGGGCACGCCGACCGATTGCTACTCGCCGGCGTATTTTTTCTTGATTCCTGCTTATGGTGCGCTTTGGGCCGCGGGCCACTGGCTCGGGGCCGACCCTGCGCGAGCACGGGCGCCGTTCATCCTCGCGGTCGGCGCGGCTGCTGCTTTCGTGACTTTCGTAGTCGCGAATCTCGGTATGTATTGGCTTGCGCCATCGCCCGAGACGACGACTTGGGGAGCTTACGCGGCCGCGGTCGCCGGATATTTCCCGGGTTATTTGTTGACGATGGGGCTTTACGTCGGGCTTGCGCTCGTCGCGGCGGCCGTTTTGCGCTTCAAGCGTCTGGCGAGCGAGTAGAGGTGAACCTCCGAGGGGCCGTCGTACACGCGGAACCCTCGGATCTCTCGCCAAATCTTTGAGACCGGCGTCTCATCGACGATGCCGCTACCGCCGAGCACCTGCACGCAACGATCGACGATCTGAAACAGCGTCTCGCCGCAGGTGTATTTGGCCATGCTGGAATCGGTTGAGGCGCGGCTGCCCTGATCGAGGGTCCAGGCCACGTAATCGATCATCAACTGAGTCTGCTTCAGATCCACTTCGTTACGAGCCAAGGCGAAACCGACGCCCTCGTGATCGATCAGCGCTTTGCCGAAAGCCTGCCGGCGGCATGCGTATTCGGTGGCGATGTGATGAGCGCGCTGCGCAGCGCCCCACCAACGCATGCAGTGGGTCAGACGGGCTGGCGCGAGCCGCACCTGGGCATATTTGAAGCCTTCGTGCGGCGCACCGAGCACCATTTCTTTGGGGACTCGGACATTCGTCAGCGACAACACGCCGTGCCCACCCGGCATGGTGTGATCGACCGTGTGCATCACGCGTTCGAGCACGATACCCGGGTCTGGTAGCGGCACGAGGAACATGGTTGAGTGGTGACCACCGGTGCGCGCCATCACGATGCCAAAGCCAGCCCCCTCGGCGCCGGTGATGAACCACTTGCGGCCATTGATGACCCAGTGATCCCCGTCTTCGACGGCTTCGGTTTTGAGCATGTCCGGATCGGAGCCCGAGCCGCCATCCGGCTCGGTCATGAAAAACGACGAACGCGTGAGGCCGGCTGCCAGCGGTTTGAGGAAGCGCTCTTTCTGAGCGTGCGTCGCAATGCGCTCGAGCATGTGCATGTTCCCCTCATCGGGTGCCATGCAATTCATCGCGACGGGACCGAGCAGCGAATACCCGCTGGCGCGCAACACCGTGGCGATTTCGCGATGGGTCAGCCCGTAGCCGCCCCATTCGCTGCCGACGTGAGGCGCGAGCAGCCCGACCGCGCGGGCTTTTGCGTGCAGTTCCTGCACGAGATCGTCGGTGATGGGTCCCTGGAATCGTGGATCGGATTCATAGGGGATGATGACATCGCGAACGAAGCGCTGGGTTCGCGCCTCGAGCTCGAGTTCGCGGGGGCTAGGCGTGAAATCTGTCATAGCCCCCGCAGTGTACCCGTTATCTGCGGCGGATCACTCCCAAGGGAAGCTCGTCGCCACCGAAAAGAGAGCCTTGCTGTCCGAGCTGAAAACGTCGCCGTCGACGTTGTTACCCGGGCGGTAGTCGCTGCCGTCGACCCACTTCAAAGTGAGATCAAACTTACCAACGGTCTTGGTCAGACCGATGGCGAAGTCGGTGTACTTGTCGTCGGCCCAGTATTCGCCGCTGCTCTGACCCGCATGCAGCAGCAGCCCGAAATCTTGTGGCAACGGCAGTTCGAGGTTGGCCTCGATGTAGCGGGCGGCCAGACCGGTGTTGCCGTAATCCCAGGCGTACCAGAACTTGGTCGAGAAGCCCTGATAGGCGAGACCGAAGGCCGCCTCGGCGAAGTCGACTTTGTCGGCGGTGTCGAAATAGCTGTATTGCGTCACCGAGAAGTTGTAGCTGAAATCTTCGGTGAAATTGCCGCTATAGCCCGCATAGATATCGAGCTCGACGTCCGAGACGGTGTCCGGTCCGAAGTCGACGTTGCTGGCCCAGGCGCCGACGCTAAAACCCGAGTCGCCGGCCCAGTCGAGGCTCAATTGCAGTGCCGGATCCTTGGCGGTTTGACTGAGGCCGCGGAAGTCGTAGTCGGAGGCCAGCGTCACGGTCGAGCTGATCTCGGCGCGAGCGACAGTGCCGACAGCCGCTACGGCCAGCAGCGCGAGAAGGGGGAGGTTTTTCATGCGTTTTTGATCCTCGAAGGGGTAAGTTCCAAACTGTTCAAGCAAACGACATGCCATGCGTGGTAAGGCGTCTACATGACAGGTTTGCGACATTTTAACTCCAAATCCGCACTGGGTTGGTGCGTCGTGCGCCGGTGTTGCCGATGGATAGTGCAATCCCGGGTTTCCGCTGGCCGGGTAAACTCGTCGCCATGAACGCGAACAGTAATTGGCACCAGCGTGCCGCGGAACTCAAGCCGGATGGCCGCGCCTTCGTGGCCGGGCAACGTGTTGCCTCGCTCGCCGGCGCGACTTTCGACAAGCACTCGCCGATCGACGGCCGACTACTTGCGCCGATCGCCGATGGTCAGAGTGCCGATATCGATATCGCCGTCGCCGATGCGCGCGCGGCGTTCGTCAGCGGTGTGTGGGCGTCGCGAGCGCCGAGCGCGCGCAAGCGGGTCTTGCAGCGCTTTGCCGAACTGATTCGTGCGCACAAAGACGAGCTGGCACTACTCGAGACGCTCGACATGGGCAAGCCCATCGGCGACTCGCTCAAAGTCGATGTGCCGAGCGCTGCGCGTTGCATCGAGTGGTATGCCGAGGCGATCGACAAAATCTACGGCGAAGTCGCGCCGACGGCCTCTTCGGTGCTCGCGACGATCACCCGAGAGCCGCTCGGTGTGGTGGGTGCCATCGTGCCGTGGAATTTTCCGTTGATCATGACGGCCTGGAAAGTGGCGCCGATTCTGGCCGCAGGCAATTCTTTGGTGCTGAAGCCTTCGGAGAAATCGCCGTTGTCGGCGCTGCGTCTTGCCGAGTTGGCCATTGAGGCGGGCGTTCCGCCTGGCGTGTTCAATGTGGTGCCCGGTTTTGGTCACACTGCCGGCAAAGCGCTGGCTCTGCACGCCGATGTCGACGCGATCGGATTCACCGGCTCGACTGCCACCGGCAAGCTTGTCATGCAGTACGCCGGTCAGTCGAACCTCAAGCGAGTCGGACTCGAGTGCGGCGGCAAGTCTGCCAATATCGTCATGGCCGATTGCCCGGATCTCGAGGCGGCGGCGACCGCGGCGGCTTTCGCGATCTTCTTCAATCAAGGCGAGATGTGCTCGGCGGGATCCCGCTTGCTCGTGCAGCGCCCGATTCGTGCAGAGATGCTCGAGCGGATCACCGCGATCGCCAAACGTATGACGCCGGGAGACCCGCTCGATGCTGCGACCCGACTCGGCGCATTGGTAGATGAGACGCAGATGAATCGCGTGCTCGGCTATATCCATGGCGGTCGCGAGCAGGGTGCCCGCTTGCATTGTGGTGGCGAACGCGTTCGGCAGGAGAGTGGTGGTTACTACATCGAGCCGACCGTGTTTGACGATGTTTCGCCGCAGATGACCATTGCCCGCGAAGAAATCTTTGGTCCAGTGCTGGCGACAATTCCGTTCGATACCCTAGACGAGGCGATCTCGATTGCCAACTCGACCGAGTACGGTCTGGCTGCGGCAATCTGGAGTCGTGACATCAACGTGGCGCACAAGGCCGCACGAGCGCTGCGTTCGGGCATGGTGTACGTGAATTGCTATGACGCCGACGACATCACCGTGCCTTTTGGTGGCTACAAGCAATCGGGCATCGGGCGTGACAAGTCGTTGCACGCTTTCGAGAAGTACACGGAATTGAAGACCACTTGGATCGCATTCGGTTGAGTGACAACGATTTGAGTGACAACCAACTGAGTCTAATCGACGAGCCGGTCGCATTCGTCGATGTGGAGACCACGGGCGGGCATCCGGCTTGGCACCGCATCACGGAAATCGCGATCGTGGCGATGCGTGACGGGCAGGTCGAGTCGCGTTGGAGCTCGCTCGTGAACCCCGGTGTGTCGATCCCTCCGTCCATTCAGCGACTGACGGGCATCCGCAACGACATGGTTGCCGAGGCGCCGTCGTTCGAGGCGTTGTCGCGCGAAGTGTTGACGCGCTTGGAGGGACGCCGCTTCGTCGCACACAACGTGCGCTTTGATTACGGTTTCGTCCGTAGCGAGTTGCGACGCGCGGGTTATGCATACAGCGCGCCGCTCGCCTGCACGGTGCGCCTCTCGCGTGAGCTGTTCCCTGAGGCGGGTCGTCACAATCTCGATGCGATCATCGAGCGACATGGCCTTCAGTGCGAGAGTCGGCATCGCGCCTTGCCTGACGCCGACGTGCTCGCACAGCTGTGGCAACATTGGCGCGCGACGCTCGCACCGCGGCGCCTGGCCGAGGCGATCGAGCGCGTGCGCCGAAGGCCGTCGCTGCCCGCGCATTTGCCGCCTGATCTGCTCGACGACGTGCCCGAAGTTTGCGGCGTTTATCGATTCATCGGCGAGGGCGATGCGCTCATCTATGTCGGTAAGGCCAAAAATATCCGCGAGCGGGTCTTGGCTCACTTCGGCGGCGCAACGCGCGATTCGAAATCGCAGCGCTTGGCAGCACAGGTTCGGCGTATCGAGTGGACCGAGACGGCTGGCGAATTGGGCGCGCTGCTGCTCGAGGCGCAATGGGTGCGCGACTACAAACCGGTCTACAACCGTCGCTTGCGGGGCGGTGGCGAGCACCACACGTGGTTCGTGGGTGACGAGGGCGCAGCGGCGGTTTTACAGCGGCTCGAGGGACCTTTGCCTGAGGGCGGTGACTGCTTCGGCTTGTTTCGCACCGCCAAAGCCGCGCGGGCTGCACTCACGACGATCGCGCGCGAGCGTCGGCTGTGTTTGAAGACACTCGGTCTGGAGCATCCGGGTGCGGGTAGCTGTTTCGGCTATCAACTCGGTCGTTGTGATGGCGTCTGCGTCGGCGGTGAATCGCTGCCGAAGCATGCGCTACGGTTGAAGCTGGCACTCGCCAAGCACAAGCTGAAAAGTTGGCCTTATGCCGGGCCGATCCGCATCGAGGAGCGCAACGCGCAGGGTCGCATCGAGTGGCACCATGTCGATCGTTGGCAATATCTCGGCACCCGGACCGCCGACGGCGAGCGTGCCAGCGAGTCGGTGTTCGATGCGGATGTTTACCGAATCTTGGTGCGCCATTTGCGCGCGGCGTCGCGCTCGCTGCGCATCACGACCGTGAATACGACCCCAGATACGAGCGACCACGATGAGCTACCACGATGAGCTACCACGATGAGTAACGTGGACATCCGTCAGTTCCTCGCGAGTGTGCCGCGGGGTTTCGGCGATCTCCTGGCGCGGGAGATCGCCGCGTTTGGGGGCACGGATATTCGCGAGCGCGGTAACGCCGTCGCTTTCACCGGGTCGCTGGAGGTGGCGTATCGGGTGTGTCTCGAATCGTGGGTGGCGAGTCGGGTGTATCTCGAGTTGTTGCGCTTCGAGGCCGCCGACGATGCGGCGATTCACACGGCACTCAAAGCGATCGATTGGCGTCGACACATCGATCCGACCGCAACGCTGGCGTGCGAGTGGAGCGGCCGACATCCCGCCATCAACAATACCCACTATGGCACCTTGCGTTTGAAGGACGCGATCTGCGATGCCTTGCGTGAGACGGTCGGCTTGCGACCGGATATCGCGACGCACGAACCGGGTGTTCGGGTGCATGCGCATGCTGTCGGCACGCGGGTGACGGTGTCACTCGATCTGTCGGGTGAGGGTTTGCACCGACGCGGCTGGCGAGGCGATACCGGTGAAGCGCCGCTGCGCGAAAACATCGCAGCCGGCATTCTCGTGCGAGCGGGCTGGCCGAAACTGTCAGCCGACGGCGCGGCCTTTTTGGATCCGATGTGCGGCTCGGGCACCTTCGTCATCGAGGCGGCACGTATGGCAGCCGGGTTCGCAGCCAATCACCGTCGACGGTATTTTGGTTTTCTTCGATGGCAGGGGCATGACGATGCGCTTTGGCAGCGCCTCGTCGCTGAGGCTGACGCGCGCGCTCGTCACGGGCTGCAACGATTGATCGACTCCACCACGATTTTTTGGGGGCGTGATCAGGACGCGCGCGTGTTGAAAGACGCCAAGATCAACGCCTCGCATGCCGGTGTCGCCGAGATCACCGACTTTGCGGTCGGTGTGCTCGCCGAGACCCAGCGTCCTACGGATTCGGTCACGGGATTGCTCTGCACCAATCCGCCGTGGGGTCAAAGATTAGGCGATCTCGAGTCGGCGCGCGCCGTGCACCGCGAACTGGGGCGTGTGCTGCGCGAGGAGTTCCAGGGCTGGCAGGCGGCTATTCTCACCGGGGACGCGTCGCTCGGGCTCGAACTCGGTTTGCGCGCGCATCGTGTGCATACGGTGTGGAACGGGGCGACCGAATGCCGTTTGCTGCGGATCGAGATCGCGGCGCGAGCGGAGCGCGATCTGCGCCCGAAGGCCGGCCTGCAGATCGATGCGGATCTTGCCGCGACACCGGGCGCGACGATGTTCGCCAACCGCATCCGCAAAAATCTCAAAAATTTGTCGGCTTGGGTGCGGCGCGAACACGTCGCGTGTTACCGCATCTACGATGCCGACATGCCGGAATACGCCTTTGCGATCGATCGTTACGCGGCCTCGGCCGAGGCGCCAGCGGCGCTCGTGGTGCAGGAATATCAGGCACCTGCCGACATCCCCGAGGAGACCGTGCGTCGACGTCGTAGCGAAGCGCTCGCAGCTCTGGTGGCGGCAACGGGTGTATCGGCCGAGCACATCCACCTCAAAACTCGCAGGCGTATCAAGCGTGGTGACCAGTACACCAAGCGTGACGAGCGCGAAGAGTTCCATGTGGTGGAGGAAGATGGCTTGAAGTTTCGGGTGAACTTCGTCGACTACCTCGATACGGGTTTGTTCCTCGATCATCGTCCGACTCGTTCGCAGTTGCGTCGGGCCGCCAACGGTAAGCGTTTCTTGAACTTGTTCGGTTACACCGGTAGCGCCACGGTGTACGCGGCGGCGGGGTCGGCGGTGTCGACCACGACGGTCGATTTATCGGCGACCTACCTCGAGTGGTGTCGACGCAATCTGGAACTCAATGGTCTCTGGGGCGAGCAGCACCGACTGGTGCACGCGGACGTGCGTGAATGGTTGACCGAAGCGGCGCGGCGCGGGGAACGTTTTGATCTGATCTTCTGCGACCCACCGACTTTCTCGAACAGCAAGCGCATGGAGGGCGTGTTCGACGTGCAGCGTGATCATGTCGAGCTGCTCGACGCCTGCATGGCGATTTTGGCCGAAGGCGGTCTATTGGTGTTCTCGACCAACGCCCAGCGTTTTCGACTCGACCCGGTATTGGAGCGGCGCTATCGCATCCTGGATGTCACCGAGCGCACGATCCCGCCGGATTTTGCCCGCAACCGGCAAATCCATCGCTGCTTCGAGTGCCGTGGCGCGGACAGATCGCGTCCGACGCTGGCGCTCGATCGTCCCCGCGCGTAACGTGCTCCCATGATGCGATTTTTCTTTGTGTTCGTGCTGGTTGCGGCTTCGTTGGTAGGTTGTGATCGCTCGGGGTCCGAGGCGCCGCCAGCCGCTTCGTCGCTGACCGTCACCGTGGCCACTCCGGTCACGCGCCGGATCACGCGCGAAGTCGCCGCGTCGGGTTCGATCGCGCCATGGCAGGAGATGATCCTCGGCGTCGAAGTGACGGGGCTGCGCGTGGCCAAGGTGTTGGTGGAGCCTGGCGAGCGCGTCGCCGCGGGACAGCCGCTCGTCGAGCTCGACCGACGCACACTCGAGGTGCAGGCGCGACAGGCCGAGGCCAACTTGCTGCAAGCGAGGGCCAGCGCCGAACTCGCTGCCTCGCAGGCCAAGCGCGGCGAATCTTTGCTGGCCCAAAATTTGATCTCGACCAGTAATTTCGATGAGCTACAAGCGAATCGATCGCGGGCTGCGGCACAAGTGGTGGTGGCGGAGGCGGCGCGCGATGAGGCGGCGCTGCGTCTGGGTTTTGCAACCTTGCGTGCGCCCGATGCCGGTGTGATCGCGGTGCGTCGCGTGCAACCGGGGCAGGTCGTCACTGCCGGCAACGAGTTGCTGCGGCTGATTCGGCGTGGACGCCTCGAATGGCGCGCCGAGATCGCCGAGCGGGATATCGGTCGTCTGAAGATCGGTGCGAAAGTGGTGTTGCGCGCGCCGGACGGGGAAAGCGTCGAGGGTGTCGTTCGTGCGGTTTCGCCCGGCGTCGACCCGCAGACCCGCACGGGCGCGCTGTTCGCCGACCTGCCGGCACCCGGGACGCTGCGCTCGGGCATGTTCGTCGAAGGTCGACTGCAGGTCGGCACCGCCGAGGTGATGGCGGTGCCGCGCGAGTCGGTGGTGTTTCGCGATGGCTACGCATATTTGTTCGTGCTCGGTGATGGCGGCGTCGTCTCGCAGCGTCGGGTCGACGCCGGCGGTGTGCAGGGCGATTTCATCGAGCTTCGTAGCGGGCTCGACGGCGCTGAAAAAGTGGTCGTGCGCGGAGCGGGCTTTCTGAGTGATGGTGACGTCGTCAAGGTCGTCGACGCGAAGGTCCCGGAGCAAGCGGCGTCGTGAACCTCTCCCTCTGGGGCATCCGCTACCCGCTGCCTTCGGTACTGCTTTTCGTTCTCTTGACGGCGGCGGGCTTCTGGGGGTGGTACAAGCTGCCGATCTCGCAGTTGCCAGATATCGCGTTACCGACCATCCAGATCACCGTCGGCTTGCCGGGAGCGGCACCCTCGACGCTCGAAACCGACGTGACCCGCAAGGTCGAGGATGCGGTGTCGAGTATTCCCGACATCGACAAGATCACCTCGGCCGTCAGCGAGGGCACTTCAATCACCAAGATCGAGTTCGAACTTGGTCGTGATCTCGACCAAGCCCTCGATGAAGTGAAGGACGCCGTCGCGCGCGTGCGACGCGATTTGCCGGCCGATATCAACGAACCGACCATTCAAAGAATGAACCTCGTCGGCGGTACGCTCATCGCGTTCGCCGTCGAATCCGACCGACTGGCGCCCGATGAGCTCTCTTGGTTCGTCGACGACAAAGTCGCGCGTGCCGTGTACGGCGTGGCGGGTGTCGGCTCGATCACTCGCGTTGGTGGCATCGTCCGTGAAGTGCGCGTCGAGTTGCGTCCCGAGGCGCTGCAGGCTCTCGGGGTGTCAGCGGGCGCCGTTTCGGCTCAGTTGGCGCGGTTGCAGGTCGAGAAGCCCGGCGGTCGCACCGAGACGGGCGGCGCCGAGCAGGCGGTGCGGACCGTTGCGATCGTGCGCACGGCAGCCGAGCTCGCCGATTACCCGATTTATTTGCCCGACGGACGTTCGGTGCGCTTGTCGTCGATTGCGACGGTGACCGATGGCGCCGCCGAAGCGCGCGCGGCGGCCTTGCTCGATGACAAGCCGGTCGTCGGCTTTTCGGTTCGTCGCACGGCGGGCTCGAGCGAGGTCGATGTGGGTCAGGGCGTCCGTGCCCGCATTGCACAGCTGCAGGCTGAGCACCCTGAAGTTCGCTTCGTCGAAGTGCTCTCGACCGTCGAGATCGCCAAAGCCTCTTACGATGCCTCGATGACGATGCTGCTCGAGGGCGCGTTGCTGGCGGTGCTCGTGGTGTGGTTTTTCTTGCGTGAATGGCGTGCGACCTTGATCTCGGCTCTGGCGCTGCCGTTGTCGGTGATACCGACTTTCGCCGTCATGTATTGGCTCGATTTTTCGTTGAACCTGCTGACGTTGCTGGCGCTTGCGGTCGTCATCGGTGTGCTCGTCGATGACGCCATCGTGGAGGTCGAAAACGTCGCGCGGCATCGAGCCATGGGTAAAGCGCCGATGCAGGCCGCGCTCGACGCCGCCGATGAAATCGGGATCGCCGTCATTGCGACCTCAGTCACCTTGGCTGCCGTCTTCATCCCGGTGGCGTTCATGCCGGGGGTCACTGGCAAGTTCTTCAAAGAATTCGGTTGGACTGCCGCCGCGGCCGTGCTGTTCTCTTTGCTGGTGGCGCGGCTGCTCACGCCGATGCTGGCCGGGCATTTCATGCGTGGCGAACCCAAGTCTGCCGTCGATTCACCGTTGATGCTCCGTTATCTCGGTTGGGTCGAGTGGGCGATCGCCCATCGACGACGTACTCTGGCGTTGGCGGCGGCCACTTTCATCTTGTCGTTGGCCATCGTGCCGTTGATTCCCACGACCTTCGTGCCAACGACCGACGTCGACCAGGTTCAGCTGCAGGTGGAGCTGCCGCCGGGTGCGCGTCTCGATGATTCCTTGCAGATCGGTCGTGAGGTGCGTGCACGATTGCGTGCGGGCGTGCCTGAAATCGAGAGATTCTTCACGATCATCGGCGGCGAGGGTGGCGAGTCGATGGGTGGTGGAGTGGTTTTTCCCGAGGTCCGCAAGGTCAGTATCACGCTGACCTTCAAAGAAGATCGCAAGTTGACCAGCGCCGAGTTGGAGAACGCCGTACGTGCGCAATTGGTCGACATGCCCGGCATCCGCGCGAGTTTTGCGACCGGAGGTCCGGGTGATCGGTTGACCATGGCATTCGCCGGTCGCGATTCGGAAACGCTCGCGGCCGCCTCGCGTGAATTGGCGGCCTCGATCCGAACCGTGCCGGGTATCGGCACGGTGACCACCTCGGCGGCCCTGTTGCGGCCCGAGATCGTGATCCGGCCCGATCCTGCGCGCGCGGCGGATCTCGGCGTCTCGACGGTCGACATCGCCGACGCGGCGCGTATTGCCACCAGCGGCGACGTGAATCAGCGGCTCGCGAAGTTGAACCTCGCGGAACGACAAGTACCGATCCGCGTGAAATTGGCCGATTCGGCCTTGAGCGACCTCGAGATGCTCGGGCAGTTACGAGTGCCCGGTAAGAACGGACCCGTGCCGCTCGCCGCCGTTGCCGAGATCGGCGAGGGCAGTGGCCCTGCGCGTATCGATCGTCGCGATCGCGAGCGCGTCGTCACCGTTTCGGCCGAGCTCAACGGCTTGCCGCTCGGTGATGTCATGAGCGACGTTCGTCGCATGCCGGCGATGCAGAATTTGCCGGCCGGCGTGCGCATCCTTCCCGCTGGAGACTCAGAGGCCTTCGTCGAGCTGTTCGTCGGCTTCGCACTCGCGCTGTTCGCCGGCGTGTTGTCGGTGTACCTCGTGTTGCTGCTGTTGTTCCACAGCGGCACCCAGCCGATCGTGATTTTGGCGGCGGTGCCGTTGTGTGGCGGTGGCGCTTTCGGTTTGCTGTTGCTCACCGGTACGGCCTTGTCGTTGCCATCACTGATCGGTTTGCTGCTACTGAACGGTATCGCCGTCAAAAATTCCATTTTGATCGTCGACTACGCCATTCTGGGTGAGCGTGCCGGTCTCTCGCGGCACGATGCGTTGATCGACGCCTGTCGCAAGCGCGCTCGCCCGGTCATCATGACGACGCTCGCGATGGGCGCTGGCATGCTGCCGATTGCGCTCGGCATTGGCGCCGATGGCAGCTTTCGCACGCCGCTTGGGGTGTCGGTCATTGGTGGCTTGATCACCTCGACACTGCTGTCGCTGGTGGTGATCCCGGCTGCGTACTCGATGGTGGCCGAAATCACCGAGCGGTATCTGCACCCGCTGCGCGATCGACTGTTCCATCGTGCTTCGGCATCAGAGCCAGTCCCGTAGGCGATACCAAAGCATCGCGAGCACCAGCAGCGGACGACGGAGTGCGTCGCCCCCCGGGAAGTCGTGATGCGGGATGCGGCTGAACACATCGAACTGCTCGCTGGTGCCACCGATGGCGTCGGCGAGGAGTTTGCCGGCGATGCCGGTGAGCGCGATGCCGTGCCCTGAAAATCCCTGTACGAAGAAAACATCGGGTTCGAGCCGGCCGAAGTGCGGCGCACGGTTCACGGTGATGTCGACGTAGCCACCCCAGGCGTGCTCGATGCGGGCATCGGCGAGCTGTGGGAACACCTGCAGCATGCGGGCACGCGTGGCGCGGGTCGTACCGAGTGGGTCGAGGCCGGAGTAGCTCACCCGGCCGCCGAAGAGCAACCGATGATCGGCAGAGCGGCGAAAATAATCGAGCACGAAATTGCAGTCGGTGACGGCCGCATTGTTGCTGATGAGTTCGCTTGCGCGCGCCTCGCCCAAAGATTCGGTGGCGATGATGTAGGTTGCAACGCCCATGATCTTGCGGGCGAGTGCCCGCGAGTAACCGCCGAGCGCCGCGTTGCCGCAGAGCGCGAGATGCTTGGCCACGACTTCACCGGTTGGCGTTCGGATGACGAGCCGTCCGTCACGTCGCCGATGCGCGAGCGCCCGCGTGTGCTCGAAGATACGCGCGCCGCCGCGCGCAGCCGCGGCAGCGAGGCCGCGGGTGTATTGCAGCGGCTGCAGATGCCCAGCATTCGCATCGTAGGTCGCTGCGAGGTAGCGAGAGCTGGCGATGCACTCGCGCAGTTCGGCGCGATCCAGCAAGCGCATCGAGTGATAGCCGTAAACCTGCTGCAAGCGTGCCACTTCGTTTTTGAGCGCTGCCTCTTGGCGCGGCTTGATGGCCACTTGCATCTGGCCGGCGGTGTAATCGCAATCGATGGCATACCGCGCGATGAGTTCACGCTGCAACGACAATGCCTCGACGCTGCAGTCCCAGATGCGTTTGGCCGCATCGAAACCGAGCAAGCTCTCGAGCTTGTCCTGGCCACAGGCGACGCCCGTGATGGCCTGTGCGCCGCTGCGTCCGGAGGCACCCGAGCCGATCCGATCGGCCTCGAGCAAGACAACCCGGTAACCCCGCTCGGCGAGATGCAAGGCGGTGGAGCAACCGGCGATGCCGCCGCCGACGACGCAAATATCCGTTTCTATCGCACCTTCGAGCGTGGGATGGGCTGGACCCGCGGGCGTTGCGGCGTGATACCAGCTCGCGGGCGACATCAAAGGGCGCCCATGAACCAGGCGATCTCCAGCGGCGTGACGTGCGATTCGAAATCCTCGAGCTCGGTGCGTTTGACCGTCGAATACAAATCCCGAAAGGGTCTGCCGAGATAGTGGGCTGCAAAGTCGCTGCGCTCGAATCGCTCGATGGCGGTTGCCCAATGAATCGGCAGCTTTTCTCCCGAGGTGCGATAGGCGTTACCCTCGACGGCTGGTGGGGGCTCGAGGCTCCCGGCCAGACCGTGATGGATACCGGCCAGAATCCAGGCGACCACGAGATAGGGGTTGGCATCGGCGCCGGCGAGGCGGTGTTCGATGCGTCGATTACGATCATCGCTGACCGGGATACGCAACGCCGAGCCTCGGTTGTTGACGGACCAGCCTGGCGTCAGCGGTACGTACGCCTCCGCCCGGAAGCGTCGATAGCTGTTCGGACCCGGCGCGCACAGCGCCATGCCATCGCTCAGGGTGCCGAGCATCCCGGCGAGCGCATTCCGCAACTCGGTGCTGAGCGGTCGCCCCTCGCTGCGCGCCGGATCCGGGCACTCGAAAAGGTTCCGTCCGCCGGCATCGAGCAAGCTGACGTGCACGTGCATGCCGGAACCGGCCATATCCCGGTACGGCTTGGGTAGAAAGGTCGCATCCCAGCCGTGGTCGCGGGCGACACTGCGCACGATGCGCTTGAAGCGCAGCGCCTCGTCGCAAGCCTGCAGCGCGTCCGCCCGGTGCAGTAGATTCACCTCGAACTGGCCCGGGCCATACTCGGCCAAGGCGCCGGTCGCGGGCACGCCTTGCTGCTCACACGCCCGATAAATTTTTGATAAAATATCTGAATATTCATTCAGATATGTCATTGAGTTAATCTGAGTTTGAAATTCCCGACGCTGCGTGATGGGCAGTGGTGGTGGCTGCGGCTGCCCTTGCTCCGTGCGGGACCGATCGATGAAATAGAACTCGTATTCGATCGCGACAACCGGCGTCAGATTCAAGCGATGCAGTCGATCGAGTACCTTGACGAGCACATGCCGCGGGTCGGCATGAAAGGGCCGGCCGTCGGGTTCGTACATCGACAGCTGCATCTGCGCGAGGCCCGGAGCCTGCCAAGGAACCGTCACGAGGCTGCCGGGCAGGGGGCGGCAGGGTCGGTCGGCGTCGCCTTCGTCGAAGCCGAGGCCGGTCGCCTGCACGGTGCCGCCGAGCACATCCAAAGCGTACATCGACCCGGGCAACAACATTCCATCGCGATACAGCGATTCGAGCGCGGCCCGATCGACCCGTTTACCACGCTCGACGGTGTTGAGGTCGTTCAGGTAGGCATCCACATGGGTCACCTCCGGGTGCGCGGCCAGGAAGGCCTGCAGTTCGCTCGCGGGGGTATCGGCAGTCATGAGCCGATTTTATGGTTAAATGGGGTCGGGTGTCGGCCCATCACGAGTCGATTCCCGACTGCGCATGACATCCCTTCCCGTCATTGGTATCCCCGCCGATCGCCGCATGGTCGGCCCGCACCCGTTCCACATGGTCGGCGAGAAGTACGCGCATGCCGTCGCGAGAGCGGCTCGCGCGCTGCCGATGTTGATCCCTGTGCTGCCCGAGCCGCTCGTGGTCGACGATCTGCTCGACTCGGTCGATGGCTTGTTGCTGCCCGGCAGCCCCTCCAACGTCGAGCCCCATCACTACGAGGAGGGGCCTAGCGAACCGGGCACGTTGCACGACCCGCAGCGCGATGCCACCACCTTGCCGTTGATACGCCGGGCGATCGAACGGGGTGTGCCGGTGCTCGCGATTTGTCGCGGCTTTCAGGAAATGAATGTCGCTCTCGGGGGCAGTCTTTGGCAGCGGGTGCACGAGGCGCCGGGGCATCACGACCATCGCGAAGATAAGCAGGCTCCGCTCGAGGTTCAGTACGGCCCCGCGCACGAGGTGCAGCTCCTCGAGGGTGGTTGGTTCCGCCGCTGGGCCGCCGGCGCGGAGTCGATCCGCGTGAACTCTTTGCACTGGCAGGGAGTCAAACGACTTGCAGCCGGTTTGCGCAGTGAGGCCACAGCGCCCGATGGGCTGATCGAGGGGTTTCGTGTGGCCGAGTCGCCGGCGTTCGCCGTGGGTGTGCAGTGGCACCCCGAGTGGCGCGTGATGGCCAACCCATTTTCCGTTGCCATGTTCGAGGCATTCGGCACGGCAGCGCAGCAGCGCGCTGACCGTCGTCGCGCCACGAGAGGTTGATGTCATGACTGATCCGATTTCACAGTACTTCAAAGATTTCAACATTCAGGAAGTCGAGGCGATCGTTCCCGACATGGCCGGTATCGCACGCGGCAAATTGATGCCTGCAGAGAAGTTTCAGGGCGATCGCGGCATGCGCTTGCCGGAGAGCATCTTTTTGCAGACCGTCACCGGCGATTACCCCGAGGACACGGCGCAGGCGATGAGCCCCGCCGAGATCGACATCATCTTGAAGCCGGACCCACGCACCGTGCGGCGGGTCCCTTGGGCCGCAGAGCCGACGGCGCAGGTGATTCACGATTGCTTCTACGCGGATGGACGTCGAGTGAAGATGGCGCCTCGCGAGGTACTCAAGCATGTGCTCGACCTCTATGCACAGCGTGGCTGGGAGCCGGTGGTGGCGCCAGAGCTCGAGTTCTATCTGGTCGAGCCGAACGTCGATGCCGACTATCCGCTCAAACCACCGATGGGGCGCTCGGGTCGCTCGGAGCCAGGTCGTCAGTCGTACAGCATTGCTGCCGTCAATGAATTCGATCCTCTGTTTGATGATCTGTATCAATTCTGCGAGGCGCAGGATATCGCGATCGACACGCTGATCCACGAGGATGGTCCAGCGCAAATGGAGATCAACCTGCTGCATGGCAATGCGCTCGATTTGGCCGATCAGGCGTTCATGTTCAAGCGCACGGCGCGCGAAGCGGCCTTGCGTCACAAGATGTACGCGACGTTCATGGCCAAACCGCACGCGAAGGAGCCGGGCAGTGCGATGCATCTGCACCAAAGCGTGGTGGATACCAAAACCGGCAAGAATGTTTTCTCCGCCGACGACGGTACGCCGACGCCGCTGTTCTTTGCTCACTTGGCGGGTTTGCAGCGCTATTTGCCGGCGGCCATGGCCTTGTTGGCGCCCAATGTGAATTCCTATCGACGCATCACGCGTTTTCAGGTGGCGCCGATCAACGTGCAGTGGGGGTACGACAACCGTACGGCGGGGCTGCGCGTGCCGATGTCGGAGCCGCAATCACGTCGCGTCGAGAATCGGATTTCGGGCGCGGATGCCAATCCGTATCTCGCCACCGCGGCCTCACTCGCTTGCGGCTATCTCGGGATGGTACAAGGGTTGTCGCCAACCGATCCGATCTCAGGCAGCGCGCACGAGTTGCCGTTTTCTTTGCCGCGCAACCTCGACGAGGCGATCCGCTTGCTGCGCGAGTGTGATCCGTTGATCGACATTTTGGGCGACTCGTTCGTGTCGGCTTTCGCGCTCGTCAAAGAAGCGGAATACGAAGTATTTTTGCAGGTGATCAGCTCGTGGGAGCGCGAACACCTGTTGTTGAACGTTTGAGTCGGCGATGACTCTCGAGCAACCAGACGATATCGCAGGCGCGCGCAGCACGGCTGAGTGGCAGCGGCTCGATGCGGCGCACTACCTGCATCCCTTTACCGATCACCGGGCACTCTCTGCCAAGGGCGCGCGCATCATCACGCACGCCGAGGGCGTCTACCTGCATGATTCGGAGGGGCATCGGATACTCGATGGCATGTCGGGTTTGTGGTGCGTTGCGCTCGGCTATGGACGGCAGGAGCTCGCTGAGGCTGCGTACCGACAATTGCAGCAGCTGCCCTACTACAACAGCTTTTTTCAATGTGCGAATCCGCCGGCGATCGAGCTCGCAGCGCTGTTGGCGGAATTGACGCCGCCGCAGTTTCAGCACGTGTTCTTTACCGGTTCCGGCAGCGAGGCCAACGACACCTTCGTACGACTCGCGCGGCGTTACTGGGCCTTGCAAGGTAAGCCCGAGAAGCGCGTCATCATCAGCCGTTGGAACGGCTACCACGGCAGCACCGTGGCAGGGGCTTCTTTGGGCGGCATGAAGGCGATGCATGCGCAGGGCGGACTGCCGATTCCCGACATCGTGCATATCGGTCAGCCGTACTGGTTCGAGTGCGGCGCTGATCTCACCCCGGAAGAATTCGGGCTGCAGGCCGCGCGTGAGCTCGAGAGCAAGATTCTCGAGCTCGGACCCGAGCGCGTCGCTGCGTTCATCGGCGAGCCGATACAGGGAGCCGGTGGTGTGATCATCCCGCCCGAGTCTTACTGGCCCGAGATTCAGCGCATCGTCGATCGCTACGGCATTTTGTTCGCTTCCGATGAGGTGATTTGCGGCTTCGGACGTACCGGCCAGTGGTTCGGCTGCGAACACTACGGCACCCGGCCAGATTTCATGACGCTCGCCAAAGCGATCACCTCGGGCTATCTGCCGCTCGGTGCCTTGATGGTGGGTGAGCGCGTCGCGCAAGTGCTGATACGCGAGGGCGGTGAGTTCGCCCACGGCTACACCTACTCGGGTCATCCTGCAGCTGCGGCATTGGCGCTCGCGAACCTCAAGATTCTGCGCGAGCAAAGGATTGTCGAGCGTGTCAGAGACGAACTCGCGCCGTACTTCGCCTCGCGTTGGCGTCAGCTCGCCGAGCACCCGCTCGTCGGGGAGGCGCGATCGCTCGGGCTGCTCGGGGCACTCGAGCTCGTTCCGGCCAAGCCGTCGCGGCGTTTCTTTCCGGAGCGCGGTACGGTCGGCACGCGCGCGCGCGACCTGTCGGTCAAAAATGGCCTCGTGATGCGCGCCGTATGGGACACACTGATCGTTGCGCCGCCGCTCGTGATCGAGCCACGGCAGATCGACGAGCTCGTGTCCAAAGCGGTGCAAACCCTCGACGAGTTGCACCATGCACTGCGCGCTGAAGGGGCGCTCTGAGATTTCACTCGCTCGGGCTTTTCAGGGGGGGGTGGCTGCGCTATAAAAGCGGCAGCGCAATGGTGCGCGCCACGTCGACTCTCAGGGAGACCTCCACGAAATGAATACTTCGGCCCGTGCGGCACTCGTTGCCGTGACCATCTCGGCTATGTTGGTGGCTTGTGGTGACAAGCCGGCAGAACAGCAGAAGGTGCTCAACGTCTACAACTGGTCGGACTACATCGACGAGACGGTGATCACCGACTTCGAGAAAGAAACGGGCATCGACGTCACCTACGACGTGTTCGACTCGAACGAAGTGCTCGAGACCAAGTTGCTGGCGGGTAGCACGGGCTACGACATCGTGGTGCCGTCAGCGTCGTTCCTCGAGCGGCAGATCAAGGC
This sequence comes from Klebsiella pneumoniae, assembly GCA_945873095.1. Classification (GTDB taxonomy): domain Bacteria; phylum Pseudomonadota; class Gammaproteobacteria; order Steroidobacterales; family Steroidobacteraceae; genus UBA964. The sequence goes on along the minus strand of CAMCBU010000007.1, from coordinate 40,241 downwards.
GGGCGTGTTCCAGAAGCTCGACAAGAGCAAACTGCCCAACTTGCAGAACATGGACCCCGAACTCATGGCCAAGGTCGCCCGCCACGACCCGAACAACGAGCATTCGGTCAATCATCTCTGGGGCACCTCGGGTGTCGGCTACAACATCGACAAGATCAACGAGCGCATGAAAGACGCGCCGATCGACAGCTTTGCGATGTTCTACGACCCGAAGGTCATCTCGAAGTTTGCCGATTGTGGCGTGTCGATCCTCGATGCGCCCTCCGAAGTGCTCGGCACCGTCCTCGTTTATCTCGGCAAAGATCCGAACAGCGAGAATCCGGAAGATCTCGCGGCAGCGGAGAAAACGCTGCTTGCCATTCGCCCTTACGTGAAATACGTGCACTCCTCCAAGTACATCGACGATCTGGCGAACGGTGAGATTTGCCTGACGCTCGGTTGGTCGGGCGACGTGTATCAGGCGGCTGGTACGGCCCGTGACGCCAAGAACGGCATCAAGATCGACTACAAGCTGCCGCGCGAGGGCGCGATCATGTTCTTCGACATGCTGGCCATCCCCAAGGATGCCAAGAACGTCGAGAACGCTCACGCCTTCATCAACTATTTGATGCGTCCGGAAGTGGCCGCGAAGAACACCAACTACGTGAGTTTCGCGAGCCTCAATAATCCGGCCAAAGAATTCGTCAGGAAGGATATCCTCGAGAATCCGGCGATCTACCCGAGCGACGAGGTCAAGACGCGCTTGCAGGTCGATCTCGCCGAGAGTGACGCGTTCACGCAGCTGCTGACCGCGAGCTGGACGCGCTTCAAAGCGGGCCAGTAGCGACGGAGCCATCGCAGAGACCTGCGGCGGCCCGACGGGTTGCCGCAGGTCTTTTTTCTTCGGAGGGTGTCTCTTGGCCGAAAGAGTCGTCGACCGCCATAACGAGTACCTTCGGATCGAAGGTGTCTCGAAACGTTTCGGCGATTTCGTCGCCGTCGACAACGTGTCCTTGAGTATCTACAAGGGCGAAATCTTTTGTCTCCTCGGCGGGTCTGGCTGCGGCAAGACGACCTTGCTGCGCATGTTGGCGGGTTTCGAAACGCCGAGCTCGGGCCGCATCCTCATCGACGGTCAAGACATGGCGGGTATTCCGCCTTATGAGCGACCGGTGAACATGATGTTCCAGTCGTATGCGCTCTTTCCGCATATGACGGTGATGCAGAACGTCGCCTTCGGCCTCGAGCAGGAGGGTATCGACAAGCACGACATTCGCCGTCGTGTCGATGACATGCTCGGTATCGTGAAGCTCGGTGATTTCGCGCAGCGCAAGCCGCATCAGTTGTCCGGTGGTCAGCGCCAACGTGTGGCGTTGGCGCGCGCTTTGGTCAAAAAGCCGAAGTTGCTGCTGCTCGATGAGCCCTTGGGCGCGCTCGACAAGAAATTGCGCGAACACACGCAGTTCGAGCTCATCAATTTGCAGGAACAGCTTGGCGTGACGTTCGTCGTCGTGACGCACGACCAGGAGGAGGCAATGACGCTCGCTTCGCGCATCGGCGTCATGAACAAGGGGCAAATCGTGCAGGTTGGTACCCCCACCGATATTTACGAGTTTCCGAATTCGCGTTTCGTGGCGGACTTCATCGGTTCGGTCAACATGTTCGAGGGCAAGTTGATCGAAGACGAGCCGGCCCATGTGCGTATCGGCTGCCCGGAGCTCGAGACGACCGTGTTCGTGAGTCACGGCATCAGTGCGCCACCCGAGGCGTCCGTGACGGTCGCCATCCGCCCCGAGAAAATCGAGATGTCGCGCTCGACACCCGTCACGAGTGAGAATCACGTCACGGGCGTGGTCAAAGAAATCGCCTACATGGGTGACATGTCGATCTATCTGGTGCGGTTATCGTCGGGACGGTTGGTTCGAGTGACCATTCCGAACGTCGAACGTCACGATGAGCGTATCGTGTGGGAGGAGACGGTGCATCTCTCGTGGCACGCCTCGAGCCCTGTCGTGTTGATCCAATAGCGAGATCAGCTTGCGTCGCGCACTGCTATCGACCGTCAAGAGCTGGAGCCGGCCCCGTAATCTCGTCATCGGGGTGCCGTATCTATGGTTGTTGGCGTTTTTCGCCATCCCGTTTGTCATCGTCCTGAAGATTTCTTTTTCGTGGATGCAGCCGATCCAGCCGGGTTATGCGCCGTTGCTGGAGTGGGTCGAGGAAACTCGGCGTTTGGTGGTGAGTTTTAACTTCGACAACTACCAAGTGTTGTGGCGCGAGAGTCTCTACCTCCACACCTTCCTGTACTCGGTCAAGGTTGCAGCCGTGTCGACTTTTTGGTGCCTGTTGATCGGCTATCCGATGGCCTACGCCATCGCTCGCTCGAAGCCCAGCACTCGAAATCTGCTGTTGATGCTGATCATTCTGCCGTTCTGGACTTCCTTCCTGCTGCGCGTCTACGCCTGGGTCGGCTTGCTCAAAACGAACGGCGTGATCAACAACACGCTGCTCGCCATGGGGCTCATCGATGAGCCGCTGACGCTGCTCTACACCGACTTCGCGGTGTACATCGGTATCGTCTATTCATACTTGCCGTTCATGATTTTGCCGCTGTTCACCAACCTCGAAAAACACGATCTCACGTTGCTCGAAGCGGCTGCGGATCTCGGGGCAAGACCGTTCAAGTCGTTCTTCAAGGTGACGTTGCCGCTGTCGACGCCGGGTGTCGTCGCCGGCTGTTTGCTCGTGTTCATTCCGGCGGTGGGCGAGTTCGTCATTCCCTCGCTGCTCGGTCGTACCGATCAACTGATGATCGGTACGGTGCTCTCGGCGCAGTTCTTCGGCGCGCGGAATTGGCCTGTTGCCGGCGCGGTCGCCATCGTCCTGTTGCTGGTCTTGTTGCTGCCGATCCTGCTCTTTCAGCGTCATCAACGGCGCGAGCTCGAGGCGGCACGACGATGAGGGCGCGCGCATGAAGCAGAGCGGCTGGTTCCGCGCGACCATGCTCGGGTTGGGTTTGGCGTTCCTTTACGTGCCGATCCTCTCGATGATCGTCTTCTCGTTCAACAACTCGCGTCTCGTCACGGTGTGGGATCGAGACAACTCGCCGACACTGCGGTGGTATGCGCGGCTACTTGAGAACGACCAACTGCTCGGCGCGGCTTGGATCTCGATCAAGGTCGCCGCCATGTCGGCGAGCGGTGCGGTGATCCTCGGCACGCTCGCCGGTGTCGTGTTGACGCGTTTCGGACCGTTTCGCGGGCGCGCTTTTCTCTCGGCGATGACGACGGCCCCACTGGTGATGCCGGAGATCATCACCGGTATTGCGATGTTGTTGTTGTTCGTGGCGTTGGAGCAAGCGATCGGTTGGCCCTCGGGTCGCGGGATGGTGACGATCACGATCGCGCACATCACCTTCGCGATGGCTTATGTCACCGTCATCGTGCAGTCGCGTCTCGCGGGTTTCGACGACTCACTCGAGGAGGCCGCCCTCGATCTGGGCGCCAAGCCGGCGACGGTGTTCTTTCGTATCACGTTGCCGCTGATCGCACCGGCGCTGGTCTCGGGTTGGCTGTTGGCGTTCACGCTCTCGTGGGACGACGTCGTCATTGCGCAGTTCGTTTCCGGTCCGGGCTCTTCGACTCTACCGATGGAGATCTTCTCGCGAGTCAGGCGCGGGGTCAGTCCCTACATCAACGCCTTGGCGACGCTGATGGTGCTGGTGGTTGCGGTGGGCGTCGTGTTGTCGACGCTCTACATGCGCCGCGAGGAACAGCGTCGCGCCCGCGAAGAGCGCATGGCGCACAATGACGGAAATCCCTGACGAGCGAGCGCCGGGCGTTTCGGTACAATCCGGGCGATGAAAAAACCCGAGCGAGCTGAGACGGCGCTACAGCATCCAGCGGGCGTCGAAACGCCAGCAGACAACCACCCGCTGCTGTTTCCGATTTATCAGAACGTCAAATGGGAGAGCGAGACCGTCGCCGAGACGCTGCGCGTCTACCGCGGCGAGCGTGCCGGCTTCTTCTATTCGCGCGCCTCCAATCCGACTGTGCGGCAGCTCGAGCAGGCGTTGGCGTCTTTGCAAGGACGCGAAGAGTGCCTCACCACCGCCTCGGGCGTGAACGTCATCGCGCAGACCCTGCTCGCGTTGACCCAGTCGGGCGATCACGTGCTTTTTTTCGTCGAGGGTTATGGTCCGACCCGGCATATCATCCGCACCTTGCTCGCGCGTTTTGGTATCTCGCACACGATGCTCTCGATCGAGGATCTCGAAGGCGTGCGTGCCGTGCTCGGATCGCGGCCCGTCAAGATCATGTTCTTCGAGAGTCCGACCAACCCTGTCAATAAAATCGCCGACATCGCCGCGCTGACTGCCATGGCGCGTGAGTTCGGCGTGACGACGGTCATCGACAACACCGCGGCAGGTTTGCATCAGCACGGCGAGTTCGACATCGATTTGTATATCCACAGTCTGACCAAGTTCACGACCGGTGCCGGCGATGTCATGGGCGGGGCTGTGATCGGCGATCGCAGTAGCGTCGGACGGTTGCGTCATGACTTCGGTCTCTTTGGCGCACAGCTCGATCCGTTATCGGCCTCGCTCATGGTGCGCGGTTTGCGCACGTATCTGCTGCGCTACCGCGAGCAATCTGCGCGTGCCTTGGCGATCGCACAGTTTCTGGAATCACACCCGGCTTGTGCGCGAGTGCGCTATCCGGGTCTCGCGTCGTCGCAAGGCGCCGACCTCGCGCGGCGACAAATGCGCGATTTCGGCTGTGTCATCACCTTCGATGTCGTAGCCGGCGCCGAGGCGGGTAGGCAGTTTGCCGAAAAGCTACAGTATTTCGCGATGACGCCCAGTTTCGGCTCGACCGAATCTTTGGTGATGCCACCGCAGTTGATGCAGCCCAAGGATCTCGACGCGGAGGATCGAGTCAAATCCGACATTCACGCCGCAACGGTGCGACTGTCGATCGGGCTCGAGGCGCTCGAGGATCTCAAAGCCGATCTCGCTCAGGCACTGGCAACCTGACGGGCCGCCGCGGCGATGGCCGTGCCTTGCGCATTGGGTAGATAGAGATAATCGCCCGCGAGCGCGCGCGCCAACTGAGTCGCGTTGCCCTGACTCAAGAAGCTCCGCTGCGTGTCGATTACAAGCGATCGAATGCCCGTTGCAACGACGGCTCGAGCGAGCTTTTGCACCTCAGCATCGACGCCGGCGCGATCGACTTTCAAGCCGACATTGGCGCGCCCATCGGTGAGCAATACGAGCACGATGTTGCCAAAGCCGCGCCGCCTGGCCTGCTCGGCAACCTCGACACTCGCCACGAGACTGGCGGCGAGCGGCGTACCGCCGCCGGTGGGGAGTTGATCGACCGCCCGACGCAACAACTCCACGCTGCCGGTCGGTGGCAATAGCAGATTTGCCTCGTGACCTCGGAAGGCGAGCAGCGCGACGCGGTCGCGATTGACGTAAGCCTGCTCGAGTAGCGCGTGAACGGCACCTTTGGCTTGGCGCATGCGGTTGAGCGCCATGCTGCCGCTCGCATCGACGGCGAAGATGAAGAGGGCGCCGGCTTTGCTGCGATATTTTTTGATGCGAAAGTCGTCGCTGGTGATCGCGATGCCGTGGCGACGACGGGTTCGCACGCGTTGCCATCGGGCCGCGGCGCGCAAGCTGGCAATGACATCGAGACGCTGTCCGCGCGGTAAGCCGGGCACGCTCGCGACGTGCCGGCCACGTTGACCGCTCGTGGCACCTCGCGATCCGCTGCGGCCGCTGCGTTGTCTGGCGAAAGAGAGCGAGGCGAGGGCGTCGGGCAAATCCACGGCGAGAGATTCCAACACTTCCTCGGCGAGTTCGAGTTGATCCTCCGGTGGCACGGCGTTCGAATCGGGCTCGGTTTGGTCGTTCTGCGGCGAGGAATCGGCTGCGGGCGGTTCAGGCGGCGGCGCCGTTTGCGTCATATCCGGCTGTCGCGTGGCGCGAGGTAGCAGGACGAGTCGTGCGGCGAGCTCCAGATCCTCGCGCTGCACCGCATCGCGTAAACCCAAGGCCGCGCTCGCGCGCGCGACACGCAAGGCGAAGAGATCGGCGCGGTGTCCTTGCACGCCGAGCGCGTCAGCCATGCGGATCAGCTCGTGACGTTGTGGGTCACCGAGCTTGATACAGGGCAAGTGTTCGCGAGCGCTCTCGATCAGCCCGCGCAATAACTGCGCTTCATCACGCCAGCTTTCGGTATCCGGTTGCAAGTGTCGCCGGACGATGCTGGCACGCGCTTGGCTTGCTCGAATGGTCGGCATCATCACGATCAGACCGAGGCGATCGAGAAGGTGCGCGCGCGGCGCGCCTTCGGCAGGATCGAAGCTGGTCAGCAAGCGAAATTCGGCGGGGCTGCGCAGACTGAGACCCTCGCGCTCGATACGGACGACGCCATCCTCGAGCGCGCCGAGCAGGGTATTTGCACTCGCGTCGTCCATGAGATTGCAGGACTCGGCCAAAAGAAACCCACCGTGGGCTCTGGCGAGCGCGCCGGTGCGGATGACGCGACGGCCTTGGTGCAAGGTGGCTTCGAGATCGAGTCCGCCGAGCAAGGCTTCGCCGTCACAGCCGAGTGGCAACTCGACCCAAGGCAGATCCGGTTGCAGTTCGCGCATACCGTGCAACAGTGCGCTTTTGCCGCTGCCTGCGGGCGCCGCGAGGGCGATGCCACGCAAAGCCGGGTCGACGGCGAGCAGCATCAGTGCCAGACGCGGCACATCCAGTGCCACGAGGCCACCGATCGGCAGACGCATCAACGGGGGTTGCGACATCGCGCAGGCTACCGGTCGCTTCAGCCGAGGGCTTCTTGGAGCACTCGCTGGACGCGCTCATCGTCGGCGGCGGGTTCGAGCGGATCCTTGCGCAGACGATGCGCGAGTGCGAGCGGAGCGACTCGCGCCACGAGCTCGGGATCCGCAGATTTTTTGCCCTCGTAGGCGGCCAGTGCGACGGCAGCGCGGGTGAGGGCGAGCTCGCCGCGATGCCCATCGATACCCAGACGGTCACAGAGCTGCGCGGCCAGCAAGAGCGCTGGATCGGGCAGGGTGACTTTGGGCCGAGCGCTGATGGCTTTTTGCAATCGCTTGCGCAGTGCGTTCTGTGCTTTTTCGAAGCTCGCGACGAAAGCTGCGGCATCGTTCTCGAACGCGAGTCGTCGACGCACCACTTCCACTCGCTGGTCGATGTCGTGCAGTGTTTTGATTCTGGCGTGCAAGCCGAATCGATCGAGCAATTGCGGGCGCAGGTCGCCTTCCTCGGGGTTCCCGGAGCCGATCAGGACGAAGCGTGCCGGGTGGCGCACGCTTAAACCCTCCCGCTCGACGACGTTCCGACCGCTCGCCGCGACATCGAGCAACAGGTCGACTAAGTGATCCTCCAGCAGGTTCACCTCATCGATGTAGAGAAAACCGCGGTGTGCGGCTGCCAGCAAACCAGGGGAGAAGGCTTGAACGCCATCGACCAGCGCGCGCTCGAGATCGACCGAACCGACGAGGCGATCTTCGGTCGCACCGAGCGGCAGATCGACGACGGGAACCGGTTGTGTTTGCACTTTCGACGCAGATTGGCTCGCGCAACGCGGACAGTCTGGCGAGCGCTCGTTCGGATCGCAGCGGTAGGGGCAGCCCGCGACGACTCTGACCGGCGGCAGCAGATCGGCGAGGGCGCGGATCGCCGTGCTTTTGGCGGTGCCGCGATGGCCCGTGATCAGAACGCCGCCGATGGCCGGATCGATCACGCTGAGCAATACGGCGAGCTTGAGGTCGTCCTGTCCGACGATGGCGGTGAACGGAAAAGTCTGTTGCAAAGCGCCCCCGAAACCGACCGGTGGTGACCCGGCCTTCAATATGTCAACATAACAAGACACTCCGATATGTCAATCGGGAGGGATGCATGACCACGATCACCTTCATCGTCGGGATCGAGCGGTTCAACGCGGCCGTCTGGACGGACGTCGAACAGGCATTGGCGAGAGCGGGCCTCCCGGTCGAGTTGCGTCGCTATCACGATGCCCATGTCGATGAGGGCAGCGAGGCGCTGGCCGAGGATCTGGCGCGATCGGACGTGGTCTTCATCAGTCTCATCAATCTGCGCTCGCAAGCCGATTGGCTCGCGCGGCATCTCGAGAGCTCGGCCGCGAAGGCGGTCTTTGCCTACGAGAGCATGCCGGAGGTGATGGCGCTCACCCGGGTCGGTGAGCATCGCTTCAAGGAGAAGAAAGGCGAAGCGCCGAAAGCGGTCAAGCTGCTGATGCGGCTGATCACGCGCGGGCGCGACGAGGATGCGCTCTACGCCTACACCAAGCTCGTCAAAATCGCCTCGAAGATGTTGCCGCTGATTCCGCAGAAGCTCGCCGGCTTTCGAACTTGGCTCGGCGTGAACCTGTATTGGAATCAGCCCGACGCTCGCAACATCACCGAGATGATCAAGTTGATCGTGCGCGACACCTTCGGTGAGCAGATCAATGTCGCACCGGTGAGCATCATCCCGACCATGGGCTGCTGGGATCCGCGCAGCGGTGCGCTGTTCGACGATCCCGATGCGTATCTGAAATGGGCCAAGAAAAACGGTCGCTATCGGCCGGGTCAGCCACTCGTCGCCGTACTCGGTATGCGCAAGCACGTGGTGCAACGCCTAGCCTATTTGCAGCAGTTGACCGATGGTCTGGAGGCGCGCGGCTTTGCGGTGTTGCCGGTGTTCGTCTCCGGGATCGAGGCGCATGTGGCCGTGCGCGAGTGGTTGGTCGATCAACCGATCGATGCCTTGCTATCGACCATGGGTTTCTCGATCGTCGGGGGGCCCGCCTCTTCCACCAAGCCTGGGCATTACCACGAGACGGCCGCTGATTTGTTGGCCAAGCTCGATGTGCCTTACGTCGTGGCGCAACCGCTGCTGATGCAGGATGAGCGTGATTGGCAGCAACGCGGCGTGATCTCGATGCAGTCGGTCGTCATGTACGACTTGCCCGAGATGGATGGCGTGGCGAGCAGTGTCGCGCTCGGTGCGATCAAAGATGGCGAGTTGACGGCGGTGCCGGATCGGATTGCGCGAGCGATCGATCAGGTCGAGGGCTGGATCCGCTTGCGACGCAAGCCCGCCGCCGAGCGCAAGGTCGCGATCGTTTTGTATAACTTCCCACCCGGCCTCGGCAAGGCAGGCACCGCGGCGCTGCTCGATGTGCCCGCTTCCGTCGTTGCTGTGCTCAAGCGCTTGAAGAAATCCGGCTATTCGATCGGTCGGGCGCCGCTCGAGATCGACGAGTTGCTTGTGAAGCTCGAGGCGTTCGCCAAGGGCGAGAGCTCACATGCGCTGACGAATACCCAATACCGCGGTTTGATCAGCAGCAAAACAGCCGATCGTATTGATCGCTATTGGGGCGCTGCGCCGGGCGATATCGCGCCTGCCGGTCGCGATGCGCTACGACTCGATACCTTGGAATACGGCAATGTGTTGCTCGGCGTGCAGCCACCGATGGGTGTGCCGGGCGATCCGATGAAATTGCTGTTCGAGAAAACGTTCACGCCACACCACCAGTACGCGGCGTTCTACGCGTGGCTGAAGCAGGGCTTCAAAGCGGATGCCGTGATCCATGTCGGCATGCATGGCACCGCCGAATGGATGCCCGGCTTACAGGCGGCACTCACAGCCGATTGCTGGCCGGATCAGCTGCTTGGCAGCTTGCCGAACTTGTATCTGTATCCGCTCAATAATCCCGCCGAGGCTGCGATTGCGCGGCGCCGCGCGTATGCCACCATCGTAAGTCATGCGGTGCCACCGTATGCGCGCGCCGGTCTCTACAAGCAGCTCGCGCAGGTTCGTGCTCGGCTTGATGATGCGAACGATACGCTCGACGGGTTATTGCCGGAAATTGCGCGTCTCGCCGATGAGCCGATCGCTGCTTATCGTGCGCGAGTTCAAGCGTGGCTGGCCTCGATCGAGGATCGACTGATCAGCGATGGCTTGCATGTCTTCGGTCAGGCACCGGATCGACAGCGCGCCCGCGCGCTCATCGAGGCGTCGATGGACGTGCCACGTCGAGGCATGGGTGGCTTCACCGCCATCGCTCAGAGTTTAGGACTCGAGCCTGGCGCGGTACGCGAGCTGCGCGACGCACTCGTGGAGCGTTCCGTGCTCGGTCGCGAAGACCCCGCGCGGGTGTGGCGCGAACACGCTGCCGAGACGCCGGCTCCCGCATCGCTTCTTGAGCACATCGGTGAAGGTCGCGGCATTCTCACGGGGATGTCGCGTTGCGGCGAAGAACTCGACGCCCTGATGCATGCTCTGGAGGGTGGCTACATCCGACCCGCCTACGGCGCGGACCCGGTGCGAGCCGGTGCCGCAGCGCTGCCCTCGGGGCGCAACATTCACGGCATCGACCCGTGGCGTTTGCCGACCGATCTCGCGCTCGAGCGTGGTCGGCGCATGGCCGAGGCGCTGCTGCAGAAGCACCTCGCCGAGCATGGCTCTTTGCCGCGCACCGTGGCGCAGGCGCTGTGGGCCATGGATACCATCAAGAGCGAAGGCGAGGGACTCGGTGTGGTGCTGGCGTTGATCGGTGCCGAGCCCGAGCGTGACGGACAAGGCAAGATCTTCCGCTATCGCTTGATTCCGCTCGAGCAATTGGGGCGTGCGCGTATCGACGTCTTGCTCGATGTGTCGTCGATATTCCGCGACACCTTCCAGATGACACTCGACCTGCTCGATGAATTGTTTCGAGTCGCAGCGACCGTGGATGAGCCGCGTGAGCAGAACTTCATCAAGGCACATACCGACGATCTGCTCGCCGAGGGCCGCAGTCTCGATGAGGCGACGGCGCGTGTCTTCACGCAAGCCCCCGGACTTTACGGCACCGGCGTGGATGAGTTGATCGAAGAGAGTCAGTGGGAAGAGTCCGATGAGCTTGCCGCCATGTACGAGAGGCGCAACGCCTATACCGCCGGTGGTAAGCGCAATGGTGCGGCCGCACCTGCCACGCTCAAAAATTTATTGGGCAAGGTGGATCATGTCTTCCAAGCCATCGATTCGGTCGAATACGGTCTTACCGACATGACCCACTATTACGGACATTCCGGTGCTATCCAGCTCGCCGCTCAAAAAAGCCAAAGTGGCAAAGTCCCGCTGACCTATGCCGAGACGTATACCGGGGACGTCAAAGTGGCCGGGTCAGATGAGCTACTGCGTATCGAAGCGCGCTCGAAGTTTCTGAATCCCAAGTGGTACGAGGGCATGCTCGCGCATGGTCATAGCGGCGCCGCCGAGATCAGCAACCGCTTTACGCATCTGGTCGGTTGGGGCGCCATCGGCTCGGTCGATCAATGGGTATTCGATGACGCTGCGAAGACTTTTTTGCTCGACGAGTCGATGCGTCGACGTCTCGAGACGGCCAATCCGCAGGCGTTACGCAACGCTGTGGGTCGCCTGATCGAAGCCAACGGACGCGGCATGTGGCAAGCCGATGCGGCCACGCTCGAGCGCTTGCAGGGCCTCTACGCGGATATCGAGGATCGACTCGAAGGGGTGGGCGTAGCCGCTTGATCGTTGCGGTACAGATACCAAAGCGGTGACAGCATCAGCAGCGCGAACAGCGCTCGCCAGATGACCTCCATCGCGAGCCCAAACCAGGACGCACTGAATATCAGGAGCGAGGCGGTCGCAACGACTCGCAGTGTTTCGACGCGCCGCGACTGCGCGCGCGATTCGAGCACATTGCTCAAACTCCAAACCCAGGCGACGAGAATGAGCGCGTATTGCACACGCTCTAGCCACTCGAGTTGCCGAGCGATGGCGATGAAATGGGTCGCCGGTACGATCAGAAGCACGTATTGCCCGAGTGCATAGCGGCGCGCAGAGGCACTGGCCGGCGAGTCGTAGCGACGAAAATCCGGCCGCATCGGCGGCGGCTTTTGCCCGCGCCCTGCAGGCGGCTCGAACCAGACGCCGATGGCTTTGGCGAAACTGGGCGCAGCGCGCGATCGTCGCGCGATGTCTCGATAGACGTTGAGGTTACCCCACACCGGATCGTAACTGCCGAGCGGCGAGCGGATCCCGTACACGACGGGCTCATCATCGCGCTCTTCGACGAAAGTGCCGAACAGGCGGTCCCAGACAATGAGGATGCCGCCGTAGTTGCGATCGAGACAGTAGTCGTTCTGGCCGTGATGAACACGATGATTCGATGGCGTGACGAGAATACGATCGAGCACGCCGAGTTTGGGCACGAGTTGCGTGTGTACCCAATACTGGTAGAGCAGATCGATCAAGGCGACGACCCCGAAGACGAAGGGTGGAACGCCGGCCAGCGCCATGGCGAGATAGAACGGCCATGCCGTGAACGCGCCGGTGGCGGTTTGCCTGAGCGCCGTGGTGAGGTTGTAGTACTCCGAGGAGTGGTGCACTTGGTGCGCGCCCCACAGCAGATTGACCTCGTGGCCCGCGCGGTGCACCCAGTAGTAACAGAAATCGTAGAACAGCAGCGCAAACAGCCAAACCCACCACTCGTTTTGCGGCAGCGTCGCGAGTCGAAAGTGTTCGAACGTCCAGCTGTAGATGCCGATGGTCAAAAAATAGGTGAAAGCGCCGGCGATTTGACTCAGCACACCAAAGTGCAGGCTCGTGACGCCATCGGCGATGTCGTAAGCGCCAGGCGCGCGACGACGCGCGAGCAGATACTCGACCACGATACTGAGCATGAAAATCGGAATCGCGTAGGCGATCGGACTCAAGACACGATACTCCCGGCAGCACGAACACGGCGCGGTTGGTAGGGCAAGACCTCCAAAACTTCGCCGGCTTTGGTGCGTTGTTGGATGCTACGCCAAAAGTCCGCCGTAAGCAGATCTCCGTGGACACGCATGAATGCCGCTCGTTGCAAATCATCGAAAGCAAGAAACTTGACGAACGTTTCCGGAAATACGTCGTTGTCGGCGACGTAGAACCAGGCCTCGGCCCGCATGTCGTCTTCGTCGTTGTCGGCGACCGGCACCTCCCGGAACCGACAATCGGTGACCCGACAGAGCTCGTCATAGTCGTAGAAGATCACACGGCCATGCCGAGTGACTCCGAAATTTTTCAAAAGTAGATCACCCGCGAAAATATTCGAGAGGGCCAGATCACGGATGGCCTGGCCATAGTCCAAGGCTGCTTTTTCGGCGAGATCCGCTGGCGCTTCGCGAAGATACAAGTTCAAGGGCGTGATGCGTCGCTCGATGTAGATGTGATCAAAGATCAAATCTGGGCCATCAATGTGCACCGTCGCTGCGGTTTCGCTCTGCAGTTCGGCAAGCAGTGCCGGCGCGAATCGATTCAGTGGCAAGCGCAGACGCTTGAATTCTTGGGCATCGACGAGGCGACCGGCTCGGTCGTGCTGAAAGACGAATTTGTATTTGTCGAGCACGTCCTGCCGCGCGACGTTCTTCACTGGCGGGAACTGGTCGCGAATGATTTTGAAGACCAGATCCACGGAGGGCAGGGTGAAGCACACCATGACGAGGCCGCGTTCCCCCGGCGCGTGCACGAACTGGTCGTCCGAGCGCGAAAGATGGCTCATCAAATCTCGGTAACGCTCGGTTTTGCCTTGTTTGGCGCGGCCCAACACCGTGAAAAGCTCCGCTAGCGGTTTACGCGGCAAGATCTTGCGCAGGAAGACCACCGTTTCGACCACCCGTTCGAGATCGACATGAAAGTAGGTGCGCGTGAAACCAAAAACGATGCTGACATCGCTCTCGTGCAGCATGACGGCATCGACCAACATCCCGCGCTCGGTGTTTTGCAGTGCGATCAACAGTGGCAGATACCCCTCGGCCAGTTGGATCCGGCCGACGAGATAGGCTCGGGTGCTCTGAAAAAACAGCGGCCGCAGCACTTCGATTTGCCGCACGCATTGATCGGTCTCGCCGAAGCCGCCGTTACGCAGCACATCGGTGATGTCGCTCGTGGTGTGCTTGACGCTGCGTTCGAAATCGATCCAGCGGCGACGCAGTGGGAGTTCGCCGAGCAGATCCTCGATCAGTAGCGACAGGTCGCCGCGATTGACGTAGTGCTGCAACTCGGCGGCTTGCTCGGCATCGGCGAGCGGGTCGAGTTCGACCGCGGCGAATTCGAGATCGATGTCGACGCCGCGCGTACCGAAGAGACGGCGCGAAACCGAGCTGAAAAAAGTGCGTACGAAAGCCGCATCGACGGTGCCGACGAGCCGACTCGAAAATCGCTCACGGATTTGAGCCCACAGCTGCCGATCTTGAGCCGCTTCGCCGAGCGCCTGCCGCAGGTCGCCGACGGTCCGGTTGACCCAGCGATCGTAGAGCTCGATGCGCTCGCCGATGTCGCGTTGCGAGGCGGTCCAGTCGCAGTTCTCGAAACGAACGGCAGCGCGACGCGTGATCTCTCGGAAGGCTGCGTTATAGCCTTCGAAGGCGTTGGTGATCCGCCGAGCGCAATCGTCGATGAATGCCTCGGCGGTCACCTGCCGTTCCGTCAGAGGTTGCGGATGAGCGCGTCGGCGAATTCGCTGCACTTGACCTCGGTCGCACCTTCCATCAAGCGCGCGAAGTCATAGGTCACGGTTTTCTGACCGATCGTGCGATCCATCGCCGTGATGATGGCATCCGCGGCTTCGGTCCAGCCTAGATAACGCAGCATCATCTCGCCGGAGAGAATGACCGAGCCCGGATTGACCTTGTCGAGGTCGGCGTACTTCGGCGCCGTGCCGTGCGTGGCCTCGAACACGGCATGACCCGTGACGTAGTTGATGTTGGCACCCGGTGCGATGCCGATACCGCCCACCTGTGCCGCGAGCGCGTCGGAGAGGTAGTCACCGTTGAGGTTGCAGGTGGCGAGCACGTCGAACTCGTCTGGGCGCGTGAGCACCTGCTGCAGGGTGATGTCGGCGATCGCATCTTTGATGATGACCTTGCCGGCTTGCTTTGCCTCATCCATCTCGGCATTGGCGGCTTTCTCGCCTTTCTCTGCCTTGGTGCGTTCCCACTGTTCCCAGCCGTAGGTTTGGCCCGGGAACTCTCGCTCGGCGAGGGCGTACGACCAATTACGGAAGGCGCCCTCGGTGAACTTCTGGATGTTGCCCTTGTGCACGATCGTCACGGTCTTGCGTCCATTGACGATGGCGTACTCGACAGCCGCGCGGAACAGGCGATCCGTGCCTTCCTGTGAAACCGGCTTGATGCCGATACCCGAGGTGTTCGGGAAACGGATCTTGGCGTAGGCTTTGGGGAAATGTTCTTTGAAGAGCGCCTTGAACTTGGCGTTGTCTTCGCTGCCTTGCTCGAACTCGATACCGGCGTAGATGTCCTCGGTGTTCTCACGGAAGATCACCATGTCGACCTTCTCCGGTGCCTTCACCGGTGAGGGCACGCCTTTGAACCAGCGCACGGGGCGCAGGCACACGTAAAGGTCGAGCAACTGCCGCAGCGCCACGTTGAGCGAGCGAATACCGCCGCCGACCGGGGTGGTCAGCGGGCCCTTGATCGAGACGAGGTATTCGCGGCAAGCGGCGACCGTTTCGTCCGGCAGCCAGGTGTTGAACAACTTGTTCGACTTCTCGCCGGCATAGACTTCCAGCCAGTGGATCTGACGTTGTCCGCCATACGCTTTGGCGACCGCCGCATCGATCAAACGCACGCTAGCGCGCCAGATATCCGGGCCGGTGCCGTCACCCTCGATGTACGGGATGATCGGGTTGTTGGGTACGGCGAGTTTGCCGTTCGCGATGGTGATCTTGGCGCCCCCGGCGGGCGGCGTCAGGGTGACTTTTGCAGCCGTCGACATGGTCTTGTGAACTCCTCGAAAAACGCGCGGCAAACAGAACAAACCCCCGCCGTCGCGTGACCGAATCGTAGCATGCGCAGCCGCTCTCCAGCCGGTCGGGCCGGGCGCTCATGCACTACAATTCGGCTATGACTGACCTTGCCTCCACCCCGGGAAGCGACGGGTTCCGGATGCCTGCCGAGTTCGAATCCCATCGCGGTTGCTGGATGCTCTGGCCGACGCGACCGGACAACTGGCGCGATGCGGCGTGGCCGGCACAGCGGGCGTTCGCGGCTGTTGCCCACGCGATCGCCCGCTTCGAGCCCGTCACCGTCGGTGTCGCGCCGAATCACTTCGACGAGGCGCGTCGGTCGCTCGAGCCGCGCGTCCGGGTGCTGCGCATGGCGAGCGACGATGCGTGGATGCGCGATGTCGGACCCACCTGTGTCGTCAACGCCGCCGGCGAAGTGCGCGGCGTCGATTGGCATTTCAACGCTTGGGGCGGCTTGCAAGGCGGCTTGTACCTCCCCTGGGATCAAGACGAGCTCGTTGCGCGTCGTGTACTGGCGATCGAGGGGCTTGCGCGCTATCGAGCGCCGCTCGTGTGCGAGGGCGGTGCGATTCACTCCGACGGTGAGGGCACGCTGCTCGTCACCGAGCAGTGTCTGTTGCATTCGAATCGTAATCCGTCGCTATCGCGCGAACGGATCGAGTCTTTGCTGCTCGAGTACACGGGGGCTACGCACATCGTGTGGTTGGGTGAGGGCGTTTACAACGACGAGACCGACGGTCACATCGATAATCTCGCTTGTTTCGCCGCACCCGGTGAGGTCATCCTCGGTTGGTGTGACGATCCGCAGGATCCGCAAGCAGCGATTTCCCGCGATGCTTATGCGCGACTGAGGGCGGCTCGCGATGCCCACGGTCGGCGCTTGCGGATTCACAAGTTGCCGATGCCCGGGCCGCTACACATCCATCCGATCGAAGCGGCCGGTGTGGTCAGCAAGACCGGTACGCAGACGCGTTCGAGTGGGCTGCGCCTCGCGGCAAGTTATGTCAATTTCTACCTGCCCAACGGCGGTGTCATCGTGCCCTTGCTCGATGCGCGTTACGATCAGAGGGTGCTGACCCAGTTGCAGCAGATTTTTCCCACCCGTCGAGTAGTCGGTGTGCCGGCCCGAGAAATTTTACTCGGTGGTGGCAACATCCATTGCATCACGCAGCAGATTCCGCTCGGTGCAGCACCCGCTCAGGGTGCACGCCAGTCGACGCCGAAGAACGCGCTGCGATCACGACCGGGAAAGTAGCGCCAACTGCCTTGCGCGAAGTCGGCACGGTCGGCGTAGCGCTCGTCGGTCAGATTGTCGAGCTCGAGCGTCATCCGCCAGCGCGGTGTCGCCTGCCAGCCGATCGCCAGACTCACCGTCCGATGCCCGGCATAGCGATATTGATTAGCGGCATCGGCGAAATATGCGCCGACATCGGATCCCGTGAGGGTCAGATCCCAAGCGGTCTTCGGCAACCAGCGCAGCATCACGGTTTGCAATCGACGCGGCGCGGTGTCGACATCCCGTCCTCGGACGATCGTCTCGCCACCTTC
Organism: Klebsiella pneumoniae; assembly: GCA_945873095.1. Classification (GTDB taxonomy): domain Bacteria; phylum Pseudomonadota; class Gammaproteobacteria; order Steroidobacterales; family Steroidobacteraceae; genus UBA964. The sequence goes on along the minus strand of CAMCBU010000007.1, from coordinate 22,860 downwards.
GATGGCGGCATCGAAGTCGTAGCGATGACGGGCGAGGGTGCCGCTACTGCCGATGAGCCATGTGTCGCCGAGCTGCCAGCGCCATTCCCACTCGAGGCCGCGATGGGTCGTGCGACCACCGGTGACATTGAAGCCGTTGGCATCGCGGATGATGAGCTCGCGTTTTATTTGATCGAACGCGGCGACATGCCAAAAACCACGCTCGCCGACGTAGCGGCCACCGACCTCGATGGCTCGAATCCGTTCCGAATCGAGATCGGCGACGCGCTGACTGCGTTGCAGTCGATACAACTCGGTGATCTCAGGCGGTCGAAAGCCGGTCGTCGCGGCAACATACGCGCGGTGTCGGTCGGTCGCCTTCCAGGTCAGTTCGAGGCGCGGTGACAGATTGCCGAACTCGTCGCGACGATCCTCTGGCCGACTGAACAAACAGCCTCCGAAAGCGCAGGGCGTACCGTCCTCGGCCGTATTGCCAGCCAACATGCGATTGTCGTAGCCGTAGCGAACGCCATCGGCGCGCACGCCGAATTGCCAGCCGTAACGAGCATAGTCGCCGCGCAAAGCCGCTTGCAGTGCGACACCCGACACTCGGGCGCGATAGTCGTAATGCCGACCCGCTGGACGGATCGCGCGGGCCGCCGCCGTGCCCTCGAGCGTGGGTGCCGCCTGAATTTCGAGCAGTGCGGTATCTGCCCACTCGATTTCGACACCGACCGAGGCCTGTAACGCCTCGCTCCACGGTACGCTGCGCTGCCAGCCGAGCCGAGCACTGGTCTGCTCGTTCGATTCGAGTGGCTTGCCGAGCAGGAAGTGCTGCAGGAAGGTCATCTGCGAGCGCCGCAAGATGGCGTGCCACTCTTCGCGGCATTCGTCGCAGGCCGCCCGGAGCCAACGTAACGAGGCACGTTGAGATTCGGCTTCGCGGAAAGCCTCCGGATTGGGGTTGCTCAATCTGAGTGTGGGGTCGCGATAAGCCTCGAAGCCTCGCACGAAACCGGCCGTTCTTTGATCGAGGCGGGTGGCGGCGAGCCGCAGTTTCAGTTGATCGTCGTCACGAGTCTCATCGAAAGCCCAATTCCATTTGTATTCGTTGACCGGGGAGTTTTGACGAAAACCCCCATCGCGGCGCAGCAGCGCTTGCAAAGCGAAGCGTTCGCCGGCGAGTGACGCGCGTACGCTCCGAAAATCATCCGAGCCGTACTCGAGTGCTACTCGCATCGGGTCGAGATCGACGACATCAGGGGTCATGACGTTGATGGCGCCATGCACGCCGTTCGCGCCATAAGCCTGACTCGCGGGGCCCCGCAGTACCTCGATGGCAGCGGCTTGACTGGTGTTCACCTCGAACATTTCGTTGACGTTGCAAAAGCCGGTCGGGCGTAAGGGCAGACCATCTTCGAGCAACAAAAACGCCCCGCACGCGCCCGCGCCCGTGAGCACGGGCGAGCGGATCGCGATCAGACTCTCTTGACCGCTGCCGCGTTGGACGAACACACCCGGCACCGTATTCAGCGCAGCGGCGTAGTGGTCGAGATCGAGTCGACCGTCGGTCCGTGGTGAAACCCGGCTGACACTGCCTGCGACCTCGAGCAGTGGCTCGGGCCGACGTTGTGCGGTGACCACCACTTCCGTGAGCCCTGCGAGTAACAACGTATCGAGCATGACCGCATTATCGTCGAACAGCGGTATCCTTGGCGGGTGTTGAAAGTTGCGTTCCTCGCCATCCTCCTGCTCGGCGGTGCCGCCGTAACCGCGGCTGATTCGGCGCCGCGAGTGGGTCTTGTCCTCTCCGGTGGCGGCGCTCGCGGTGCTGCGCATATCGGCGTGCTGAAGGTGCTCGAGGAGCAACGCGTACCCATTCATGCGATTGCCGGCACGAGCATGGGTGCGGTCGTGGGCGGTTTGTATGCCAGCGGCTTGTCCGCCACAGAAATCGCCGCCTTGATCGACTCGGACGAGTGGCGTGCCGCCTTCACCGAGCCTGCGCCTCGCGATCACTTGAGTTTTCGTCGCAAGAGCGAGGATCAGAATTTTCTCGTGAAATTTCCGCTCGGTATCAAGAGCGGTTCGTTCCGTTTGCCGAAAGCGCTGGTGTCGGGGCAGCGCGTCTCGCAAGCCTTGCGCCGAGTGACCTTCCCGGTTGCGGCGCGCGCACAGTTCGATCAATTGCCGATCCCCTTCAGAGCTGTCGCCACCGACCTTGAGACCGGCGATGCGGTGGTGCTCGCGGGTGGCGACCTCGTCGATGCCATGCGGGCGAGTTTGGCAGCGCCGGGGGTGTTCGCGCCGGTGGAGATCGACGGGCGTTTGCTCGTCGATGGGGGGCTCGCCAACAACTTGCCAGTCGATGTCGCGCAGGCGATGGGCGTCGATGTGCTCATCGTGGTGGACGTCGGCTTTCCGCTGCGCAAGCGCGACACGCTCGATTCAGTGACGACCATCTCCAATCAGATGTTGTCGATCCTCATTCGTCGCGGCAGCGATGCCCAGCGGTCGCACCTCCGCGCCAGCGATATCCTGATCTCGCCGGATCTCGGCGAGGCATCGAGCTTCGACTTCGCCATCATCGCGCAGGCCACCCAGCTCGGTGAGGCTGCGGCGCGAGCGGCGCTGTCGCGTTTGTCTGCCGTGGCATCGAGCACCGAGCGGTACGCCGAATGGCGGGCTGCGCGCGCTGCAGCCCGTCAGCAAACGCCGCAGATCGAGAGCGTTCGCGTCGCCGAGTCGGCGGTGCGCTACGAGCGTCTGATCGCAGGCCGCTTTGCAGCCGCTGCGCTCGATGTGACCGGCATCGACGCAGCCGTCACGACGCTCTTTGGTCGCGGTAATTTTGAGTCGGTCGAGTATCGCGTGCGAGGGGACGCCGGCGATTCGCTCGAGGTCGCGGCGCGGCGTAATTCTTGGGGTCCCAATTACGTGCGGTTCGGCCTGTCGTTGCAGGACGACTTCAACGGCAACTCCAACTACAACGCGGCCGCGCGATTCGTGCTCGCCGATATCGGGCCGCTCGCTGCCGAGTGGGTGTGGGATGCGCAGGTCGGAGTTGAGCCGCGTCTGGCGACCGAGGCGCACATTCCATTCGGTGATGAGGCGCGCTGGTTCTTGATGCCACAAGCGAGTTTCGAATTGCGGAACGTCCCGTTGGTCCGTAGCGGCGAGCGTATTGCCGAGTACCGTTTGCGCACCGCCGAATATGGTTTGGATATCGGTCGTGAGCTATCCAACTGGGGTGAAGTTCGTGCCGGCGTGCGGCGCGAGACCGGGCGTGCCCGGTTGCGCTTGGGGGACCCTGCGTTAGCGAGGAGCGATGAGTTCGACGTGCGCGAATACTTTGGCCGAGTCTCGCTCGACACGCTCGACAATCGTCATTTCCCAAGGCGTGGTCAGTACTTCGTGACCGAGTGGCGCGGTGAGCGTGCAAGCCTTGGTTCGGATCGTAACGCCGATATCGTGACGCTCGATTGGCTCTCGGCTCGTTCGCGTGGTCGCGATACGGTGGCGCTATGGACCTCGCTCGGGACGCAGATCGATTCGGCCGAGGACAATGTCCGCAGCCTGTTTCCGCTCGGCGGCTTTTTGAATCTGTCGGGGATCGCGCCGGAGACGCTGTCTGGGCGTCATTTTGCGATCGCTCGAGCGCTCTACTATCGACAGATCGGTCGCGGCGGCGAAGGATTCTTGAACGTGCCGGCGTATGCGGGCCTCTCGCTCGAGGTGGGCAACGTTTGGGACGATCGCAGCGACATCAGCTTCGGCTCGTCGCTGAAGCAGGGGAGCTTATTCTTTGGGTTCGATACGCTGCTTGGGCCGGTCTATATCGGCACCGGTTTTGGCGAGGACAGCGAGAGTAATTTCTATTTATTCCTCGGGCGTACCTTCTAGTCGATGAGCCGCTCGATCAGCGAGCGGCGAGATTGACCACCTTTTCGTAGACGTGCGCGGGGAAATCCCCGGGCCGAGAATATTCGTGCTTGCGACTCATTTCGCGCAGGGCCGCATCGCGTTGCTCGGCGGTGGCATACCAATGGGTTCGGCTCCAGTCGGAGCCCAGCAGTTTGGCGAACGGATCGCCTGACTTCAGCGATACCCGCAGCCCATAGGGTTTGCTGTGAGTGGTCGGCGGCGCGCGTAAATTGTGTGACTGGCAGATGTTCATGGCGAGCGGATTATACCCCTTGAAGTCATCCGTCGAGGACGACAGACTGCAGCCATGTTGTCAGTGAAAACTCGCATGATCGACCCGTCCGCGGCGCTGCCGGGGCGCGCCACGCCAATGTCCGTACCGGCGACCCACTTCGTCAACGGCGCCGCCTTGCAGCCCCCGTTTCCAGCCGCAAGCGAGGAGGGCGTCTTCGGTCTCGGTTGCTTTTGGGGCGCCGAGCGGCTGTTCTGGAAAATGCCGGGCGTGCTGTCCACCTCGGTCGGTTACGCCGGTGGTTACACGCCGAACCCGACCTACGAGGAAGTTTGCAGCGGTCGCACGGGTCACGCCGAAGTTGTGCGCGTCATCTTCGACCCGGCGCGGATCCGCTATGTGGATCTGCTCAAGGCGTTTTGGGAGCGACACGATCCGACCCAAGGCATGCGGCAGGGCAACGACATCGGTACGCAGTATCGCTCTGTCGTCTTCTACACCAGCGAGTCGCAGCGGGCGGCGGCAGAGGCGACGCGTGATGGCTACCAGCGCGGGCTTGCCGAGCGTGGTCTCGGCGCGATCACCACCGAGATCCTGCCGGCGCCGACGTATTTCTACGCCGAGGATTACCACCAGCAATACCTCGCCAAGAATCCGAATGGCTACTGCGGTCTCGGCGGCACGGGTGTGACCTGCATCGCCGAGATCGAGACGGCATGAGGTGATCGGCGACCCGCTCGGCGAAGTCTTGATCCTGCTCGTGGCGGCCGTGTTGGTCGTCACGGCAGCGCGTCGGGCTGGCTTACCGGCGATTCTCGGGTATCTGTTGGTCGGCGTATTGCTCGGGCCTTTTGCGTTCGGGTTGTTCGCCGAATCGGCGACGACGCGTTTGTTGTCGGAGCTCGGTGTCGTTTTTCTGCTGTTTACTTTGGGGCTCGAGTTCTCTTGGCCACGCATGATGGCCATGCGTCGCGAGGTCTTCGGTATCGGCAGCGCGCAGGTGGCCTTGACCGTGGTTGCGGTCAGCATCGTGTTTCTAGCCGTGGATGTAGCAGCGTTGTCTGCCGTTGCGCTCGGCGGTGCGATCGCCGTCAGCTCGACCGCCATCATTCTGCAGCAACTGACCGAGCAGTCCGAGTTGAATCGGACGCACGGACGCATGGCGTTCAGTGTGCTGCTGTTTCAGGATTTGGCATTCGTTCCGTTCCTCGTGCTCGCGGGCGCGCTCGCCAGTGGCAGGACCGACTTCTCCCCGCAGGCGATCTCGATCGGTGTGGGTGGCGCGATTCTGGCTGTAGCGGCGGTGTTGGCAGCCGGACGTTTTTTGTTGCGGCCTTTGCTCTATCAGATCGCACACAGTCGCGTGCGCGAACTCTTCACGCTCGCCGTGTTGATGGTGGCGCTCGGTGCAGCCTGGGTCTCGCACGGCGCTGGCGTTTCCATGGCGACCGGCGCTTTTCTGGCCGGCATGATGTTGGCGGAAACGGAGTATCGGCATCAGGTCGAAGCGGTGATTCGGCCGTTTCGCGACATCCTGCTCGGACTATTTTTCATCTCCGTCGGCATGATGCTCGACGTCCGTGTCTTGCGTGACGAGTTTTGGGTGATCCTCGCGATGCTGGCGGCGATGCTGCTGCTCAAGAGCGGCATCATGACGTTGGTTGCGCGCCTCTCGGGACTGCCGAGCTTCAAGGCCCTACGCACCGGCATCGTGCTCTCGAGTGGCGGCGAGTTTGGCATCGCGATCCTGACGATACTCATGCAAGGTCGCGTCGTCGATCCGAGCATCACGCAACCCGTATTGGTCGCGATCGTGCTCAGCATGGTCACCGCACCGTTGATCTTGCGCGAGAACCGACGCATCGTCCGATGGCTGTTGCGTGAGTCGGGCCCGACCACATCCGCAACGCTCGAACCCACCCCTGAGGAAAAACTCGCCCACGACCTCGCCTCGCGTGAGCACGTGATCATCTGCGGCTTCGGGCGTGTCGGTCAAAATTTGGCGCGAGTGCTCGATTCGCAAGCGCTGGAATATCTCGCCATGGATCTCGATCCGCTGCGAGTGCGCAGTGCGCGAGCCGCCGGCCTGCCGGTGATTTATGGCGACGCGTCCGATGTCGATCTGCTGCGCGAGGTGGGGTTGAAGACCGCCAACGCGGTGGTGATCACTTTCGCAGACCCCGCCGTCGCGATTGGCATTCTGCGCGCGGTGAGAAGCTTGCGGTCGGACGTGCCCGTGCTCGTTCGGACAGCTGACGATTCGCGCGTCGCCGATCTGATGGCAGCCGGTGCGACCGAGGTCGTTCCTGAAACTTTCGAAACCAGTTTGATGTTGGCCTCACATGCGTTGATGCTGCTCAACCAACCCGTTTCGCGCGTCGTACGTACCATCGGCAACATTCGTTCGGATCGATATGCGAGCCTGCGTGGTTTGCTGCGCGGCGAGAGCGACTTGCCGGACGAGGAGACCGAGGCGGATGCTGCTGCGATTCGTACCGTTGTCATTCCGCCGGGTGCCTGGGCGGTCGATCGAGCGTTGGCTGACGTATTGCATCGTGGCGTCGAGGTGCACTTTCGCAGCGTGTTGCGTCACGGCGTGCTGGGCAATGATCCCGATCTCGCACTGCGTCTTCGGGTCGGCGATGAAATCGTCTGCGCGGGTTCGCCCGAAGCGCTCGAGCACGCCGAGAAAGTGTTGCTCGCGGGTTGACTTAGGCTGCGGCGCGTAGCGCCTGTCGCAGGGTTTCGACCGCGCCACGAATTTCGTCGGGTGTCGAGATGAACGGCGGCGCGAGGGCGAGCGTCTCACCGGTGAAGCGGGCGTAGAGGCCTCGATCGAGCGCCTGCTCGAATACTTTGAAAGCCTGCATGCCGGCCTGTCCGGCGAGCGGCGTGACGTCGATCGCCGCAGCGAGTCCCAAGTTGCGGATATCGGCCACCAGCGGTTCACCCCGCAGGGAGTGGATCGCCTCCTCGAGCACCGGGGCGAGCGCTGCAGCCTGTGCGATCGCGCCACGCGAGGCATCGCCGCCCGGGGCGAGTTCCTCGAGCGTTGCCTCCGCGGCCGCGATCGCCAGCGGGTGACCGGAGTAGGTGTAGCCGTGGAAGAACTCGATGAGATGTGACGGACCGGACATGAAGGCGTCGTAGATCGACTCATTCACCAGCACACCGCCCAAGGGAACGGCCGCATTGTTCACCGCCTTGGCGAACGTGATCATGTCCGGGCGAACGTCAAAGAAATCGGCAGCGAACGGCGTCCCCAAACGACCGAAACCGGTGATGACCTCGTCGAAGATGAGCAGGATGCCGTGTTTATTGCAGATTTCGCGCAGGCGGGCGAGATAGCCTTGCGGTGGGACGATGACGCCGGTCGAACCTTGCATGGGCTCGACGATCACCGCGGCGATGTTGCTCGCATCGTGCAGAGCAACGATACGTTCGAGTTCATCGGCCAGATGCGCGCCCCATTGCGGTTGGCCGCGCGAATAGCCCATCTTGCTCGGATCGAAGGTGTGGGGAAGATGGTCGACACCCGGGATCATCAGCGGTGCGAACATCTTGCGATTGGCGGGTATACCACCTACGGAGATGCCGCCCATGCCAACGCCGTGGTAGGCGCGTTCCCGACCGATGATGCGCGTGCGCGTCGCCTCACCGCGAGCGCGGTGATAAGCGACGGCGATTTTCAACGCGGTATCGACCGCCTCTGATCCGGAATTGGTGAAGAACACGCGATCATTCGGGCGACCCGCCAGCGCAGCGATGCGCGCGGCGACGCGAAAGGCGCCCGGATGCCCCATCTGAAAACTCGGGCTGAAGTCGAGGATGCCCGCTTGTGCACGAATTGCCTCGACCACCGCAGCGGGCGAGTGGCCGAGCGGGCAACACCAGAGTCCGGAGAGGCCATCGAACACCCGGCGTCCGTCGACGAGCGTGTAGTAGGCGCCAGCGCCGCGTTCGATGAGCCGCGGATGGGCTTTGAAATGGCGGTTATGGGTGAAGGGCATCCACCAAGAACGCAGTGCCGGCTCTTCTTGCATGCGCGTTTAGCCTTGCATGACCGTCGCTAGCGATTCGGCGAGCCGCTCGACATTGCTCGGGCTGACACCTGCGATGTTGATGCGACCATCGGGGGCCATGTAGATGTGGTGCTGTTCGCGAGCGGCGATCACTTGCTCCGTTGAGAGCGGCAGACGCGAGAACATGCCGCGCTGCTGCTTGACCCAGGCGAAGTCGCGGCCGGTGCTGGCGGTTAGGCGATCCGACAACTGACTGCGCAGCGAGTTGATGCGGTTGGCCATATGACGCAGTTCTGTCATCCAGTCCTGGCGCAACTCTGGCGTCGAGAGCACGCGATCCACGATCGCGGCACCGTGATCCGGCGGCATCGACCACAGGGTTCGTGCGAGACGACCGAGCTGACCGGTCGCGATGGAGGCCGCTTCATGACCGGCGTTGAGTACGGCGATGAGACCCGTCCGTTCGCGATACAGTCCGAAATTCTTTGAGCATGAGACGGCAACCAACATCTCGGGAACGGCTTTGGCGATGAGCCGGATCGATGCGGCATCGCGATCGAGATCTTCGCCGAGACCTTGGTAGGCCATGTCGAGGAAGGGCAGCAAACGACGACGCGCGAGCACGTCGGCGACCGCAGCCCACTGCTCCGGGGCGAGGTCCTGCCCGGTCGGATTGTGGCAGCAGGCGTGCAAGACGATGACCGAGCCAGCGGCGAGCTGCTCGAGGGCTTCGAGCATGGGCTCGAAGCGCACGGTGTTGTTGATCGGGTCGTAGTAGGGATATTTCTCGACCTTGAGACCTGCCGATCCCAACAGCGGGATATGGTTCGCCCAAGTCGGATCGCTGACGTAGACCGTCGAGCCCGGACGTGCCGCGTTGATGAGTTCGGCACCCAAGCGCAGCGCACCGCTGCCGCCGGGTGCTTGCGCGAGCGCGAGATCCCCTTTGCGACCGGCGAAATCAGAGCCAAAGGCCAGTTCGGCGACCTGCAGGTTGAAGCCCGCGTTACCGATCGGACTGAGATACGTCTTGCTGGTCTGCGCGGCGAGCAGATCTTGCTCGGCACGTTTGACGGCACGCGGCACGGGGGTCTTTCCGGCTTCGTCCTTGTAGACCCCGACGCCGAGATCGATCTTGGTCTCCGAAGTATCTTTTTGAAACGCGGCAGAGACGCCGAGGATGGGGTCAACCGGAACGCGGGTCAGGGTCTCGAACATGGCGGGCCTACGAGAGGAAAAATGACGACGTCATTATCGCAGAGCCGCGCGGCTCTTTACGACCGCGTTGCCGAGCGTGTCGGCGGCGCGAATGACGGGAAGAACACTTTGCGCACCGTCAGGCGAAACGTCCGACCCTGCGGGTCGAGCAGGTCGGGCTGATAGTTCAGTGGCGTCAGACCCTGCGCATTGCGCACGTCTTGGCGTTCATCGAACAGGTTGTCGACGATGAAGGCAAGGCGGGCGCCGCGCAGCAGCGCATATTCCCGAGCGATGGGCTGCAAGCCTAGATCCGCGAACAGACGCAGACCCACGGTCGTCAAGTCGGAGAAGCGCAGCGTATCGAGGTTGCTACTCGCCTCGGTGCCGCTGCGCCAGCGGGCCGTCAATCGACCGCCAAAGCCGTTGCGCGCGCCGCCCAAATTGAGCTCGAGTTCATCGGTCGAAATGCCGGTTGGATCGAGCAGCACATCGCCGTTCAAGAGATCGAGCGGGATGCCGGCGTTGCCGAGGCGTACCTCGTCGCGAGTGCGGTGTGTGTGCGTGATCGACAGTTGCCAACTGCCGCGACGAGCGAAGCCCATCATGCGTTCACCCATCGCGGCCATGCGCGCGCGGCGCGCGGCGTCGTCCCCGGGCGTCGCCGCGGCGGGTGTGCCGCCTGCGCCGCCACCGACAGCACCGCCAGCGCCAGCGCCAGCACCGCGCCAGTTCGGCGCCTCGGGCTGCGGGCCCCAGGGGCGATTCAGCGACATCGTCCAACGCCACTCGTCACGCTCGCGGCTCCCGAGGTTGAGCGGCCGCGCATCGATGGCGAGCAGTCGACCTTGTGCATCCCGAGTGAACCGCTCAGCGAAGGCGCGCTCGATGTTCGGCGTTGCCAGAGGTAGCGAGCCGATGAGATCTCGTGTTTCGGTACGCAGATAATCGATCGTCAGGTTGAAGTCGACGTCTTCCCACGGTCTGGCAGAGACGCTCAGTTTTTCCACCCGCCGACGATCGGGCTGCAAAGCAGCGTTGCCGCCATCGGTTCGGCTGATGTCGCGAGTCTCGCCTCTCAAAAAATCATAGGTGCGAACGATCGGCGTCACGATCGACGGCGAGCCACGTTGCTGCAAGGACGGCGCACCGTCATCCTGGGTGACGCTCGCAAGGATGCGCCACTGACGTGAACGGCTCCAGTTGAGTCCGTAACCGAACACATCGAGCGAGCCGACATCCGAGAGATGTTCGATGGCGCCGTTGAGGTTCGCGGTGAAGCGACCCAGCTCGGGAACATCGAGCAGCGGCAAGTCGAGATTCAGTTGAGCGTCGCGTCGATCACGGTCGAGTTCCGTCAAGCGCTCGATACCCGCGCGGCGTGAGAGGCTCTCGATCGAACGCGTACCGAGGCTCGCACGCGCCGTGGCGCTGAGGGTCCCCGCCGGGACATCAAAAAGATCGCCGTTTACGAGTAGATCGACGTCGAGCACATCACTGCGCGATCGCCCCGACAGACCCTCGCCCGAAGTGAACGATTCGCTCGTATTGCGATCGGCCGAGACATTGGCCGACCAACGCCAACCGGCGGTGACGCCTTGCACCAGTCCGCCGATCCGTGCGTCGTCGGAATCGACCTCGCGGCGGATCAGATTTGCCTCCGGCAAGGCGCTCGGTCGCAAGCCGAGCAGCGACTCGCGCTCGTTGCGATCAAAGGTGGCGTTGATGGTCGCCGAGCGCCCCTCGGCCAGCGGCTTCACCCAAGTCGCGTTGGTCGACCAGCCTTGGACCTCGGGCAGCAGACTGCGGAAGGGCGCATCACTTCGCGGCTGACCGTCGTCACCCTGGACCCGTCGCTCGCTCTCGAGCAGTGGCTCGTCATTGCGCAGTTTGAAATCGAACTGCAAGCGCTCATCGCGCTGGATGCTCAACCAATTGACGCCGGCATCGAGACCATCTCGACCGCCCTCAGCGGTGCTGCGTGCATTCACCTCACCGGTCCACGCCCGAAAGCGCGGACGCAGTACGAGATTCACCACGCGCTGATCGGCTCGATAGCCATATTTGAGCGCCACCTCTTCGGCGAGGATGTCGGTACGCATGATCGCTTCGGTCGGCAGATCCCGAATCTCGGCAAAGCCCGAGACGCGCACGCCATTGACGAGCACCACGGGGCGCTCGCCACCCCGGCCGCGGCCGCTACCGAGTTGCGGAGCGAGGGCTTGTAACAACTCCGACACGTTACCGACGCCGAGCGCGCGGATTTCTTGCGCTGATAGTTGCAGTTCCGGTTCGATGTCGCCGATCACGGCGCCGGGTTCGCGTCGTCCGGAGACCACGACCTCTTCGAGCGCCTCTTCGGGTGTCGACTGCGGAGCGGTGTTGGATTGCGCCAGCCCTGTAACGCTCGCGGCGTGCATGCCCAAGATCACGAATGCGGCGATAACGGTGACCGGCTTCCTTGCCGGCCGAAGCGAACGGTGTGTCATCTGCGTATTGTCGCAGGGTTAGTCGTGAAAAATCGCCCCCTCGCTTTCGAGTTGCGTGATTTCGGCGGCCGAGTAGCCGACGGTTTGCAGCACTTCCCAGTTGTGTTCGCCCATGCGCGGTAGCGTCAGGCGTGCAGCGCCGGGTTCGTTTTTGAAACGAATCGGCACACCGATATGTTCGTGTCCATCGTCATCGACGAGGCGCATGCCTCGAGCGAGCGTCTGTGGATCGTCGAACGCTTCGCGCAACGTCTTCACGGGCGCAAAGCTGATGTCGCGTCCGGCGAACCAATCGATCCACTCTTGTTGCGTGCGCGTGGCGAACCATTGGCGCAACAGCGCGATCAGCGGCGCTTGATGCGGCCCGGGTCCTTGTTCACATAATTCGACGAGATCGGGACGGCCGATTTCACCAAGCAAGTTGCGGACGAATTTGAGTTCTTGCGCGCCGAGCACGACATGCCGACCGTCGCTCGTCCGGTAGATGTTGTAGAACGCGCTGCCGCCGAGACTGCGCTCGTGACGCGGCACGGGCGATCGCGATTGCGCAAACACGGGTCCGGTGATGTTCGGTGTCCACGCGAGTACCGAATCGTGCATCGAGATGTCGAGGTAGTCGCCTCGACCGGTCTGCTCGCGCCGATAGAGCGCCATCATCACGCCCGACAGCGCCAGCATGGAGGCCGCCATGTCTGCGACCGGCACATGCGGCATCGTGGGCTCGCCATCGTTGCCCATGTTGAGACTGACCACGCCCGCAATGGCTTCCGTTGCCAGATCGTGCGCAGGGATGTTGCGGTAAGGTCCTGTTTGTCCGAACGCGGAGATCGAGCAGTAGACGATCGCCGGGTTACGCGCGGCGACGGCCTCGTAACCGATGCCGAGGCGATCTACCACACCCGGCCTGAACGCTTCGATGAAGACATCGACCGTCTCGCAGAGCTTAAGCAGGGCTTCGCGTCCGGCCGAAGACTTCAAATTGATGCAGACACTCTTTTTGCCGCGATGGGTGTTGCGGAAGAAGACGCTGTTTGCGCCGATCCGGGGGCCGATGTGGCGATTCGGTTCGCCTTCACCCGGCGGTTCGACTTTGATGACCTCGGCGCCTTGGTCGGCCATCATCAACGACAGTTGTGGCCCCGGTAGAAAAAGCGATAAGTCCAGTACACGCAAGCCTTCGAGTTTCATGCTGCTCTCTCAAAGAATTCCGCGCGACTTGAAGGCCGCGATATCGTCGCTCGAGTAACCGAGCTCGTGCAGCACGTTATCCGTGTCGGCGCCGAGCGCGGGGCCACTGCGGGCGGGCAGGCGAGCGCCGTCGAGCTTGATCGGGTTGGCGAAGCTGCGAAAGTCGGCGCGATGCGGGTGCGGTGTGCTGCGGATCATCCCGTTGGCAAGTGGGAACGGGCTCTCCAGCGCTTGCGCCAAGTCATACACAGGGGCTGCAGGCAGCACGCCTTGCAGCTTGGCGAGCCAAGCGGCCGTCGTGTCTCGTTCGAATTCGGAATCGAGCACTGGAGTGAGTTCGTCACGATGCTCTCGTCGCAGGGCGACGGTCGCAAAGCGCGGATCGCGCGCGATGTGCGGCGCCTCGAGGACTTTCAGTAGTTCCTGCCAGAACTTCTCGGTCATGCACATGATGAAGATCCAGCCGTCGGCGGTTTTGAACAACTGCACCGGCGTCGCGCTCGGGTGGGCACTCCGCGGCGCGCGACCGGTCACGAGTTTTTCGTTGAGGTACCAAGTGCCGGGGTAGGAGAGTTGGTGCAGGGCGACATCGAACAGGCTGACATCGATATCGCGTCCGATACCGCTGCGAGCTGCGCCAAAGAGCGCCGCTACCAGCGCTAGCGCCGTGGTGATGCCCGTCATGTAGTCGATGATCGAGAGGCCCATCCGCGCAGGCGGCGTACCGGGCTCGCCCGTGACGTGCAGAAACCCCGCTTCGGCCTGCATGAGGTAGTCGTAACCGGGCCAGGCGCGGCGTTCGTTGTCGCGGCCGTAGGCCGAGAGGTGCGCGCAGACGAGACGCGGATTGCAGTCGCGCAGCGCCGCATAGGTCAAGCCGAGTTTATCGGGTTGGTCACCCCGCAAATTGTTGAGCACCGCATCGGATTTCGCGACGAGCTTGCGGAAGATCGCTTGGCCGTCGGGTGTTTTGAGGTCGAGGCAGACGCTGCGCTTGTTGAGGTTGAAGGTTTGAAAAAAATGTGAGTCGTGCTCACCCAAAAAATACGGGCCCATGCCGCGCGTGGCATCGCCACCTTGCGCGCGGTTTTCGACCTTGATGACCTCGGCACCAAGGTCGGCGAGATACATGGAGCCGAAAGGCCCCGCCCCGAACGCCTCAAAGGTCAGCACGCGAACGCCGGCGAGCGGTAGCGCTACACTCACAGCGGATTCCTCTCGACCAATTGCTTGGCGATGATGATGCGCTGCATTTCATTGGTCCCTTCACCGATGCACATCAGCGGTGCGTCGCGGTAATAACGCTCGACATCGAAGTCGGTCGAGTAGCTGTACCCACCGAAGATGCGCATCGCTTCGAGGCTGTTTTCGACGCCCGCTTCCGATGCGAACAGCTTCGCCATGCTCGATTCGAGATCGCAACGCTCGCCGGTGTCGTATTTGCGCGCGGCTTGCTCGATGAGCAGGCGTGCGGCTTCGACGCGGGTCGCCATATCGGCGAGCTTCAGTTGGATCGCCTGGTGTTGTGCGATCGGCTTGCCGAAAGTGCTGCGCTCCTGCGCGTAACGCAGTGCATCGCGCAGCGCGCCAGCGGCGATTCCGGCGCCCCGTGCCGCAACGTTGATACGGCCGAGTTCGAGCCCGCCCACCGCTTGCTGAAAACCGCGACCCTCGACGCCACCGATCAGTTGCTCGGCCGAGACGCGGTGGTTCTCGAACACGAGCTCCGCGCTATCGATCGATTTATAACCGAGCTTGCGAATTTTTTTCGCAGCCTGAAAGCCATCGCCCTTCTCGCAGACGAACATGCTCATGCCCTTGTGACGCGGTTGCGCCTCGGGGTCGGTTTTGACCAGCACGCCGAAGCAGGTGCCGTAGACGCCGTTGGTGATCCAGGTTTTCGTGCCATTGATCACATAGTGATCCCCGTCGCGACGCGCCAAGGTGCGTATGCTTTGCAGATCGGTGCCTGCATTGGGCTCGGTCAGGCCGATGCCGCCGCGAAGTTCGCCGCTCGCAAACTTCGGTAACCAGCGCCGCTTTTGCTCCTCCGTGCCGTGCCGCTGCACGCAGGCGGCCATGATCAGGTGCGAGTTGAAGATGCCAACCGGGGCCATCCAGATCGAGGCGATGCTCATCACGAGGCGTGCGTACGTCGAGGCGGACAAGCCGAGCCCGCCGTATTCCGGATCGATGGTGGCTCCGAAGAGGCCGAGCTCCTTCATTTGCTCGACGATCTCGAGCGGATACTCATCGGCGTGGTCGAATTTTTTGGCGATGGGTTTCAATTCCCGCTCGGCCCAGCGTTCGATCGATTCGAGAATTTCGTTGTCTACGTCGCTCATGGCGTTCTCCGCAGTGACGGGTCGTAAAGGTCAATAATTCAGTTTGTCTTCCACGGCATGACCACGCTTGGCCACGAGCACCGTGCGCTCGAATTCGCACACGATCCGTCCGTCCTGGTTTTTGCCGATCGTACGTACCGTGACGAGTCCTGCCGTGGGTCGCGATTTGGAGTCACGCTTCTCGAGCACCGCGGATTCCCCGTACAGCGTGTCGCCGGCGAAAACCGGTGCGGTCATGCGGATGTCTTTCCAGCCCATATTGGCGATGGCTTTCTGGCTGACGTCGGTCACACTCATACCGACGAGGATGGCGAGCGTGAGGGGCGAGGCGACGATGCATTTGCCGAACTCGGAGGCTTTGCCGAATTCGGCGTCGAAGTGCAGCGGATGGGTGTTCATCGTGAGCAAGGTGAACCAAGTGTTGTCGGTCTCGCTGATGGTGCGGCCCGGTCGGTGCTCGTACACGTCGCCGACGACGAAGTCTTCGTAATAACGACCGAAGGTCTCGCGATAGCGCTGGGGTGCTATGGGTTTGGCGGATTGACTCATCGGGAAGACCCTCGGCGGCTTGGGTAAATGTACGGACAAATGCTAGGATGCGAAGCAATGGGTGTCAATCGAACTCAACCGCGTTACCGAGCGCTCGCCGAGGTGCTGCGAGTCGAGCTGCAGACGGGCCGTTATCCGGTGGGAGCCGTGCTGCCGGGCGAGCTCGAGCTCGTCGATCGTCATCGTGTCAGTCGCCACACCGTCCGCGAGGCACTGCGTTGTCTCGAGGAGCAGGGGCTGATCACGCGCAACCGTGGCATCGGCACCGTGGTCACGGCACTCGAGTCGCCGCCCGGCCACATCCAGCGACTCGCCTCGCCGACGGAGTGGATGCGTTATCCGGAGGGGAGCCGGCTCGTCGTGCTCGCAACCGATGAGGTGATCGCTGACAGCGAGCTCGCGAGCTCGCTTGCTTGCAAGCGCGGGACGCATTGGTGCCGCGTGCGAGCCCTACGACGCCTGAAGGGTCGTGGTGGCGCGGTCATCGGTTGGTCCGACCTCTACCTGCCAAAGGAATATGCGGCGGTTGCCATCTCGGTTGGCAAAGCCGGTGGCTACGTCTACGAGGCGATCGAGAAACGCTTCGGCGCACGCGTCGAGACGGTCGAAGTCGAACTTCGTGCCGAGGTTCTCGACGCGGTTCGTGCCAAGGGGATGGGCGTGAAGGCCGGCACACCCTCGCTCGCCTTGCTGCGGCGTTATCGTGGGCGTGACGGACGGGTGTTCCTCGTCACCCTCGCCGAGCATCCGGCGGAGCGATATACCTACGGGTTTCGCCTGCGGCGCAGCCGAGACGGGTCGGTGTGGCTACCTGATTAAGCGCTGCGTTGACGCGTACGCTCGAGATCGAGCACCAAGATCCCGAGCACGATGAGCGCGATGCCGAGCCACTGCCACAGCGTCAATCGCTCATCGAGCAACATCCAGGCGAGTAGTACGGTGGTTGGCGGCCCCACGGTCGAGAGCACTGCACCGCGCTGCGCACCGACACGACGAACGCCTTCCGCTTGGAACGAGGCGGGTAGGAACATGCAGACGATGGCGAGGATCACGAGCAACATCCAAGCGGAGGCGCTGAATGCACCGAGTTCGGCGAGGTCGTGTGTGATGAGAAAGTGAGGTAGTAGACAAGCCGGCGCTGCCGTCATGGCGATCAAAGTAAACCGTGCGCTGCCAATCTCGCGCGTGTACTTTTCACTGACCACGAAATAAACCGCGTACGACAAAGCGGAGCCGATCACCAGCAGGGCGCCCAGCAGATTCGCCTGCAGTTCGGTCCAGTCGAAGCCGCCCATCGTGAAGAAAATACCGACGTAGGTCAGTGCCAGGGCAAGCAACACGGTTCGCGTCGGCCAGCGGCGATCACGCCACGCGTAATAGAGCACCACCATCGCCGGATAGCTGAAGATCAGCACCCGCTCGATGCTCGCCTCGATCATGGTCAGAGCGACGAAGTCGAGCATGGCTCCGATGTAGTAGCACAGAGCGCCCACTGCCGCCGCCATCAACACGGCGCGCGGTGGCGTCGCGCGAATTGCGGCGAGCCCTTCGCGCCGCAACGCGAACCACCAGAAGAGCGGCAAAGCGAACAACGCTCGCAGCGTGACGAGCGCTTCCACGCTGACCCCCATCGAGTAAAGCTGCTTGGCAAAGATGCCCTTGGTCGCAAAGAGCATCGCCGCGAGTCCGACCAACAGTGCTCCCACGGGATCAACTTGCTTCACCACCGGTTTGGCCACCGGCGCGTCTGGATCACTCAAAGCGGACCGCCTGTAGGCGGACTTGCGCGAGGAACGAGTCGAATTGCATGGCCGCAGCGTATCATCGCGTCGAGATTTTGCGGAGTGTGACGACGATGAGTGGACCTCTGGCGGGAATCAAGGTGGTGGAGATGACGAGCGTGGTGCTCGGCCCGTGGGCTTGCCAAATGCTCGCCGACATGGGCGCTGATGTCATCAAGATCGAGCAACCGCGCGGTGACAGCAATCGCTCGCTCGGTGCGAGCAACAACCCCGGCATGGCCGCGCTGTACCTCACCTGTAACCGCAACAAGCGCAGCATCGTGCTCGATTTGCGAATCGCCGGTGCGAAAGAGGCGTTGTTCGCCCTCATCAAAGATGCCGACGTGTTCGTTCACAACAATCGACCGCAAGTGATGACCAAGCTCGGTCTCGATTACGCAGATTTCAAAAAGATCAATCCGCGACTGATCTATTGCGGTGCCTACGGGTATTCCAAGAAGGGCCCTTATGGTCGCTTGGGTGCACTCGACGATTCGATCCAGGCGGCCAGTGGGATCGCGATGCTCAATGAAATGGTGTTGGGTGAGCCTCGCTATCTGCCCACCGTCGTCGCCGACAAGACAACGGCGATCACCGTGGTGTATGGCGTGCTCGCCGCGCTGTTCCATCGTGAGCGCACGGGAGAGGGGCAAGAGCTCGAAGTGCCGATGTTCGAGACCATGGTCAATTTCGTCATGGCCGAGCATCTCTGGGGCATGACCTTCGAGCCGCCCAAGGGCAAGCCCGGCTACACGCGACTCATGAGCAAGGACCGCAAGCCGTACAAGACACTCGATGGTTACATCGCCGTGCTGCCTTACCTCGATGCGCACTGGGTCAAATTTTGTCAGGTGGTCGGGCGACCTGAGCTCGCTGCGGATGAGCGCTTTCGCACACTGGCCGATCGCGTCCGCAACATCGATCTGACGAATCGGACGACTGCCGAGATCATGGCCACCCGCACGACAGGCGATTGGCTGAGTGTGCTCGAAAACTCCGGTATCCCCCACATCGTGGTGAACACGCTCGAGGATCTGGCGACCGACCCGCATTTGCAGGCGACGGGTTTTTGGCAGTTCGTCGATCACCCGAGCGAGGGGCGCTTGCGGATGCCGAGTTTTCCCGTCAACTTCAGTGCAACGCCTGCATCGATCGATCGTCCCGCGCCGCGTTTGGGCGAACACACCGAAGAATTGCTGCGTCAGGCGGGTTTGAGCGAAGACGACATCGCAGTCCTCACGCAAAGTGGCGCCGCCCTCACGGCGGAGCAAGCCGCGAAGTCGGTGGGCACGGGCGGAGATTGACGCGGTTGCCTAGGCTTTGATGCCGTAAACGCGCAGCGCGTTATCGCGCAAAAATTTTCGCAGCGGATCCGGGCGCAGATTGAGCGCAAGCACCTCGTCCATGGTGCGTTTGAAGCCGAGCACCGGGAAATCCGTGCCGAACAAAACTTTGTCCTGCCCGTAGGAGTTGATGTACTTCACGAACGCGTCGGGCCAATACTTCGGGCTGTGCGCATCCGAACCGATGAACACGTTCTCGTGCTTCCACGCCATCGCGATCATTTCGTCGGTCCAGGGAATGCCCACGTGGATACCGATCAGCTTCAGTTCCGGAAAGTCGCAGGCGATACCATCGAGCAGGATGGGGCGACCGACACTGCGCATCGGTGCTTCTTTGGTGTACACCATCGACTGACCAACTTGCATTTGGATGGGCACACCGAGTTCGACGCACTTGGCGTAGAACGGGTAATACTTCGCATGATCGGGCGGCAGATCGAACCAGTGCGGGTACACATGCGCACCGATGAAGCCCATGTTCTTGACCGCATCCTCGAGCGCGCGCACGCCGTTCATGCCCTCATAAGGATCGATACCCGCCATGGCAAAAAAACGATTCGGGTACTTCTCGACCGCGCGCGCAATCACTTCGTACGGGAGATGGAATGAGCCGGGTAACCCTTTGCGACCGACTTTGGGTGCGAACAGAAACGCCTTCTCGATGCCCGCGTCGGCCATTTGCGCAAGCTGCTGTTCGAGCGAGACCCCCTGCATGTCCGTTTTGGATTTCATTTTTCCGGCGAAGAACTGCTCCTGCCAACCGGGTCGGAAGGAGAGGGCTTCTTCGGTCCAGATGCCGCTGACGATGTCGATGGCAGGCACGGGCGGTGAGGTGGTCACGTGGCGAAATCTCCGATACGCGTAGGCATGAGGCTCGAGCGGGGATATTGCCTAAAGCGAAGAGGGTCGGGTGCCGTCAGGCGGTGAAGTGGCCGTTTCGCGGTCTCTGCTTGAGGCGATGTTGTTGTCGCGCCACAACAAACTTGGTTGCGCGGCGACGAATATTCGTTGCGACTCGCGGTCGCCGCGCCGTAGACTCGTGCGGCTTTTTTCCCACTCCTGAATTATGGACAACACTGGAGGGACTGAATGTTTAATCGTCACCGGAAACTTTCCCTGATCGGCGCAAGCGTGATGGCTGCCATCTCTGCGGCGCAATCAGGCGCGCAGGAAGCGCAACTCGAAGAAATCGTCGTAACCGCCCGTCAGCGCGCCGAGCGCCTCGAAGACGTGCCGGCGACGGTGCAGGCCTTCACCGCTTCGGAAATCCAAGCGGCTGGTATCGAGCGCCCGCAGGACTTCATCGCGTTGACGCCGGGCGTCGCGCAAGTGCAAACGGCCGAAGCCGGTGACCTCCAAGTCACGATCCGCGGCATCAACACGGGTCGCGATGCCGAGACCAACTTCGCTCTCGTGATCGATGGCGTATTGCAGACCAATCCGAATGCGCTGAATCAGGAACTCAACAACGTTTCGCAGATCGAAGTGTTGAAGGGACCGCAAGGCGCTCTCTACGGGCGCAACGCCGTGGCCGGTGCGATGATCATCACCACGCGCAAGCCGTCCGACGCCTTCGAGTTTGATCTCGGTGGCGGTTACGGCGAGTTCAGCAGCTACAAACTGAACGCGTACATGAGCGGTCCGATCGGCGAGGGCACCCGCGCTTCGGTGTCTGCCTATACGCGCAAGACCGATGGTCAGTGGGAAAACACGTTTCTCAGGTGCGACGATTGCGTCGATTTCTTTGAAGAAACCGGTCTGTCGGCTCGCTTGATCACGGATCTCGAAGGCGGTGGCACGATCGACGCGAAGGCGAAGTTCTCCAAGCTCGACGCGGGCGCGATCAACTTCAACGCCTCGTTCGCGTTGCAAGAGGCTGCGGCCGGCGGATTCGGCGCGTTGTTCTACGAAGATGCCAACAAGCACAACTTCATCTACCTGAACAACGTCAAGCCGCAAAACGAGCAAGAGAACATCAACCTGTCGGTCAAGGCGGAGTATCCGGTCGCTGTCGGCACGCTGACGGCGGTCGCGGCTTTCAACGACCAGACGAACTACTTCCTCACCGATGGCACCAGTGCAGCGTTCGGCTTGTATTCGGCCACTGCCTCGTGCACGAGCTCGCTCGCAGCCCGCACGAAGGACACGCCGCTGCCGGCGCCGTTCTTCTATCCCGGTCTGTTGCCGCCCTACGGCCCGACCACCTGTGATGGTTACCAGTACCAGCAGCGTGACCAGAAGGACACCAGTGTCGAAGTGCGCTTGACGTCGCCTGGCGATCAGGCTTTCCGTTGGGTGGCTGGCGCCTATCTCGCCGACATCCAGCGTCATGTGATCGTGTCGCAGGGTTCGGACAACGCCACGGGCTTTTTGAAACAAGGTCTCGTCCGCACCGGTGGTGTGAACCCCACCGATCTGCTCTACGACGACGACTTCGACAGCACGGTGCTCGCGGGCTTTGGTCAGTTGGCCTACGACATCCAAGAGGGTCTCGAAGTCGCCTTGGCGCTGCGCTACGACCAAGAGAAGCGCGAAGTGTCGAACAACGTGCCGAAGATCGGTCCGCAAACGCCGGGCTTCGGCGGTTCGGGCAAGTTCATCAACCCGGCTTACGATGCCAACCCGGCACTCGCTAGCATCCCCGGTCGTTCGAAGACCTTCTCGCAGTTGCAACCGAAGCTGTCGGTCAACTGGAAGGCGGCGGACGGTGTGGCGCTCTTTGCAAGCTACGGTGTCGGCTTCCGCTCGGGTGGCTTCAACTCCTCGGGTAGCCGCGCCACCATCGAGCAAAACTTCGGCGGTCTCTGCACGGGTCCGACGCAGTGGGACAAGATCGCCATCAGCACCTTCCTGACCGTCCCGGCGTGCAATGCCAACGGTTCGGATCGCTCCATCAGCAACGTGCGTGACGACTACGAGAAGGAAGTTTCGAAGGCGTTCGAAGCGGGCTTCAAGTCGACGCTGCTCGATGGTTCGCTCGCGATCAACGGTGCGGTTTATCAGACCAAGATCGACGATCTGCAGTTCTTCAACTTCTTCGCCGGTCCCTTCGGTCTGTTGCGCGTCGTGACCAACGCGGAAGAAGCCGAGGTCAAGGGTATCGAGCTCGACGCTCGCTGGCGCCTGACGGACGTCATCACGGTGTTCGCGGGGTATGGCACTGCCGATAGCGAGATCAAGCGCTACGATGGTCGTCCGTACACCGCAGGCAACAAGATTCCGTACGCACCGGAGTACACCGGTAATGCGGGTATCGATCTGAAGATCCCGCTCGGCGGCTCTGACTGGACGATGAACGCGCGCGTCAACGGCACCTTCATCGGTGAGACTTGGTTCAGCACCGTGCAGGGCAACCTCGTGCCGAACCTGTTCACTTACTTCGGCTTCGGACAAGGTGAGTTCGCCAAGCAGAAGCGTGATGCCTTCAGCACCGTCGATGCCCGCCTGGGTGTTTCGAACGGCACCTGGGGCGTGACCGCTTGGGGTCGCAACATCACCGACGAGACCTACCTCGCCGAAGTCATCCCGGCGCCGGAGTTCGGTGGCTCGTTCATTCACGATGCACCGGGCTCGTCCTGGGGCGTGGACTTCAGCTACTCGTTCCGCTGATCGTTCGCGGTTGAGTTGAGTCGAGGCCGGGCGGCGCATGCTGCCCGGCCTTTTTTTTGCGGTTGCGAGTTGGTGACGGGCTCGCGTGAGCTCGCGCATGCGGTCGAGGAGTACAATTGCGGCTGTGAAACGCACGGAAATCGAGTTCCCGTCCAAGCACGCCGCGCTGCGTGACGATGTGCACATGTTGGGTTCGCTGGTC
>CAMCBU010000006.1 GCA_945873095.1 Klebsiella pneumoniae | reverse complement strand
GCAGTGTGCATCGTTCCCGAAGTGTTGTTCGCCGAAGGCGGCGTACCGTTCGTGTTCGGTGGCACCTCATTGTTGATCGTCGTGGTCGTTGCCATGGATTTCATGGCGCAACTGCAGGCGCATTTGATGTCCCATCAGTATCCCGGTCTGTTGAAGCAGGCCAACCTGATGGGCTATGGACGCGGCGGCGCGCCGCAGTGATCAAAGGGTACTTGAAATGAAAGTTCGTCCATCCGTCAAAAAAATTTGCAAGGACTGCAAGATCGTGCGGCGCCGCGGTGTCGTCTACGTGATTTGCAAAGATCCGCGGCACAAGCAGCGGCAGGGTTGAGAGTCAGAGGCTTTTAAGTAGAATGCCGCGCTTTTCCGCGGCTTCGGGGCAGAAAACATGGCACGTATCGCCGGCATCAATATCCCGATGAACAAGCACGTTGTCATCGGTTTGACCCACATCTACGGTGTGGGAACAACCCGTGCACGCAAGGTTTGCGCCGAGGCAGGCGTCGATCCGACCACCAAGGTCAAGGATCTGACGGAAGCCGAGGTCAACGCCTTGCGTTCGCAGATCGCAAAAGGCTTGGTCGAGGGCGACCTGCGTCGTGAGGTTTCGATGAACATCAAGCGATTGATGGACCTCGGCACCTATCGCGGCCTGCGTCATCGCAAGGGTCTCCCGCTGCGCGGCCAGCGCACTCGCACCAATGCGCGCACGCGCAAGGGTCCGCGCAAGGCCGCCGTCAAGCTCAACGCGCCTCCGGGCAAATAACCGATTTTCAGCAGGCAATAGCACATGGCAGAACAGAAGCAATCCGCCGGGAAAAAGCCGAAGAAGGTTCGCAAGAACGTGCTCGATGGAATCGCGCACGTGCATGCATCCTTCAACAACACGATCATCACGATCACCGATCGCCAAGGGAACACACTCTCGTGGGCGACCTCCGGTGGTTGCGGTTTCCGCGGCTCGCGAAAGTCGACTCCGTTCGCTGCGCAGGTGGCCGCCGAGAAGGCGGGCGTCGCAGCGCAAGAACACGGTCTCCGCAACGTCGAAGTTCGTGTCGCGGGCCCGGGCCCGGGTCGCGAGTCTGCCGTTCGTGCTTTGAACAACTGCGGCTTGAAGATCACCAGCATTTCCGACGTCACGCCGATTCCGCACAACGGCTGCCGTCCTCCCAAGAAGCGTCGCGTCTGACGTAGCGACGCAAGAGGAATCATCAGATGGCCCGATATGTTGGTCCCAAGTGCAAACTCGCTCGTCGCGAGGGCACCGATCTTTTTTTGAAGAGTGGTGTCAAGCCGCTCGAGTCGAAGTGCAAGTTCCAGGTTCCGCCGGGCGGAATCAAGGGCGAGCGCAAGTCACGTCTGTCGGAGTACGGCAGCCAGTTGCGTGAAAAGCAAAAGCTGCGTCGTATGTACGGCGTGCTCGAGCGTCAGTTCGCCAACTATTACACCGAGGCCGCACGCCGCTCGGGCTCGACGGGTGAAAACCTGCTGAAGCTGCTCGAGTGCCGTCTCGACAACGTCGTCTATCGTATGGGTTTTGCAGCGACACGCTCTGAGGCTCGGCAGCTCGTCAGCCACAAGGGCATCGAGGTGAATGGTGAGGTGGTGACGATCGCCTCTTACCAGATGCGTGCCGGTGACGTCGTGCAGATTCGCGAGAAGGCGCGCAAGCAGCTCCGCATCCAGAACGCGATACAGATCGCCTCTCAGGTTGGTCTCCCCGAGTGGGTCGAGGTCAACGACAAAGAAATGAAGGGCGTCTTCAAGCAGGTGCCCGCCCGTGACGAAATTCTGCCGGATATCAACGAAAATCTGGTTGTCGAGTTGTACTCGAAGTAATCGTCGGGTCGTTCTCGAAATAGGAAAGAGGAATCGAAAATGCATGGATCAGTCGGCGAGTTCCTGAAGCCCCGCGTGGTGAAGGTCAGCCCGCTCGCGCCGCGTCAGGCGCGTGTGGTCATCGAGCCGTTCGAGCGCGGTTTCGGCCACACGCTCGGCAACGCGCTGCGTCGCGTACTGCTGTCGTCCATGCCGGGCGCTGCGATCACCGAAGTGGAGATCGAGGGCGTGCTGCACGAGTACACCAGCATCGAGGGCGTTCAAGAGGACGTCGTCGACATCCTGTTGAACCTCAAGCAAGTCGCCATCCGCATGCACACGCGTGATTCGGCTGAACTGCGCCTCTCGAAAAAGGGCCCGGGCCCGGTCACCGCGGGTGACATCCAGACCGATCACGATGTCGAAGTGGTCAATCCGGAACTCGTCATCGCCAATTTGACGAAGGCGGGTGAGTTGACGATGGTGCTGCGCATCGAGCGCGGCCGTGGCTACCGCCCGGCTGCCCAGCGTATCGCCTTCGAAGAAGCGGCACGTCCGATCGGTCGGCTGCAGCTCGATGCGTCGTTCAGCCCGATCCGTCGTGTCACCTACTCGGTAGACGCGGCGCGTGTCGAACAGCGCACCGATCTCGACAAGCTCGTGCTCGACATCGAGACCAACGGCACGATCGATGCAGAAGAAGCGATCCGCCGCGCTGGCAGCATCCTGAAGGATCAGCTGTCGGTGTTCGTCGACCTGCAGGGTGAGGAAGAGTCCTCCGGCAAGTCCGAGTCGGCTCAGTTCGACCCGATCCTGTTGCGCCCGGTCGATGAGCTCGAGCTCACCGTTCGCAGTGCGAACTGCCTGAAGGCCGAGAACATCCACTACATCGGCGATCTCGTGCAGCGCACCGAAGTCGAGCTGCTGCGTACCCCGAACCTCGGCAAGAAGTCGCTGACCGAGATCAAGGAAGTGTTGCAGAGCCACGGCTTGATGCTCGGCATGCGTCTCGATGGTTGGCCGCCGACCAGCCTGCGCCACGAAGAAGAACGTGGCGGTTTGATGTGATTCGGGTTCCGGGCTCGCGAGTAGCCCGGAAGTCCCACTGACTTATCGAGGTTTGTTATGCGTCATCGACTTTCAGGGCGGCAACTGTCGCGCAATGCTCCGCACCGTCATGCGCTCATGCGCAACATGAGCGTGGCTTTGCTGCGTCACGAGACGATTCGCACCACGCTGCCGAAGGCCAAAGAATTGCGTCGCGTCGTCGAGCCCCTCATCACGCTCGCCAAGACCGACAGCGAGGCGCGTCGTCGCTTGGCTTTCGCGCGTCTTCGCGATCAGGCGATCGTCGACAAACTGTTTGCCGATCTCGGCCCGCGTTTCAAGGCTCGTGCCGGCGGTTACACGCGCATTTTGCGCATGATGCCGCGCGCGGGAGACGCCGCGCCGATGGCGTTGATGCAGTTGGTCGATCAGGCTGCGACGCCGGCGGTGGAAGCCGAGACGACGGCCAAGAAGCCCCGTGGCAAGGCGAAGTCCAAGGCGTCGGGCAGGAAGGCGCCGGCCAAGCAGGCGAAGGCAGCCGCCGCCTAAGCGCTCTGGCGGGTCAAGTTGCGCGCGCCCGAGTCGGTGACCACGAGATTATCCTCGATGCGTATGCCGCCGTAGGGCGAGAGCGCGTCGATCTTGTTCCAGTCGATGTGCTGCGCCTGCGGTGATGCGCGGGCGGGTCCGAGCAGGGCTTCGACGAAATAGAGGCCGGGCTCCATCGTGACCACGAAACCCGGCTCGAGTTGGCGGGTGAGCCGCAGGGCCGGATCGAGCGGCGGCTTCGGAATCATCCCGCCCCGATCATCTGCCATGACGCCACCCACATCGTGCACCTGCAGTCCCAGCAGATGGCCGATGCCATGCGGAAAGAACAGTCGTGCCGCACCTGAGGTCAGCGCCTCTTCGGCGCTGCAGCGCAGGATCCCGCTCGAACACAGCAGCGCTGCGATTTTTTCGACGGCGGCTTGGTGGATATCGCGCCAATCGACACCCGGTCTGACGAGGCTGCACAGCTGCCGCTGCAAGGCATCCATCTGCGTGAGCAAGTCAACGAAACTCGAATCGGCACCGCGAGCGGCGTAGCTGCGGGTGATATCGCTGCCGTACCCGCGACAGCTCGCCCCCGCGTCGATCAACAGTGAGCGGTGCTGCATCGGCCGTTGGCGCTGCAGGATTTGGTAGTGCAACACCGAGCCAGCTGCGTTCAGCGCCACGATCGCGTTGTAGGGTAGTTCTTGCTCTCGCTGTCCACAGGCGCCGACGAAAGCTTGGTGAATGTCGTACTCGCTACCGGCTTGCGCGAAACAGGCCGCTGCCGCCGCATGCCCGCGCAGGGCGATTCGGTTGGCTTCGGCCAGACACTCGATCTCGTACGGCGTCTTGCGAGCTCGGGTGTAGTCGAGCCGGCGCAGCAGGGCGTCGGGGTTCAACGCCGCTAGGCCGTAGTCGCCGAGCTCCGGTAGCGGATCGCCCAACCAGGCGGTGCGCGACAGATCCGTTGGTAACACGCCGCGTACCTGCTCGTGCGAGTGAACGATCACGACGTCGAACTCGTTGACCCAGGGCGCGTCAGGCAGCGCCGCGGGCTGGTACCAAAAGTCGGTCGCCACGAAAAAAATGAGCTGTGGACGGGTTCCTGCGCGGTAGTGGAGCAGCGAGCCTGCCGCATCGTTGAGCGGGACCCACCATTTGAAATAGGGGTGTGCCTTGTACGGGTAGTGCTGGTCGTCTCGCGCTAGACCGAGCGGCTCCCCGGATTGCACGATGACCGCGTCGAATCCGGATGCGGCCAAGGCCCGATCGGTACGCGAGCGCAGCTCGGCGAGGTGAGCTTGGAAAAGCAGATCGAGGGAGGGGGTGGTCATGACAGATTCCTGAGCGCGGTTGAGGTCCCGAGGTCCTGCGCCGACAGCGACCCCACCCCCGAATTCTAGGCGGCTGCCACGACCTTGTCCCGGGTGCCGGACTGCTCCCGCAAGAGCGGTTCCCAATTCTCGGCAAAGGTTGCTAGAATCCCCGCGCGATTTGATCGCCAGACAAACTAGCTAGGTTGTTTGAATTTTCTGTGTCACTACTTTTTGGGGTATACGACATGAACACGAAGCTCGCTCTCGCCGCTGTTCTCGCGGCTTTCGCTCTGACCGCCTGTGGTGGCAAGCCTGCTGAGGCTCCGGCCGAAGCTCCGGCTGCCGAAGAAGCCGCTCCGGCTGCCGAAGAGGCCGCTCCTGCTGAGGCCGCTCCGGCTGATGCCGCTGCTCCGGCCGATGCCGCTGCTCCGGCCGACGCCGCTGCCGCTCCGGCTGAGGCTGCTCCGGCTCAGTAATTCTCTGATCCAGAGAATGAAAGCCTGAGGAACGTTCGCGTTCCTCCAAAGAACCCGGGAAGATGGTGCGCCATCCCCCGGGTTTTTTCGTTTTAAGTCATGGCCATCCGCCTGCAACTCGCCACACCGTTCCTCGAGAGAGCTTGGCTCGAGCGCGCCTATCTCGACTGGTTGCAGGAGCTTGCCGTCGCCGCGCGCGCGAAGCCGCCGTCGAGCGAGATCTTGGCGCGAGAGCAAATCAGCGCTTGGTTGCAGGATCGTACCGTCGATCTCTTCGTGCTGCGGCGTGACGAGGAGTACGCGGGCTTTGCCTGCGTTGAGAGAGTCATCGGCGGTGGCGCGCGCTTACGCGAGTTCTATGTGCTTCCCGGTCTGCGCCGCCTTCGAGTCGGCAGCCATGCCGCCGCCTTGCTATTCGATCGCTACGCCGGGCAGTGGAAGCTCGAAGTGTTGCAGTCCGATCGGACGGCGCTGCGTTTTTGGAGCGACGTCGTTCAAAGATATGCCTCGGATCGTCGCCGCGAGGAGCGCGCGGACGGGCACGTTCGTTACGTCTTCGCGAGTCGCTCCGCCAAATAACGACCCGTGTGCGAGCCGGCTTGACGCGCCACTTGCTCGGGCGTGCCGGCAGCCACCAAGCGTCCGCCGCCGTGACCGCCTTCAGGTCCGAGATCGATGATCCAATCGGCCGTCTGGATGACATCCAGGTTGTGTTCGATCACCACGACGGTATTGCCCTCATCGCGCAGTCGCTGCAAAACGAGCAGCAGCTGCGCCACGTCGTGAAAATGCAGACCCGTGGTCGGCTCATCGAGGATGTACAGCGTTCGCCCGGTCGCTCGCTTGGCAAGCTCGCGAGCGAGCTTAACGCGTTGTGCTTCACCGCCTGAGAGTGTCGTGGCGTTCTGCCCGAGCTTGAGATAGCCGAGACCGACATCGAGCAGGGTCTGCAACTTCGGTTGCACCGTCGGAATACTTTGAAAGAACCGTAACGCATCTTCGACCGTCAGCTCGAGGATGTCGTGGATGCTGCGCCCGCGATAGAGGATATCGAGCGTTTCGCGGTTGTAACGCTTACCTCGACACACGTCGCAGGGCACGAATACGTCGGGTAAGAAGTGCATCTCGACGCGCATGACGCCATCGCCTTGGCAGGCTTCGCAGCGACCGCCTTTGACGTTGAAGCTGAAACGACCGACGTCGTAGCCACGACTGCGAGCTTCGGGAACCTGTGCGAACAGTTCGCGCAGCCCTGTGAAAATACCGGTATAGGTCGCAGGGTTGGATCGCGGCGTGCGACCGAGCGGGCTCTGGTCGATGTCGATCACCCGATCGAGATATTCGAGACCTTCGATGGCTCGACAAGGCTCGGCATCTACCGGGCCACCGGAGAGTTCGGCGTTGGCGCGATGCAGCAGGGTGTCGTTGATCAGCGTGCTCTTGCCCGAACCGGAGACGCCCGTGACGCAGGTGAGGAGTCCGAGTGGGATCTCGACCGTGATATCGCGCAGATTATGGCCGCTGGCGCCGACGATGCGCAGCATGCGCTTGGCTTGCGGTGGCGTGCGACTAGCGGGCATCGGGATTTTCCGCCGCCCGCTCAAATATTGTCCGGTCAGCGACTCGGCACTGGCGCGAATGTCAGCGGGCGTTCCCTGCGCCACGATGCGTCCGCCGTGAACGCCGGCACCCGGGCCGAGATCGATCACATGATCGGCCGTATCGATGGCCTCCTCGTCGTGCTCGACCATGATCACGGTGTTGCCGAGATCGCGCAGCCTGCGCAGCGTCGCGAGCAAGCGTGAATTATCTCGTTGATGTAAGCCGATCGAGGGCTCATCGAGGATGTACATGACGCCGGTCAACCCCGAGCCGATTTGACTCGCGAGCCGGATACGCTGCGCTTCGCCACCGGAGAGTGTGTCCGCGCCGCGATCGAGGGTTAGGTAGTCGAGACCCACATCGACCAAAAATCGCAGTCGGTCTTCGACCTCGCGTACGACTTTGCTGGCGACCTCACCGCGCCAGCCGGTCACCTGCAAGCTGGCGAAGAAAGCGCGCGTGTCGGTGACCGAGAGGCTGGTGATCTGCGGCAAGGATTTCTCCCCGACGAACACGTGACGCGCCGTCAGGTTGAGTCGACTGCCATCGCAATCGGGGCACTTGCGCCAGCCGCGGTACTTGGCGAGTTCCTCACGCACGGCCGGTGAGTCCGTTTCGCGATAGCGTCGCTCGATGTTGCGCAGCATGCCCTCGAAAGGGTGTTTTCGAATCGAGCGTTTACCACGGCCGATACCGTAGATGAATTCGATTTCTTCCTCGCCACTGCCGTAGAGCAGGACATCGCGCACGCGCGACGGCAGTTCCTGCCAAGGTTCTTCGATGTCGAACCCGTAGTGCGTCGCGAGCGTACTGATCAATTGCAAATAGTGCGGGTTCTGTCGATCCCAGCCGCGGATCGCACCGCCCGCCAGCGATAGATGCGGGAACGCGGCAACGCGCGTCGGATCAAAGAATTCCTGCTGGCCGAGTCCATCGCATCCCGGGCAGGCGCCAGCGGGGCTGTTGAAGGAGAACATCTTCGGCTCGAGCAGCGGCACGGCGTACCCACAACTCGGGCAAGCATGGCGATTCGAGAACAGCATGCCCGCCTTGGCTTGCACGTCGTCCATGCGCAGGGCGCTCGCCGTTCCGCCCGAAAGCCGCAGCGCGGTTTCCAGCGATTCGGCGATGCGTTGGGTCGCATCGGGGCGCACCTTGAGTCGATCCACCACCGCTTCGATGCGGTGCTTGCGTCGTGCATCGAGCGTCGGCGCGGCGTCGAGCTCGTACACCTGACCGTCGATGCGAGCGCGCACGAAACCTTGAGTTTGCAGATCGCGCAAGACGCTGCCGTGTTCACCCTTGCGATCTTCGACCAGCGGCGCAAGCAGCAGGATCGCCGTGCCTTCCTCGAGCCGCAGAATCTGATCGACCATCTGGCTGACCGTCTGCGCCTCGAGAGATACGCCGTGCTCGGGGCAACGCGGAACGCCGGCACGCGCATAGAGCAAGCGCAGATAGTCGTGAATCTCGGTGACCGTGCCGACCGTCGAGCGGGGGTTGTGGGAGGCCGCTTTTTGCTCGATGGCAATGGCGGGCGAGAGTCCCTCGATGTGATCGACATCGGGCTTCTCCATCATCGAGAGAAACTGCCGGGCATACGCCGACAGCGACTCCACGTATCGGCGCTGCCCTTCCGCGTAGAGCGTGTCGAAGGCGAGCGTCGACTTACCCGAGCCCGACAGGCCCGTCACGACCACGAGCCGATCGCGGGGTATGTCGACGTCGAGGTTACGAAGGTTGTGGCTGCGGGCGCCGCGGATGCGGATGAAGGCCATGTTGGGGCTGCAAAGGTCGTTGTAACGGGAAAACAGCCGGTTAGTGTACCCCCGGGTTCGCACGTAGGGGGCTTAAGTCGGTGAATTACCGAGATTTTTGCGGTGCAGCACCCGCGGGGGGCGGCTAAAATGACGGTCCTTTTCGGAAAAGTCCCCCTTGGGCCGCCCCCCGGCGACCCCCAATAGAGGGCACACTAGGCAGGACTCAACATGGCGCGTGGCATCAACAAAGTCATCCTCGTCGGCAATCTGGGCCAGGACCCGGAAACCAAGGCCATGCCCTCGGGCATGACGGTCTGCAACCTGCGCATCGCCACCAGCGAAAGCTGGAAGGACAAACAGTCCGGTGAAATGAAAGAGCAAACGGAATGGCATAGTGTGGCGCTGTTCGGTCGCCTCGCCGAGATCGCCGGTGAATACCTGCACAAAGGCTCGCAGGTCTACATCGAAGGTCGGCTGCGCACCCGCAAGTGGCAAGACAAGCAAGGCAACGATCGCTACACCACCGAGATCGTCGGCAACGAAATGCAGATGCTCGGCAGTGCGGGTCGCGGCGGCCAAGGCGGTGGCCAAGGCGGCAGCATGACCGGCGGTGGCGAGTCTCGTGGTGGCGCTCGCGGAGGCGCTCGTTCGGACGACGACGGTTACTCGGAGCCGGTGCGCAGCAGCACCGAGAAAGACAATTTCGATGACGATATCCCGTTCTAAAGTGCCGAGTCGCTACTACATCAAAACGTACGGTTGCCAGATGAACGAGTACGACTCCTCCCGCATGGGGGACGTACTCGCGGCAGCCGAGGGCATGGAGCCCACCGACGATCCGGCGCAAGCCGACATCCTCTTGGTCAACACCTGCTCGGTGCGCGAGAAGGCCGAGTCGAAGGTGTTTTCTTTGCTCGGCGAATGGAAGTTACTCAAGGATGCCAAGCCTGAGTTGGTGATCGGCGTCGGTGGGTGTGTCGCAAGCCAAGAGGGTGAGACGCTCGTCAAGGCCGCTCCCCAGATCGATCTCGTCTTCGGCCCACAGACCGTCCATCGCTTACCCGAGATGCTCGGCGAATTACGCAGCGGTCGTCGAGCGGTCGTCGATGTCAGCTTTCCCGAGATTGAAAAGTTCGACCGGTTGCCAGCGCCGCGCGCAGAGGGTGCGACGGCCTTCGTGTCGATCATGGAAGGTTGCAGCAAGTACTGCAGTTTCTGCGTCGTTCCCTACACACGTGGCGATGAGATCAGTCGTCCGTTCGAGTCGGTCCTCGAAGAGGTGCGGGGGCTTGCCGCCCAAGGTGTGCGCGAAGTCACGCTGCTCGGCCAAAACGTGAACGCGTATCGCGGCCCGATGCACGATGGTGTCCTTGCCGATCTGGCGACATTGATACACCACGTCGCCGCGATCGAGGGTCTCGAACGAATTCGTTTCACGACTTCGCATCCGCTCGAGTTCGACGACAGTCTGATCGAGGCGTATGCGAATGTGCCGAAGCTGGCGAACCATCTGCACTTGCCGGTGCAGTCGGGTTCCGATCGGGTGCTCGCCATGATGAAGCGCGGTTATACGGCGCTCGAATTCAAGGAAAAAATCCGTAAGCTTCGCGCGGTTCGCGCGGATATCTCGGTCACCTCCGACTTCATCGTCGGGTTCCCCGGCGAGACCGAGCGTGATTTCGACGCCACGATGAAGCTCGTTAGTGATCTGGAAATCGACCAGTCCTTCAGCTTTCTCTACAGCCGACGGCCGGGCACGCCCGCAGCTAGTCTGCCCGATGATGTGACCCACGAGGAAAAGCAGGCGCGTTTGGCGCGCTTGCAGGCGTTGCTCGAGGAGCATTCGCAAGCCCGTAATCGTCGCATGGTCGGCAGCGTGCAGCGCGTGCTAGTCGAGCGCCCATCCCGCAAGGATCAAACCGAACTCGCCGGCCGCACCGAAGACAATCGTTGGGTGAACTTCCCGGGTCCGGCTGATTTGATCGGCCACTTCGTCGACTTGCAGATCACCGAAGCCAAGGCGCACTCGCTGCGCGGTCGCATTCAAGCGACCGAGGCGCGACGTGCCTGATTCGATACCGCCGGGGTCTTCCCGCGAATTTTCTCTGGAACCAGCCGACAACGAACGTCTGGCTAATCTCTGCGGGCCGATCGACGAGAATCTACGTTTGATCGAGTCTCGGCTCGGCGTAGAAATTCGCCGTCGTGGCAGCGTGTTCCGAGTGCAGGGGCCTAAGGCGTTGATCGCCGAATCTTTGCTCGGCGAATTGTTTCGACTCACACGCACCGAAGACCTCACGCCCGAAGCGGTGCATCTGGCACTGCGCGATCATGACCGCCCCGTCGATGAGCCGAAGCAGGTGGCCGCCACCGACGCGGTGGCGACGAACGAGCCGGCTGATACGGGTCTGCGCACCTTGCGCGGGACCATTCGTGCTCGCGGTGCGAACCAGCGCGAATATTTGCAGCGAGTTCGTCAAAGCGATCTCACTTTCGGAGTGGGGCCCGCCGGCACTGGCAAGACTTATCTCGCCGTCGCCTGCGCGGTCGAAGCTTTGCAGTCCGATCGCGTACGGCGCATCGTGCTGGTGCGTCCGGCGGTCGAAGCGGGTGAGCGGCTGGGTTTTCTACCCGGCGATCTGACTCAAAAAGTCGACCCGTATCTGCGCCCGATGTACGACGCGCTCTATGAAATGATGGGCTTTGATCGGGTGGCTAAGCTCATCGAACGCAACGTGATCGAGGTGGCACCACTCGCTTTCATGCGCGGTCGCTCGCTGAACGATTCGTTCATCATTCTCGATGAAGCGCAGAACACGACCATCGAACAGATGAAGATGTTCCTCACGCGCATCGGATTCGGCTCCCGTGCCGTCGTGACCGGCGATCCAACCCAGACCGATTTGCCGCCCGGCAAGCCGTCGGGGTTGCGGCATGCAATCGAGGTGCTGCATGGCGTGCAGGGGGTTGCCTTCCAGTTTTTCGAAGCGCGCGATGTCGTGCGTCATCCACTCGTGCAGCGCATCGTGCAGGCTTACGAGGCCCGCGACCCGTGATCAAGCCGCTTGCGGTCGACATCCAGAATCGGACCAACAAGACGCTCGTCAGCGCAGTTGCCGTTCGGCGTTGGGCGCGCGCGGCCTTCGGTGCACGCGGCGCGGGTGCGAGCCTCGTGATCCGCTTTGTGGGTGCGGCCGAGGGCCGTCGCCTGAATTTGTTGTGGCGCGGTCGTGACTACGCCACCAACGTCTTGTCATTTCCGCCGCTGGTGATGCCTCGTTTGCCACGCGCCGACGCCAGTATTCGCGCCACCCGTCGCTCGAGCGAGCCAAGCCTGCTCGGCGATCTCGTGCTGTGCGCTCCGGTTGTGGCGCGTGAGGCCAACGAGCAGGCCAAACCGCTTGCGCATCATTACGCGCATCTGATCGTGCACGGCTCGCTGCACCTGCAGGGTTACGACCACGAGTGCGACGTCGATGCGCTACGCATGGAGCGTCGCGAGCGTCGACTGCTGAAGACCTTCGGTATCGACGATCCCTATCAAGCCCTCGACCAATGAATCAATCACAGCTGGAGCTACGATGACATCCGCCAAACTCGGCGTGTTCGCTTGGATACGCCGCGTCACCCGATCACTCTCGGGCGAAGCGCAGGATCTGGCCGATCTGAATGTGCAACTGCGGCAGGCGCTCGAGCGCGGTCTGATCGATGCCGATGCATTACAGATGCTCGAAGGGGTGCTCGAGGTCGCCGACCTGCAGGTGCGCGATATCATGGTGCCGCGCTCGCAAATGGTGGCGGTACGTCGGGACGAACCTGCCGAGAGTTTACTGCCCATCATCGTGGAGTCCGGTCACTCACGTTACCCCGTCATAGACGACGATCGTGACGACGTCGTCGGGATCCTGCTGGCCAAAGACGTGTTGCGCGTGTTCGCAAATGGCGGCGAGGCGAGTTTCGATATGCGCGAGTGTATGCGGCCGGCGGTGGTCGTACCCGAATCCAAGCGAGTCAACGTGCTTCTCAAAGAATTCCGTCGTAACCGTAACCATATGGCGATCGTCGTGGACGAATACGGCGGTGTCGCTGGTCTCGTCACCATCGAGGATGCCATCGAGCAGATCGTTGGTGACATCGACGATGAGTTCGATGTCGAGGAAGATCAGAACATTCGTCAGGAAGCCGAACGGCAGTATCTCGTGCGAGGAGCCACGCCGATCGAGGAGTTCAACGAGTTTTTCGCACGCGAGTGGTCGGACGACGAGTTCGACACCGTGGCCGGGCTCGTCATGAAGCAGCTCGGGCACTTGCCGCGACGCGGTGAGACGACCTTCATCGAGGGTGTCGAGTTTCGCGTGGTGCGCGCCGATCGTCGCCGAGTCGATACCTTGAAGGTGATCATGCCAAGCGATGTTGCGACGAGTGATCAAGCAGGGGAGCGCGACTGAAGCTCACGCTAACCAGCGTGCTCGTGCCGACCTCGGCACTCGGTGCGGGTGCCGCGCTCGCGCTGGCTTTTGCGCCTTTCGGTTATTGGCCGTTGGCGATTTTGTCGCCGGCAGTGCTGTTTTTTCTTTGGCAGGGGCAAGCGCCACGCACGGCGGCGCTGACGGGCTTGCTGTTCGGCATCGGCACTTTCGGCGCCGGTACTTATTGGCTCTACATCAGCATCCACGGTTTCGGTCAGGCGCCCGTGTGGTTGGCGCTCTCCTTGATGATCGCACTCGTTGCAATCATGGCCTGTTACGGCGCGGTGCTGGGCTATGTAGCGGCGCGCTGGCTGCCGGCGCGCGGCGCGTGGCGTTGGCTTGTCGGCTTGCCGGCAGGCTGGATGCTGCTCGAGTGGGTACGCGGCTGGTTCCTCTCGGGTTTCGGCTGGCTCTCTCTCGGTTATTCGCAGACGGATACCTGGCTTGCCGCTTATGCACCAGTCGGTGGTGTGCCGCTAGTCTCCTGGCTGCTGCTGCTGAGTGCAGGCGCACTCATGACGCTTTGGTTGGGCTCGGCGCGCGAGCGTGTGCTGGCGCTGGCGGTGCTCGCACTGCCGTGGCTCGGCGGATATGGCATGCAGTCGATCGAGTGGACGAGGCCGCAGGGCGATGCCGTCGAGGTCGCGATCGTGCAAGGCGCCGTCTCGCAGGATCAAAAATGGTTGGCCACCAATCGCGATGCAACCTTGGCTCGTTATCGCGATCTGACGCTAGCAGCACTCGGTACGCCACTGATCGTTTGGCCTGAGGCCGCCGCGCCTGATCTTGCCAACAATATCGTCCCGTATTTGCAGGATCTCGCCGCAGCGGCGCAGGGCCGCGACTCCGCGCTGCTGATGGGTTTGATCCGCGCTGAGCCCGGTCCTGGCGCTGAGCCGCTCTACTACAACTCGATCCTGGCGTATGACGACGATGTTCGTTGGTACGACAAACATCATCTGGTGCCGTTCGGTGAATTTTTTCCGGTGCCGAAGTTCGTACGTCGTTGGTTGCGACTCATGAACCTGCCTTACTCGGACTTCACCGCAGGGGCAACGGCGCAACCACCACTGTCGATCGCGGGGCTAAGATTGTCTGCGAGTATTTGTTACGAAGATGCGTACCCCGCTTCGCAGTCGAGCAGCGCGCGCGATTCCACGGCACTCGTCAACGTCACCAACGACGCTTGGTTCGGTCGATCGACGGCGCGGCACCAGCATCTGCAGATCTCGCGCATGCGCGCGATCGAATCGCAGCGTTATGTCATTCGCGCAGCCAACGATGGCATTTCGGCGATCATCGGTCCGCGTGGTGACATGTTGGCGCAGGCGCCGGATTTCAAGCCGGTCGTGTTGCGCGGTGTTGTCGTCCCGCGTGTGGGTGTGCCGCCCTATCTGCGTTTCGGTAATCTGCCGTGGCTTTGGCTGGCGGCGCTTTGCGGCTGCGCGGCGCTCATCATGCGGCGTCGCGAGCGTGAACTTCCGACGCCTGCGTCGGTCTAGGGAGAGTGTTTATGCAATGGGTGTGGTCCATGTCACGACGTCCGCTCGTGCGCCGATCGTTAGGCGCCATTCTGTCCGTTCTCATCTTCACCGCTTGCCAAGGCGATTTTTCTTCGGCGCGACCGGCTGAGCTCGCGCAACTGCCCGCGGCGTCCGGCGTCACGCCGGCGGCGCTCGCAACCGCATCCGCACCGACCCTCGCGGTCAGCAGCTTGCCGGATTTCGCCACGCTCGTTCAGCAACAAGGTCCTGCGGTCGTCAACATCTCGACCAAAGGCAAACGCATGCGCGTGACTGCTTCGGGCGAGGATCCGTTCTCCGAGTTCTTCCGTCGCTTCGGTGTGCCGGTACCGCCGGGTCAGCGTGGCATGCCGGCGCCCGATGGTCGGCCCGACGATGGCCAGCCGGACACCCCCGATGGACCGCGCCGTCCGGGTGGGGCAGGGTCGGGCTTCATCGTCAGCAGCGATGGCTACATCCTCACCAACGCGCATGTGGTCAACGAGGCCGATGAGGTCACGGTCAAGTTGACGGATCGTCGCGAGTTCAAGGTCAAGATCGTGGGTGTGGACGAGCCGACCGATGTGGCCGTGCTCAAAATCGAAGCGGTGGGATTGCCGGTGGTTCGCATCGGCGACCCGGCCAAATTACGTCCCGGTGAGTGGGTGCTCGCGATCGGTTCGCCGTTCGGATTCGACAACAGCGCAACCGCCGGTATCGTCAGCGCCACCGCGCGCGGTCTGCTGAGCGGCGATACCAACTACGTCAATTTCATCCAGACCGACGTCGCGGTGAATCCCGGTAACTCGGGCGGGCCTTTGTTCAATCTCGCCGGTGAAGTCGTCGGCATCAATTCGCAGATCTACAGTCGTTCGGGCGGCTACATGGGAATCTCGTTCGCGATCCCGATCGACGTCGCGGTCAACGTGCGCGATCAACTGATCGCCAAGGGGCGAGTCAGCCGCGGCAAGATCGGCGTGACCATTCAACCCATCGACGCAGCGCTCGCCGATAGTTTCGGGCTCGATCGGCCGCGCGGCGCGTTGGTGGGTGCGGTCGAAGAATCGGGCCCTGCGGCCAAGGCGGGCATCCGCGCCGGTGACATCATCCTGTCGGTGAATGGTCGCCTGATCGAGCGCTCCGAAGAGTTGCCGACCGTGATCGGTGCGATCAAGCCTGGTGCCGATGCGATCATCGAAATCTGGCGTGATCGCAGCGCGCGTCGTCTGAACCTGAAGGTGGCGGAGTTGCAAGCCGCGGCGAGCGCGACGAGTGCCGATACCAAGCCCGAAGCAGATGATGCAGCGGATCGACTGGGTCTCGTCGTGCGCGAGCTGACCGAAGAAGAGCGCTCGCGTGCGGCCGCTCGCGGTGCCGTACCGCGCGGCCTGTTGGTCGAGCGTGCACAGGGTGCCGCGCGCGATGCTGGCATCCAGCGCGGCGATTTCATCGTCGGGATCCGCGGTCAACGCCTCGAGTCGGTCAAGCAGTTCCGCGACGCTGTGGCCAAGGAAAAGAAAGTCGTCCCGCTGCTGGTCTCGCGGGGCGGCAACGAGCTCTTCATCGCGGTGACCGTGGAATGAGCTGAGGCATCACCGGTCCTCGTCGTGTACGATCGCGTCTCCGCGAGAGGCGCGGTTTTACACGGTTTTTAAAGATGGATGAGCGTTACGAGCCGGCGATCGTCGAGCGTGCGGCACAGCAACATTGGAACAGCCAGCGCAGCTTTGCCGCGCAGGAGGATCCGGCACGCGAGAAGTTCTACTGCCTCTCGATGTTCCCCTACCCCTCCGGTCGCTTGCACATGGGGCATGTGCGCAACTACACGATCGGTGATGTGCTCTCTCGCTTTGCTCGTATGCAGGGTAGGAACGTGCTGCAGCCGATGGGCTGGGACGCCTTCGGATTGCCCGCCGAGAATGCCGCTATGGCCAATGGCGTGGCCCCCGCGAAGTGGACGCGCGACAACATCGCGTACATGAAAAAACAGTTGCAGGCGCTCGGCTTCGCAATCGATTGGGATCGAGAGATCGCCACCTGCGATCCGTCCTATTACCGCTGGAACCAATGGTTGTTCCTGCGAATGCGCGAGAAGGGTATCGCCTACAAGCGCACAGGCGTCGTCAACTGGGATCCGATCGATCAGACCGTGCTTGCCAACGAACAGGTCATCGACGGTCGCGGTTGGCGCACCGGTGCGTTGGTCGAGAAGCGCGAGATCCCGATGTACTACCTCAACATCACCGCCTATGCGGATGAGTTGCTCGGTGATCTCGCCACGCTCGACGGCTGGCCCGACCGCGTGCGTACGATGCAGGCGAACTGGATCGGTCGCAGCGAGGGCGCCGAGGTCAGCTTCCCGTTTGCCGACGACACCCGCGCGCTGATGGCGGGCGAGGGTGCGCTCAAAGTATTCACGACCCGCGTCGACACGCTCTTTGGCGTGACGTTCATGGCAGTGGCCGCCGAGCATCCGCTCGCGCTCGCAGCGGCTGCCCGGAACGCCGCGCTGCAAACCTTCGTCGACGAATGCCGACGGGGCAGCACCATGGAGGCGGACGTCGCCACCATGGAAAAGAAAGGTCTGCCGACCGGATTGCACGTGGTGCATCCCTTTACCGGTGAGCTTGTCCCGGTGTGGGTCGCCAACTATGTGCTGATGGGTTACGGCGAAGGCGCCGTCATGGGCGTACCGGCACACGATGAGCGCGATTTCGCGTTTGCGCTGCAGCATGACATCGATATCGTGACGGTGATTCGCCCGACCGATGGCGCTTACGAAGAGGCGCTCGCGCCTTGGCAGGAGAGCTACGGCGAGACGGGTATCACCGTGAATTCGGCGGAGTTCTCGGGGCTCGACTTTGCCGCCGCTTACGCGGCGATCACCGCGGCGCTCGAGGCCAAGGGTCTTGGTCGCCAACGTATCCAGTTCCGCCTGCGCGATTGGGGTATTTCGCGTCAGCGCTATTGGGGTTGTCCGATACCGCTGATCCACTGCGAACATTGCGGTGAAGTGCCGGTGCCGGATTCGCAGTTGCCCGTCGTGTTGCCCGAGGATCTGGTACCCGATGGCAGCGGCAATCCGCTCTCGAAGTCGCCGGCCTTCCATCAGGTCGATTGCCCGAGTTGCGGTAAGCCCGCGCGTCGCGAGACGGACACGATGGACACCTTCGTCGATTCGTCCTGGTATTTTCTGCGCTACGCCTCCGCGGGCAACGATCAGGCCATGGTCGATGAGCGCGCGCGCTACTGGTTGCCCGTCGACCAATATATCGGCGGTATCGAACACGCGATCCTGCACCTGCTGTACTCGCGCTTCTGGACCAAGGTCATGCGCGATCTGGATCTCGTGCACGTGACCGAACCGTTTGCAAACTTGTTGACGCAGGGCATGGTGCTGAACCACATCTACTGGCAGCAGCCGGCCGAAGGTCGACGCGCCTATTTCAATCCGCTCGATGTCGATGTCGAAGAGCAGGATGGCGTGCAGCGCTGGTTTGCGACTCGTGAAGACGGTTCGCGTCTTGAGGTGAATTACGACGGCCTCGGCACGATGTCGAAGTCGAAGAACAACGGCGTCGATCCGCAGAGCTTGGTCGAAAAATACGGCGCCGATACCGCGCGTCTGTTCATGATGTTCACGGCGCCACCCGAGCAATCACTCGAGTGGTCGGATGAGGGCGTGCAGGGCGCGTTCCGTTTCATTCGACGTCTCTGGAAAGCCGTGCACGAACACGTCGCGCAGGGCGCGGCGGGCAAGCCGGACCTCGCCAATCTCACACCGGCGCAGAAAGAGTTGCGTCGCGCGGCACACCAAGCACTCACCAAGGTCACGGACGATATCGGCCGTCGCCGCACTTTCAACACCGCTGTCGCGGCGGTGATGGAACTGCTGAACACCGTCTCGCGCTTTGCAGACCCCACCGAACAGGGTCGTGCCGTCGTACAGGAAGCGCTCGAGATTGCGACGCTCTGCCTCTCGCCCATCGTGCCGCACGTGTGTCATGCGCTGTGGCACGAGCTCGGTCACGCCGAGGCGATCATCGATGTGCGTTGGCCGGCGGTCGATGCCAGTGCGCTGGCGCAAGATGCGATCACGCTCGTCGTGCAGGTGAACGGTAAATTACGCGGTCAAATCACCGTGCCCGTCGATGCCGATGCCGAGACCGTGAAAGCGGCTGCGCTCGCCGAGGAGTCGGTGCGCAAGTTCGTGGGCGAGGGTCCGCCCAAGAAAATCGTCGTGGTGCCGCGCAAACTGGTCAACGTGGTGGTCTGATGTGCCGCTACGCCCTGCTGCTGACGCTTTATGTGGGCTTGGCAGGCTGCGGCTTTCAATTGCAGTCGCGGTTGGCTTTGCCTGAGTCGATTGCAGTACTCGCGATCGACACGGACGATCGACAGAGTCCCTTCGCGCGATCGCTCTCCGAGGCGTTGCGCGGTGCGGGTGCACGAATCGACGGCACCGGTGGGCGAGCTCTACGCGTGCGCATCGAACGCGACGAACTGCTCGAGCGAGTCGCCTCGGTGTCGGCGCGCAACCAACCCCGTGAATACGAACTCACCTATGTCGTTCGCTATTCCGTGATGCGTGACGGCCTTTATTTGGTCGAAGCTGAAGAGGTCACGGCCACGCGGGATTTCAGTTTCGATGAACGTCTCGCGCTCGCCAAGGCGCGCGAGCGCGAGCAGCTGCGCGAGACGCTCGCTCGCGAGCTCGCTGGCGTCGTCTTGCAGCGCATCGCTAGCCTTGATTGAGCGTGCTCACGCTCGGTGATCCGGATTTTCGCGTGGCTCTGCTGAGCCTGCTGTCGCCCTACGGCCTGCAGCTTGAGTGGGTCACCGCTGCCACGCCGATTCCGGGCAGCTATTGGGGTGAGAGCGAGGCGGGGCTGATCGGCGATCGACTGTATTTGCGTCACGACACACCGTTGCACTCGGCTTTACACGAAGCGGCGCATTTCGTCTGCATGACGGCGCCGCGCCGCGCGGCTCTCGAGCGTGATGCGGGCGGTGACCACAGCGAAGAAAACGCAGTCTGCTATCTGCAAATTCTTTGGGGAGACGAACTCTCGGGCGTCGGTCGCGCAGCGATCCTCGCCGACATGGACAAATGGGGCTATACCTTTCGCTTAGGTTCCGCGGCGCGCTGGTTCGACGACGATGCCAGCGACGCGCGGCACTGGCTGCAGCGCGAGTCGATTTTGCGCGAGGACGGTACCTTGAGCGGCCGATGCCGCGCTTAACGCGCGGCGTAGCGATCGGTCGCCGCGACGAGCTCGCTCAGGATCCCGGGCTCGAACGCCGAATGGCCTGCATCCGCGACGATACGCAAGTCGGCTTCCGGCCAAGCCTTGTGCAGATCCCACGCGCTTTTGATCGGACAGACCACATCGTAACGACCTTGTACGATCGTGCAGGGGATCGAGCGAATCCGCGCTACGTCATCGAGTAGTTGCGTCGCGCTGCGGAGGAAGCCGCCGTTGATGAAATAGTGGCATTCGATGCGTGCGAAGGCCTCGGCGAAAGTCGTGTCGGTAAAGCGATCGAGTGAGGCCGGATCGAGTCGCAGATAGCTCGTCGCGCCCTCCCAGATCGACCATGCGCGCGCGGCCGCTTGGCGTGTCGACTTATCGTCGCTCGTCAAACGCTCGTAGTACGCCTTGATGATTTCGTGGCGTCGTTCAACCGGAATCGGTTCGAGGAATTTTTCGTAAAGGTCCGGATACAGTGCGCCGGCGCCATCCGGCTTGCCGTAGAACCAGTCGAGCTCCCACGGACGCAGCAGGAAAATGCCGCGTAGCACGAGTTCCGTCACGCGATCCGGATGCGTTTGGGCATAGGCCAGCGCGAGTGTCGAGCCCCAGGAGCCGCCAAAGACCTGCCACTGGTCGATGCCGAGGTGTTCGCGGATCCGCTCGATATCGGCGACGAGATCCCAAGTCGTGTTGTCTTCGAGGTTCGCGTGCGGCCGGCTCTTGCCACAGCCGCGTTGGTCGAACAACACGATCCGATAGCGCATCGGATCAAAGAATCTGCGCATGCGCGCATCGGTGCCGCCACCCGGACCGCCGTGCAGAAATACGACCGGCTTGCCAGCCGGGTTGCCACTTTCTTCCCAGTAGATCTCGTGCACGTTCGAGACCCGCAGCATGCCGCTGCGATAAGCCTCGAATGCCGGATACAGCGTTCGCAGAGCGGCGCCCATCAGAGCACCTCGCGCGACGTCTTGGCGGGTGTCACCATCGGGCCAAGCGGCGCACCGCCGACGAGATGGACGTGCAGGTGATACACCTCCTGCCCGCCGTGTGAGTTGCAGTTGATGATGAGGCGATAGCCGTTCTCGGCGATGCCTTCACGCCTGGCGAGATCGCGCGCGACGGTGAACATATGTCCGACGAGAGCCTCGTCCTCATCGGCGATGTCGTTGGCGGTGGCGATCGCCTTGTTCGGCACGATCAGCAGATGCACCGGCGCGCGCGGGTGGATATCGCGGAACGCGGTGACGCGCTCGTCCTGATGGACGATATCGGCTGGCAGTTCACGATGGATGATGCGTTCGAATAGCGTCGGCATGTTGCGCTCTCAATATTTGTAAATCTCGACCTTGGTCGCATCGAGCTGATAAGCCGCAGCGCCCAAGCGGGTGGTCTTGTTGGTGGTCTTCATGCGTCCGGTGATCCAATACGCCTCGTAGATCGAATCGAGCGCAACGCCTTTCGTCATCTTCACGTAGACGATCTGGTTGGGTGGTGGTGGTGGCACGTGGATGCACGCGCCAAAGTAAGGCACGAGGAAGAATTCGGAAACGAGGCCATCTTTACCGACATCGAGCGGCACGATGAAGCCGGGAATCTTCAGCGACTGGCCGTTCAAGTCTTTGTTGACGTTGAAGTCCATCACTTGCTGCGCGGCCATGCCGCCTTCACCAAGATAGTCGTGCGCCGCGGGGGGTGGGCCGGCGAGAAACTTCGCCCGGGCGTCGGGTGGAATCAGTTCGTCCCAGTCGACTTCGCGCACGGCGTTGGGGGCACGCTGGGCTGTTTTGTTCTTATCGTTGGCCGAAGGCGCTGGCGTGCCGACGGGCGGCGGCGTGATGGCGTGGCTGGTGCTGGTGGCGACGCTAGCGACGAGCAAGGCCGCAGCGCAGAGCCCGGACCGCAAGGATGGGGTGAACGATCGAAACATGCCAGTCTCCATGAAACTCGTCTGGGTCTAATTTTCGGTCAAACGCGGATGGTCAGGCCGTCACTCAAGGTGTGCCGGTACGCGCGCCACGCCGGGTACGCGCCCATCAAGAGAGCCGCAACGATGATGCCGCCCAAGATC
The DNA here is from genome assembly GCA_945873095.1 of Klebsiella pneumoniae. Taxonomy (GTDB): domain Bacteria; phylum Pseudomonadota; class Gammaproteobacteria; order Steroidobacterales; family Steroidobacteraceae; genus UBA964. The sequence goes on along the minus strand of CAMCBU010000006.1, from coordinate 68,531 downwards.
AAGACATCGTAGCCCGTCAGACCGCTCGGCTGCAGAAAGATTCCAAAGCGCCGCTCCAAGACGGGCTGCGCTGCGAACAACAGGCCGTAGGCGAGTGCAACGCCGGCTGCCACACCCGTGCTTGCCAGAATGCCGGCCTCGGTGATCAGCAGTGTGAAGATGTGCTTGGGTCGTGCGCCCAAGGATCGCAGGATCGCCATTTCACGCCGACGTTCGTTGAGGCTCGTGAGAATGGCGGTCAGCATGCCGAGTAGCCCAGCGAGCACGACGAAGGCAGCCACGATCATCAGTGCCGTATCGGCGATACCGACGAGGTTCCAGAGCTGACTCAGCGCGACACCGGGAATGATCGCCAGCAAGGCTTCCTGACGGTAATCGTTGATGGCGCGCTGCATGGTGAAGGTCATGACCTTGCTTTCCATGCCGACCATGAAAGCGGTGATGGATTCCGGTGTCAGATCTTGTTCACGAGCGGCAACGGCTGACACCTGTGCACCGGGTAGCGCGCGAGCGCCGCTCTGCCAATCGAGGTGGATCGCCGAGATCGCCTCGAGACTGACGTGCACCGTTCGATCGATCGGCGTGCCGGTCTTGGCGAGGATGCCTGCGATCCGAAACGGTTTGTCGTCGTGCTGGGCGAAACTCACGTTGCCAACCCCATGCGCGATCACGATCGGATCACCGAGTTGGTAGCCGAGTTGCCGCGCCACGTCGGCGCCGATCACGGCGTCGTAGAGATCATCGAACGGTTTTCCGCCCGTGAAAGTCATGCGCCGATCGCCGGCGTAGCGATAGTGCTCGAAGTAATTGCCGTTGGTGCCCAGCACGCGAAAACCGCGATGCGAGTCACCGAGCGAGATCGGAATGGTCCAGGCTACATCCGGATGACGGGCGATTTTTTGATAGCTGTCCCAACTGACGTTCGCGGTCGCATCGCCGACGCGAAACACGGAGTACAGCAGCAGATTCAGTTGACCCGAGCGGGCTCCCACGATCAGATCGACGCCGGAGACGGTGTTGGCGAAACCTTCGCGGGCGGCGGTTCGCATCTTCTCGACACCAAGCAACAAAGCCACGCTGATGGCGATGGCGCTGATGGTGAGCAGTGCGGTGCTCCGACGGTTACGAAGTGAACGCCAAGCAAGACTCAGGGTATTCACGAGTGCACCTGCGAGTGCACCTGCTTGAGGTCAAGCAGCGATAGCGTGCGATCGAACAAGTGCCCGAGCGAGGTGTCATGACTCACGAAGAGCAAGGTGCTGCCTTGGGATCGACATTCGCTCATGAGCAAGGAGAGAAAATCTTCGCGAGAATCATGATCCAGTGCCGAGGTGGGTTCGTCCGCCACGATGATGCCCGGTGAGCCGAGCAGGGCGCGCGCAGCGGCAACGCGTTGCTGCTGACCGATCGACAGTTCCGTGACCGGTCGCTGTAACAGATCGTCGGAGCCGAGGCCGATGGCAGCCAACAGTCGTCGTGCTTCGCTGCTAGCGTCGCCGCCTTTGATGCGGGCTGCGCGGGCTGCGGAGAACTGCAGCGGCAATAGCACGTTCTCGAGTACGCTGAGATAGGGCAGCAGATTGAACATCTGGAAGATGAAGCCGATGTTGTCGCCGCGAAACCGATCTCGCGCTGCTCCCGAGAGCGGGGCGAGGTCGGCACCGAGTACACGCACACTGCCGCTCTGTGGCGACAGAACGCCACCCAACAGACCGAGCAGGGTGCTCTTGCCGCTGCCGCTCGGGCCTTTCAGAAATACCCGTTCGCCACGGGCAATGTCGAGCTGCGGGAGATCGATGGTCAACGGCTTGCCGGGCCACGCATAGCGTAGATCGCGGGCCTCGATGGCCAGCTTGGCGAGATCGGGTTGCATCGCGCGTTACTGTAGCGTGATGCGACGGGCTCCGCCTTGCAGGGTGATCTGGCGCTGAGCCGATGCGGTGATCAGGTTCACCTCGACTTTCTCGACTTCTTTCAGTTTGTCGAGCGCACTGAACTCGCTCCACACCAGTGCCGCGGGGTTGCTGCAACGAAAATCGAATCGAGCTCGATAGTCGGCGTGACCGGGCCCGAGCTTCGGTGCTTGGTAGTCGACCTTCTCCAAGCGGCAGCCGGCATTGCGAGGCACGGCGAGGATGTTCTTGCCGCTCTGCAGCCAAGTGTCGGCCGCGGCGCTCGCCGATTTTTGTTCGGGTGTCTTCGGCACGCTTTCGAAGCCGAGCACGTGGAGGGCCGGTGTTTCGATTTGAGCCGACAGCAAGCCGCCCTCGAGAGCCAAGTTCAACGTGACGATCCCGTGTACATGTTTGCCCTGGGACTGCATGCCATCGTGGTCATGGTCATGGTCATGGTCGTGGTCGTGCTGCTGCTGATCGTCGTGGCTGTGTTTCTGTTGGGCGACGACCACGGTCGAGAACAGCATCAGAGACGCCATCACGACGGATGACAAGACGGCGGAAGACAAGACGGCAACAGATCGACGAGCGGACATCGCGACTCTCCTGATCAAAATTCGATACGGACTCCGGCGCTCAACGCGCGCCCTGCCAGCGGCGCCACGTCTTTCAATGGCGAAGCGTGTCGACGAGCGTCTTCGTCGAGTAGGTTCTGGCCGCGCAGGAACCACAGCATAGTCGCAGCGCCTACTCCGTGGCGATAGCTGTGGCGATAAGCGATATCCGCTGCCAACAGGTTATAGCCATCGGTGCGCAGTTCGTTGTCGGCGAGGCGAGTTTGCGCGTCGTGCCAGAGTGATTCGAGACCCACTCGCCAAGGGCCGCGAGTCCAATGTAGTTCCCCACCGACGCGCAGCGGCGGTATCTGCGGCAGCGGACCACCCTCGGTATCGCGGGCGCGGACGAGATCGCCGAACAAGCGCAGGCCGAGGCTGCCGCGCGCGACTTGCACGAGTTCTCGGATCGACCACTCCGCTTCGACGCCGTGGAAGCGCGCATCCGTGGCGCGGTATTCCACTGCGCGCAGGCCGAGGTCGTTCGCGTAGTCGTGTGCATGATCATGCTCATGATCATGCGCGGCATGGTCATCACCAGCCGCGAGCGGTGCGGCGACGATGTAGTCGCGATAGTCGCTGACGAAGACGCTGATCTTGCTTTGCCAACGATCATCGGCGTCGTTGTAGCGCCAGACGAGATCAGCCGTGCGAGCGGTTTCGATGCCGAGATCCGCATCGCCGATTTCGTAGCGTTGCAGGGCGAGGTGCTCACCATCGGCATACAACTCGGTCGCCGTCGGGTGACGCTGGGTGCGCGTCAGTTGTAGGCTCCAACGGGTGGTCGGTGACACCGTCCAAACGCTGCCCAGTGAGGCGCTGACGGCGTTGTCGCGATAACGGGCGTTGCCAGCAGCCTGTGCCTCGCCAGCAGCGTGCGTTTCGAGCGTTTGACGCTCCCAGCGTGCGCCCGCTTCGAAGAGCCAAGCGCCTACGCGACGCTCTTCAAAGAAAAATAGTCCGAGACTGCGCGTACGCGAAGGCGGCAGAAAGGCCTCGTCCCCGAGCGCAGCAAAATCGAGATCGCGGTACTGCACTCCGAGCACACCACGACCGAGATCGTCGCTGCGACGATCCGCGATCAGGCGTGACTCATAGCCGAGTTGCCCATAGCGAGTGGCTGGCGCGCCGCCCTCGATCTCGGCATGCTCGTAGTCGTTACGGGCCAAGCGCATGGACCAACGCTCGATCCATCCTGCCGCCGGGCGCCACTCGCCGGCGAGATCGACGCGTCGTTGCTCGAGATCGATACGCACATCCGCATGGTCCGCCGGCGTCGCCGCGGTCTCATCGACGGGCTCCCCGTGGGCGTGGCCGCCCTCCGGTAGGCCGTAGTCGTTACGGTAGCCGCTCAGCGAGAGCGCGAAAGCCAAACGATCGCCGCTCCAACCGAGACCCAGACTGCCGCCTTCGCTCTGGGCATCGGTGTTGTGCAACTCGCCGCGCTCATCATCGCCGTCCTCGCCTCCGGCAAGCAGTTCCGCGCGCAGCGCCGGTGACTCAACAAAATCGGCGATCGACAGATCGCCACTGCGCTTCGAGAAACCATCGAAGCGCCATTGCCAACCACCTGAAAGATCGCCGCCGCTGCGTAGGGAGACGGCTCGCTCGTCGTTGGCGGAGTCCCCTCGAAGTTCGACTCGCGTCTCGATCGGTGCATCGGCGCTGCGCAACGGCAAGCGGTCCGTCACCACGTTGACGGCACCGGCTGCCGAGGCGCTGCCGTACATCAGCGCCGCAGGGCCGTGCACGACTTCGATCCGATCGGCAAACGAGGGGTCGATGGAGACGGCGTGATCGTCCGAGAGTGCGGCGACATCGAGCGCCTCGGCGCCGTCCTGATACACCTGCACCCGTAGTCCGCCTTGGCCGCGAATGACGGGTCGACTCGCGATCGGACCGAAGGAGGTGGAGGAGAGACCCGGTTGATTCGCGAGGGTGTCACCGAGGTTGGTGGCGAGCGAGCGGCGCAGCAGGTCCGCGCTCAAGAGCAGGACAGGCTGGGCCGTCTCGAGCGTCGTCGTGCGCAGCGGCGTTGACGTGATGATGACTTCTTGCAGCGTTTCTGCCGCCATCGACGCCGCGGCCGCAACCGCGGCCACGGGCGCGAGCATGGCGCCGAGGGCGAGCGGGGCTAGCCTGATGAGTCTTGGGGTGTGTCGACGGGTCATGGCAGGGTTCCGATAGCGTTATTCAGTAACATATTACTTTATAACGTTATCGGTGTAAGTGGCTTGGGCGGATAATCACCCCAACTCGCCATGAAACTCAGTCTCGACACCTTTCCGACCCACCTTCGCCAGGCCCGTCTTGCACCCGCGTACCTGTTGTCGGGCGATGAAGATCTGTTGGTTGCCGAGGCAGCCGACGCCCTGCGGGCTGCCGCGAGACAGGCAGGCTATAGCGAACGCGAAGTGCACTTCCCCGAGCGCGTTGCCGATTGGGGTGATATCGCAGCCGGTGCCGGATCCATGTCCCTCTTCGGCGATCGCAAGATTCTCGAAGTGCGTTTCTCGGGCAAGGCGGGTAAGGAGGGGGGCGCGGTCCTGCAGCGTTTGATCGAGATGGCGGGCGAGGACACGCTGCTACTCGTGATAACGCCACGACTCGATCCGGCGACTCAAGCGACGGCGTGGGTCAAGGCGCTCGAGTCGCGCGGTGCTTGGTTGCCGATTTGGGAGATCACGCCGCGACAACTCGAGCCATGGTTGTCGGCGCGGGCGCGCCAAGCGGGTCTCGATCTCACGCCTGCGGCACTGTCACTGCTCGCGGTGCGTGTCGAGGGTAATTTGCTTGCCGCGCAGCAAGAGATCGAGAAGCTGCGCTTGTTGTTACCCGCCGGGCGCGTCGACGAGCAGGCAATTTTGGAAGCGGTTGCTTCGAGTGCTCGATACGATGTGTTTGCGTTGGGTGAGGCCGTGTTGCAGGGCGATGCACCGCGTGCTTTGCGAGTGCTCGCCGGTTTGCGCGGCGAGGGTGTCGAAGCCACGTTGGTGCTCTGGTCCATCACGCGCGAGTTGCGAAATCTTTGGTCGTTGCGTCGCGGTGAAGATCCGTCGTGCCGTCCGGGCCCGCGCTTGCCGCCGAGTCAGTTGGCAGCGCTCGAACGCGCGCGACCCCGAGCTGCGAAATTACCTTATGCGCGACTCAGCTCGCGTGCGCTGAGGGTCGATCGCATGATCAAAGGGCGTTTGGCTGGCGATCCTTGGAACGAGCTTGCGCTGCTCTGTGCCGAATTCTGCGGCCTGCGACCGATACGTGCCGGATGAGAGCACCGATCGGAATCTTTGGCGGTACTTTCGACCCCATCCACTTCGGTCATCTGCGTACCGGCTTCGAGTTGTCGCAACGGTTGCAGTTGCAGGAGCTTCGATGGATTCCAAGTGGCCGCCCGGGGCATCGCGATGCGCCGCTCGCGAGCCCGGCGATGCGCCTTGCGATGGTGCGCGCGGCCATCGAGGGGCAGAGCGGTTTCGTGGCCGATGATCGCGAAGTCGAACGCGAGCGAACCACTTTTACCATCGACACACTCGAAGAGTTGCGCGGAGAGTTTCCCGAGCATCCGCTCTGTTTGATACTCGGCATGGATGCATTCTTGGGGTTGCCCAAGTGGCATCGTGCCTCGGAGTTACTGTCGCTTTGTCATATCGTCGTCGCGCATCGGCCCGGCTGGAGTTTGCCTGCGACCGGTCCGCTGGCGGAGTTGGTGGCAAGTGCGGGTGTCAGTTCAGTGGCATCCTTGCATACCGCACTGAGCGGTCGGGTGTATGTGCACGCCGTGACGCAACTCGAGATCGCCTCGAGTGAACTGCGCGCGATTCTCATCTCGGGCGGTGATCCGCGTTTTCTCGTGCCCGAGCCCGTGCGGCGGATCATCCTCGAGACGGGATGTTATGCTCGTCGCTGATTTCACGATCGATTTCACCTCATCGCCGCTTCGAGGAGCTTTGCCATTCGCATGAAGACAACCCGCCCGAATTCTCGTCCTCCCGCCCGCGAAAAACGGGGCAAGGCGCAAGCCCGGCCGCGCGTGACGGGTGTGTTGCCGGTGGTCGAAGCGGCGCTCGCCGACATGAAAGCGGTCGATGTGCGAGTGCTCGATGTGCGTGGCTCTAGCGATGTCACCGATTACATGGTGATCGCGAGCGGCACCTCAGACAGACACTTGCGAGCCGTTGCCGATCGAGTCGTGCAGATGGTCAAAGCGGCCGGGCATCGACCGCTCGGTGTCGAGGGCGAGGAGCAGGGCGAGTGGGTGTTGGTCGATCTGCCGGACGTGATGGTGCACGTCTTGTTGCCGCGCACGCGCGAGTTCTATCAGCTCGAGCAATTGTGGGAACCGGCTCCGGCCAAGGTTGCCGAGCGTGCATCGGTAACCAAGCCGAAGCGCTCATCGCCGCGCGCCGGTGCAGCGCCCAAGCGAAATAGCGGCGCGCCGAAGCGAGATGGTGCTCGCACGGTGAAACCGCGCGGCAAGTCGCCGGCCAAGACACCCAACCGTTAAGCCGCGCCGCCGCGACGGATCACGGGCGTGCGGCTGCGTATCCTCGCTGTCGGGCATCGCCAACCCCCGTGGGTCGATGCGGCGGTGGACGAATATTTGAAGCGTATTCGTTCGCCGTGGCGCGTTGAGCTCGTCGCGATCGAGGCGGCCGCGCGCAGTGCGACCGGCAAGGCGGAAGCTGCTACCTTGCGTGAGGGGGAGAAAGTCCTAGCGGCCTTGCGCGATCGTGAGCGCGTGATCTTGCTCGACGAAGTCGGTAAAACCTTCACGTCGCGCGCGTGGTCGCAACGTCTGCAGCAGCTGGCGGGCGAATCGCCCGATCTGGCTTTGTTGATCGGCGGACCCGATGGTCATGCGCCTGCAGTACGGGCGCGCGCCGCCGAAAGTTGGTCGCTATCCCGTTTGACCTTGCCGCACGGCCTAGCGCGCGTGATGTTGGCCGAGCAACTGTACCGCGCGCAGTCGTTGTCGCTCGGTCACCCTTACCACCGAGATTGAGCGTTGTAATGTTGATACTCGCCTCCGCCTCGCCTCGTCGTCGCGAATTGCTGCAGCAGATCGGCGTGCCGCATGTCGTGCAGGCTGCGGATATCGACGAGACGGCGCTGCCTCACGAGGCGCCGGGCGATTACGTACAGCGCTTGGCCTACTCAAAGGCAGCTCATATTTTTGGCGCACGCCGCGATTCGGTGCCTGTGCTCGGTGCCGATACCACGGTGGCGATCGATGGGCTCGCGCTCGGCAAGCCGGCCGACGAGCGCGAGCACCGCATGATGTTCGAGCGGCTCTCGGCGCGGGAACACGCGGTGTACTCGGCCGTCGCGCTCGCGACGAGCGCGGGCGTGGCCGTGCGTTTGTCGGTGACGCGCGTCGTGTTTCGTGCGGTGACCGCGAGCGAGCGTGCGGCCTATTGGGCTAGCGGCGAACCTCGCGACAAAGCCGGTGGTTACGCGATTCAGGGCCTGGGCGCGATCTTCATCGAGTCGATCTCCGGCAGTTATTCGGGCGTCATGGGTCTGCCGCTGGCGGAAACCGCAGCCTTGTTGGTCGCCGCCGGTGTACCGATATGGCAGGCTGGGGCATGACCGCCGAAATTCTCATCAATGTCGCTCCGCGCGAGGTTAGGGCCGCGTTGCTCGAGGGTGGCGTGCTGCAGGAGCTGTTTGTCGAACGCGAGAGTCGGCGCGGGCTCGTCGGCAATATCTACAAAGGCCGTGTGACTCGCGTGCTGCCCGGCATGCAGGCGGCATTCGTCGAAGCTGGTCTCGCCCGTACGGCGTTTCTGCATGCCCACGATATCGTGGGCGCCGAGGCGCATTTTGATGCGCAGCGTGTCGCGGCGACGGCTGCCTCGGGTGGTCCTGCGGGGCTCACCGCGGCATCGCGTGATGAAGATGTCGATATTCGTAGACTGATCAATCCGGGTGACGATCTGATCGTGCAGATCGTCAAGGATCCGATGGGTGCCAAGGGCGCGCGGTTGACGACCTTCATTTCTTTGCCCTCGAGATACGTGGTGTTCATGCCGCGTGGTCGCGGTATCGGCATCTCAGCGCGGATCGAGGATGAGCGCGAGCGTCAAAGATTGCGCGAAGTCATGCAGACGCTGCTCGGTGACGAGCATGCGGGTGGCTACATCGTGCGTACCGCGGCGGAGGGCGTGCAGCCCGAGCGACTCGCCGCCGATCTCGCCTACCTCGATCGGCTTTGGCTGCATGTACGAGAGCGTGGCTTGCGAGCCTCGCCCGGTGAGCTCGTGCACGAGGAGTTGCCGCTGGCGTTGCGCATGCTGCGCGATGAGCTTGGGCGCAGCGTCGAGCGCGTGCTCGTCGACGATGCGGAGGAGCTCGCGCGTCTGCGCCAGTTCGTCGCCGATTTCATCCCCTCCGATGCACCGCGGATGGAATGGCACGCAGGCCCGCGGCCGATCTTCGACCTGCATGGCATCGAAGAGGAGATCAATCGCGCACTCGAGCGAAAAGTATCGTTGAAGTCGGGCGGCTATCTCGTCATCGATCAGACCGAGTCGATGACGACCGTGGATGTGAATACCGGCGGTTTCGTCGGTCATCGTAATCTCGAGGACACCATCTTTCGTACCAACCTCGAAGCGTCGGTTGCGATTGCACGCCAACTGCGTCTGCGCAACTTGGGCGGCATCATCATCATCGACTTCATCGACATGCGCGATGAGTCGCACCGCTCACAGGTGGTCGCAGCGCTCGAGCAAGCACTCGCGAGCGATCACGCCCAGACGCAGGTGGCGCCGATCTCGCCGCTCGGTCTGGTCGAGATGACGCGTAAGCGCACGCGCGAGAGTCTCGAGCACTTGCTCTGTGAGGTGTGCCCCGGCTGTGAGGGGCATGGGTCGATTCGCTCGGTCGAGACGGTCTGCCAGGATATCTTTCGCGAAATCCTGCGCCAGGCACGGCAGTTTGGGAGTCGCGAGTTGCTGGTGTTGGCCCACCAAGATGTGATCGAGCGTTTGCTCGGCGAGGAATCAACCGTACTCGCCGAACTCGAAGCCGAGACCGAACGGCCGATCCGTTTGCAGGCCGAGGCGCTCTACGGCGTCGACCGTTACGACGTGGTGCTGGTATGACGTCGCCGTCGCGGGTCAAAGTGGCTGCGATCCAACTCACTTCAGGTGACGATGCGGCTGCGAACATGGCGAACGCTCGGCGCCTGCTCGAACAAGCGGCGCAAGCGGGCGCCAAGATCGCGCTCTTGCCCGAGAACGTCGCGCTCATGGGGCGACGCGAGGCCGACAAGTTCGCCATAGCCGAGCAGGAGGGTTCAGGTCCTCTGCAGCAAGCCTTCTCCGACGCGGCGCGCGACTGTGGTTTATGGGTGGTCGCTGGCACCTTGCCGATCAAGCTGGCGGGCGAGTCGCGAGTCGCGGCAGCCGTGCTGGTGTTTGACGAGTCGGGCAAGCAGGTGGCGCGCTACGACAAGATGCACCTGTTCGACGTGAACGTGGCTGAGCGTGGCGAGACGTATCGTGAGTCGGCGAGTATCGCGCCGGGCGCCGCGCCGGTGGTGCTCGACACGCCGGCGGGGCCGCTGGGCCTTGCCGTGTGTTACGACCTGCGTTTTCCGGAACTCTTTCGTTCGCTCGCTGCGGCCGGCGCACGCTGGTTCGTGGTGCCGGCGGCCTTCACGGTGCCGACCGGGCGCGCGCACTGGGAGACGCTGCTGCGTGCCCGTGCGATCGAGAATCTGGCTTTCGTCGTGGCAGCCGGCCAGACCGGGCTGCACCCCAATGGGCGTGAGACCTGGGGTGACTCGATGATCATCGATCATTGGGGTGCGATACAGTCGAGGCTGCCGCGCGGCGAGGGTGTGGTGGTGGCAGAATTCGATCTCGACGCGCAGGCGCAGGTGCGCGCGGAGTTTCCCGTGCTCTCGCACCGACGCTTGTAACCCGATCGGTTGATTAGCACTCCTTCATCTCCATCTATACGAACTATCGCTTCTAGAAAGACCATGACCATGCAACTCGATGACGCTCGTGACGATGCTTTCGGTCTCGCCAAGCAACTGATCCTCGACCCGGCGGGTCTCGAGTTGTCGCACTTGGAGCGGGCGCTCGGTATCGTGCGTGCATCGCAGGTCGATGCGGCGGATTTGTACTTCCAGTTCTCGCGTGATGAGGGCTGGTCGCTCGAGGATGGCATCGTCAAAGAGGGCAGCGCAGCCATCGAGCAGGGAGTTGGGGTTCGCGCCATCTCGGGCGAAAAAACCGGCTTTGCCTACTCCGACGAAATTCAGCCGGCTGCGCTCGAAGACGCAGCGCGCGCTGCACGGGCGATTGCCGCTTCGGGCAGTGAGGTGCGTCAGCCGGTGCTGCGACGTCAGCAGGGTCATCAACTTTATAGCCCGATCGATCCGGTCGGATCTTTGTCCGATGACGAGAAGGTCAAGTGGTTGGAGCGCGTCGATCGCGAAACGCGGCGTATCGATCCGCGTATCAAGCAAGTCATGGCCTCCGTTTCGTCGTCATTCGATGTCGTGATGGTGGCCGATAGCGACGGCACCTTGGTTGCCGACGTGCGTCCGCTCGTTCGATTCAACGTGTCGGTAATCGCCGAGCAGGATGGGCGGCGCGAAACTGGCTTTGCCGGTATGGGTGGTCGTTATTCTTTGGCTGAGCTCGTCGCCGGTGATCGCCCGCTGCATCTCGGGCGCGAGGCGGCACGCCAAGCGCTCGTCAATCTCACTGCGGTGCCGGCACCCGCGGGGGCCATGACGGTGGTGCTCGGTGCCGGCTGGCCCGGCATCTTGTTGCACGAGGCCATCGGCCACGGGCTCGAGGGTGACTTCAATCGCAAGGGGACTTCGGCCTTCAGCAATCGCGTCGGTGAGCGAGTCGCTGCGGAGCATTGCACCGTGGTGGACGACGGCACGCTCTCTGCGCGCCGCGGCTCGCTCAATGTCGACGACGAGGGCACCCCCACTCGCTGCACGACCTTGATCGAAAACGGCATCCTCAAAGGCTATTTGCAGGACAAGTTGAACGCGCGCTTGATGGGCACTCGGTCGACCGGTAACGGCCGACGCGAATCGTTCGCCCATCTCACGTTGCCGCGTATGACCAACACCTACATGCGTCCCGGCCCGCACGACCCGGGTGAGATTCTCGCCTCCGTCGACAAGGGTATCTACGCCGTGAATTTCGGTGGCGGTCAGGTGGATATCACCTCGGGCAAGTTCGTGTTTTCGGCGAGCGAGGCCTATCTCATCGAGAACGGTCGCATCGGCGCGCCGATCAAAGGTGCGACGCTCATCGGCAACGGCCCGGATGTGCTGACGCGCGTCGCGATGGTCGGTAACGATCTCAAACTCGACGATGGCGTCGGCACTTGTGGGAAAGAAGGGCAGAGTGTGCCGGTCGGTGTGGGTCAGCCAACCTTGCGCATCGACGGGATCACCGTCGGGGGCACGGGCTGACAACCCGCAACGAGCGTCGTTGCCGTCACGGTTTTTTCAAAACATCCATCAAAGATTTCGCGCGGATGCAGGGTCGATGCAGCGTAGTAATCGCCGCGCGAGCGCATCACGTTGCGTCGCAGTCGCGGCGAGCACGGTGACGTGCCCGAGCTTGCGGCCCGGCCGCGGATCTTTGCCATAGTCGTGCCAGTGGGCCTCGGGTGTGGCGAGCACCTCCTCGCTTGTCGGCATCGTGCCGATCAAGTTGATCATCGCCACATGCGCCCGGGCCGCTGTTGCGCCTAGCGGTAAGCCCAAAATCGCGCGTAGGTGATTCTCGAACTGACTCGTGGCCGCGCCCTCGATCGTCCAGTGTCCCGAGTTGTGCACGCGGGGTGCGGTTTCATTGGCATACAGCCGGCCGCCACGTACGAAGAACTCGACGTTGAGCACGCCGACATATCGAAAATGTTCGAGGATGCATCGCAAGTGCTTCGCCGCCTTTCTTTGTAAGGCAGGTGCGTCCCACGGCGCCCGAGTCAGACGCAGGATGCCATCGCGATGACGGTTGCGGTTGAGCGGGTAGATCGCGATTTCGCCACGCGCGCTGCGCGCGCCGATGATCGACACTTCGAAATCGAAGGGTACGAATTCTTCGTAGATCAAGTCGGCGCCTTGCAACTGCTCCAACGCGGCGAAGGCCGCATCGCGGTTCGGTACCACCGCTTGACCTTTGCCGTCGTAGCCCAAGCGACGGGTTTTCAACACACCCGGCAAGCCGACATCACGTAGTGCCCTCTCGAGAGATGCGCGCGAATCGACGGCGGCATAGCGCGTCGTGGGTATCGAGAGCCGCTCGAACAAACGCTTCTCGGCGATGCGATCTTGCGAGGCGGCGAGTGCGGCCAGTGGCGGGGCGATCTTCGCGCTGCGCCCGAGCGCACGCAGACTCTCGACCGAGATGTTCTCCCAATCGAAGGTGATGACGTCGCTGCGCGCGGCGAGTGTGCGCAGCAAACGTTGGTCGGTGAACTCGCCGACGAGCGACGGCGCCACCTGACCGCCCGGGGTGTCGTTGCTGCGATCGAGAAAGAGGAAGTCGAGGCCGAGTGGATAACCCGCCAGCGCCAGCATCCGACCGAGCTGACCGCCGCCGACGATGCCGATGGTCATGAACGCGGGTCGGGATGCTCGAGCACGGCTGCGGTTTGCTGTGCGCGATACGCCCTCAAGGCGGCATCGAGCGTCGCATCGTGTCGCGCGAGAATGGCCGTTGCCGTCAGAGCGGCGTTGGTTGCGCCGGCGTTACCGATGGCGAAGGTGGCGACGGGCACGCCCGCCGGCATCTGTACGATCGACAGCAACGAATCGAGACCGTTTAATGCCTTCGATTGCACCGGCACGCCGAGCACAGGCAGGGTCGTCTTGGCGGCGATCATGCCCGGCAGGTGAGCCGCGCCGCCCGCACCCGCAATGATGACGTGGAGGCCACGAGACTCCGCCGTTGCGGCGTATTCGAACAACAGATCGGGTGTGCGATGCGCTGAAACGACGCGCACTTCGTGCGGCACGCCGAGTTGCTCGAGGATCGAGGTAGCAGCGCGCATCGTTTCCCAATCCGAGCGCGAACCCATGACGACGCCGACGAGAGGCTTCATCGGCGCATTCTAGCCCAGATCCTCCAAGGCCGCCTCGATGGCCGCCGTATCGAGCTCGCGCATCAGTTTGCCGATGTACTGTTTTTGCCGTGCCAAACCGCCGCGCGCCTTGATGCGCTTGGCAGCACGCAGGGCATCGAGCAGCGTGTCAGGCAGCGGCAACTTCGCCCATTCCGATTCCTTGAGCTGGATCAATCGCTCGCCCAGGGCCTGTGCGGCGTGGGCTGCGCGCTTGCGCGAGCTTTTGCTCGGACGCTCATCGACGGGCGGCGTCTCGCTCTGCAATTCGGGGCTCTGCAATTCGGGGCTCTGCAAGTCGGGGGGCTGCAGATTGGGCGATGGGTATCTGATGAAGCGTGACATGGCTACAATTCTGCCTCATGTCACAGCAAGTCGACGCATCGCGTATTCCCGAACTCAAAGACGTCGTCTCGCGGGCTCTCGATGCCGCACGTCGAGCCGGTGTAACCCAAGCCGAGGCCGATGCGAGTCTGCAACAGGGGCTCTCGGTGTCGGTGCGCCTCGGCGAAGTCGAGACGGTCGAATATCAACGCGATCGTGCGCTCGGTATCACGGTGTATTTCGGTCACCGCAAGGGTTCGGCGAGCACGGGTGACTTGTCGGCGCAATCGGTCGAGGACATGGTGGCCAAGGCCTGCGCGATCGCGCGGCATACGGCCGAGGATGAGTTCGCGGGCTTAGCCGATCCGGCATTGTTGCAGACGCAATTCCGTGATCTGCAACTCGATTTCCCGTGGGAGTTGTCCGCCGACTCGGCCATCGAGCTCGCCCGCGAGTGCGAAGCGGCAGGTCGCGCGGTCGATACGCGCTTGAGCAATTCCGAGGGTGCCTCGGTCAGCAGTCAGCGTGGGGTGCGAGTTTATGGCAACACGCTCGGGTTCCTCTCCGGCGACTGCGGCACGAGCCACTCGCTGAGCTGTGTGTTGCTCGCCCAGTCGGGCGAGGATATGCAGCGCGATTATTGGTACACCTCGGCGCGCGATCCGCGCGATCTGGAGGCGGCAGAGCTGGTGGGTCGTCGTGCCGGTCGGCGCGCCATCGCGCGACTCGGTGCACGGCGTCTGCCGACGGGTCCGGCACAGGTGATATTGGCGCCGGAGGTAGCGCGCGGTTTCATTGGTCATTTCATTGGTGCGATCCGAGGTTCCGCCCAGTATCGCAAGGCGAGCTTTTTACTCGGTGCTGCCGGTGAGCGGATCTTCCCAAAGTGGCTGCAGATGCACGAGCGACCGCACCTGCTCAAAGGTGTTGCCAGCAGCAATTTCGACAGCGAGGGCGTGCGCACGGTTGATCGTGAGCTCGTTCGCGATGGCGTCGTCGATGGGTATCTGCTCGGCAGCTACAGCGCGCGCAAACTCGGCCTCGTGAGCACGGGTCACGCGGGTGGTCTGCACAACCTCATGGTCGATGCGAGTGTCGATCAAGCTGACCAAGCGAGCTTGCTGCAGCGTATGGGTCGAGGCTTGCTCGTCACCGAACTCATGGGTCAGGGCGTCAATGGGGTAACGGGCGACTATTCGCGCGGTGCCACCGGCTTCTGGATCGAAGGCGGCGAGATCGCCTATCCGGTGCACGAGGTGACCATTGCCGGCAATCTCAAAAATCTCTTCGCAGGCCTACAGGCAATCGGTAGCGACGTCGATGCGCGCGGTGGCGTGCGCGTCGGCTCGATCTGGGTCGGCGAATTTACGATTGCGGGCGAGTGAGTCTGCGCAACGCTTCCTGATACTTCTCGCTCGTTTTCTCGATGATGTCAGCGGGCAGCTTCGGTGCCGGTGCGCGTTTGTCCCAATCGAGCGTTTCGAGATAATCACGTACGAACTGCTTGTCGAATGACGGCGGGCTGATGCCGACTCGGTAGGTATCGGCTGGCCAGAAGCGCGACGAATCGGGTGTTAAGACTTCGTCGATCAACGTCAGTCGACCCAGGGCATCGAGACCGAATTCGAACTTGGTGTCGGCGATGATGATCCCGCGATCGCGCGCGTGACGGGCAGCGAATTCATAGAGCGCGAGCGCCGTCTCGCGCACCTGCGCCGCCATCGGGGCACCGATCAAAGCCTCGACGTCCTCGTAGCGGATGTTCTCGTCATGCTGGCCAGCGGGCGCTTTGCTCGCGGGTGTGAAGAGCGGCGCGGGCAAGCGTTCCGCCAAGGCGAGGCCTGCAGGCAGCTTGATTCCGCAGACATGACCGGTGGCTTTGTAGTCTTTCCAGCCGGAACCGATCAAATAACCGCGCACCACCGCTTCGAGGGGCAGCGCCTTGAGCTTGCGAACGATGATCGCGCGGCCGCGAAGTTGATCGCGTTCGTCGGCATCGAGTGGCAACTCGTCGGGGCTACGAGCGGACAATTGGTTCGGCACGATCGAGCTCGTGCGCTTGAACCAAAAATCGGAAATCTCCGTTAGTACCTGGCCTTTGTGGGGAATCGGGTCTGACAGCACGACGTCGAAGGCGGAGAGGCGATCCGTCGTCACGATCAGCATATGACCGGCATCGATGTCGTAAATGTCTCGAACCTTGCCGCGGTGCAGCAGCGGCAGGTGGCGCAGGTGGGTGGTATGCACTAAGGGAGTCGATTGCACGCGGATGATTCTCGTCGAGTTGCCGGCCCTGCGCCGGGGATTGGTAGTATTGCAGCATGCAGTGGAGCGGGAAACTCGTCGGCGGTGCTGTCGGCATGCTGGTCGGTGGTCCGGTCGGTGCCGCGCTCGGCGTGTTGGCGGGTCATCTCGTCGACGACAAGGTCGCTGGAAGTCAGGGTGATGGATCCGCCGCCGGTAAAACGCCGCCCTCGCAGTCGGCCTCGTCTGCTCCCACGGCGCCGTCTTCCAAGCCGCGAGCCCAGTCGTTCCATCACGTCGAAGACGGCGATCCGTTCGCGCAGGAGCAGGGTGCAGCAGAGTCCGCTGCGATGGCGGACGCACCGCAGCAGGTCGGTGAGCGATTCTTTGATACGACCTTCGAGGTCATGGGGCACGTCGCCAAATGCGACGGTCGCGTGTCGGAGCAAGACATCCGCGCGGCACGCGCCGTCATGCAGGATTTCCAGCTCGATGCCACGCAAACCGCGCGCGCGATCGAGCGCTTCAATCTCGGCAAGCAGTCAGGCTACGACATCTCGCGCGCCGTGATGGCGCTGCGGCGTGCGTGTGCGGGTCGTCCCGATATGCTCGGCACGTTTCTCGAAATTCAAATCCGTGCGGCGATCGGTGGTTCGGATTTGCGTGGTCCGGCGCGACCGTTGTTGACCAAAGTGGCCGCGATGCTCGGTGTGGCGGGTCTCGAGTTCGCGCATCTCGAGGCGGCGCTGCGGATTCGCTATCGCGCGCGTGGCAACCGCGGTGATGCGGCAGATTGGAATCGACCGGGCTCGGGCCGAACGACGGACGAGCCACGCGACCCGTCGTCGGGGGCCGGTGCCGACTCGGCGCGCAAGACCCGTCGGGGCGCCGAGCAGCAGCGCGCCCGCAGCAGCGGTGGTGCACGCCCGGCGACCGCGGCACGTATGTCGCTCGCCGAGGCTTACGAGGTGCTGGGTTTGCCTGCCTCGGCCGGCCCTGCTGAACTGTCCAAAGCCTACCGACGCCAGCTCTCGCGCAACCACCCTGATAAGCTCAAGGCCAACGGTTTGCCGGAGTCGATGTTGGCGCACGCGCAGCAGCGCACCCAGCAGATCATCGAAGCGTGGAACGTGATACGCGAGAATCGAGGAATCAAGTCATGAAGCTCTCACCGTGGATCGCGCCTTCGATACTCTCGGCGGACTTCGCGCGCTTGGGTGACGAGGTCAACGCCGTGCTCGCAGCCGGCGCCGATGTCATTCACTTCGACGTGATGGACAACCACTATGTCCCCAACCTCACGGTCGGGCCACTCGTGTGCGAAGCGCTGCGTCAGCACGGCATCCAAGCGCCGATCGATGTGCATTTGATGGTGCGGCCCGTCGATCGATTAGTGGGCGACTTCGCGCGCGCCGGCGCCAACTGGATCAGCTTCCATCCCGAGGCGAGCGAGCATGTCGATCGCACCATCGGCCTCATCCGCGAAGCCGGCTGTCGTCCGGGGCTCGTGCTCAACCCGGCTACGCCGCTCGCATGGCTCGATCACACGCTCGAGCACATCGATCTGGTTTTGTTGATGTCGGTGAACCCGGGCTTCGGTGGCCAGTCGTTTATTCCGTCGACTCTCGCGAAGATTCGGGCGGTGCGTGAACGCATCGATGCGACAGGTCGTGAGATTCGTCTCGAAGTCGATGGCGGCATCAAGACGGACAACATCGGCGCTGTTGCGGCTGCCGGCGCCGATACGTTCGTCGCGGGCTCCGCGATCTTCGGCAGCCGCGATTACGCGGCGACCGTGCGTGACATGCGCTCGGCCGTCGTTGCCGCGGGCTGACTCAGCTTCGCGGGTCTGAAACCGAGCAGCACGACCGTCTTGCCGCTTGCGCGCAAGACCCCCTCGTTCTCGAGTGATTTCAGTACACGTCCGGCCATCTCTCGCGAGCAACCGACGAGTCGTGCCAGTTCCTGTCGGGAGACACGAATCTGCATGCCATCGGGATGGGTCATCGCGTCGGGCTCGTCACAGAGTTCGCGCAGGCTGCGCTCGATGCGTCCGCTGACGTCGACGAAGGCGAGATCGCGCAGTTTGCGCGTGGCATGCTCGAGTCGCTCGGCCAATTGCGAGGCGAGCTCGAGTGCGAGCATGGGCTGCTCGGCCGCCAATTGCTGGAAGCGCGCGTAACGCATTTCGGCGATTTCGGCGCGACCGCGGGCGCGGACGAACATGCTGCGCCCGGGCTCGGTGCCGAGCGAAACCATGGTGCCAAAGAATTCACCCTTGCTGAGGTAGCCGAGCACCATCTGCTTGCCTTGGTCATCCTCGATCACCACTTCGACCGAGCCAGACACCACGAGAAAGAGCACATCAGGCGGTTCACCGCCACGGACGAGCACCGTGCGCGAGGCAACCTGTCGCTTCACGCCGATGTCGATGAACCGTTGCATCGGCGAGATCGGTTTCGGTGCGGCGGCGACGGGTTTGGGCGGCGGCCCGAGCGGACGCTGCGGAACCACGGCACTGCGCAAGCCCGGCGTGCTCGAGACGGGTCGAACCAGATTCGCGTTGGCAGGTTTGTGGTTGGGCAGCATGGTGGTATCTCCGTTACGAAGGGGCGGTCAAAGCCAATAACTCGTGCTCGTCATGAGCTTGGCCGTCGCATGCATCGCATCGCGAGCGGGCGGCGGTAACTCGGTCCCGCCGGCGTCGCGTGCGGCTGCGCCATGGGCGATCTCGTCGCCGCGCATGACTTCGAGCACGGCGCGACTGCGCGTATCGGCCTGCGGCAAGCGCTGCAGATGATTGTCGATGTGGCCTTCGACTTGTTTTTCGGTTTCGCTCACGAAGCCGAGACTGATGCGATCACCGGCGACCGCAGCGGCTGCGCCGATAGCGAACGAGCCGGCGTACCAGAGCGGGCCGAGCACGCTCGGACGCGAACCGAGTTCCCGCAGGCGCTGTTCGCACCACGCGAGGTGATCGGCCTCCTCACGAGCCGCCTGCAGCAGCATCGTCCGCACTTGCGGGCGTTGTGCGAAAGCGGCCTGACCGTGGTAGAGCGCCTGGGCTGCGATTTCGCCGGCGTGGTTGACCCGCATCAGCTTGGCTGATTCGCGTCGCTCCGCCGCCGATAAGCTGGGCTCGGGCAGATCCGCGCCGGGCATGGGCCTTGCGGCGACCGGCGAGGCCAGCACCGAGCGCAGGGCTCGATCGAGGGTGATCAGCAGGTTGTCGAGGGGTTGTTGCATGGGTTTGCTCATATCTCAGTGGTTGTTACGGCCGGGCGCGGCGCGGCTTTAGGGTCCTTGGGCAAAATGGCTGCGCGGCACCGGAGGTGGGGGTCGAGGGGTCGTCCAGCCGGCCGAGTCGGGAGGGTTTTGCAAAGCCGGGGCGGGTCACGTACACTCTCGCGCCTTTTTCGGGACTTGCGGTACCCCGCCATTCGGGGCGCCCGCCGCAGTCGGAGAGCTTGGAACATGAGCACGGTATTTGCAAAACCCGCGACCGTACGCGGTGATTGGTTCGTCGTCGACGCCAAGGGTAAAACCCTCGGCCGTCTGGCGTCGCAGATTGCGCTGCGCCTGAAGGGCAAGCACAAGGCCGATTACAGCCCGCACGTCGACATGGGCGATCACATCGTCGTGGTCAACGCCGAGCAGGTGAAGGTCACCGGTGCGAAACTCACCGACAAGATCTACTACCACCACACCGGCGCCATCGGCGGCATCAAGTCGATCGCGTTGGAGAAGCTCTTGAAGGAGCATCCGGAGCGCGTGCTGCAGTTCGCCATCAAGGGCATGCTGCCGAAGACCATCCTCGGTCGTCGCATGTATCGTAAGCTGCATGTTTTCGCGGGCGATCAGCATCCGCACTCGGCGCAACAGCCGAAGCCTTTGAACATCTGACAGGAACTATCGAATGCCCGCTACGAATTACGGCACCGGCCGTCGCAAGACCTCCACCGCTCGGGTTCATTTGAAGCCCGGCTCCGGCAAGATCACCATCAACGATCGCCCGATCGACGTGTTCTTCGGACGTGAGACGGGCCGCATGATCGTCCGTCAGCCCTTGGAGTTGACCGAGACGACCGAGCGTTTTGACGTGAAGGTCACCGTCGCCGGCGGTGGCATCACCGGTCAGGCGGGTGCGATCCGTCAGGGCATCACTCGTGCGTTGATCGAATTCGACGAGACCCTGCGTCGTCCGTTGCGTGCAGCGGGTTTCGTAACCCGCGATGCTCGCGAAGTCGAGCGCAAGAAGGTCGGTCGTCGCAAGGCTCGTCGCGGACCGCAGTACTCCAAGCGCTAATCGCGCAGGTGCACGGACTGCCGTCACGGCCACCGTTTTTGGGGGATCGTCTAGCGGTAGGACAACGGACTCTGACTCCGTTTACCTAGGTTCGAATCCTAGTCCCCCAGCCAAAACCGACAAGGCCCGCAGCGATGCGGGCCTTGTGCGTTGCGGGGGTTGGCGCTGCGCTCAGTCGAGGGTACGAACGCCGCTCGGACCGCCCACCAGGACGACATCGGCGGCGCGCCTTGCAAACAGACCAACAGCGACGACGCCGGCGATACCGTTGATGCTGTTCTCGAGCGCGATCGGATCGAGGATCGTCAGTCCGTGCACGTCGATGATCTGATTGCCGTTGTCGGTGACCACGTTCTCGCGCCACAGCGGTTGCCCACCGAGCTTCACCATTTGCCGCGACACATACGAGCGTGCCATCGGAATCACTTCGACCGGCAGCGGAAAGCGACCGAGCACATCGACCACCTTGCTCTCATCGACGATGCAGACGAAGCGACGCGATGCGGCCGCAACGATTTTCTCGCGGGTGAGTGCGCCGCCGCCGCCCTTGATGAGTCGACGATGCCGATCCGTCTCGTCCGCGCCATCAACGTAGAGTTCAAGATCACCCGTCCGGTTGAGGTCGACGACCTCGATACCGATCGAACGCAAACGGCTGGTGGAGCTATCCGAGCTCGACACGGCACCCTTCAGGCGATCACGCCAGGGCGCAAGCGCATCGATGAAGTGATTGACCGTCGAGCCGGTGCCAACGCCGATCACCATGCCGTCCTCGAGATAGCGCAGTGCTGCGAGCGCTGCTGCTTGCTTACCGTTATCAGCGTGATTCATGCGATTTTCCTCGGGCAAAAAAGAAGATGCCCGCTTGCGCGGGCACCTTCTTGTCTTTCAGAAGACAGCGAATGCGATTCTCATCCCACTCGCCGAGACTCACGAAGAGTCTTACTTCTTCTTGGCGACCTTCTTCTTAGCCTTAGCTTTCGCCTTAGCTTTCTTTTTGGCCTTAGCCATTGTATTTCTCCAGTTACGGGTTAGTCCGAGAGCGAGTATATACACGCGATTGCAAAAAACAAGCAAGCGGTCAGCGCTGCTCACTGCAGCGACAGGATGAACTTCCAGTGCGATGCATCGACGGGTGTGATCGAAAGACGATTGCCGCGCTTCAAGAGCAACATCTCGCGCAGTTGTTTCGACTCGTGACGACGCAGCTCATCGAGCGAAATCACTCGAGAAAAACGCTGTTTCAAGCGCACGTCGACCATGTACCAACGCGGCGCTTCGGGCTGCGACGCCGCATCGTAGTGCTCGTGCTTGCGATCGAAGGCGGTGTGATCGGGATAACCCGGCTTCGCGATTTCAATCACGCCGACGATGCCCGGCTCGTCGCAACTCGAGTGGTACATGAAGGCGAGATCGCCGACGACCATCTCGTCGCGCAGCATGTTTCGCACCTGGTAGTTGCGCACGCCGTCCCAGCAGGTCGTCCGGCGGGGTGCGCTGGCAAGATCGTCGATGCTGAATGTCGACGGTTCAGACTTCATCAGCCAATACTTCATGTAATTTCTCCGATGAAGAATGCGATTCCACGTTCGGTGATGACCGCATCGAGCGGAATGTCGGTGGGTCTTGCTGCGAGTGCAGCGACTCGTTGGCATTCGTAAGCGATGCCGATGAGTGTGGGCCCGCGCCAGTAGCTTCGTCGGCGACGAAAACACAGCGCACGGTCGTAATAGCCTGCACCGCTGCCCAAGCGGTGGCCGTGTGCATCGAATCCCACCAAGGGCAGCAAGATCAGATCTAGGTCTTGTGCGGGTGTGTGGGTGTGCCCCTTCGGCTCGAGGATACCGTGCCGATTTCGCCGAAGATTCGGCGTCACTCGCGCGAACGTCATCCGCTGCGCGCGCGCGGTGGTGATGCGAGGGAGGTAGGCGACACAACGGCGTCGGCGCAAGAGTTCAAGCAGTGGCGTCGTATCGAACTCACCGCCGATGGGCAGGTAGATGCCGACACGCAAGCCCGGTCGGAGCCGGCCGAGTCTCGCGAGGTGCCGTGCGACTTGGCGGTGCGCCGCTGCGCGTTCCGACTGCGACAGCGAGGCTCGACGCCGCCGCAGTTCCCGTCGCAAAGCCGCCCGAGCGGCGAGCGGCACGCAGTCGCTCAAATCGAACACTCCCTCGAGAAAATCGCAGACGTCACCCGCCAGTGCCGGTGTGAACCGTTGCTCTCGACACAGAGCAACAAGTGGGGCGGACTACGTCAGGTAAGGCTTTCCGCTCGAGGCGGACATGCACAATGCTGACAGCAAGCCTTGATGCCCCTGGGCGTTCAAACTTAGGGTCGAGAGGTAACCCGATTCACTATCGAACACGGCAGGTGACGCCGCCGAAAGGGTACACCAAAGAGGCGCGCTCGTCAGAGCTCGAGTTGTCGATCGCGCTCGAGCGCTGTGCCGATCCGTTCGCGCATGACTCGTAGCTTGGATGCAGCTTCGGTCTCGCTGCGTTGTTCCTTCGCTTGCAGCCGCAGCAGATCGTTGGCGAGATTCAGAGCCGCGATGACGGCGATGCGGTCGTAACCCACCACTTTGCCGCTGTCGCGGATCTCGCGCATTCGCTGGTTGAGGTATTCGGCTGAATCGAGCAGGGCGGATCGCTCCTCCATCGGGCAGGCGACGAGAAATTCCTTCTCGAGAATGCGAACGCTGACCCGAGCGGACTCTTTTTCGGTGCCGCTCATGCGCCGTGCTCCAAGGTCTTCAGGCGACCGATCATCGCCTCGACGCGCGTACGCACGGCTTCGTTTTTCTGTAACAGGTTAGCCCGCTCGGTGGCCAAGTGATCCTGCCGTTGGCGCAGTGCGCGATTTTCCTCGCGCAGAGCACCGAGCAGCGAGAGCACCTCGTCGAGTTGTTTCTCGAGGCGTTTGATTTCGGCGTCGAGGCCGGCGGCCGTTTCGGTTGCAGTGGCTTGCATAGGCAAAATTATAGGCCTGCGATTACCGGTGTCCACGGGCGGAGGGCATAATCTCAATATGAGCCACCCTGATTACCGAACGATCGAGAGCCGACTCGATGAATCGCGGGCCCTGACCGATCTGCCCGAAGCACACGGCACGTTGACCGGCACGCTCTGCGCAAGCAACGGCGTCGCTCTGCAAGACTGGCTGCGCGAAGTGTTCCCCGAAGGTGTCGCCGGTGGCGCCGAAGGCGATCTGTATGCGGTTTTCGAATGGACGCGACACGTGCTCGGTAACGGACAGATGGAGTTCGTCATGCTGCTACCCGATGATGACCGCCCGCTCGCTGAGCGCGCAGCGGCCTTGGGTGAGTGGTGTCAGGGTTTCCTGTACGGCCTCGGTTCCACACCGATACCCGACATCGACGCGCTCTCGCCCGAGGTGGGCGAATTGGTTCGAGATCTCACCGCGATCACGCAGCTGAGTGTCGATGAGGCAGAGTCGGCCGATAGCAACGAAGAGGCGCTCGCGGAGCTCATCGAGTTCGTGCGGGTCGGCGTGCAGTTGTTGTTCGACGAGCTTGCGCCGTTTCGCGATGCGACCACCGGAGGCAGTGCACCTGATGGTCCGGTCTCGCTCCACTAAACTCGGCCCGACGGGTGCTCTACCGCCACTCGGGCGGGACGAGTTCGCACGCCGTCGCCGTCAGTTCATGAAGACGATGGGTCGCGACGCCATCGCGATCGTCGCGGCGGCACCCGTGCCGATGCGCAACAACGATGTCGAATTCGCTTACCGTCAGGACAGTTATTTCCACTACCTGACGGGCTTCGATGAGCCCGAGTCGGTGGCAGTGTTGATACCGGGCCGTCCGCAGGGGGACTATCTCCTGTTCGTGCGCGATCGAGATCCGGCGCGCGAAACGTGGGACGGGCGGCGCGCAGGCCCAGTCGGTGCGCGGCGCGAATACGGCGCCGCAGATGCTTTCCCCATCAGCGACATCGACGAGATTCTCCCGGGCTTGCTCGAGGATCGAGCCAAGCTCTACTACTCGGTGGGGCACGATCGCGAGTTCGACCAGCGGGTCGTCGGTTGGGTGAATCGTCTGCGTGCCGAGGCCAAGCAAGGGCGTCATGCGCCGCATGAGATGGTGGCGCTCGAACACGTGCTCAACGAGATGCGACTCTTCAAGAGCCGTGGCGAAATCGAACGCATGCGAGAGGCGGCGCGGATCGCCGCCGCTGCGCATGTGCGCGCCATGCGGTTTTGTCGGCCCGGCTGTTACGAGTACGAGCTCGAGGCCGAACTGCGCCACGAGTTTGCGAGATGGCGCGCGGATCTCTCCTACCTGCCCATCGTGGGCGGTGGCGCCAATGCTTGCATCCTGCACTACCGCGAAAACGAGTCCGTCTTGAACGATGGCGAGCTGTTGCTGATCGATGCGGGTTGCGAATATCAGACTTACGCTTCCGACATCACGCGCACCTTTCCAGTGAACGGGCGCTACACGGATGCCCAGCGCGCCGCTTACGAGGTGGTGCTCGAGGCGAACCTCGCGGCGATCGACGCGGTGCGCGTCGGTAACGACTGGAACCGCCCGCACGAGGTCGCCGTCGAGGTGTTGACCGCCGGCATGGTGAAACTGGGTCTGCTCAAGGGTCGTCTCCCTGCGTTGATCAAGTCGCAGGAGTATCGGCGGTTTTATATGCATCGAACCGGGCACTGGCTCGGCATGGACGTGCACGACGTAGGCGATTACAAAATCGGCGATGCTTGGCGCCTGCTCGAACCTGGCATGGTGCTGACGATTGAGCCTGGGCTTTATGTCGCGCCCGGGACCCGCGGCGTACCGCCGGAATTTCGCGGCCTGGGTATCCGCATCGAAGATGATGTGCTCGTCACGGCGGATGAGCCCGAGGTGCTCACCGCGAGCGTGCCCAAGGCTGTCGCGGAGATCGAAGCCCTGATGAGTGCAGCGTGATGAGTGCGGCGTGAGGATCATGCAGTGAGCGAGCACCTCGAGGTCGATCTGGCGATCGTGGGCGGTGGGCTCGTCGGTGCGAGTTTGGCACTCGCGCTGCGGCCGACCGATTTGCGCATCGCGCTGATCGAGGGCGTGGCACCCGATGCCACCGCCCAACCGAGTTTCGATGATCGGACCACCGCACTCGGCAATGGCACACGACGGGTGTTCGAGTCACTCGGTGTCTGGTCTGCGATGGCCACCGAGGCCGCGCCGATTCGGGAAATCCACGTCTCGGATGCAGGTCGTGCCGGTTTCGCCCGACTCGATTCGCGCGAGCACGACATCGACGCGTTTGGATACGTCATCACCAATCGCGCGATGGGGCGCGTTTTGACTGCGGCACTCGCGGAGCAGGCGAGTCTCGAGCGCCGCATGCCGGCCCGCTGTACCGCGGTGGCCTTTGACGACGAGGGAGTCGTACTTCACACCGAGCCTAGCGAGCGGCCACTGCGGGCGCGACTCGTGGTGGCGGCCGATGGGGCGAATTCTTTGGTCCGCAGCGCGGCTCGGCTTGAGGCGAACGTCGAGGATTATCAGCAGGTCGCGATCGTGGCGCACGTCGCCAGCTCGAGACCTGCCGATGGCACGGCGTACGAGCGTTTCACGCCGTCGGGGCCGTTCGCGGTATTGCCCTTGTACGATGGGCACTATGGGATCGTGTGGACGTTGTCGCCGAGTGCGGCCGAGGAAGTTCTCGCCCTCTCGGATGCCGATTACCTCGCGCGCCTGCAGTCGGCCTTCGGTTGGCGTATCGGTCGTTTGCTGCGCGTCGGTCGGCGGCAGGCGTACCCGCTGCGCTTGACCCGTTCGGCTGCGGTCACGGCCGATCGCTGCGTGCTCATCGGTAACGCCGCGCAAGCGTTGCACCCGGTCGCCGGTCAAGGCTTCAATTTGGGTCTGCGCGATGCGGTGACGCTCGCTGAGATATTGATGGGTGCGCTGACCGATGCGAGGCGCGATGGGTGCGGTGTCGATGTGGGCTCGGCAACACTGCTCGCCGAGTTCGCGCGGCGACGCAGCGCCGATCGCGACGGCATCATCGACTTCACCGATCGACTCGTGAAACTCTTCGGCGATCAGCGTCCCGGTGTGCCTTTGATGCGTGATGTCGGTTTATGGTTGTTCGATCTGTCGCCCACAGCGAAACAGGCGATGTCGCGCTTGAGTTGGGGGTTCGCGGGTCGTACCCCGCGCCTCGCGCGCGGCTTGCCGCTGTGAGTGCGGGCATCGCTGGCGAGACGGATTTCGATGTCGCCATCGTGGGCGGCGGTCCCGTCGGTGCGGCGCAAGGTGCGCTGCTGCTGCGCGCCGGGCTTTGTCGTGCCGGCCGCGTTTTGCTGCTCGAGCGCGACGTTCCTTCGCGCGAGTGGCCGACGCCACCCGCGCAGGACCTCGCGGATCTGCGCGTGTTCGCGATCTCGCGAGCGAGCGAGCGCATCTTGCAGCATGCCGGTGTCTGGTCGGCACTAGCCGCGCAACCTCGGGCGTTGTCGGCCTACGAGCGCATGCACGTCTGGCCCGCGAGCGCTCCGCCGCGCGGTGACGGCAGTTTGCGTTTCGAGGCGGCGGAGCTGGCCGAACCCAATCTCGGGTACATCGTCGGTAACGGCGCTTTGCAGCGCGCCGCACTCGCTGCGTTCGAGGCGGCAGGCGGTGTGCTGCGGGAAGAGTCCGTGCAGCGGTTGAATTTTTTGCCCGATGCCGTGGCGCTCCGGACGGCGACTGAATCGGTAACGACTCGCTTGGTCATCGGTGCAGATGGCGCGCGTTCGATGGTGCGCCGCATGGCCGGACTCGGTATCGAGTCGCAGGATTACGGGCAGCTGGCGATCGTCGCCAATCTCGCGTGCGAGGCTCCGCATGAAAACACGGCGTGGCAGCGATTTCTGGGTGATGGAACGCTCGCTTTGCTGCCACTGGCCACCTGCGAGTGTTCGTTGGTGTGGTCGTTGCCGCGCGCGAAAGCGGAGGGCTTGCTGGCCGCGAGTGACGATGAATTCAATCGAGCCGTGACCGAAGCGAGTGATCGCGTGCTCGGTGACTTGCGACTCGCTAGCGAGCGTCGCAGCTTTCCGCTGCGTCGCGTCAATGCCGAGCGCTACACGCGCGAGCGCTGCGCCTTGATCGGCGATGCGGCGCACATCATCCACCCCTTGGCGGGGCAGGGCGTGAATCTCGGTTTGCTCGACGCAGCGAGTTTGGCCGAGGTGATCGAGTGGGCGATCGCGCGCGGTGAATCACCGGGTGCCAGTCTTGCGTTACGCCGCTACGAGCGTTGGCGCAAGAGTGAGAATGAACTGATGAGTTTCGCGTTGGATGGCATCAACCGCTACCTCGCGTTTGGCGGCGGGGCGATCGGTGCGCTGGCCGAGCGCGGGATGAGTCTGATTGGACGCAATGCAACGCTACGTCGACCGTTTGCGCTGCGAGCGCTCGGGCTCGAGGGTGAACTGCCGCGCTTTGCGAGGCGCAGCGCCTAGCCGAGGTTGGCGTCGATACAGGGCGATCGCAGGCGGTCAGCCTAGCGCGTCGATTTTGGCGGCGCAGATGAAATCGTTTTCCGATAGCCCACCAATCGCATGGGTGGTGTAGCGGATGCGGCAATAGTTGTAGCCGATGGCGAGATCCGGATGATGATCTTCGGCATTGGCGACATGGGCCAGCGCGTTGACGAAGCTCATGGTGCGAAAGAAATCCTTGAACACGAGCTCGCGTTGCAGCTCCGTACCATCGGGCGACAGACGCCAATCCGATGCGAGTTGTGCAAGCAGGCGCTCACACTCGGGGCGACTGAGCGCCGGAACGCCACCTTCACAGGGCAGGCATCTCTTGGCGGCCAAGGAATTTTTTTGCGACTCGTCACGACTCATACGAATTCTCGCTTGCGATAACTGCGGGCGACATAGGCTTCGACGAGTTGTTGGAACTCCTCGGCGATGTGATCCCCTTTGAGGGTCACGGTTTTCTCGCCATCTTCGTACACCGGGGCCACCGGGCGCTCACCGGTCCCGGGCAGGCTGATGCCGATATTCGCGTGCTTGCTCTCGCCCGGACCGTTCACCACGCAACCCATGACGGCCACGTTCATCTCCTCGACGCCGTCGTAGAGCTTGCGCCACTCCGGCATACGATGACGGATATGCGATTGGATATCTTGCGCGAGTTGCTGGAAGTAGGTGCTCGTCGTTCGACCACAGCCAGGACAGGCGATCACCATCGGCACGAAAGACCGCAAGCCCATGGTTTGCAGTATTTCTTGTGCGACGATGACTTCTTGGGTGCGATCACCATTCGGTTCAGGCGTCAGCGAGACGCGGATCGTATCGCCGATACCGCGCTGCAACAGCACGCCGATGCCCGCCGTCGAGGCGACGATACCCTTGCTGCCCATGCCCGCTTCGGTGAGGCCCACGTGCAGTGGGTAATCACAGCGCGCGGCAAGGTCGGTGTAGATCGCGATCAAATCTTGCACACCACTGACTTTGGCCGATAACACGATGGCCTCGTGCGCCTGCCCGAGCTCTTCGGCGCGAGCGGCACTTTGCAGACACGATTCGACCACTGCGCTGCGCATGACCTCGTTGGCACTGCGTGGCTTCGGTGCAGCGTTGTTCTCGTCCATCATGCGCGTCAAAAGCTCGGAGTCGAGGCTGCCCCAGTTCACGCCGATGCGAATGGGCTTTTGGTGGCGGCAGGCCACTTCGATCATCTCGGCGAATTGCGGATCGCGCTTGCTACCTCGACCGACGTTACCCGGATTGATGCGGTACTTGGCGAGCGCCTCGGCGCAGGCCGGGTGGGCCTTCAACAGTTTGTGCCCATTGAAGTGAAAGTCGCCGATCAGCGGCACCGGCACGCCCTGCTGCGCGAGGCGATCGCGGATGTGGGGCACCGCCGCCGCGGCCTCTTCGGTGTTGACCGTGACCCGCACGAGTTCGGAGCCAGCGCGGGCGAGCGCGCGCACCTGTGCAACGGTCGATTCGATGTCGGCGGTGTCGGTGTTGGTCATCGATTGGACGACGATGGGCGCACCGCCGCCGACGCGGACGCCGCCCACTCGGGTTGCCACACTCGCGCGTCGCTGAATCATCGTGCCTGCCTCGTTATCCAAGCGCGCACTTTACCCTCCATGACATCGAGTGGCACGGCCCCGGTCTCGAGCACCACATCATGAAAGGCGCGGATGTCGAAACGATCACCAAGCTGCCGCTCAGCTTCGCGCCGCAGCGACTGGATGCGCAGCTGTCCAATTTTGTAGGCCAGTGCCTGGCCCGGCCAGGCGATGTAGCGATCGATTTCATTGATGATGTCGGCTTCGGTCTTGGCCGCGTTGTTCTTGAAAAACTCGATCGCCTGTTCGCGACTCCAGCCTTTCGAATGCAGCCCAGTGTCAACCACGAGTCGTACGGCACGCCACATGTCATAGGTCAATTGCCCGAACTTCGAGTAAGGGTCTTGGTAGAGACCGAGCTCTTCCCCGAGGCTCTCGGAGTAGAGCGCCCAGCCTTCGACGTAGGCCGTGTAGCCGGCGTTACGACGGAACTGCGGCATCGACGCCTGTTCCATGGCGAGCGCAATCTGCAAGTGATGTCCTGGTACCGCCTCGTGCACCGACAAGACTTCCATTTCGTATTTGGGACGCACCTCGGGGCGATACAGATTGACGTAGTAAAAGCCCGGTCGCGTGCCATCGGCTGCCGGCGGCTGGTAATAGGCGGTGGTGGTGTTCGGCGCGCTGGTGCGAGGGATCGCGCGCACACCATAGGGAGTGCGTGGCAGTTTGCCAAAGAGTCTGACGAGACCAGGGTCGATCCGCTTCGAGACGGCTTGATAGGCCTCGAACAAGGCTTCCGGTGTCGGGTGATAGAACTGTGGGTCGGTACGCAGGAAGACGAAAAACTCTTGCAAGCTACCTTTGAAGCCGACGCGATCTTTGATCGCGAGCATCTCGCTGCGAATCCGTGCAACTTCGGACAGGCCGATGGCGTGAATTTCCTCCGCGGTCAGCGCGCTGCTCGTGGTGTGATAGGCGATGCGTTCGCGGTAGAAATCGGCACCCGCGGGGGTCGCCGAGATGCCGACGCTGTCACGTGTGGCCGGTAGGTAGCGTTGCTCGAATGCCGTCGTGAAACGCCGATAGGCGGGCAGCACGACGGTCTCGATGGCGCGCAGACCGGCGGCCTTCAGGCGTGCCCGGCTAGCGGGATCGAGATGGTCTGGGAAGCGACCGAAAGGCGCATAGAACGGGCTGTCCTCGGGCTTGGACACGTTTTGCAAGGCGAGCTGTGCCGGAATTCTTTGCATGATCACGCGCGGTTGCGTGCGCCCCTCGCGAACGGCGAGATCGAGCAGCGCGATGTGTTGATCGATGAGCGTGCCGATCCCGTTGAGGCGCGCAATCCAATCTTCGTAGTCCTTGACCGACTGGAAGGGCAGCAGCTCGGTGATTTCCGACAGCGTCTGGATGCCGCCTTGATGATCGATGC
The DNA here is from genome assembly GCA_945873095.1 of Klebsiella pneumoniae. Taxonomy (GTDB): domain Bacteria; phylum Pseudomonadota; class Gammaproteobacteria; order Steroidobacterales; family Steroidobacteraceae; genus UBA964. The sequence continues at coordinate 37,572 of CAMCBU010000006.1, read as the reverse complement.
GATAAAGCCACGGCTTGAACGGTGCGGTGGCCAGGCGCTGCCGGTACTCGCGTTCGAAAAGATCGTAATCGAGCTGCTCGGCGGGTGTGAGGGTGTCCCGCGGAATCGCTTTGAGTGACTCGAGGGTGGCGCGATCCGCGGCTACCCGCTGCTCGATCGCGGCGATCGACAGGTCGGTCCAGCGGTCGTTGTAACGGGTGTCGCCGAGATAGGTCGCGCTTTGCGGATCGGCCGCGAGTTCCGCCTCCCAAGTGCGCTCGAACAAAGCCGACAGGGACGGCGAGGCGGGCTCGGCTGTCATACCCATAGGCATCGTGAGCAGACTCAAGGCGACGACCGGAAGTAACTTCAGGGTCGAGAGTCGGGACCGCAAGTTGGACGGCATCGGGGGGCTCCTGTCAGGACGTATGGACAGTGTAAGTCAGACGCCGCGCGATCGTGCGGGCTGCTATGATTACGCCCGTTCGCGTTATCAGACCTCGCCGGAGAGATTCGAGCGCCCCGTTAGGGCGGCTTCGGACGCCGAAGGCGCAAGTTTCCGCCCGGAAACGCTCAGGCAAAAGAACGGCAGGTCGCAGGCGAATTCTGGAGAGCGGCTCCCCACCGGGAGCCCACCGAAGGGGAGCGGTACGGCAAGTACCCGATCTCTCAGGTTCAAGGACAGAGGGGCGGCGGAGGTCGATAGGCCTCCGCCGCTCTTTTTTTTGGCCTCGGTTTTTTGGCCTAGGTTTTTTGGGCCTGGGCCGGTCGGCTCGGGGAGGGCGCAGAGCATGGGACGCAAGACACCGCTATACGATCTGCATGTCGCGCAAGGCGCGCGCATGGTCGACTTCGGCGGCTGGGATATGCCAGTCAACTACGGCTCGCAAATCGAGGAGCATCATCATGTGCGGCGCGATGCCGGCATGTTCGATGTCTCCCATATGTGTGTCGTCGATCTGCGTGGGGCTGCCACGCGTGCCTTTCTGCTGCGCCTCGTGGCGAACGATGTCGGTAAATTGCGCATCGCGGGCAAAGCGCTCTACAGCTGCATGCTCAACGCCACGGGCGGTGTGATCGACGATCTGATCATCTATTTTTTGACCGAGAGTCATTTCCGAATCGTCGTCAATGCGGGTACGCGGGATCACGACCTCGCCTGGATGCGTCGGTGTGCGGCCGATTGGGGTCTCGACATCGAGATCCTCGAGCGTACGGACCTTGCCATGATTGCCGTACAAGGTCCGAAGGCGCGTGCGGCGGTGGCGGAGTTGCTAGAGCCCGAGGATCGCGCGCGCGCGCTGTTGCTCGAGCCTTTCTTTGGCACCGAATGCGGTGCGTGGTTCGTCGCGCGCACCGGCTACACCGGTGAAGATGGTTTCGAAGTCGTGATTCCCGCCGCCGAGGCCGAGTCCGTGTGGCGAGCGCTCAACGCGGCCGGTGTCGCGAGCTGCGGTCTCGGCGCGCGCGACACGTTGCGTCTCGAGGCGGGCATGAATCTCTATGGCAACGACATGGACGAGACTCGCCATCCGCTCGAGTCGGGTCTCGCTTGGACCGTCGCCTTCGAGCCCCCCGAGCGTGATTTCGTCGGGCGTGCAGCGCTCGAGGCCATCCGCCAGTCCGGTGGTTCGCCGCTGAAACTCGTCGGCTTGCTGCTCGAGGATCGCGGCGTGTTGCGTTCGCATCAAAAGGTGGTGGTGCCCGGCGTGGGCGAAGGCGAGGTGACGAGCGGCACCTTCGCGCCGACGCTCGAGCGCTCCGTCGCCTTCGCCCGTGTGCCGCGTGCCACCGGCGAGACCGTACAAGTCGACATCCGCGGCAAGTTGCTCGCCGCCCGGGTCGTGAAGTTGCCTTTCGTTCGTCACGGACGCGCTCTCATCAGCCTTTGAGGAGTATCCCCATGAGCCAAGTTCTCGCCGATCTGCGCTACGCCAAATCCCACGAATGGGCCCGCTCGCTGCCGGATGGCCGCATCGAAGTCGGTATCACCGATCACGCGCAGCACGCGCTCGGCGATCTCGTGTTCGTCGATGTGCCACCAGTCGGCACGGCGCTCGCCATCGGTGGCGCTTGCGCCGTCGTCGAGTCGGTCAAGGCGGCGAGCGATGTCTACTCGCCGGTGGCCGGCACGGTGGTCGAGGTCAACGAGTCTTTGTCGGGCAGCCCGGAGCTCATCAACGAAGACTGCTACGGCAAGGGTTGGCTCTATCGCGTGCAACCGGCCGCCGTCTCGGGCGTCGATGCGCTGCTCGACGCTAGCGCCTATTCGGCCGTGCTGGCCGCCGAGGGGGGCTGATCATGCCGTTCATTCCGCACACGGAGCAGGATGTACGCGAGATGCTCGTGACCATCGGCGCGCCGTCGATCGATGCGCTGTTCGATGAGATTCCGGCAAGCCTGCGCATCCAAGGTCTCGATGGTATCCCCGAAGGTCTCTCGGAGATGGAGATCGGTCGACTGATGAGCGAGCGCGCGCGACTCGACGGTCGACCGTTGTCGTTCTTGGGTGCCGGTGCCTACGAGCATCACATCCCATCGGCCGTCTGGACGATCACCACGCGCGGTGAGTTCTACAGTGCTTACACGCCCTACCAGGCCGAAGCGAGCCAGGGCACGCTGCAGTTGATCTACGAATACCAGACGATGATTTCGAGTCTCACGGGCATGGAGGTCTCGAACGCCTCGCTTTACGACGGCGGCTCAGCCGTGGCAGAGGCGGCGCTGATGGCCGTGCGCGCCCATCGCAAGTCCAAGAGCTTGCGGGTACTCGTGCCGCAGACGGTACATCCGAACTACCGGCGGGTGGCGATCAGCACCGCGGGCAACCAAGGCCTGCGTTTCGAGACGGTGGCTTACCGTCGCGAGGACGGCTGCATCGACCGCGCGGCACTCGCCGCCTATGCGGGCGAAGACATCGCGGCTCTGGTCATCCAGCAACCCAATTTCTTTGGTCAACTCGAGGACGTCGATGCGTTGACCGATTGGGCGCACGAGCAGGGCATGCTCGTCATCGCGGTCGTCAATCCGACTTCGCTCGCGTTGTTGAAGCCGCCGGGGGAGTGGGGCAAGACCGGCGCCGATATTTGTGTCGGTGAAGGTCAACCGCTCGGCGTTCCGCTCTCGTCGGGTGGCCCGTACTTCGGCTTCATGACGACGCGCATGGAATATGTGCGCTCGATGCCGGGCCGTATCGTGGGTCGCACCGTCGATCTCGATGGCAAGCCGGGTTATACGCTGACCTTGCAGGCCCGCGAGCAGCACATCCGTCGTGGTAAGGCGACTTCCAATATCTGCACCAATCAGGGCCTGCTGATGACCGCGGCAACGATCTACATGACCTTGATCGGACCGCAGGGTCTGTCGAAAGTCGCAGCCGCCTCGATGCAGCGCAGTGACGAACTCGTCGAGGCGCTCACCCAAGTGAAGGGGGTACGTGCTGCCTTCAAGGGGCCGCGTTTCCACGAGGCGGTTTTGTTGCTCGATCGACCGGCCTCAGCGGTGCTGCGTGAGCTCGAGACCCAGGGCATCTTGGGCGGCTTCGATCTCTCCGGGGATTATCCGGAGTTGGGTTCGGCGCTACTCGTGTGTGCAACCGAAACCAAGACGGCGGGCGATCTCGCCCGCTATGCCGCAGCGCTCGGCGCTGCCGTGCAAAAGGTGCGTGCGGCTTAAGGAGAACGAAGCCATGAACCAGATCCTCGAAAAATCGATTTTCGAATATTCACGGGCGGGTCGCAGTGCCCACGCGCAGCAGCCGCCGGGTGCAGATGTGGCCTCTGCCGCCGATAAGATTCCCTCGGCGCTGCGTCGTCGCGTGGCACCGATGCTGCCGGAGGTGAGTGAGCTCGATGCCGTGCGTCACTTCACGCGACTCTCGCAGTTGAACTTCTCCATCGACACGAATTTCTACCCGCTCGGTTCGTGCACGATGAAGTACAACCCGAAGGCCTGTAATCAATACGCCATGCTCCCCGAGTTCCTCGCGCGCCATCCGCTCGCGCCGGATTCGCAAGGCCAAGGCTTCCTCTCCTGCATGTTCGAGTTGCAGGAAATGCTCAAGGAAGTCACCGGTATGAAGGCGGTATCGCTCAACCCGATGGCCGGCGCGCACGGCGAATTTGCGGGTGTGGCGATGATCCGCGCTTATCATCGCGCGCGCGGTGATCTGGCCCGTAACGAGATCATCGTGCCCGAGGCAGCGCACGGTACGAATCCTGCGACGGCGACCATGTGCGGCTGCATCGTCAAAGAAATTCCGGTCGATGCCCAGGGCGACGTCGATCTCGATGCGCTCGCGAAGGCCGTGGGCCCCAACACCGCAGGCATCATGCTCACCAATCCGTCGACGCTCGGTGTGTTCGAGCGCAAGATCGAACAAGTGGCGAAGCTGGTGCACGGTGCCGGCGGTTTGCTCTACTACGATGGCGCGAATCTGAATGCGATCCTCGGCAAGGTTCGCCCGGGCGACATGGGCTTCGATGTCATCCACATGAACTTGCACAAGACCTTCTCCACGCCGCACGGTGGCGGTGGACCGGGTGCCGGTGCCGTGGGTGTCAGCGCGCGACTCGAGCCTTTCCTGCCGGTGCCGATCGTGGGACGCGAGGGCGATCAGTACCGCTGGCTCTCCGAAGCGGATCGCCCGCAGTCGATCGGTCGGTTGTCGGCCTTCATGGGTAATGCCGGTGTCTTGTTGCGTGCCTACATCTACATGCGCATGTTGGGTCGTGAGGGCATGAGTCGTGTCGGCGAGTACGCCACGCTCAACGCCAACTACGTCATGGCGCGGTTGCGGCAGGTGGGTTTCGATCTGGCCTACCCCGAGCGACGCGCGAGCCACGAGTTCATCGTGACCATGAAGCGGCAAGCGAAGGAGTTGAACGTCACGGCGATGGATATCGCCAAGCGACTGCTCGATTACGGCTTCCACGCGCCGACCACCTACTTCCCCTTGCTCGTACCCGAGTGTTTGCTCATCGAGCCCACCGAGACCGAGAGCCGCGAAACACTCGATGGCTTCGTCGCGGCGATGGCGAGCATCTTGGCCGAGGCGCAAGCCGATGCGAGCACGCTGAAGACGGCACCGCACACCATGCCGGTCCGAAGGTTGGATGACGTTCGCGCTGCAAAACAGCTAGATCTGACTTGGAAGTCGGTAAACTCTGCCGCGTGAATAACTCGACACCGACCGATCGACTGAAGCCGACGGGCCTGATCCGACTGTTGCGCGCGTTTGGCAACAGCTGGAAGGGGTTCGTCGGTGCGTACCGCGAAGAGGCCGCCTTTCGGCAGGAGCTCGCGCTCTGCGTGATGCTCTTTCCGCTCGGGCTGTGGCTTGGAGAGAACGGCGTCGAACGGGCGCTGTTGGTCGGACCGATCTTCATCGTGCTGATCGTCGAGCTGCTCAACAGCGCAGTCGAAGCGACGGTGGATCGCATCGGTCTCGAGCGCCATGCCCTCTCGGGTCTCGCCAAAGATATCGGTTCGGCCGCGGTGTTCACGTCATTTGCCCTGCTCGCAGTCGTGTGGGCACTGGTGCTATTCGATTATTGATGCCCGTAGAGCGGGACGGAGACTCGACATGACGGCACTCATCTGTGGTTCGGTAGCCTACGACACCGTCATGGTCTTCGAGGGTCACTTCAAAGATCACATCCTCGCCGATCGTATCCACATGTTGAACGTGGCTTTCCTCGTGCCGGGGTTACGACGTAACTTCGGTGGTTGCGCCGGTAACATCGCCTACAACCTCAAGCTCTTGGGCGGTGAGGGCAAGGTGATGGCGACGGTCGGAACGGATTTCGGTCCGTATCGTGCTTGGATGCAGAACTGCGGTCTCGCGCTCGATCACATCCGACAGCTCGAGGATGAATACACCGCGCAGGCTTACATCACGACGGACGCCGACAACAACCAGATCACAGCCTTTCACCCGGGCGCCATGAATCATGCGCACGTCAACAAGGTCCCCAAGAACGCCGGCATCGACCTCGGTATCGTGGCGCCCGAGAGTCATCTCGGCATGCGCGAGCATGCCGCGCAATTTGCGGCGGCCGGCATCCCCTTCATCTTTGATCCCGGGCAGGCCATGACGCTGCTCGGCCCCGACGACCTGCGCACGCTCATCGGGCAGTCGCGTTGGGTCGCGGTCAATGATTACGAGGCGAGTCTGCTCGTCGAGCGCACCGGTTGGTCGCTTGAGGAGATCGCGGCGAAGGTGGCCGCGCTGATCGTCACCCGCGGTGCGGCCGGTTCGCAGATCCACGCCGATGGCGAAATGATCGAGATCCCCGCGGTGGCACCAGAGAAGATCGCCGACCCGACCGGTTGTGGCGATGCCTATCGGGGTGGCTTGCTGTTCGGCTTGCAGCGTGGGCTCGATTGGGAGACGACCGGACGCATCGCCTCGCTGATGGGCTCGCTCAAGATCACTCAGCATGGCACGCAGAACCATCGTTTCTCTCGCGAGGAGTTCGCGACACGCTATCGCACGGCCTTCGGTGCGTCGTTGACTCTTTGACGATGTCTGATCCCGCGGTCCCAGAGCCCGCCGGATTAGATCTTTTCGGCGAACCGTTGGCGCCTGCGGCGGGTCGCGGCACACCTCGTCGTGTCGCGCAGTCCTCGCGAGTGGCCGTGGCAGCCGCGGCCCTCGAATACGCCTCGCTGGCTGCGCAACTGCCCGCTCGCTTGCGGATGGGAACATCGACTTGGTCTTTCTCGGGTTGGCATGGTCTCGTCTACGCGGACGAATACGCCGAGTCGACGCTCGCCCGATCGGGACTTTCCGCCTACGCCGCTCATCCTTTGTTGCGATCGGTCGGTGTGGATCGAAGCTACTACCGACCGCTCGATGCCGACACCTTGGCGCGTATGCGCAAAGCGGTCAGTACCGATTTTCGTTTTTTGTTGAAGGCGCATGCCGCGTTGATGCTGCCGAAGTCGGCGCGCCGGCCGGTCTATCTCGAGGACGTGCCCGATGTTTTTCTCGATGTGGACCATGCGATTCGGCATGTGATCGATCCGGCCCGACGCGCGCTCGGCGAAACGCTCGGCGTCGTGTTGTTCCAGTTCTCGCCGCTCGGGTCCCGTGTACTCGGTTATCGCCGCGAATTGCTGCAGCGGCTCCACGATTTTTTGCGCGCACTGCCCGTTGGTGTGAACTACGCCATCGAGTGGCGTGATCCCGAGATGCTCGGTGCGGATTATCAGCAGATGTTGCGCGCCGCGGGTGCCGTGCATGGCTACGCGCAGCATCCGCGCATGCCCTCTGTCGACGCGCAGGGCGAGAGCAGCACAGAGCAGGCCTCGAGCACCAGCGGACCACTCGTCCTCCGTTGGTTGTTGGCGCCGGGTCGCAGTTACGAGGCGGCCAAGGCCGCTTACGCACCCTTCGATCAGTTGATTGATCCCGATCCCACTGCGCGGCAACACATCGTTGGGCTGGCACGGCGCGCGCTCGCCGCCGGGCGCGACGTGACGATCATCGTCAACAATAAAGCCGAAGGGTCAGCGCCGAAGAGCATCATCGAACTCGCCCGTGAGTTTGCCGCGCCCGAGACAGCCCTCGGGTAAAATCTCGCGATGAACGCTCCGATCGAAGCCAGCGATGCCGACATCGCTGCGGCCGTGAAGGCGCTGCGGGCAGGAGAGCTCGTCGCGTTTCCCACCGAGACCGTCTACGGGCTCGGCGCGGATGCTGGTAATTCGGCCGCGTTGTCACGCATCTATGCGGCCAAGGGTCGTCCCACCGATCATCCGTTGATTTTGCATTTGGCCGATGGCGCGCCGCTGTCACGTTGGGTGGCTAAGTTGCCCGCGCCCACGGCGAAGCAAGTGGAGCAGCTTGCGCAACGGTTTTGGCCGGGACCACTCACGTTGGTGTTACCGCGCGCTGCCGAGGTTTCGCCCGTCTTGACCGGCGGGCAGGCCAGCATCGCCGTGCGTGTGCCGAGTCATCCGGTTGCGCAGCGCTTGCTGCGTGCTTTCGGTAGTGGCATCGCAGCGCCATCGGCTAACCGCTACGGTCGTGTGTCACCGACCTGTGCCCTGCATGTGCGTGAAGAGTTTCCCGAGGGCGTGATGATTCTCGAGGGCGGTGACTGCGAAGTGGGTGTCGAATCGACAATTCTCTCGCTGCTCGAGACGCCGCCGCGCATCCTGCGACCCGGGATCATTGGCCGCGAGCGGCTCGAAGCGCTGATCGGTCCGCTCGCGCTTGGTTCGTCGGCCACTGCGCCGCGCGTGCCGGGCTCCACGCCGCAGCACTACGCACCGCAGACGCCGGTCGAGCTCGTGGCGGTCGAGGCGCTCGATGCTCGGATCGAGTCCTGCAGTGCATCCGGTGAAGCCGTTGCCGTGCTCGCACGTCGTAGAGCGGAGACGCGCCCGGCATCGGCTTGCGGCGCGATGTCGCTGCCTGTGCGCCGTTGGCTGCAAGCGCCCGCGTCATCGGTCGCTTACGCCCACGATCTGTACGCCAACTTGCGCTCGCTCGACAAAGAAAACGCCGCGCGTATCCTCATCGAGCAGGTTCCGACGGGTCCCGAGTGGGATGCCGTGCGGGATCGACTGAGCCGTGCTGCGGCACGCTGAATTCTTATCCACTGCGTTTTAGGTACTCCAACATCATGATTGACCCTTTTGTGCCGCGAGAGATTCGACGTCTGGTGCGCGAGTTCGGCTCGCCGCTCCTGATCATCGATTGCGAGCGGATCCGGCAGCAGTACCGCGGCCTGCAGCGTGCGCTGCCCGGCGTCGATCTGCACTATGCGCTGAAACCGCTACCACATCCGGCGGTCGTGCAAACGGTGCTTGCCGAGGGTGGATTTTTGGATTTGGCGACGAGCGGCGAAGTGGAGCTCGTCGCGAAGCTCGGTGCCGACCCAAAGCTCTGCATCCATACGCATCCGATCAAGCGCGATATCGACATCCGCGCGGCGTTGGCGCGCGGCGTCAAAGTATTCGTCGCCGACAATCCGGACGAATTGCGCAAGTTCGTCCCTTATGCCGATGAGGCCGAAGTGTTGCTGCGGGTGTCGTTCCGCAGTCCCGGTGCCGTGTGCGATCTCTCGCGTAAGTTTGGTTGCGATCCCGAGAATCTCTTGGCGCTCGCTCGCAAGGCGCACGACTTGGGGCTCATCGTGCGCGGTTTGTCTTTCCATGTGGGCTCGCAAGCCGCCGATCCCTCGAAGCACGTCGAAGCGATCGACGCCTGCGCTCGGCTGCTTGCGGTGGCACGTCGGGAGAAACTCGGACCTTGCGATACGCTCGATATCGGCGGGGGCTTCCCGATCGACTATTCGCAGCGCGCACCGATCATCCACGAGTTCTGCGCGCCGATCCGCGCTGCGTTGTCGAAGTTGCCCAAGCGCGTACGCATCATCGCTGAGCCGGGGCGCTACATCGCAGGTCCCGCGGCGATCGGCGTGGCGTCGGTGATGGGGCGTGCCGAACGCGAGGGGCTTTGGTGGTATTACCTCGACGATGGTCTGTACGGTTCCTACAGTGGGCAACTGTTCGACCACGCGCGCTATCCGATCGAGACGCTCAAGCGCGGCAAGCGTCACCCTTCGGTCTTGGCGGGTCCGACCTGCGACAGCATCGATGTGATCTCCGAGAACATCCTGCTGCCCGAACTCGAGCCCGGCGATCTGATCGTCGGACGTGCGATGGGTGCCTACACCTGGGCGAGCGCCTCGGAGTTCAATTTCTTTCCGAAGGCCACGGTGGTGTCGGTGAACTCGAATCGTCACGATCGCGGCAGCGTGCTTACGATCGAGCGCTAGATGCGGCTGCACTCGAGCGACTTCGTGGCGGGCGCCGCTTCGGCGCAAGGGGTTGCCATCGTCATCGATGTGTTTCGTGCCTGTTCGTTGATCGCCCATGCGCTCGCGGCGGGCGCCGAGCGCGTCGTGCCGGTGGCCGAGATTGAGCTCGCTCGGGCGATGAAGGCGGCAGACCCGCGGGCTTTGCTGATTGGCGAACGGCATGCGCGCAAACTGCCCGGTTTCGATTGCGGAAACTCGCCGACCGAAGTATTGCGTGAAAATTTGCATGCTCGAACGCTCATTCACACGACCCATGCGGGTACGCAAGGCCTGACCGCCGCCTTCCTCGTCGCCGATCAGGTTTTTACCGGAGCGCTCGTCAATCTATCGGCGACGATCGCGGCGGTGCGTGCGTTGCAGCCGAAGGAGGTGACCATCGTCGCGATGGGCCACGAAGCGCGCGAGCGATGCATCGAAGATGATCTGTGTCGCGACGCTTTGCTCGCGGGCTTGCGGGGCGAGCGATTCGATACGAGTGATTGGGTGGCGCGTTTGCGCGCAGCGCCCGCTGCGGAGAAATTCTTTGATCCGGCGGCTGACTGGGCGCCGCTGGAGGATTTTACCCACTGCACGGCGATCGATGCGGTCCCGTTCGCGGTGGCGATGGTGCCTAGCGAGTACGGATCGGGCCCCGCTCGAGCGGGTGAGTTGCGCGCATGGTCGATGTAGTTTTCGACATCGGTCGAGTTCTCGTCGCACTGCAGCCTGAGCGTCTACTCGATTTGCTGCGCGAGCACGGCGCGTCGGTTCGAACTTTGGAAGACGTCACCGGCCGCATCGATCTCACCGCGCATGAAACCGGTCGATTGGGCGGAGCCCAACTTCTGCAGCAGGTGGCGGCGTTGGCACCGCAGCCGATTGCGGCACCGGCACTCGAGGCCGCCTGGGTCGACATGCTGCGACCGGATCCCTCGATGTTGCGACTCGCCGAGCGGTTGCGCCGGCGTCACCGAATTTTTCTGTTGACCAACGTGGGCGATCTGCACTGGGCCCATCTTGAGCAGGTCGTAGGTTTGCATCGTTACGCCCTCGATGTGCTGCGTTCCGACTTGGCCGGCGTCATGAAGCCTGATCCGAGGATCTACCTCGAGGCTGAGCGACGGTTCGGCTTGTCGCCCGAGCAGACGGTCTTCATCGACGATCGCGCCGAGAACGTGGATGCCGCCTGTGCGCGTGGCTGGCAGGCGTTCGTCCATCGCGACCCCGCGTTGACCACCGGTACACTGCGCGCTTTGGGGCTCGATCCGGAGTGACATGACATGAGCACGGCCATCCATCGGCGTGTCGCGGCGCTGCGCGAGGGGCGCGATCCGACGCTGATCGCGCGCCTGCCCTCAGGTTGGGCTGTTTTCGGGGAGCGTCAGTTCCTGCGTGGTTATTGCTTGCTGTTGCCCGATCCTGTTGTGCCGCATCTGAACGCGGTCGATGCGCCAGGCCGAGCGCAGTTCTTGGCGGATATGGCGGCATTCGGCGATGCCCTGCTCGCCGAGACGGGTGCGCTGCGGATCAACTACGCGATGTTCGGCAATCTGGAACCCGCGCTGCATGTGCATCTCGTGCCGCGTTACGCCGACGAAAAGGCTCCGCTGGATGTAGCGCATCCGTGGGCGTACGACTGGGCCGCCGCACCCGCATTCGATCCGCTCGTGTTCGAGACGCTGAAGGCGGCGCTCTGCCGAAGGCTCAGTCTGCTTTGGCGTAATGCAGGGGCAGAGCCGTCGTCGACTTGATGGTCTCGAGCGAGAAGCTTGCGCTGACATCGAGCATCTCGAGTGCACCGATGAGTTTCTTGTAGACGACATCGTAGCCGTCGATGTCCGGCACGACCACCCGCAGCAGATAGTCCACATCACCACTCATGCGATGCAACTCGGTGACCTCGGGGAGCTCGCGAATCACCTTGGCGAACTTGTCGAACCAACCTGCGCTGTGACTCGGCGCCTTGATGGTCACGAACACCGTCGTCCCGACATTGAGCGCCCGCGCGTCGAGCAGTGCCACCGTGCGTTTGATGATGCCGCGTTCGCGTAGGCGCTGGATGCGACGCCAACAGGGGGCCTTTGAGAGGCCGACTCGTTCGGCGATATCGGCTGCGGTCAGATCGGCATCCTTCTGCAGCAAGTCTAAAATTCGCTTATCGAGTTTGTCCATGAGACGAATTTACATAAAAATTAAATTTTAAGAAACAAAATTGCTCGCAAGAGCCAATGGAATTCGATTTTCGCAACCCTATCTCGCCGCTGGCCGATTATCTTGAAGCGCATGTGGTCCCGCCTTTTCACCGCCCATCCCGCCAGTATCGGTGAGAGCTACTTTGGTCACCTGCTGCAGGCCACGTCCTTCGGTTGCCGAATGTTGTTGGCGGGCATCGCCTGCATCCTGCACGGGCTGTTGCCGTTTTTGTTCGTCACCACCGGCTCGGACGTCATGAAGGAGCTGCATGCGCAGATGAACGCGCGGCGTGAGCGTGCCCTGAAGGGTCTGCCGATCCGGTAACATCGGCTCGATTGCCGATCGCGCGGAGTATCCCTTGAGTTCCAGACCGTTATTGCGCCTGCGCCGTGGCGAGGAGCGCCGACTGCGCGCTGGGCATCTCTGGATCTTCAGCAACGAGATCGATACCAGCCAAACACCGCTGACGAGCTTCGAGTCGGGACAGTTGGTGACCGTGCAGGATCAGCGCGGTCAGGCGCTCGGCACGGCTTATCTCAATCCATCCACGCTGATCGCCGCGCGTCTGCTCTCGCGTCAGGACGAGACCATCGATGTTGCTTGGTTCGCGGCGAAGTTGCGCCGTGCCTTGAGCTGGCGTGAGCGTCTCTTTCGTTCACCGCACTATCGCTGGGTTTACGGCGAATCGGACGGATTGCCCGGGCTCGTACTCGATCGTTTCGACGACGTCGTGGTGGGTCAGTTGACCACCGCCGGCATGAGCTTGCAGCAGCAGATCATCGAAGAGGCCGTACGCCGCGTGCTGAAGCCGCGCGTGCTGCTGTGGAAGAACGACGGTGGCGCGCGAGCACTCGAAGGTTTGCCCGAAGAGGTCCATGCCGCGTGGGGTGAACCGCCGGAGCGGGTGGAGGTGGTCGAATCGGCTGCCGATGGCGGTCAGGTCGTCTTCGAGACGGAACTGGGGGGCGGCCAGAAAACCGGTTGGTTTTACGATCAAGCCTTCAATCGCAGCCAGCTGGCTCGGTTCATGAAGGCGGGTGCGCGAGTTCTCGATGTCTGCTGCTACGCGGGCGGTTGGGCCGCGACTACCGCTACGCTCGGGGCGAGTCGGATCGACTGTGTGGATGCGTCGGCATCGGCGCTCGAGCGCGCGCAAGCGAATGTGGCGAGGCAAGCGTACCCGGCTGAGTCCGCCGCATTCTTCGACCACCAATTCTTCGCCCATCGCGGCGACGCATTCGAGGTGCTCTCACAGCTCGCCGAGGCCGGTGAGCGCTATGACGTGGTGATCGTCGATCCACCGGCGTTCATTAAACGGCGCAAAGACATTCCTCAAGGCGAAGCGGCTTACCGAAAGTTGAACCAACTCGCGCTGCGGGTGCTCGCCGACGAGGGTTTGCTGATCAGCTGTTCGTGCTCTTACCACCTGGCGATCGACTCGTTGCAAACGGCGATTCAGTCCGCGGCGAGGCATGTGGATCGTTCAGTCCAAATCGTCTACCAGGGTATGCAATCGCCCGATCATCCGGTGCATCCGGCGATTCCGGAGACACGCTACCTGAAGGCTTTCTTCTGCCGTGTGACACGTAGCTGAGGGTAGAATCACGGCATGCTCGTCTATCCCGGCTTTGATCCTGTTGCACTCGAGCTAGGCCCGCTCAAGGTCCGATGGTACGGCCTGACCTACCTCGTCGCTTTCGCCGTGGCGTGGTGGCTGGCGCGGCGTCGCGCTGCACAGCCTGGCTCGACTTGGAAGGTCGTCGATGTCGACGACTTTTTGTTCTTCGCGATGCTCGGCGTCATCGTGGGCGGTCGAATCGGTTACACCCTTTTCTACGGCATGGAGTTCTGGCTGCAAGACCCGCTGTATTTGTTGCGGGTCTGGGAAGGCGGCATGTCTTTCCACGGCGGACTCATCGGCGTGCTGGTCGCGCTCGCCTTGTTTGCAAAACGGCGCGGTCGGCGCGTCGCCGACGTCTTCGATTTTGCGGCAGCGCTACCGGGTATCGGCATCCTTGCCGTGCGCGTTGGCAACTTCATCAACGGCGAGCTCTGGGGTCGGCCGGGCGATGTGCCTTGGGCCATGCTGGTCGATGGCGTGGCTCGCCATCCAACCCAGCTTTACGAGGCACTGCTCGAAGGGGCGTTGCTCGCGGCGGTGCTGTGGTGGTTCACCTCGAAGCCGCGTCCGCAGTGGGCACCCTCCGGACTCTTCCTGATCATGTATGCGTCGGGACGTTTGATCGTCGAGTTCTGGCGTCTGCCGGATGCCCATATCGGGTATCTCGCGGGTGGTTGGCTCACCATGGGTCACGTGCTCACTTTGCCGATGTTGCTCGCCGGTGTGGTTCTGCTGTTGTTGGCGTATCGGCGTGATCTGCCTTCGGGTAACAGGATCACGGCGTAAGCCCATGCAGCAATATCTGGATTTCATGCGTCACGTGCGCGAGCACGGCGCGCGCAAGACCGATCGGACCGGGACCGGCACGCTCTCCGTGTTCGGTTATCAGATGCGCTTCGATCTCGGTGGCGGTTTTCCGCTGGTTACCACCAAGAAGATCCATCTGAAGTCCATCGTGCATGAGCTGTTGTGGTTCCTTAAAGGGGAAACCAACACGCGTTATCTGCGCGAGCATGGCGTGACGATCTGGGATGAGTGGGCCGACGAGCAGGGTGAACTCGGACCCGTCTATGGCAAGCAGTGGCGTTCATGGCCGACGCCGAGCGGCGGCTCGATCGATCAGATCAGCGAGGTGCTACGGCAGTTGCGTGAGCAACCCGATTCACGCCGAATCATCGTGAGCGCGTGGAACGTCGGCGCCTTGGCGGACATGGCCTTGATGCCGTGCCATGCGTTCTTTCAGTTCTATGTGGCCGACGGACGCTTGTCGTGCCAGCTGTATCAGCGCAGTGCCGACATCTTTCTCGGCGTGCCGTTCAACATTGCCTCGTATGCGTTGCTGACGCACATGGTGGCACAGCAAGTCGATCTGCAGGTTGGCGACTTCGTCTGGACGGGCGGCGATTGCCACCTTTATTCGAATCATCTCGAGCAAGCGGACCTGCAATTATCGCGCGCGCCGCTGTCGCTGCCGCAGCTCGTCATCGGCCGCCGGCCGCCGACGCTGTTCGATTATGTGTTCGACGATTTCGAGTTTCGAAACTACCAATTTCACCCGGCGATCAAGGCGCCGGTGGCCGTTTGACATCCGACTCATTGTTCCGGGAGATACTGCGTGGCGATACCCCTGATGCGAACCAGTCCATGGATTCAGGTCCGCAATTCCAAGATTCACGGCAAGGGCATCTTCGCCGCCAAGCGGATCCCGAAGGGTACCCGCATCGTCGAGTACATCGGGGAGCGCATCTCACACCGGGAAGCCGACGAGCGCTACGCCGATCACGACCCGAACGATAACCACACCTTCCTGTTCATCGTCGATCGAAAGACGGTGATCGATGGCGGTCGCAAGGGCAACGCAGCGCGGTACATCAACCATTCCTGCGACGGTAACTGCGAGTCGGCGATCGCCGAGCGTCGCGTGTTCATCGATGCGGTACGCGATATCGCCAAGGGCGAGGAGCTCGGCTACGACTACGAGATCGGTCGCGACAAGAACGATCCGCCGAATGTCGATGAGATCTATGCCTGTCGCTGTGGCTCGCCCAAGTGCCGCGGGACGATGCTGTGGCCTGCCAAGCGACCGGCCCAAAAGAAAAAAGCCAACAAGAAAAAAACCCAAAAGAAAAAAACCAAGACAAAGAACGCCAAGCAAAAGGTTTCCGCAAAGAAAACCAAACGCGTCGTCAGACGACCTTGAGTCTCGGCGCCGATCCCATGGCAAGGCCACGCGTGACTTTGATCGTTGCGATGACCGATGCCGGTGTCATCGGTGTCGATGGTCAGCTGCCCTGGCGTTTGCCCGAGGATTTGCGGCGTTTCAAAGCGGCGACTCTGGGCAAACCCGTGATCATGGGCCGCAAGACCTTCGAATCCATCGGGCGCCCTTTGCCGCAGCGACATAACATCGTGCTGACGCGGCAAGGCGCATCATCGGTACAAGATGCGGCCGTGACGGTGGTTCCCACCCTCGACGCGGCGTTGCAAGCGGCAGGCGAGGTACCGGAGGTGATGATCATCGGTGGCGCTGAGATCTATCGGCTCGCGCTGCCGCTGGCCGGGCGGATCTTGCGCACGCGCGTGCACGCAACCGTGCACGGCGACACCCACTTCTCGCCGCTCGATCCCAACGCGTGGCAGGTGGTGTCGTCGGAGAGCTATCCGGCAGATTCGCAGCATGCGTACTCGATGACTTTCGAAGATCTCGAGCGGGTGAGCTGATGTCGCTCGTGAAAAACTGGACACGTCGCCGTGCGCTTGCGCTTTTAGCGGCAGCAACCGGTGCCGGCTGGTTGGATTTGCTGCGCGCGCAGACCTATCCGCGCATCCTGCAAGGGCCGATGATCGGTGACACCGCATCAGATAGCACGGTGCTATGGATGCGCGCCTCGGATGCGCATCGGATCGAGATCGAGTATTCCACCGATCCCACGTTGAAGGGCGCTGCTCGCAGCATCGCCATCGAGGCCCGGCCCGATCAGGACTACATCGTCCGCATCCCCTTGCAGGGGCTCTCGCCCGCAACCGCGTACGCCTATCGAGTTTTGCTAGACGGCAAGCCCGATCGTTATGCGCGCACACCGCGCGTGTTCCGCACCCTGCCGCGTGGCAATGCGCCGCTGCGCTTGGCGTTCGGCTCGTGTGCGCGTCGAATCCTCGATGGGCGTCAGCCGATCTTCGAGGCGATCGCAGCGGCACAACCGGATGGATTTTTTTGGCTTGGCGATCACGTCTACATCGACAGTCTCGCCCCCATGGCTTTCGAATACGAATACCAGTTGCAGCGCAGCGTACCGAGTGCCCAGGCGATGCTACACAGCGTGCCGCAGTGGGCGATCTGGGACGATCACGACTACGGTCTCAACAACGGCGATCGAAACTCGCCCGTGCGTGAGCTAGGCCTTGCCAGCTTCAAAAAGTATTGGGCTAACCCGGCCTATGGTTTACCTGAGGCGCCCGGCGTTTTTTTCCGCAAGCGGATCGCTCAAGTGGAGTGCTTCTGTCTCGATGGACGCAGTTATCGCGATCCGAGCGATCAACCCGATGGGCCTGCAAAGACACAGCTCGGTGCGGTGCAAAAAGCTTGGCTCAAACAAGCGCTACGCGAGAGCGATGCGACCTACAAATTGCTGCTCGCCGGAGGCGGCTGGGCGACCCGCGGTGGCGAGAAGTTCGATGAGAGCTGGGGCGCTTATCGACACGAGCGCGATGAGATTTTCGATTTCATCCGTGACGAGCGTATCAGTGGCGTGGTGCTGCTGTCGGGCGATGTGCATCGCGGTGAGCTCAATGTCGTGCCACGACGAGCCAAGGGGGGCTACGATCTAACCGAGCTCGTGAGCTCGCCGCTCGCACAGCCGACCCGATCCGCGAACGACGATCTGCAGGCCGAAGCGCGACTGCGACCGCCTTACGACGGTGGCAGCAATTTCGGCCTGCTGGAGTTTGATGCGAGCGGCGGTTTGGTGCTGAACCTGCGCGACGTGCAAGGTCGCAGCGTCTGGGAGCCGGTGAGGTTGGCGGCTCACGAGCTGCAGATTCCCTGACCCCTCGTTAAACTAACCACCTATGCGCGTGCAATCGAATTTGTGGTTTCTGCTGCTGTCGCTCATCGCCACTCCTTTGACGGCGGCCGAGCGCGTGGTGCAACCTCGCATCGTCACCGAACCGGTACGACACGACACCGACGATCCGGCGATCTGGATTCACCCCGACGATCCGGCGCAGAGCCTGATCCTGGGCACCGATAAGGATATCGACGGTGCGCTGTACGTATTCGGCCTCGACGGTCGGATCCGATCGGCGCTGGTCGTGCGTGGTCTGGCGCGTCCCAACAATGTCGACATCGCACGCGGAGTCGTGCTGGCGGGTCGACGTGTCGATGTGGCGCTGGTCGCCGAGCGTTTCGCGCACCGTTTGCGGGCATATCGTCTGCCGGATTTCGCGCCTGTCGATGCAGGCGGCATCCCGGTCTTCGTCGGTGAGCGGGCCCGTGATGTCATGGGCGTTGCGGCCTATACGCGAGCGAGTGACGGCGCCACTTTTGCCATCGTGAGTCGTTCCGATCGATTTGCGCCTCGCGATGGTTACCTGCATCAGTACCGCTTGGTCGACGACGGTACGGGTACTTTACGTGGCGTTTTCTCCCGCGCGTTCGGTCAATGGAGCGGAGTTAAGGAAATCGAAGCCTTGTCCGTTGACGCCGTTGGCGGACACGTCTTTGCGAGCGACGAGACGTTCGGCATTCGTCAGTATCTGGCGGACCCCAGCGCCGAAGATGCCGAGGATGAGGTGGCGCAGTTCGGTCTGACGGGCTTTGCGCGCGATCACGAGGGCAGCGCGGTCATGCATCGTCCCGGCAAGCCCTCGTTGCTGTTCGTGTCGGATCAACAAGCCGGTGCGCTGCGGGTGTTTTCTTTGGAGGCCACGGCTCGACTGCTCGGGCGTATCCGTTACGCAGCACTCGAAACCGACGGCATCGATCTCACGCCGCAGTCGCTACCGGGTTTTCCCGGCGGATTGTTGGTCGCGATGTCCACGGATCGCACCTTCCACTACTACGACCTCGGCGAGTTGCTCGCGGCGATGGTCCCTGCCGAATAGCCCGGTGCCGAGTTTCAGTGCAGTTTCACGCGCGGCTCGGTTTGCGCGGCGATCAGGCGGCCGAGCGTACTGAGCGTCGTCTTCCAGAAGCCGTGCAAGGCGAACTCGTGCATCTTGTACAGCGACAGATACATCCAGCGGGCGAAGAGTCCCTCCAGCCAGATGTTGCCGCCGACGAAATTCCCCATGAGGTTACCGACGGTCGTGTATTCACCGAGCGATACCAGCGAGCCGAAATCTCGATAGCGCCAAGGGCGCGGCTCGCGCCCTGCGAGTATGCGCGGCAGCCATTTGATGAGGTATGACGCCTGCTGATGCGCGGCCTGCGCTCGCGGGGGCACGTTGCGGCCGGGGTGAGCGGCCCATTGCACCGCCGCACAATCGCCGATGGCGAACACGGCGGGATCGTCGCGCGAGCGCAGCGTGGCATCGACGACGATTTGGTTGAGCGCATTGACCGTCACGCCCAGATCGCGCAGGAACGGCGCGGCTTTCACACCGGCTGCCCAAACCACCATTTCGGCCGCGATGATGTTGCCGTCGGCGAGGCGCACGGCCTTGGGGAGCACTTCGGCGACGCGTGCGTTCGTGTGTACCTCCACATCCAATTTGCCGAGCATGCTGTGGGCCGCTGCCGAGATTCGCTCGGGCAACGCCGGCAAGATCCGCGGCGACGCTTCGATCAAGTGCAAGCGGATGTGCTTGTCCGGGTCGATGTTATCGAGACTGAAGGAGACGAGCTCACGGGTCGCGTTGTGCAGTTCGGCTGCCAGTTCCACGCCAGTCGCACCAGCGCCAACGATCGCCACGTTCAATTGCTCAGGGCGCAGCGGCGCCGTCTGTGAGTGGGCGCGCAGAAACGCATTCACGAGCCGGCGATGGAATCGATCGGCTTGCTGCGTGCTCTCGAGTGCGATGGCATGTTCGACCACGCCCGGTGTGCCGAAATCATTGATGCTGCTGCCGACCGCCAGCACCAGAACGTCGTAATCGATACGTCGGGCCGGCACGATTTCATCGCCGTTCTCATCGTGGACGGGGCCGACCAGCACTTGTTTGACGTCGCGGTCGAGCCCGACCATCTCGCCGTAGCGGTAACGGAACCCGTGCCAGTGGGACTGGGCGAGGTAGTCGAGCTCGTGCACGTCGAGATCGACGGTGCCCGCAGCCAACTCGTGCAGATGTGGCTTCCAGAAGTGGGTGCGTCCGCGTTCGATCAGCGTGATGTCGGCACGACCGCGGCGACCGAGTTTATCGCCGAGGCGAGTGACGAGTTCGAGGCCGCCCGCGCCACCGCCGACGACGACGATACGGGGAATCTTTTTGTTTTGGGTCATCCTGACCTGTCCGAATAGCCGCGCAGCAAAAGCATTAGCCGCGGGATGTTACCGGAGCGGCGATGACGCCGTGATGTCTTTCGAGTGGCTGTTTTGCGCTTCCCTATCGGGAGAGAGTGATTTTTAATAGGCGCGATGCGCTGTCTTTTCCATGTCCGTTCCCATGTCCGTTCCCATATCCGTCGCGATCGGGGTCGGTAACGAGGTCGCTTGATGTCCGGCTCGATCAAACCCTTGCAACGCGTCATCGAGGCACTGCGCACCTCGGATGGTGCCGGTGTCTCGCTGTATCGCAGCCTCGGGCAGTCGCCGTTCGCGCGGCTCGATCCGTTCTTGATGCTCGATGAGTTCGGAAGCGATCGACCGAACGAATACATCGCCGGCTTTCCGGCGCATCCGCATCGCGGTTTCCAGACGGTCACCTATATGCTCGCAGGGCACATGTTGCACGAGGATCACCTCGGCAATCGTGGTCACTTGAAAGCGGGCGGTGTGCAGTGGATGACCGCTGGGCGCGGCATCATCCACTCCGAGATGCCGCAGCAGGAGAGCGGGCTGATGCGCGGCTTCCAGCTGTGGATCAATCTGCCTGCCAAAGAAAAGATGTGTCCGGCCGAGTATCGCGATCTCGAGGCGAGCGAGATTCCCGTGCACGAGACGCCAGACGGGTTTCGGATCAAAGTCATCGCGGGTCGGTGGCAGCGGGGCGACGTGATCCTCGATGGCCCCATCACCGGCATGAGCACGGCGCCGGAATTTTGGGATGTCACTCTGCCTCCCGGCGCTCTATTTGATGCGCGACTACCGTCGGGTCATCACACGTATCTCTATGTCTTCGAAGGCACCCTCGAGGTCGGTACCGGCGCAACGGCGTTACGCGCGCGTCAAGGCGGTATTCTGGGCGAGGGTGAGCGATTGCAGGTTGCGGCAGCGCGAGACGGGAGTCGTTTTCTGGTGCTCTCGGCCAAACCACTCGGTGAGCCCGTCGTGCAGCACGGACCTTTCGTGATGAACACCCGCGAGGAAATCGAACAGGCGGTACGCGATTACCAAACGGGTCGATTGGTCGCCGCGCGCTGAATTCTGGCGCTTATCGATCGCCACTCAAGTCAGGAAGATCGCACCGAGCCCGAGCAAGGTCGCAAAGCCGATGCAGTCGGTGAAGGTCGTGAGAATGACGCCCGCGGATAGAGCGGGGTCGATGTCGAGTCGGCGTAACGCGAGGGGCACCAATACGCCGACTGCGGCGGCTGCCAGCAGATTGATGAGCATGGCGGCCGCGATGATGCCGGCGATCTGCCAAGTGCCGAACCACACCACGGTGACGGCGCCGACGACGGCGGCCCAGATCAGACCGTTCAGTCCACCGACCGCAATTTCTTTGAACAACAGCCAGCGGGCGTTTGACCACTGCACCTGACCCAGCGCCAAGCCGCGGATCAGTAGCGTCACGGTCTGCGTGCCCGCGATACCGCCCATCGAAGCGACGATGGGCAACAAGGCGGCGAGCGCCGCCACTTTCTCGATGGTGGCTTCGAAATTCTTGACGACCGCAGCTGCCAAGAAGGCGGTGAGCAGATTGATCCCGAGCCAGAGCAGGCGACGACGGGTCGAGGGTACGATCCCGGCGAAGAGGTCTTCCTCGTCTTTGAGGCCCGCCATCGACATGACTTCGTGGGCGGCTTCTTCGCGGATGACGTCGACGACGTCGTCGATGGTGATACGACCGAGCAAGCTGCCGCTCGTGTCGACCACGGCGGCCGAGACGAGATCGCGCTCCTGGAAGAGTTGTGCGACATCGTGGGCAGGCATTTCCGGTTCGATGCGCGGGGCCTCGGTATCGAGGCTGTCGCCGACGGTGTCCTGCGGATCGCCTGTGATGATGCGAGTGAGCGAGATCGTGCCGAGATAGCGATCGTCGCGATCGACGACGAAGAGACTATCGGTGCGCGACGGTAACTCGCCGCGCATGCGTAGATAGCGCAGCACCACCTCGAGGGAGACGTCCGGACGCACGCTCACCGTGTCGGTGTTCATCAGACCGCCGGCGCTGTCCTCGGGCCAAGAAAGCACGTTGCGAAGACGCTCGCGATCGCGTTGATCCATCGATCGCAACACCTGCATGGTGACGGTCTCGGGCAGTTCGCGCACGAGATCGGCGAGATCGTCGACCTCCATGCCCTCGGCTGCCGCGACCAGCTCTTCGGTGTCCATCTCCTCGATGAGCTCTTGTCGGACACCCTCGCTGAGCTCGAGCAGCACATCGCCCTCGAGCTCCGGATCGACCATGTTCCACACCAGCTCGCGCTGGCGGGGTGGGACCGATTCGAGCAGCAGCGCGATCTCAGCGGGATGCAAACCCGTGAGCATCCGCTGCGCGGGGCGCAGCGCCCCACCATCGAGCGCGGCTCGTAACGCTTCGAGCTGCAATTCCTTGCGCGAGGGATCGCTCATGTTCGCTTCGCCTGCGAGAGCGAGGCATGCCGGACGGCGAGCCCCGGCAGCCGCGTCACGAGTCGTTCGCGTAGCCGCTCGAGCAGATAGACCGAGCGGTGCTGTCCGCCGGTGCAACCGATGCCGATGGTCAGATACCGACGGTTTGCCGCCTGATGCTCATCGATGCGCGCGCTGACATAGCGCTCGAGATCATCGAGGAAGGCCGTCACCGCCGGCTGCGCATCGAGAAACCGGATGATCTCGGGATCGAGCCCGCTGAACGGTCGCAAGGCGATGTTCCAGTAGGGGTTCGGCAGAGTGCGGGCATCGAAGACGAAATCGCAGTCGCCCGGCACACCGTGCTTGAAGCCGAACGACACGAGTGTGACCGATAGCTGCGAAGCGCGTCGTCGATCGATTCTTTGACCGACCACCTCACGCAGGTCGTG
Organism: Klebsiella pneumoniae; assembly: GCA_945873095.1. Taxonomy (GTDB): domain Bacteria; phylum Pseudomonadota; class Gammaproteobacteria; order Steroidobacterales; family Steroidobacteraceae; genus UBA964. The sequence goes on along the minus strand of CAMCBU010000006.1, from coordinate 14,642 downwards.
CACGCCCATGTGGGTGGTATCGATAACGAGATCGGCTGATTGGATCAACGGGTCGAGTAGTTCGCGCTCGGCTGCGATCGCCTCCTGCAGACTACGTCCCACTCTGGCGAGCGGATGACGACGCTTGGTTTCGCCGTAGCGACGCAGCAACTCTGCATCCGTTGCGAGCACAGCGAGCAACTCGCAACGCAAACCACTGCGACGCAGCTGCGAGATGGTGTCACCGATATCGCTCAGCCCGATATCCGAGTCGCGCGCATCGATACCGATAGCCAAATGCTGATAAGCCTCGTTATCGCCGGCACGCAGCGCGTGTCCGACGAAGGACTCGAGTATCGAGGTGGGCAGGTTGTCGACGCAGTAATAACCGAGGTCCTCGAGGGCGTGCAGCACGACGCTCTTGCCGGCCCCCGAGAGGCCGCTCACGAGGATGATGCGGGTCGCCTGCGGCATGCTTCACTGCCGCGCGCGGCGGCCTTCCTCGGCATGATGATCCGTGATTTTTTCCTTGCGCTTCTTGACCAGCCGGTCGAGCTTGTCGGCAAGCGCGTCGATGGCGGCGTACATATTGGCGTCTTCGGCGTCGGCGTGGAGGTCGCCGCCGCGAACCTTCAGCGTCGCCTCGGCCTTGTGCCGCAATTTCTCGACCGAGATCACGTAGTGCACATCCATCAGTTGATCGAAGTGCCGGACGATACGATCCATTTTCTTGTGGATGTACTCGCGCAGGGCGTCGGTGACTTCCACGTGATGACCAGTGACGGAAATTTGCATGATCGTCTCCTCGTTTGGGTCCGAGATTAGCGTGCTCCGCCCCGTTTGCGGTCGGCAGACGAGGCGATACCGAGGCTCTCACGGTACTTCGCCACGGTTCTTCGCGCCACCGGTATTCCCTCATTCGAGAGCAATTCGGCCAGACGATTGTCGGAGAGCGGTTGCGCCGGGTCCTCGTCGCGGATCAGTTTGCGGATTTTCGCCCGTATCGCCGTGGACGATGTTCCCTGGCCATCGTCGCCCTCGACTTGGCTCGAGAAGAAATACCGCAACTCGAAGACGCCGCGAGAGGTGTGCATGTATTTACCGGACGTGACGCGCGAGATCGTCGATTCGTGCATCTCGATCGCCGAGGCGATGTCCTTGAGGATCATCGGGCGCATGTGCTCCTCGCCCTGCGCCAAGAATTCCGTTTGCCGCTCGACGATGGCGCGCGCGACCTTGAGTAGCGTGTCGTTGCGGATCTCGAGGCTCTTGAGCAACCAGCGCGCCTCCTGCAATTGCGTGCGTAGCATGGTGTGGGCGCCGCCGCGCCCCAGCATGCCAGCGTAGCTCTGGTTGACGCGGATACGCGGCAGGGTGCCGGGTGCGAGTTCCACCGTCCAACCGCGACTCGTACGACGTACGAAGACGTCGGGCACGACGTACTCCGCACGCGTCGAGCTGACGATGGCGCCGGGTCGCGGATGACAACTACGCACCAGCGCGATCGCAACTTCGAGCAGCTCCTCGTCCGCGCCCTGCATGCTCTCGATGGCCCGGCGCAAGGGTCCGTGATCGCGCAGGGCGAGTAGATCGAGATGTCGCTCGGCGATCCGTCGTGCGAGCGGGAGGCCGGGTGTGTCCGCAGCCAGCTGGGCCAATTGCAACGAGAGGCACTCGGCAAGATTGCGCGCCGCCACGCCGATCGGATCGAGCGTCTGCACGAGCATCAGCACGCGCTCGATCTCCTCCTCGTCCCACTCGAGATCGGGGCGCAGCGTCGCAGCGATGTCGGCGAGTGTTTCGGTGAGATAACCGTCGTCGTTCAGTGTATCGACGATGGTGGTTGCAACGGTTAGATCGGTATCGGAGAGCCGCGCGAGCTCGAGTTGTCCAAGCAGGTGGTCGCGCAAGCTTTGCTCGCGCTCGTCAGCGAACTCACGGGCTCGGTCCTCATCGTCTTCGGCGCGCGCGCCATCACTGCCGGTGCCCGCTTGATCAGCCCAGGGTTGATCGACAACCTCGACCTCGACCGGTTCGGTCGTCTCGATGGATTCGGTCGGTTCGGAGACGGTGAAGTTGGCGGTGAGCTCGACCTCGTCCTCGGGCTCCTCTTGCTCGAGCATGACGTTGGTCTCGAGCATTTCATTGATGTGCGCCTGCAACTCGAGTGTCGGCATCTGCAGCAGGCGAATCGCCTGCTGCAATTGCGGCGTCATGGTCAGAGACTGACCCAGCTTGAGTTGCAGGGACTGTTTGAGCATCGCCGTTACGCCCCTTACCGAGAATTAGAGGCGGAAGGTGTCGCCCAAGTACACCTCACGCACTCGGGGATTGGCAAGGATTTCTGCCGCCGGTCCGGCAGCGATGACGGTGCCGTCGGCGATGATGCAGGAGCGATCGCAGACACCGAGTGTTTCGCGGACGTTGTGATCGGTGATCAGAATGCCGATGCCGCGCGCGGCGAGCTCGCGGATGATGCGCTGGATATCGAGCACCGAGATCGGATCGACGCCCGCGAACGGTTCGTCGAGCAGCAAAAATCGCGGCTCGGCGGCGAGCGCCCGGGCGATCTCGACGCGACGACGCTCACCACCCGAGAGCGCCGCTCCGCGAGTGTCGCGTACGTGGGTGATGCGCAGGTCTGCGAGTATCTGCTCGAGGCGTGCAGCGCGACTCGCTCGATCGAGATCGTGGCGTGTCTCCAGAATCGCACGGACATTGTCGATGACGCTGAGCTTGCGAAAGACCGAGGCCTCTTGCGGCAGGTAGCCGATACCGGCTGCGGCGCGCCGATGCATCGGTTCGTGGGTGAGATCGCGATCGTCAATGCGGATTCGACCCGCGTCCGCCGCGACGAGACCCACGATCATGTAGAACGCCGTCGTTTTACCGGCGCCGTTCGGTCCGAGTAGACCGACGATGTCGCCGGCGCCGACTTCGAGTGAGAGATCCCGCACGATGGGTCTTACGCCGTAGGCTTTTGCCAGATGTTCCGCATGCAGACGACTCATCGCGGCGGTCTCACCGAGGGGTTCGCGTCCGCGGGCGGCCGGATGGTGATGCGCACCCGATCACCCGAGGCCGTATTGCCCGCGCTGACACGCTCAGCGGCCAGGTCGTACACGAGCTTTTCGCCGCGGATGTCGTTGCGACCATCGCTCAGCAATGCGTCACCCTGCAAGATGACGGTCGCGGTCGCTGCGTCGTAGAGAATTTCTCGCGCCTTGCCCGAGGCGCGATTGCCGTTGCGCAGTCGCTGCTCGAAGGCGGTGTTTTCGCCGCGGATCGTCGCCGATAGCACTCGGTTGTCACGAAAGATCACCGTGGCATCGGCCGAGCTCAAGACGCCACCATCGAGTTCAAGCTGCACGCCGCCACTCAAGGTCCAACTCGAGGCCGCGAAGTCGAGGCCGCTCGAGCGCGCTCGAGCGGCTTTGACGCGAGTCGAGCCTTGCGTGATGAGCAGATCTTGGAAGAGCAGTGTGTTGGTTCGATAGTCCAGCTCCGAGGAGGCGGCATCGAGCACGATCAGGGCGGCTGGAGTCACCGGGCTTTGCGTCCAAGCGAGCGGCGCGACGCAGAGCAGATAACCGCTGATCAGCAGGGCGCTAGCGCGCAAAGCGGCCATGTACGCTGCTTTCCAAAGAAATACGCTGTCGCTCAAGATCGATGTCGATCCGATCGGCCGTCAGTTCGCCGGCCGCAAAATTGATGCGAGCGGAGCCCGGGCTGCGGGCGCGGCGGGTCAAGAGGTCGTAATCCAGCGCGTCGGTGCGTAAACGCACTGCGGGCTGCCCCGAGGACTCGAGTCGTACTCGGTCGCGCAAGGCGAGCTTGCGCGCATCGGCTGAGAGGGTCGCGGTGCGGGCGGTAGCCTGCCAGGCGTGATCGTCGGTCTGCATCCGCAGATCGACGGATGCGAGACGCATCGCCCGCGAGCGCGGATCTTGCGCAAGTTCACTCGCGGTGAGTTGATAACGAGTGCGACCCTCGGCATCCGTTTGAATCAACTCGATGCCCGAGGCAGAGTAGCCGATATCAGCGGATTCGAACTGCGCGCGATCGTTCGCGTCGCGACGCGTGCAGCCGGTGAGCGTTGCCAGAGCGAGCCAGCCCATCGTCAAAGAATATACCGCCAATCTCGCTGCGCGCTTCACACGACCCCGCTGCGCCACAAGTCGTGAATGTTGAGTGCGCCGACGAGGCTGCCGTTGGCGTCCACCACCGGCAAGCCGGTGATTCGATGTTTCTCCATCACGAGCAAGGCTTCGGCAGCGAGTTCGCGCGGGCCGATCGTTTTGCAAGGATGGGTCATGACTTCGCGCATCGTCGAGGTGTGCAGATCGAGCCGTCGATCGAGTGTGCGACGCAAATCGCCATCGGTGTACACGCCGATGGCGCGTTGCGCGTCGTCGACGACCACGGCCATGCCCATGCCGATGCGGGACATCTCGAGGAGGCCCCGCGCGAGCGTCAGATCAGCGGCGACCTTCGGTATGCCATCGCCGGTCCGCATCACATCCTCGACTCGGGTGAGCAGCCGACGACCGAGTGCACCACCCGGATGCGAGCGCGCGAAATCTTCGGCCGTGAAGCCGCGTGCCTCGAGCAACGCGACGGCGAGCGCATCGCCCATGGCGAGTGTCGCGGTCGTGCTCGCGGTCGGTGCGAGATTCAGTGGGCAGGCCTCCGCCGGCACGCTGACATCGAGATGCACGGTGGCGCTGCGGGCGAGAGTGGCTTGCGGGTTACCGGTGAGGGCGATCAGCGGCACACCGAGTCGCGCGATCGCAGGGATCAGGGTGATCACTTCCGGGGTTTCACCCGAATTCGATAAGGCGATCAGCACGTCGTGGCGGGTGATCATGCCCATGTCGCCATGACTCGCTTCGGCCGGATGCAAGAAGAAGGCGGGGCTGCCGGTGCTCGCGAGCGTGGCGGCGATCTTGCTCGCGATGTGGCCGGACTTGCCCATGCCGGTGACCACCAATCGCCCCTGACAATCGAGACAGACCCGACAGGCGGCCGCAAAACTGGCGTCGATGCGGTGGTCGAGCTCCTGTAGCCCGCGAATCTCGGTGGCGAGCGCGCGCTTGCCGGCGGCAACCAGTTCAGCGTCGTTGCGGTGCGCAGAGTGACTCATGGGATGGCATCATACCGCTCATGCACCCTGAAAAAGTCGCCGAGTTAATCCGCGCGGGCTTGCCCGGCGCCCACGTGGTCGTCGAGTCTGACGACCAAACCCACTTCGCCGCTCGTATCGTTGCAAGCGAGTTCGTCGGTAAGCGCAGCATCGCGAGGCACCAGCTGGTGTATCGCGCCCTCGGCGAGTTGGTTGGTCGCGAGATCCACGCGCTGTCCATCGAAGCTCTGACGCCCGAGGAAGCCGCCGCGCGCTGATCGCGTCGCTGCCGGAAATCCACATGGATAAATTGCATATCGAAGGCGGTCGACCGCTCGAGGGTGAGGTTCGGATCTCCGGCGCCAAGAACGCAGCGCTGCCGATCTTGGCGGGCACCTTGCTCGCATCCGAGCCGGTCGCGGTCGGCAACGTGCCGCATCTGCAGGATGTCACCACCATGATCGAGTTGCTCGGTCGGATGGGTGTGACTGTGACCGTCGATGAGCGCATGCAAGTCGAGGTCGATGCGCGCTCACTCACCAACGCGGTCGCACCGTACGAACTGGTCAAAACGATGCGCGCTTCGATCTTGGTGCTAGGGCCGCTGCTGGCGCGCTTCGGTCAGGCGGATGTGTCGTTGCCGGGTGGCTGCGCCATCGGGGCGCGGCCGGTGAACATCCACGTTGCCGGCTTGCAGGCGATGGGGGCCGAGATCGCGATCGAGAACGGCTACATCCGCGCGCGGGCGAATCGTCTGCGCGGTGCGCGGCTCGTGCTCGACACGGTCACCGTGACCGGCACCGAGAATTTGATGATGGCCGCGACGCTCGCCGACGGTCAGACCGTTCTCGAGAACGCGGCGCGCGAGCCGGAGGTGGTCGACCTCGCCGAGTTCCTGATTTCGATGGGCGCCCGGATTCGTGGCGCCGGCACCGACAAGATCATCATCGACGGCGTACCGCGTCTGCACGGTGCAACCTATCGAGTACAACCGGATCGTATCGAGACCGGTACCTATCTCGTCGCCGGCGCGATCACCGGCGGCCGCGTGCGCACACTCCAGACTCGACCCGATCATCTCGATGCCGTGCTCGCCAAGCTGCAAGAGGCCGGTGCCGATATCGTCACCGGCGTCGACTGGATCGACATCGACATGCGCGGTCGCAGACCAAAATCGACCGACTTGCGCACGGCGCCGTACCCGGCGTTTCCGACCGACATGCAGGCGCAGTTCGCGGCGCTCAACACCATCTCCGATGGCGTCAGCACCATCATCGAAACGATCTTCGAAAATCGTTTCATGCACATGCTCGAGATGCGACGCTTGGGTGCCGAGATCCGTCTCGAGGGCAACACGGCGATCATCAAAGGGGTGTCGAAACTGCAGGCCGCCCCGGTGATGGCGACCGATCTGCGTGCCTCGGCCTCGCTGGTGCTCGCGGGGCTCATCGCGCAGGGGCGCACGGAGATCGAGCGTATTTATCACATCGACCGCGGCTACGAGGCGATCGAAGAAAAGCTCGTGGGTCTCGGCGCGTCGATTCGTCGAATCGTCAGCTGAGCGCAGCGCGCAAACTCAGTTGCGGCCGCGCACTTGCTGCGGCGCTTCGTCGACGATCACGTCGGTCGCACCCTTCTCGGCGCCGCGTTGCCACTCGATTTTCAGCGCTTCGCCGGGCGTGGTGTCGGCGATGCGCAGCAGCACCTCGCGCGAGTCTTTGGGTGACTTGCCGTCGATCGACAAGATGAGATCACCCGGCCGCAGTCCCGCGCGCTGAGCGGGACTGTTGCTCGTCATCCGGACGATCACCACGCCCGCTGCGGGCAGGCCCAAAGATTTCGCCCGGGCCTCATCGACCGTGCCGGTCGCGATACCGATCCAGCCGCGCACCACGCGGCCGCGGGTGTTGATCTCGTCGATCACGCCACGCACGAGATTCACGGGTATCGCAAAACCGATGCCTTCAACGCCGAGGGTCTTGGCGATCACGGCGGTGTTGATGCCGACGAGTTCGCCACGACTGTTGATGAGAGCACCCCCGGAGTTGCCGACGTTGATTGGCGCATCGGTTTGGATGAAATTCTCGTATGTCGCGAGGCCGAGCTGGGCCCGACCCGTTGCGCTCACGATGCCCTGCGTGACGGTCTGCGACAGACCGATCGGATTGCCGATGGCTAGCACGATATCGCCCACTGCCAGCGCATCGGATCGACCTAAACGAATGCTCGGTAGATCCGGCAAGTCGATGCGCAGCAGCGCGAGGTCGGTATCCGGGTCGCGACCGACGACGGTGGCCTCGGCCACTCGACCATCGGCTAGCTGGACCTGGATCTGATCGGCATCGGCGATGACGTGGTGGTTGGTCACGATCTGGCCGGATGGATCGACGATGACGCCGGAGCCTAGGGACTGTTCGACTCGGCGCCGATAGCGCGGCGAAAACTCGCCAAAAGGATCTTGCAGAAAGTTGTACGGCACCCGCTCGGCAACCACCCGGGCCACGTAGATATTCGCCACGGCGGGCGCTGCCAACCTCACGGCGGCCGAATAGCTCGCCCCACCAGCCTGCGCCGACTCCGGGACCCCAGCGTCGCTCGGGCTCGACGCAACGCCGGTGTCATCCAGACCCGCAACGGGTGTCGTCACGGTCGCCGCGGGCCGTTCTGCCGGCGCACGCAGATCGAGCAGGCTCAGCGCATCGTGGCGCACGGCAATCGCGACGAAGCCGAGCGCCAGCGCGCCGACGAGGGCGCCAGCTAGGAAGACGACAGCGCGGGATATCTTGCCCATGAGCCTCCGGCAGGATCGAGATGACAGTCCGAGATGGAACGGGACGATACTGCGGCTGTATAATGCCGTGCTTCTACGTCAACGGAATAGCAGCGCGCCCGTTTTGTCGGGTAGGCGCAGAGAGGCTGTGCGATGAGCGACGAACCGATGAAAGCTGGCGAAGAGGTCGACCTGAGTCGACGTAATTTCCTCACCGCCGCAACCGTAGCCACCGGTGCCGTGGGCGCCGCGTTTACCTTGGTGCCCTTCATTGCCTCTTGGAAACCCTCCGAGCGTGCGCGCGCACTCGGTGCACCGCTCGAGATCGACCTCTCGAAACTCGAGCCAGGGCAGATGGTCACGCAGAGCTGGCGCAAGCAACCGATCTACGTCGTGCGTCGCACGCCGGAAGCGGTGGCGAAGCTCGAGGGCCTCGGCGCCAACCTCAAGGACCCATCGTCCGAGGCATCGACGCAGCCGGACTACACCAAAAACGCCCAGCGCTCGCTCAAACCCGAGGTGCTGGTCGTCTACGCGGCGTGTACGCACCTCGGCTGCTTGCCCAAACAATATTTCACACAGGCTGACCCCGAGATGGGCGCCGATTGGCCGGGCGGATTTTTCTGCCCCTGCCATGGTTCGCGTTTCGATTTGGCCGGGCGCGTCTTCAACGGCTCGCCAGCCTCCGCCAATCTCGGTATTCCGCCGCACAGCTTCACGTCCGACTCGACGCTCGTGATCGGCATTGACGCCACCCAAGGAGCCGCCTGATGGCCGCCTCGCCTGACAACGCCACCGACAAGGGTGGCTTCCGCGTTTGGTTGAACAAGCGACTGCCGGTCGACGAATTCGTCGCCTCGCAGCTCACCGGTTACCTCGCGCCGAAAAACTTCAATATTTGGTACTTCTTCGGATCGCTGGCGCTGTTGGTGTTCGTCATTCAGATTCTCTCGGGAATCTTCTTGACGATGCACTACAAGCCGAGCGAGTTGATGGCGTTCGACTCCGTCGAATACATCATGCGCGAAGTGGAGTGGGGTTGGCTCATCCGCTACATGCACTCCACCGGTGCGTCCTTCTTCTTCATCATGGTCTACCTGCACATGTTCCGCGCCATGATCTACGGCTCATATCGGGCGCCGCGCGAGTTGCTGTGGATTCTCGGCATGCTGCTGTACCTCGCGCTGATGGCCGAGGCCTTCATGGGTTACGTGCTGCCTTGGGGCAACATGTCCTATTGGGGTGCGCAGGTGATCGTGAACTTGTTCGGCACGATCCCGGTGGTCGGTCCGGCGATCGTCGAGTGGATCCGTGGCGACTATGGCATCGCCGATTCCACCCTCAATCGCTTCTTCGCACTGCACGTGATCGCAGTGCCGTTCGCGATCGCCTTCCTGATCCTCATGCACCTCGTGGCGCTGCGTCAGACGGGGTCGAACAATCCGGATGGTATCGAGATCAAGGCCAAACTCGGTGCCGACGGAAAGCCGATCGATGGCATCCCGTTCCACCCGTACTACACGATCAAGGATCTGGTCGGCGTAGGCGTGTTCTTGATCTTCTTCTGCGGCGTGATGTTCTTCGTGCCGACTTTCGGCGGACTCTTCCTCGAGAAACCGAACTTCGAGGCGGCCAACGCCTTGTCGACGCCTGAGCACATCGCCCCGGTGTGGTACTTCACGGCGTTCTACGCCATGTTGCGCGCCGTGCCCGATCAGCAGATGGGCGCCCTGCTCATGCTGCTGGCCATCGTGGTGTTGTTCTTCCTGCCGTGGCTCGATCGCTCGCCGGTCAAGTCGATACGCTACAAGGGCATCTTGTCGAAGATCGCGCTGACGCTGTTCGTGATCGCGTTCATCGCGCTGAGCTATCTCGGTCTGGCGCCTGCGAGCGATCTCTACGTCATCTTGGCGCGTGTTTTCACGGCCATCTATTTCGCCTTCTTCATCCTGATGCCGTGGTACACCCGGATAGAAAAGACGAAGCCTGCTCCTGAGAGGGTCACGTACCATGGTTAAGGCGATGCGTCATTCCATCTTCACGGCGGCTGTGGCCCTTACGCTGGCCTTCGGCTCGTCGGCACAAGCCGCAAGTGGTCCGAGCGGCGCTTGGACACAGTGGACGGCCGGCAACGACGTGAGCAATATCGCCTCGCTGCAACGGGGTGCGGCCAACTTCATGGGCTACTGCGCCGGCTGTCACTCGGTCAAATACCTGCGCTATTCGCGCCTGTCGGCGGATCTCAAGATCCCCGACGAGCAACTCGAGTCGAAACTGTTGTTGCCGGGCTCCAAGCGCAACGACTACATCACGACCGCGCTCGCGCCGGCTGACGGCGAGGCGTGGTTCGGCAAGGCGCCGCCCGATCTGTCGCTGATCACCCGCTCCAAGGGCACGGACTACGTCTACCAGTTTTTGAAGACGTTCTACGCCGACCCGAAATCCGCCAACGGTACGAACAACCTGGCGCTGCCGGGTACCGCAATGCCGCATGTGCTGTCGTCGCTGCAAGGCGTGCAGTCAGCCAAGTTCAGCGAGGGCGAGCATCCTCACTGGGAGAGCTTCGAAGTCCTCGAGCCCGGGCAGTTGTCGCCCGAGGCCTACGATGGATTCGTACGCGACACCGTGAACTTCCTCGACTACGCCGGAGAGCCCGTCAAAGCGCAGCGTCAGTCGCTTGGCGTCTGGGTGATCCTGTTCTTGTTGGTGTTCACGGGCTTCGCGTATCTCCTCAAGAAGGAATACTGGAAGGACGTGAAATAACGCTGTGACCGGCGCGCGGGTTTCACGTCGGCCTTATCTGCTTCGTGCGATGCACCAGTGGATGACCGATAGTGGCCTCACGCCGCACGTGTTGGTCGACGCCGGAGTCACCGGCGTCGATGTCCCCAAAGAATTCGTCCGCGAAGGACGTATCGTGCTGAACGTCGGCTACGACGCGACGCGCAACCTCGATATCTCCAACGATTGGATCGTCTTCCAGGCGCGCTTCGGTGGCGTGCCTCGCTCCTTGCGAATCCCGATGCTCGCGGTGCACTCGATCTATGCGCGCGAGACGGGCGAGGGTTTGGTGTTTCCGCCCGAGAGCGACGGGCTACCGACACTCGGCGATTCCGCGACCATCAGCGCGGGCTCGGCCGAGGGTCCGACGCAGGATCCGCCGCTGCCGCCGACCCCACCGACGCCCCGCCGGCCGTCCCTGAAAGTCGTCAAGTAAGCGCTCTCACCGTTCGGACGCATCGAACGCGTGGCGTATCCAGCGAAGGTCATCGCCGCTCTCGCCGTCGCACACGATCACGTCGAAGCGCAGCGGTCGCCGGTTCAGTTCGGGGTGGCACTGCAATAGGCGGCGGGTCGTGCGCACGATGCGCTGGCGTTTGCGGGCATCGACGCTCGCCGCGGCGCCGCCCCATTCGTGTCGCTGGCGGCGGCGTACTTCCACGACCAGTACGGCGCCCGCGTACAGTGCGACCAGATCGAGTTCGCCGCAGCGGGCGCGGAAATTGCGCAGCAGGATGGTCGCACCCTTCGATTCGAGCAGCGCTGCCGCACGCTGCTCGGCGAGACGGCCGATCGCCGCTCGATCAGGGGGTGACGGCGGCTGCCACACCGGCGTCAATATGTGCGAGCGTCAACTCGCGTTGGATGATGCCATCGGCGCCGATCGACAAGATGCCCGTCGCGCCGTCGATGCGTAGCGACGATGCCGTGGTGCCCGTCGCGAGGCGCTGTTGTATCGCGGCCTGCAACAGCCAAGCGTCATGGCCGAACGCGAACAGTCGCCCATGACGACGCGGTTCGTCACCGGCGCTCTCGAGTTGCATCGCAAGTTGTGACGCGGCACCCGTCGCCGGCGACAACATCCAAGGCATATCGGCGAACAGCAGCCCTTCGAGTTCAGACGATCGGTTGCCATCCCAGGCATCGGCCGTGGCATAGGTCGGGATATCGGCCGCGCCGTGGAATTTCAGTTGCGGTCGCAGCTGCCGAATTTGCTGTGCGGTACCCGGTGCGAAGAGCAAGTCGACATCGCCGCGTCGGCGCGGCTGGAACACCAACGTTTCGTCGAGGATGGCTTGCAGGCGACGGTGACGCGCGCGGCTCTGCTCGAGCCGCATGGCCTTTTCGATGGCCGCAGAGCTGTCGTCTGCGAGTGATTCCTGCGCGAGCACGCGTCCGCCGCCCGCTTCGAAAGTCGAACGGAAGGCGGCGCCGACACGGGCTGCCCAATCGCCCGTCGGTAGCAGGATGATGGCCCGGCGCTGGTTGAGCGCGAGTGCGCGTGCTGCGGCGAGCTTGGCCTCTTCTTCGGGCAGCAAAGCGTACTGCCAGAGAGAGGTCGCATCGGGTGGGGTGGTTGCCGGCGCGTCCGTCGCAGGCGCGGGCAGCGTGTTGAGCAACAGCTGCGGCAAAGAATTCGGCAGGCTCGCTGCCATGGCCACTTCGTCGCGGCCGAGCGGGCCGATCAGAAATCGTGCGCCCGCTGTGCGAGCTCGCGCGAGGAGCGCTTGCATCGTCGCCGCGTCCGTCGCCGTTGCGGTGTCGTAGAAACGCAGGGCAAGGGCCTCGGCGCCATGTGCGAAGTGCGCGGCGATCAAGCCGTCGCGGACTTCGCGTCCGGCGGCGGCGAGGCGACCCGACAGCGGCAAAAAGACGGCGATGTGTGCCGAGTCCAAGCGCGTGCTCTCGGCCGCGACACGGCCGGAGGCGCCATCGCGAGGCGCATCCGTCGGCATCGCAGCGGGTGCCATCGGTTGTGTGGCCTCGAGGTGGGTTGCGATGAGCGCCGTGCGGGCCGGATGATTCGGGTAGCGGCGCTGCCAGGCTGCCGTGATAGCCGCATTGCCGCTCGCCGGCACTCGCGCGGCGCGTGCGGCGAGGCTTGCCGCTTCGAGCCAGCCGCGTACCAACGCATCGCGACCCCCGAGTCTCGGATCGATACGCAAACCGGTGTCGACCGCGGCGCGAAGGTCTGCCAACAAGACCGCACGCACAGCGGCGGCGGCCAGCGGATCGCCGGTGAGTCTCTCGCGCTCTAGCGCGCTGCGCACGGCCTCGACGGGTAAGGCGTTAGCCAGCGCGAGACGTTGACGGAGTTCGAAAAAACGCGCGCGTGCCGCAGCCTGGGTTGCGACCTCCGGTGCGCTGAGCGCCGCGAGGTTCTGCCACGCACTCATCGCGCCATCGCGACGCCAAAGTAATAGCACGGTCAGGCGATCGCGCTCGAACGACTGACTGACCTCGAGCGGCGCTTCGAGCGGCGCAGCGAGGAGCGCGAGACCCTGTGCAGCGGGCTCGATCCGATCGGCGAGCAGCCATTGTTCGATCGCCGACAAGCGCCAAGTGTTGGCGCTGCCGCCGAGGGCGCTCGTCGCCAGCAACTCGTACTCGCTTGCGGCCGCCGCGTGCTCACCGCGCTCTGCCAAGGCGGCGGCCCGCTCGGCGCTCGCGCTAGGTGCGCGCTCGACTGGGCCGCAGGCAGCCAAGGCTATCGCGGCGAGTAGGCACAGTAGCAAGGCGGGCAGGCTAATCGGGGCGCGAGAGCAAATCATGCGTTGAATACCGTGCAGGGCAGGGGCAGGATGCGGACGGCGCCTCGGTGGTCGGCGCGGATGACGCAGAGTCGGGGGTGATTATAGTGGGCGAGGCAAGCAGTGCGACGACAGGGTCGAACGCGACGGTATCGGTTGGTCGGCTCGAGATCATCGCCACACCGATCGGCAATCTCGCGGATCTGTCGCCGCGCGCGCGCGACAGTCTCGCGGGTGCCGACCTGCTCGCGGTCGAGGATACGCGACGTACCGGCGCGCTCCTCTCGGCGCTCGGGCTGCAAAAGCCGATGGTCTCGCTGCACACCCACAACGAGCGGGCTCGCGGCGACGAGTTGATCCGGCGTTTGCAGGAGGGTGCGGTGATTGCCATCGTGAGTGATGCAGGCACCCCACTGCTCTCCGACCCGGGCTTCGATTTGGTGCGTCGCGCCGCGGCCGCGGGGATTACGGTGCGCGCTATTCCCGGCCCCACCGCGATCGCTGCGGCTTTGTCGGTGGCCGCGATTCCCGCGGAGCGATTTTGCTTCGAGGGTTTTTTGCCTGCGCGAGGCGGGGAGCGACGCACGCGCTTGTCGACTCTCGTCCGCGAGGCGCGGGCGATGGTGTTTTTCGAAGCGCCGCATCGAATCAGCGAGACGCTCGCCGACATGGCGCTCGTCTTCGGGCCCGAGCGCGAGGCGGCCGTCACGCGCGAACTGACCAAGATTTACGAGAGCGTCTATCGCGGCACGTTGGCGAGCTTGGCCGAGCGATCGGCACGCGAGCCGGACTGGCAGCGCGGCGAAATCACCCTGGTGGTAGCCGGCGCACTCGAGGCGCCGGCGGGCGAGACGGTCGATGCGGCCGAGATCGAGCGGGTCGTTGCAGCGGCGCTCGCCCATTTACCGGCTTCCAAGGCCGCGGCGCTGGCGGTGAACTTGACCGGCTGCACTCGCGAAACAGCCTACGAGGCCGCGGTGCGGCTCGCGGCCGCACGGCGTTGACCGTCGGCTGTCTGGGCGCGGTCGGCGTGTTGGGGGTGGGTGTTGCGTCATCGCGATCCGCGAGCCACTCGTTGTCGTGATCGGTATAGGCGCGTATCGTGCCCACCGGAGTCGGCCAGGTGATCGCTGCATTTCGCAAGAAATGGGGAGGAAAGTCCGGGCTCCTTCGGACACGGTGCCAGGTAACGCCTGGGGGGCGCGAGCCCACGGAAAGTGCAACAGAAAGATACCGCCGA
>CAMCBU010000005.1 GCA_945873095.1 Klebsiella pneumoniae | reverse complement strand
AGGTAGGCGACGTAAACGACGTAGTAGAGCAAAAACAGCATGCCCTCCCAGCGTTCGATCTCGCGGCCGCTGACGAAAATCGGCAAACAAGCGAACGCCACCGCCAGCATCACCCAGATATCAAAGCTCACCACGGCCGCGCCGATCGATAAACCTGCGACACCCGAGGCGATGCCCGCAGCGACAATGGTCAGACCGATCACCAACTCACTGATGCCGAGCTCGCGCGCAAGGCTTGTGGCTGCCGTTACCAGCCAACGCGATCCGACGATCAACAAAGCGAGCCCGAGCAACACGAGGGCAATTTGTACCGGCAGCTTCGCATCCCAAGCGGACTGTGCAGCCGGTTTGATCTCCGCGGCATACTCGGCTTGCACCAATGCGGATTGACGTCGCGATTGCAGGATCAGAAAGACCGTATAGCCGATCAACAACACAAAGAGGAACACGCTCTCGAAGAGCGAGACCTGCCGATCGAGCACGAACAACAATAACAACGCCGATGCGGCGATCATCATCGGCACTTCTTGTCGGATGATCTGCGCATCGACTCGTAACGGAACGATCAGCGCTGCGATGCCGAGAATGAACAAGACGTTGAAGATATTACTGCCGACGACGTTGCCGACTGCGATGTCCGTTTGACCGGTTAATACGGCCGAGACCGATACCGTTGTCTCCGGCGCGCTGGTACCGAAGGCAACGACCGTCAGGCCCACCACCAACGGCGAGATACCAAAGGACAGCGCCAACTTGGAGGCGCCGCGGACCAACGACTCGGCGCCGAGCACGAGCGCGACGATGCCAGCTGAGAAAAGCAAAATTTCGTTCATGCGCGAAATACTGACGAAAAAAAACCGGGGTGGCTAGGCCACCCCGGTTTCATCGATCGATCAGATCGGAGTCGCGATCAGCGGCGGCGCGCGCCGAAGTCGTACTTGAAGGTCACGTTCCAGCTGCGCGGAGCCTGGATGTAGGCGAGATCCGACAACACCGACACGACCTGCACTTCGTCGGTGCAGTTGCGGCAGTTCGCCTGGATGCGCCAGCCACCTGCGGCGTTCTCGAGCGTGATTCCCGCATCGAGTGTGTCGTAGGCTTCGACGAGACCCGCCGGGGCACCGTTGGTGGCGACGTTGTTGTCACCCGTATAGGCCCACAGGACATTCGGCGTCAAACGCAGGTTCTCACCGATGTTGAGGCTGTAGCTCGCGCCCAAGGCCAAGGTGTCCGGGGCACGAACGGGATCGGCAAAGTTACCCGACGGGTTGATGATGCCCGCGTTGCAGTCACCCGCACGGCCACCGGTACCGGCGATGGCAGCCTTACACGAGGCCTGCTGAGTGATGATCGACGCGGCGACATCCTGATACTTGGCGTCCTGCGAACCCGCAAAGAGGAACAAGTTCAGATTTTCCGTCGGCGCGTAGATCAACTCCGCCTCGACACCGCTGTTCTTCATACCCGCAAAGTTGCGAGTGATGAAGGAGATGGCGCCGCTCGGGGCCACGAAGGCCGAGGGCGTCTGCAAGTCTTCGACGTCGAGGACGAATCCCGTCAGGTTCAAGCGCAGCGTGCGATCAAGCCACTCGGATCGCAGACCGAACTCGTAGGACCACACCGTCTCAGGTGCAAACGGTTGGTTGGCAACCGGCGCGGTGCCGCGAGCGTTCCAACCACCCGACTTGAAGCCGCGAGTGGCCGAAGCGAACACGTTCATGTCGTCGCTGAAGTCGTATTTGAACGCGATACGCGGTGTGAAGAGCGCCGTGCCGAGCTCCAACGGGATACCGGCGGCGATCAAGTTGGCCGTATTGACGCGAGTTGCAGCGGTTGGCGCCGCCGCGATACCGGGAGCGGCATTCGCGGTGAAAGCCACCTTTTTGGTCTCGTCGGTGTAACGACCGCCCACCGTGAGAGTCGCCTTCTCGAACGGCGTGAAGTCCCACTGCGTGTAAATCGCCATCGCATCCGCGCGGTTGTTGAGGATACGATCCTCGAGCACCAGCGTCAGCGTCGGCGACAGACTGAAGAGGTCCGCGAAGTCGGTCACGTTCTTCTCGTCGAAGAAATACATACCGGCCACGTAGCGGGTGCCCTCGCCGATCTCACCCGTGAGCTTGATCTCCTGGCTGAATTGTTTGTGCTCACCGTCGTTGGCGATGACGAAGCCCCCGACCGGATTGGTCGGCTGCGTGCCTCCCGTCGCGGTTTTCACGCCGGTGCCGTTGAAGAAGTCGATCGCAAACTTCTGCGACATGTCGACGTAACCGGTGATGAAGCTGAACTCACCGACCGACGACTGCCACTTGATGTTCGAGGTGATCATCGTGCTCTCGACATCGTTGCCGAGGTTGTAGAAGCGCTTGTCACCGGTAATCAGGTTCGCGAGCGGCGTGCCCGTTTGGCGCAAACCCGTGCAGGTGAAGCGATCGCTGGTGACGGTGCCAAGGCAGCGTGCCTCGACACTTTGTGCACCCGACGAAGTCGGCGTCAGACCGGCGCGCTGCGGCACGAGCGCGACCTGCGGACCGCCCGCCGGAATCGACACGAGCCCGTTGGCGACAACACCGCCGCGATAGGCAGAACCTGAGCCGCGCACGAAGTTGAGGATGTTCAGCCCCTTGTCTTGCGAGTATTGGGCCGCGAGATCCCAAGTCACCGCATCAGAGACGAGGACGCGCATGGAGCCGCGTACACCCATGGTGTCGGTGGCGTTGATGTCGTCTTCACCGGTGATCGGGTTCGAAACGTAACCGTCGTCTTTGACCGAGTAGACCGAGAGCTTGGTCAACACGGTGTCCGACACCGGCAGATCGATCGTGCCGCGGAAGCTGCGCTGGTTGTACTCACCGAAGCCCGCTTCGACGTAACCGCCCAGCTCTTCGCCCGGCGCGCGCAGGATGACGTTCATCGCACCGCCGGTGGTGTTACGACCGAACAACGTACCCTGCGGACCGCGCAACACTTCGATGCGCTCGACGTCAAACAAGCCGAGGTTGTTGGCGTTCTGGCGACTGAGGAACACGTCATCGACATAAGTGCCGACGGGCGGATCAAAGGTCGCGATGGATTCGGTGTTGCCGATACCGCGCAAGTAGTAACCATTGGCGGTGCCGAGACCGGTGTTGTTGAAGCCGAGCAAGTTCGGAATCAACTTGACCATGTCGAGGGTCTCGGTGACGTTGAGCTTCTCGAGCTGATCGGCAGAGAAGGCCGAGATCGCGATCGGTACGTCCTGCACGCGCTCTTCGCGCCGTTGCGCTGTGACGACGATCTCATCGAGCAAGCTGCCCGTGGCTTGAGATTCTTGCGGATCGGGTGCCGCAGTAGCCGTCCCGGCTGCACTCGCGATCGCGAGACCCGCGACCAACGAGGTCATTCCCTTCTTGAAAACGATCATTCCTGTCTCCCCTATTGGCGCGCCCGACGCGGGCGCGGCCGACGTACGCTAACGGAACCCCGGAGCGGTTTCCAGAGTGTTGCGTCGATGTGACACCCAAGTTCGAACTCTCGTGCACTCCGCGATGCGTTCGTCGCCTATTTCGCCCGCTCACCGGTCAATCTGGATCCTGCGGTGGCTGTAGGAGTCTCTCCTCGACGATTGATACAGTAGGCCTGTGAACTCGCGTCAACCTTCGTCTTCGAACGATCTCAACATCGAAACTCGCTTCGACGAACGCGCTCGTGCGGCCTTCGTGCGCGAGCTGCGTCGTTGCATTCTCGATCGAGGTGCAGCATCGATGCGGCGCGACTATCACGCTCACGTCGAAACAACGCTCGGCGAGCAACCCTCCTCACGCGCGATCCACGCTGCCATGCGAGAGCGTGATTCGTTTCGGTTCTACTCGGCGCTGCGCACGACGTCGCAGGATCTGCTTTATCAAACGGTACAACCGGGCATCGAAAGAGCCGCCGCTAGGCTCAACGCGCAATTGCGCGAGCGCACACGCGGCAAACGAATCGGCAGTTTGAGTCTCGATTCGACACTGGCGATTCCTCGCTCGGTGTCGGCGATCGACATCCATTTGATGCCAGGCAGTTACCACACCGAGTACGAGGCGGACGATGCCACCATGGGCCTCGTCTACGATCAACGATTACGCATCTCGACGTTCGGTCTGTTCGGACCCGACCTTGGCGACATCGGTCGATCGATCTCGCGCTACATCGCAGCCACGATGCCGGATCTGAGCGTCAGACGCGTGCTTGACCTCGGCTGCACCGTGGGACACAACACATTGCCGTGGAAAGAGACCTATCCGAAAGCGACCGTGTTCGGTATCGATGTCGCGGCGCCCTGCCTGCGTTTCGCACACGCACGAGCGCGCTCGATGGGTGTCGCGTTGCATTTTCGCCAAATGAACGCGCGGGAGCTGCGTTTTCCCGACGGGTCGTTCGACGTCGTCTTTTCCTCCATGTTCCTGCACGAGATTCCGAAGCGGGAGATTGCAGCCATTTTGCGTGAAGCCTATCGAGTGCTCCGCCCCGGTGGTCTGATGCTGCACATGGAGTTGCCACCGGATGATCAGCTCTGCGCGTGGGACTCGTTCTATTTGGATTGGGACGGTCACTACAACAACGAGCCGTTCTATCAAGCCTTTCGCGCCTCGAAACTGCCGGCTCTGGTGGCTGCTGCCGGTTTCGCAACGCACAACTATCTGCAGGCGGTGGTGCCATCGTGGCACGCAATGGATGAGGCGCACTGGCGGCAGACGATATCGACACCGCAGACGGTCGACTCCGACAAGACGGGTCGGTTGACCACCGGTGTGCGTTGGTTTTTCTTTGGCGCTCGAAAGTGAGCCATGGACTGCAGCGACTGACCGGCTTCACGATCATGGCGGCCGATCCTGCGATCGCAGCGGCGCAGTACGTGGCGCACTTGGGGTATGTCGTTCGCGATCAGGGTCGTATCGAGCGTAGCAAGGCGGAACAGTGGCGCGCACCCAAGATGGCGGGTCGTCACTACGTGGAACTGCAAGTTCCAGCATCGCTCGGACCCGGTTGCTTCGTGCGTTTCATCGAGCAAGCGCCCTCGCTCGGGCTGCCGCTGCTCGGGCACGGCTGGAATGCGCTGGAAGTACTCTGCCAAAATCCCTATGCACTCGCCGAAGATTTCGCGAGCAGCCCCTTCAGAGTTGTCATTCCGCCGCGGCCGCTACCCTTCGATCCGGATCTGCACGCCATGCAGGTCATTGGTCCGGCAGGCGAACTGATCTACTTCACGTCACTGCCGACTCACAAGACCTTGCTGGATCTGCGTCCGGCGGCGCAACGAGTCGACGAACCGTTCATCGCGATCCTAGGGGGTCCCGACATCGAGGCCATGTTGGATTTTTATCGCACGCGACTCTCGACGCCGACGCGGCCGCCAGCGCCGGTGAACGTACGCATCATCAACGACGAGTTTGCGCTTGGCGATGACGCGCGCGTACCGCTGGGCATCGTCAAGCTGCCGCGGTTCCATTTGATCGAGGTCGACGAACATCCGAGCGCATCACAGCCCCGTCCGCGGCGCGCCGGCGAATTGCCGCCCGGAATCGCCATGGTCAGCTTCGACGTCGGCGGGCTTCGCTCACCCGATCGCGTTCAAGTGGTGCTCGGTGCCGCCGGTGAATGGCTCGAGTTGCCCGCACCGAATTGACCGAAGCCGACCGAACACGGCACATCCGCTACCAACCGCGAGTCGAGAAACTCCCACCATTCGCCTTGACTGACGCGAGTGCGCTCCCAGTCGGCATCTTTCTTCAGCGTTGCGAGGCCTGCGCGATACCGACCGTAATCGGCCTCGGAATCAAAAGCCGCCCAACACTCGAGCGTGTAGATCTCACCGATGACGGTCACGAACCAGCGCACGCCCTGGACCATCGGCAGGTCACGATAAAACCAACTCTCGCGCTGCTCGAGCCACTTCCAGAAACTCGGCATGTCTTGTTGGGCGCGGGGGCTGAGACGCATTCGGTAGACGAGATAAATCATCGCTGCTCCCAAGGTGGGCGGTGAATCTGTGGGCGGTGAATCGCGATCGCTCGCGTAGGCACGAGTCTACCAGCGCGTTACAGTGAGGCTTGTCGGCAGTAGGGGGGAGGTGAGCCGTGACCGAGCACCGTTTCGATGGTTGGCGCGTCGTGTTGGCCGCGACCGTGGGCCTCGCCTGTGGAATCGCCACGCTCGGCGCTTCCACGTTCAGTATCTTTGTCGGCCCGATTCGACTCGAGACCGGGTGGTCACAAAGCGCCGCCTTCGCCGCACTCATCGCCGTCACCTTCACGGCTGCACTGATGTCGCCGCTGATGGGTGCCATCGTCGATCGCTTCGGTGCCAAGCGGGTGATCCTCGTCGGCTTTGTCTGCGAGATCGCGATCTTCGCGTCGTTTGCACAGCAAGGTCCCGACATTTGGAGTTTTTATCTTCGCTACTTTCTACTGTCAGCGTTTGCGCTCGGCACCACCCACGTCGCATTCGCCAGAGTCATCACACTCTGGTTCGATCGTCGCCGTGGCCTTGCTCTCGGCATCGCCCTCTCCGGCGTCGGTATCGGCGGCTTCATCTGGCCGCTGTTCGTGCAAGCGATGATCGAAGCGCATGGTTGGCGGACGGCGTACCTGCTGCTCGCTGTCGCCATCGGCGTCATCGCACTGCCTACCATCAGCTATCTACTGCGGGACGATCCGGCGAGTCTCGGCCAACGACCCGATGGTGATGCCGACGAGTCACGCGGCGGCACGGCCGCGCAACCAGTGACCGGCATCACGCTCGGCGTGGCAGTTCGATCCCGGACGTTTTGGCTCATCCTGCTGACGTTCTTCGTTATCGGCTTTGCCATCCAAAGCGCACTGATGCATCTCGTGCCGCTGCTCACGAGCCGCGGCATTTCACCGATGGCGGCCGCCATCGCGCAGTCGATGATGTTCCTCGCCGTCACGACCGGGAGGCTCATCACCGGCTGGTTGATGGATCGGTTTTTCGCACCACATGTGGCGCTGGCGTTTTTGTTGGCGCCGATCGCCGGGCTCGCCATGCTGGCGATGGAGATTCCCGATGGGCTTGCCGTCGTCGCGGCCCTCATGATCGGTCTTGCCGTCGGCGCCGAAGTCGACGTCTTGGCCTATCTCAATAGCCGCTACTTCGGCATGCTGCACTTCGCGAGAATCTACGGCAGCTTCTACGGCATTTATTCTTTGAGCGGTGGCGTCGGGCCACTTGCCACAGCCATGATTGTCGAGCGCGGCGGATACTCGGCCGCGATGTTCACGCTCTGCGGCTTGTTGGTGGCCGGCTGTTTGGCGTTGCTGAGTTTCCCGCCCTTTCCGGCCGCGTCAACGGCGCCGAAACCGTAAGCCCAAGTCGGCCAGGTGCGCGAGCAACGATAGCCCCAACCACAGCGCGATCTCGCTGCTGGTCGCCGCCAATACGGCAGCGCGTACGGCCAGCATCAGACACGCGCCCGAAATAAAACTGCCGATGAGGTGATGCCAGGGAAGACCAACGGCATGGCGTCGCCAAAGCCAGTGGAGTAACAGCCCCTCGAGGATCACCAGCAACACGATCCACTCGAACAGACGGCCACTTGCGATCGCTGCCTGCAGGAAATCCGGCAGCATCGATCTCAGCCGGGTGCGAGACCGAGCAGTTGGGCGACGTCTTTGAACAAGACTCGCAGATGCGCCATCGGGCTGCGACGCACCAATTCTTTGCGCATGTAGGCTTCCCAGGTGAGCCGCTGCACATCGGGATCACGGCACATTTTCACGAACTGCTCGCGGCGCCGATCATTGGTGTACCAGAAACGCTGCAACAGACCGAGCACCCAGAAGACCCGTCCGTGGGCAGCCAAAAATTCCTTACGCGCTTTGCGCAGCGCATGCGCATTGCGGGTCAACAAAAACTGATCGACGGCCTTCGCACACATACGACCGCAGGCCATCGCGTAGTAGATACCCTCACCCGAGGCAGGCGCCACCACGCCTGCCGCATCGCCGGTCAAAAGTACGTCCCGGCCGTTGTCCCACCGGCGCAAGGGTCGCAACGGAATCGGCGCGCCCTCGCGCCGCACGATCTCAGCCTCTCCGAGACCCGCAACCCGACGCAAATCACCCACCGCATGGCGGATCGAGAAGCCTTTGATCGCCGTGCCGGCGCCAGCGCTGATCGTCGAGCCGTGCGGAAAAACCCAAGCGTAAAAATCCGGTGACAACTTGCCGTCGTAGTAGACATCGCAACGACTCGGATCGACCGACCCTGTGGGAGTACGCAGGATTTCGTGATACGCATAGACGAACGGCACTGCGTCGGCACCGCTGATGGACTGCCGCGCCACCTCGGATCTGGCGCCGTCGGCGCCCAGAACGACCCGCGTTCGCACGGCGACCTCTGCGCCACCGGCTTTAGGTTCGATGACGACGATGGCGTCACCGTCCTCGTCCCGCTCGATCCGCTGGAAAGTCCCGGTCATACGGACGGCGCCATGTCGAACCGCGCGCTCGCGTAACCATTCGTCGAACGGCTCTCGATCGACCATGCCGACGTAGCCCCCATCGATCGGCATATCGACGCACTGCGCCGACGGCGAAATCATGCGTGCCGATTGAATCCGCGCCACCAGCAACTCCGAGGGTATGTGGAATTCCTCCACTAGCTTCGGCGGAATGGCCCCACCGCAGGGTTTGATTCGGCCCGCGCGGTCCACGAGTAACACGCGCCATCCGGCGAGCGCCAAATCGTCCGCGGCGGTTGCGCCTGAAGGACCACCACCGATCACGACGGCATCGAATTCATCCATGGATCACCCCCGCCCCGCTTCGGTCACGTAGACGGCCGAGCGCTCTTGCAGATCGACCTCGACGAGTCCCGCCGTATCCTCGCGACTCAAACGGACGGCAAACACCGTCGCCCAAACGAACAACGCCGCTTCGCCGACAAATACGACCGCATAGGCCGCCGGCACGGATTCGAACACCCAGCGCGAGAGATCGACCAGCAGGGTCGCGGCGAGTCCACCGACGGCGAACGCCATCGCCTGCGCGGCGCCCCACAGACCCATCCGAGTACCCTCGCGACCCTCACGTCCGCGGCCGACAAGACCCATCATCGTGCCGATCGCCGCCACCGCATACGCACCGTTAGCGAGTCCCAACAGGAACACCGTCGGATGCAACGGCCACGCCGGACCCACGAAACCGGCCACAGCCAACATCAGCAACATGACAGCCGAGGCAACGCAACCGCCGACCGTCCAGAGGCGCAATTTACCGACCTTCGCCCGCGCACCCATCGTGCAAACGAGCGCGACCAACATCATGCCGATCAAAGTGCCGCCACTCATCAACCCGGACAAACGAGTCGAGTCGGCGGGTGACAAACCAAAAACCGCGCCGGCAAACGGCTCTAAGATCAGATCCTGCGCGCTGTAGGCCAACATCGAGATGAAAACGAAGCTCGTCAGTCGGCGCGAGTGCGACTCCCGCCAAACAGCGCGCAGTACTTCGCGAAAGCTGGTGTCGTCACGGCGCAAAGGCGCGACGCCCTCGATCGGGCGCGAGGTCGACACTTCGAGACCGCGGGTCGCCACGACGGTCACCAAAAACGCTGCTGCTGCAACTGCGGCGGTCATCTCGACCAAGCGAGCCAAAGAAAACGGCTCGAGCATCTTGCCGGCTGCGATGGTGGTGACGATGAATCCGACGATCATCATCACCCACGTGACCGTCGCCGCCGCTGCCAGTCGATCCTTCGCGACGCTCTTGGAGAGCAACACCAACAGCGCGGTGCCGCAGGCACCGACTCCCCCACCAATCACGAGAAAAGCCACGACACCAAGCGCGAGACCCGCCGCGAGATGGGTGGCCATGATGGCGGTCGCAAGCGATGCCAGCACCGCACCGAAACCGAGAACGCCCATACCGCCGATGATCCACGGCGTGCGTCGTCCGCCGATATCCGAGCTAAACCCGAGGCGCGGCCGGAGTATTTGGACAAAGTAATGCAAGGCGACCAGCGCGCCCGGGATCATCGCCGGTAACGCCAACTCGACCACGAGAACGCGATTCAGCGTCGAGGTCGTGATGACCACGATGGCACCGATGGCGGCCTGCACCAGACCCAGCCGAAAGATGCCAAACCAACCGAGTGGCTGAGGATTCATGGTAAGTCACCCAAGGCAAAAGCACTGACCATCATTCCGGCGACATACAGCGGCACGCCGAGCGCGTTGTACCAAACGTCGAGTTCGGCGGGACGTTGCAACAAACGTCGCATCATCAAGATCTGACCAACGAGCAAGCCGGCGATCAACACGGCCTGCAGCGGACGCGACCAAAGAAAAAACAGCGTGATGACGACCACCTGGGCCGCAATCATCACGACACAGGCAACGCGGGCAGCGACATCGACCCCGAGACGCACCGGCAACGAACCGACACCCATGCGTCGATCGCCCTGCACCGACTTGAAATCATTGAGCGTCATGATGCCGTGCGCACCCACGCTGTAGAGCAGCGCAATCGCCACGATTTCGACGCGCGGCAAGGCACCCGTCATCACCACAACGGCGGTCAACCACGGCACGCCTTCGTAACACAAGGCGACCGCCGAATTTCCCCACCAACCGTTCCGCTTCAGCCGAAACGGCGGTGCGCTGTAGGCCCAGGCGAGCGCCATGCCGAGCAACGATGCGGCGAACACCCACGGACCTAATTGATAGGCCACCAACAAGGAGATGCCGGTCCAAAAAACGGCGATATACAAGCCCCAGAAGCCCGGCAAACGACCTGACGGAATGGGACGACGCGGTTCGTTGATGGCATCGACGTGACGATCGAACCAATCATTGACCGCTTGGCTCGTGCCGCAGATGAGCGGTCCGGCGAGGAACACGCCCGCAGCGATCAGCCCCCAGCGATCCTCGGCCGATACGCCGGCGGCGACGATGCCGCAGAGGAAGGCCCACATCGGCGGAAACCAAGTGACCGGCTTGAGCAGTTCCAGCATGGCCGAGCTCGCGGGAATCCGCAGAGTCCAAACGTTGCTTGCCGGACGTGCCATGACCGAAACATAGCCATGACACTATAGGGTGTCAATCTGTATTTACACTCGACTCGTCGAGGTCACCGAGGCCATATCGTCGCAGTTTGACGTAGAGACTTTGCCGCGAGAGGCCGAGCATCTCGGCTGCGGATGCACGGTTGTCTGCGGTGAGCTCGAGGGCCGCCTCGATGCAAAGCCGCTCGATGACATCCGTCGTTTCCCGGACCAAATCTTTCAGCGAAACGCGCCCGACAAGCTCGGTGAGCTGTTCGACCGAGCGCGGCAGCTCTCGGCCGGGACGAGTCTCCGCGCCACGTCGTCGATCGACATTGCGTATGGCGAATCCGTACGCCGACTCGGTCGGGGCGCCCACGGCGACTGCCGAGATCTCGACCTCAGCCGAAGAGCCGAGCTCGCCACGGACGCTCGTCGCAAACAAACGCACGGTGCCGTGCTGTTTCAAGTTCGCGAGCAAGACACCGAGGTCGACGCCCGGCCTGCCGAGCCAGCGCTCGAGCGATTCGTTACGCGCCTGCTCCTCGGTCGCGAGTTGCGCAAGATCGAGGAAGGCACGGTTACAGCCGAGGATCCGTCCGTCGCCATCCGTGACGACGATGCCATCGGGCAAGGCACGAACGAGATCGGCAATCCGCATCGGATTGTCGTTCTGCGCGGCGACGGATGCGGTGCTCGGGATGATCCGCAGCAATACGTGCGACACATTTTCTTGACGGAACAGCGCACCCGAGACGCGGTGTTCCCCGCCATCGGCGGCAAAACGCACTCGGAAAGTCTCGGCTCTGCCCGTGGTGCGCAAAGCCGCGAGCCACTCGAGGAAGGCGCGGAGCGACGCCGGCTTCAAACCCTCGCCGAACGCTTGGCCGATCAGCCGTTGCGGCGGAGCGCTCAATAATTTCGCTGCGCCGGAGTTCAGATCGACGATTTTTTGACTGACTGCATCGATGATCAGAATCGGATCCGTACTCGACTGCAAGAGCAGGCGATAACGCGTCTCGGCGAGCCGCAGACGCGAGTAATCCCGCTCCAACGACTGCTCGGCTTCGATCAGCCGCTGCTGCAACTGTGCCAAAGCGCGCAAGTCGCGACCGACCGCCAACCGAAGACCATCCGTCCCCAACGGACGCAGGCTGTAACTGATCGGGATCGTCGAGCCGCCACGACCGGGGTGATTGAGTTGTCTGGCCGCGAGATCGGCCGACTCGCCCTCGGCGAGCAGCATCTGCACCTTGGGCTGACTTTCGCTGGTGACGGTTTCCCCGAAGGGTCGCCCAATCCAATCGGGGTCGAGGTCGGCCGAGAGCCCCGCCTGACCCATCGCGATATCCTTGATGATTCCCCGGCGATCGACGATCAGTGCGATGTCGGCCGCGGCCATGACGACGGATGCAACCGTGTCGGCATCGAGATCACCTAGGGCCTTCCTTGGCGCCTTGAACTTTTTCACATGTCTTCGACCGTATCGGTTCCTTTAGCTCATCAACTAACTCATCAACTCGAGCAAGCGCTCCGCCTTCGAGACGGCGTCGCGTCCATCGACTGCCGTGGCGTCGGCTCCGACCAGCGCGACCCGTTCGGGATGGCCGGCGAACGGGAATCCGCCAACCATGATACGCACGGCTCGATTGAGCGATCGGCGTCGAATCTGTCGAATGATGAGGGCGAGAGGCTCCATCTGTTCGGGCGCGCCGATGGAGAGACCCACGACCGCGAACCATTGGTTCTTCGTGCATTCCAGTATATCGCGCTCGGTAGCCCCGGGCACATCCCAGATGTCCCAGCCAGAGCGACGCAGCATTTCGGCCACGATCTGGGTACCGAACACATGTTGCTCACCGGGCAGCACCACGAACAAGGCGCGATGGCCGGGCTTCGTCGGCACGGTCTCGACTGCGTGGTCCGCTTCACTGACTTGATGGGCCAATTGCTGCAAGCGCTGCAAGCCCAGCGTGACGACGACAAAATCGATGTGGTCGCGCTCCCACATCACACCCAGTTTTCTCGCCACGGGCGCCAGCAGGTCGAGATAGATCGTTTCGGTTGGCATCCCGAGACACGACAAGCCCTGCAGATAAGCTTTCGCATCGGCCAGCCGGCCCGCGATGACAAGCTCCGTCAGATGCGCGACCTCGCTGGTGCCGGGTCGGATGCACCTTGGGCTATCGCCAGCGGCATCTGCGACATGGCCGCGGTGAGCGAGTACCAAACGCGGGATCACCTCGCCCTCGATGGTGCGAAGCAGTGCGACACGGCCACTGTGGACCGTCGGAGAAGTAGTGGAATCTGTCATGCCGTCATCCTCGACCAGGGCCGAGCCTATGCTCGATGCCTGATTGGCCCCCGTCCGCGACGACTTCCATGTTCCATTTGAGAGGGTGCTTTCCATCGGTCCCCTCTCACCTCGTCGCACACTGACATATGTACACGCCGAAGTCCTAATTTGTCAATTTTGCTAGACGTAAACCTAAATTGACATTAATGGCCCTCTTTAATACATTCGGTCTGAAACCGGGGTTCGAGACCACCCATGCTCAATGCCTCACCGCCCCCTGTGGGCCGACCGCTGTACACCACCGAGGAACGCGCTCGTCGCGACCGTTCGGTGTGGACGGTCGTGCAAGGCATCCTCGCGCCACTGCAATTGCTCGCCTTTCTCGTCAGCCTCTGGCTGGTGCTGTCGTTCCTGCACACCGGCGAAGGCGAAACAGCCGCGACGATCTCCATCGTCGTCAAGACGCTGTTCCTCTACGCGATCATGGTGACCGGTGCTATTTGGGAAAAAGAAATATTCGGCGTCTGGCTGTTCGCGCCGAGCTTTTTTTGGGAAGACGTGGTCAGCATGGCGGTGATCGCGCTGCACACGGCCTACCTCTACACCATGCTCACGGCAGCACTGCCCGTGCGCGAACAAATGCTGCTCGCACTGGTCGCATATGCAAGCTACGTGATCAACGCGCTGCAGTTCTTCTACAAGCTTTATCTGGCACGCAAGAGCAGCGCCATCACGCGGGGTTCACCAACCTTAAGTAGTGAATCGGCCGTGCGACCAGCACAGATGGTTGACGCATGACCGCGCGACCTCGCTTCAGCATCGACTCTCGATTCCTCCCGTTCGCCGATGCGGCGAGCGCGGATTTGCCGCTGCCTCGCTTGCTGCGTTTGTCGCTGTTTCAGGTTTCGGTCGGTATGGCGCTCGCGTTACTGAACGGGACGCTCAATCGCGTGATGATCGTCGAGTTGAATGTGCCCGTCTGGATCGTCTCGACGATGATTGCCTTACCGCTGCTGTTCGCGCCGTTTCGCGCGTTGATGGGTTATCACTCGGACCAGTATCGATCGGTGTTGGGTTGGCGGCGTGTGCCCTACATCTGGTTCGGCACGCTGCTGCAATACGGCGGGCTCGGCATCATGCCGTTCGCACTGCTGGTGTTGAGCGGCGAGGGTCGGGGACCGGTGATCGTGGGCGAGATCGGCGCCGCCATCGCATTTCTGTTGGTCGGTGCCGGTTTGCACTCGACGCAGACCGCGGGGCTCGCCTTGGCGACCGATATTGCACCCGCACACACGCGCCCGCGTGTGGTGGCACTGATGTACGTGATGTTGCTGCTCGGCATGGTCGGTGGCTCGGCCGCCTTCGGTTGGTTGTTGAGCGGCGAATTCTCACCACGTCGGTTGATCCAGACGATCCAAGGCGCGGCCGTGGTGACGCTCTTGCTCAATGTCATCGCACTGTGGAAACAAGAGGCGCGCGATACGGCGCGATGGCGCGAGCCGCCGTCGGCACAGCGCTTCTCGATCGCATGGCGTGATTTCACGGCACCGGCGGAGACGCGTCGCTTGCTCTTGACCGTCGCCTTCGGCACCGCCGCGTTCAGCATGCAGGATGTGCTGCTCGAGCCCTATGGCGGTCAAATATTGAACATGTCGGTGGGCGCCACAAGCCTGTTGACCGCGCTGTCGGCGAGCGGCTCCCTGCTGGCATTCTGGTTGTCGGCGCGCGGCTTGCAGCGCGGCGCCGATCCATTGCGTGTGGCAGCCATGGGTGTCCTGATCGGTGTTTTCGCATTCGCTGCGGTCGTCTTCGCCGAGCCGATTGGTTCGGCCGGACTGTTTCGATTCGGCGCCATGTTGATCGGTTTCGGTGGTGGCCTGTTCGCGGTCGGCACCTTGCTCGCGGCGATGGCACTGAGCAAAAACGACAACGGCCTGGCACTCGGCGCGTGGGGCGCGGTGCAGGCTACCGCCGCGGGTTTGGCCATCGCCGCCGGTGGCGCGACCGCCAATCTCATCGGCGAGCTGGCCGTCACCGGGGGCATGGGACCCGCGTTGACCTCGCCGGCGACCGGCTACCTGTTTGTGTATCACGTCGAAATTGCGCTGTTGTTCGCCGCCTTGGTCGCCGTCGGACCACTTGCGCGCCTGCGCTCACGCGACGCCACGAAATCGACTGACCGACGCCTCGGCTTGGCCGAGCTGCCGGGTTGAACGAGGGTTGAGTTGATGGATGCTTCAAGGAGGACGAAGAAATGAACTTTCTCGAATACACCGACACGGCGCAGATCGCGCTTTACGGGTTCTGGATTTTCTTTGCGGGCCTGATTTGGTATCTGCACCGCGAAGACAAACGCGAGGGCTATCCACTCGATACGCATCGCGTCGACCGACGCGGCAATCCGGAGACGGTCGAAGGGCTGCCGGGCGTGCCCTGTCCAAAAACATTTTTGTTAGCCGATGGTAGTCGCATCTCGGTGCCGGATCCGGCCCGCGCCGATCGCCGCCCGATCGCCGCGCGCCAACTCGGCTCGGATGACCGCTACGGACCGGATGTCGGCGCGCCCTTGGAGCCGACCGGCAATCCGATGACGGACGCCGTGGGTCCGGCTGCGTATGCCGAGCGCGCCAACGTGCCGGAGCGCATGCTCGATGGCACCCCGATGATCGTACCGATGCGCCTCGCCGCAGGCTGGAGCGTCGAAGCACGCGATCCGGATCCGCGCGGCATGACAGTCGTGGGACTGGATGGTGCGGCAGCCGGCCATGTCGTCGAGTTGTGGGTCGATCGCGCCGAGCCGCAGATTCGCTATCTCGAGGTCGCGCTGCAAGCTGACAACCGGCATGTGATGCTGCCGAGTGGCTTCGTGCAATACGACCTCGGGCAACGCCGCGTCGTCGTTGTGTCGATCACCGCCGCACAATTCACGGGCGTGCCGCCGATCGCGAGTCGCGAGCAGATCACCAAGCTCGAGGAGGATCGCATCTGCGCCTACTACGGCAGTGGTCACCTCTACGCCGTACCGTCACGCAGCGAATCGTTCATCTGATCGTATGGCTACCCGCGTCACCTACAGCGAACACGATAGCGAACCCATCCGCGGCCTGCCGACGGCCTTGCCGCCCGGCGAGTCCGTTCTTTGGCAAGGATCGCCGGTCTGGTCGTCACTCGCGCTTGATGCCTATCGAGTGCGATTGCTCGCGCTGTATTTCGGCAGCATCGTGGTGGCGCGTGGTGGCTGGCTGCTGTGGACGGGCAGTTCCTTACCCGAGGCGCTGGTCGGTTGCATCGGACCAGCCGCGATGTCGGCGGTGTGTTTGGCGATCGTCGCCGGCATCGCGGCCCTCGCGGCTCGCGCCACCGTCTACACGATCACCAATCGCCGGGTCGTGATCAGACAAGGTATCGCTCTCGAGAGCACCGTGAATTTGCCGTTCAAGGCAATCGAGTCTGCGAATTTATTGATGCGGGCAGACGGCACGGGTGATATCGCGCTGCAAACACTGCGCGATCAGCGCGTGTCTTACCTGTGGCTCTGGCCTCATGTGCGTCCTTGGCATATCACCCGGCCACAACCAGCACTGCGCAACGTCGCCGCGCCGCAGCGCGTCGCCGAGATACTGGCAGTTGCCGTGACGGCGAACCAACCCGACGTGACCACCGGCACCGGCGTTGCCGATCCGACGGGCGCGGCGCAGGATCGCCCGGCAGGTAATGTCGCCGAGGTTGCAGCGTGAGCGCGCATCAGCGTGCGGCGGATTTGCCACGACCACTACTGTGGTCGGCGGGGTTGCTGGTGCTGCTGGCATTGGCCCTCGCTGCGCTCGGCGAAGATGCCGGTGCGGTACGCATCGAGGCAAGCACGGCCATCGTCTCGAGCCATGATGTGCGACTGCACAGCCGCCCCGATGGTGCTGTCGTGCCGATATTGTTAGACGGTACGCCGCTCGAGACGATTGAGGCCGACAAGGTCGGCTTCGTGAGCGGCGTGATCCGAGGTCTGGCGCGTGGGCGGAAACTCTCCAACATCGATCCCAACGCGCCCTATCGTATTTCCCGTTTGCGTGACGGACGCTTGTTGCTGACCGACACCCTCACGGCAACGTCCATCAATCTCGATGTCTTCGGCAGCGACAACGCACGCACGTTCGCCAACATCTGGGAACAAGGCGAAGCCCATGCGTTATCGAACGCACGCTAGCAGCACGGCTCCGAGCTCACAGCACAGCGCATGATGTGGCCCACCGTCATCGCGCCGATGCTACTGACCGTCGCGGTGTGGTGGGGCTCCACCGCCGTCATCGCACGCCTGATCGTCGGCAATCCCGCGCGCTACCCCTTGCTGCTGCGGTTATTCGCCACCGTCGGTGCCACCGGCTTTGCGGTGATCCTGGCACTTCGCGAGGTC
Organism: Klebsiella pneumoniae; assembly: GCA_945873095.1. Taxonomy (GTDB): domain Bacteria; phylum Pseudomonadota; class Gammaproteobacteria; order Steroidobacterales; family Steroidobacteraceae; genus UBA964. The sequence goes on along the minus strand of CAMCBU010000005.1, from coordinate 93,477 downwards.
AACAGCACAGCCTCGGCGGTAGCGGCGCTGCTGGCCGCTCTGGCGGTTTGGAGCTGGATTGAGGTGACTTTTCTGACGGGCAAAATCACCGGTCTGACGGCCCGCAGCCCCACACAGGCGGTGACGAGCCGGCAAGGATTCGCACGCCACGCCGTCTCGGCTCTGGCGGCGATTCTTTGGCACGAGCTGCTCATCGTTGCAACCATCGTCATCGTCGCCATCGGCACTTATGACAGTTCTAATAATCTGGCTTTGCAGGTGCTGCTGTTGCTCTGGTTGATGCGCAGCAGCGCCAAGCTGAATCTTTTTCTCGGTGTACGCAATCTCGGTGAGGGATTTTTCCCGCCGCATTTGCAACACCTGCTCGGCTTCATGCGACAACGGCGCATGAACCCCCTGATGCCGGTTTCGCTACTGCTAGCCGGCGCGATCAGCGCTTATTTCTGCACTGCTGCTCTGACGGCAAGTTCGACGCATGAAGTCGCAGCAGCGACCATCATCGCGACCCTCGCCGCCTTGGCGTTGCTCGAACATCTGCTCATGATCCTGCCGGTGCCCGCCGAAACGCTGTGGCGCTGGAGTCTTGCCAACCGTCGTTCGTCACCCTGACGTCATGCACACGCTCCGGGAGCAACCATGAGATCACCGCACACTCACTCGCTCCTCGAGGGTATCGATGAACCGGCACAATTGCGCGCACTGCCGGTCAGCGCGCTCGGTGACGTCGCCGCTGAATTACGGGCTTTCCTGCTCGAGTCCGTTGCACGCTCTGGCGGCCATCTGGCCTCGGGCCTCGGCACGGTCGAACTGTCGATCGCCCTGCACTACTGCCTAGACACTCCTCGCGACGAGATCGTCTGGGATGTGGGCCATCAATGTTATCCACACAAGATCCTCACCGGTCGGCGTACGGCCTTGGGCACTATCCGCAAGCGTCCCGGCATATCCGGATTTTTGAAGCGTGACGAGAGTCGGTACGACGCGTTTGGCGCAGGTCACTCGAGCACCTCGATCAGCGCTGCACTCGGCATGGCCGCTGCCGCTAAACAACTGGGCATCCAGAAGCGCGCGGTAGCCGTTATCGGCGATGGCGCGCTGACTGCGGGTCTCGCCTTTGAAGCACTGGATCATGCGGGCGGCGTTGGTGCCAATCTGCTGGTGATACTCAACGACAACGGCATGTCGATTTCGGAAAATGTCGGTGCGTTGTCGCAGCGACTGACCAACCAAGGACGGCAACCGACCACGGAGGCTCAAGGCTTCTTTGGTGCGCTCGGCTTCGACTATCACGGCCCGATCGACGGACATGATCTCCCCGCGTTACTGCGGTGTTTGCAGCAGTTGAAAGATCAACCGGGACCGCGCTTGCTGCACGTGCTCACCTGCAAAGGTAAAGGTTACGAGCCTGCCGAGACGGATCCCATCAAATATCACGGCGTCACACCCTTCGACACCGATACCGGGATCGTCGGCGGCAAGCCCGCACCCACGACCTACACGCAAATCTTCGGCGATGGCGTTTGCGAGCTCGCAGCCGAGGATGCGCGCATCGCCGTCGTGACGCCGGCGATGCGCGAAGGGTCTGGCTTGGTCGCGTTCGCGCGTCGATTCCCGGAGCGATACCACGACGTTGGCATCGCCGAACAACATGCCGTCACCTTCGCAGCCGGTCTTGCGACACAAGGGCTGCGCCCCATCGTCGCGATTTATTCGACCTTTTTGCAGCGCGCCTTCGATCAGGTGGTACACGATGTCTGCCTGCAGGGACTACCGGTCACTTTCGCGATCGATCGCGCGGGTCTCGTCGGTCCCGACGGCGCGACGCACAACGGCAGCCTGGATCTCTCGTTTCTCCGTTGCGTGCCCAATCTCACGATCATGGCGCCGGCCAGCGGCATGGAGCTGCGCGCCATGTTGCGCACCGCCGTCGAGCTCGGCAGCCCCTGCGCGCTGCGCTACCCTCGGACCGCGGCCGTCGGACTCGCAGCCGCAGATCAACCCTTGCCGCGCGCCTTGCCGGTCGGTCGTGGTGAGCTGCTGCGACGCGGCTCGGGTATCGCGATGCTCGCCTTCGGGCCGATCGCCGATGTGGCGCACGAGGTCGCCGACATCATCGACGCGAGCGTTGCCAACATGCGCTATATCAAGCCCTTGGACGAAGCGTTGATTCTCGAGCTGGCTGCACAGCACGAAGTCTTGGTCACGCTGGAAGAAAATGCCAAAGCGGGTGGCGCAGGTTCAGCAGTCGCTGAATTTTTGGCCGCAAGAGGTATCCAAGTCTCGGTTCTGCGACTCGGCTTGCCGGATCAGCCGATCGAGCACGGCACGCGTGAACAATGCATGCAGGATGCCGGGCTGGATGTCGCGGGAATTTTCGACGCGATCGCCCGTCACTGTGCGCTGCTCGAATCGCAACAGGTTCGGCCCAAGCGTCCATTGAGATTGCGCGATAACGCCATGTTCAACGGCGTGCTGCGTCTCTTGACGCGCAGCCAGCTCGGTTAGCCAGCTTGACGCAGCGAATCCGGTAAGCGAAACCGAACGGTTTCGGCGAGCCCGGGTAACTCACGCACTGATACGGCACCCAATTCGGTCAACTTCTCGTAGACCCGACGCACGAGATACTCGGGTGTCGATGCGCCAGCGGTGATGCCGACGCAACGCACGCCTTCCAGCCAAACCGGCTGCACTTCCCGCTCATCCTCGACCAAGCGCGCCGGCACACCACTATCGGCCGCCACTTCCTGCAGCCGGTTGGAGTTCGAACTGTTGTGGGCACCCACGACGATGACCAGATCGACGCGTCGCGCCAACTGCTGGACCGCGCGCTGCCGATTCATGGTCGCGTAGCAAATATCCTCGAGTCCCGGCCCGACGATCTCCGGATAGCGCGCTTCGAGCGCCGCGATCAACTCTCGGGTGTCGTCCATCGACAGCGTCGTTTGCGTGACGTAGGCGACCGGCTCGTCACAGGTCATGGGCAAGGCGGCGATATCTTCGAGCGTACCGACCACATGCACCGGTCCGTTGACCGAACCGCGAGTACCCTCGACTTCCTCGTGACCGGCATGCCCGACCACGACGATGGTGTAGCCGCGCTGCGAATATCGTTGCGCTTGCAGATGCACCTTGGTGACGAGCGGACAGGTGGCATCGATCACGCGCAGATCACGCGCCCGCGCCGCGTCGACCACCGCAGTCGAGACACCATGCGCGCTGAACACCGTGACGGCACCTGCGGGTATATCTGCAATGTGTTCGACGAATACGGCGCCGCGAGCCGCGAGGTCAGCGACCACGTGTCCGTTGTGCACGATCTCATGGAATATGTAGACCGGTGCGCCGTGCATCTCGAGCGCACGCTCGGCAATCTCGATCGCCCGCGCCACCCCCGCGCAGAAGCCGCGGGGCTGGGCGAGCAATACATTCACCACCGGCGCAGTTCCTATCGGGAACGGCTGCTGGCGCCTCAGCGGCCGCCACCCGACGACGAAGGTCGCGTGATCGCAGCAGCGACGACCGGCTCGGTCGACGCCGCCGTCGTGGCGCCATCCGTCGATTCAGCGGGCGTCGCCGCCGGCTCGATCGCCACGGGCTTAGTGCCCTGCAATTCGGGGTAGGCCTTGGCCATGCTCTGCCCGAAGTAGGGTTTGTAAGCGCCTTGGTGGCAGGTCTCGCAGTTGACCTTGGCGACATCACCGAGCGGTCCCTTGCGATGCGCCGGGAAAACTTTGGTCAAGGGCACCATGTAGGCGTTGTTGAGACTACGCGCCATGCGGATGCCGTACCAGGCGACCGAGCGCTGTGGTCGACTCTGCTCCCAATCCGACCAAGCGCGGGTGTTATGACAATAGGTGCAATTGACGCCCAAAGAATTGGACATGTGCACCATCAGCGAGTAAGTCCACTCGGCCTGCTTGATCGAGGCGCGATTCCCGGTCGGCAGCGCCGTATCCCCCTGCACGCGGATCGGCGAATCGCCGAGCAGATAGGCCGAATACGGATCGTAAGGCAGACTCGAGTGGCCAATGGTCGTGATACCGAGCCCGGTGACGGCCGAGTTCTGACCCGCCCGCGTGCCCACGAACGCGTTTTCGCGTCCGGCGCCCGGATCGGTGAACCACACATACGACGGCACGGGACCACCGCGATGACAGGTGTGACAAGTCACACCGGTATCTTTGACGTGCGCCTTCCACTCGCTGTTGATCTCGCGCGTCATCTTCAACATGCTGCGCGCGACCTGATAGGTGTACTTACCTTCGTCGGCGTAATTTTCGGCGTTGTGGCAATAGGTGCAGTTCTTCTCCTCGGCCGGAGCAACCCACTCGGTCATCGAGAGCATCACGCGAGTGAATTCACCGATCGACAGATCAGATAGCACTTGCACGTTTTGGTAGATGTCCTTGGCCAACGGACCGCTCGAGTCCGCAGGCGGTTGGATATTTCCGATCTGATTCGCCGCCACGACTTTTTGCAGCAGTCGCGGATTGCGATTCTGCTCCATACCGGTGCCGCGGTAACCGAGTTGTTCGGTCTCGATGGGCGGACGCTCGCCGCAACCGGCGAGCACACCGAACGCGATCAGCACCGCCGTCAGTCTAATGTGCATTTTCATTGGGCAACTCCCGAAGTGAGCGCCGGATCAGGCATGGGTTCGAAGGTGGTGGGATAACTCGGCGCAACGCCGTGCTTCACCGCCCACAAGTACCAGTCGTCGACGACCGTGCCGGTGAGCAGGATGCCGATACCGCCCGTCAGCGTGCACAGCACCGCAAACCACCAAGCCCAGCGATGCACCGATTCCATGGTCGCGTTGAAGCCCATGGTCCAACGCCAAAACAGTGCCGCACGCTCGGACGCGGTGCCCCGATCGAGCACTTGCTCGACTTCACGTTCGCCACCGTAGCGACTGACCGCCATGATCGTACCGGCGTGCATGGCGAAGAGCAGTACCGAGCCATACAAGAAGACGATCGACAACGCGTGAAACGGGTTGTAGAGCAGATTGCCGTAGCGGAGCGAAAAGGCCGCCGTCCAATCGAGGTGGGCGAAAATGCCGTACGGCACAGCCTCGGACCAACTTCCCATCAACACCGGACGGATGAAGCCGAGCACGAGAAAGAGGAAGATCGCCGAGGCGAACGCCCAAGCCGTATGCGTGCCCAGCTTGAGCTTGCGCGCGAGGTTGTAGGTGCGCACCCACCACAACAGCACCGACATGGTGAGGAAGAATCCTGCCATGAGATGCCAGCCGCCCTGACTGAGCGGCGGCAAGCGTAAGCCATACTGTGGCGCCGGCGGCTCCAAGGCCAGCCAGAATAGCTGCCGGATGAACTGCAGGGGATTCCAGTTCACCGACGCCAGCATATTCAAGCCGACGATCTCGAAGGCGATGATGAAGCACAAGATGGAGGCGACGCCGGTGCTACCGAGATAGAACGGTCCGACCTGCGCGTCACCGATCTTGCCCAACCAGTAGTTGGCGCTCGCTTTGACACCGCGAACCCAGACGCCGCGCGGGTTGTGCGGGACACCGGGATAATGCGGTGCGGCCACCTGCACGCGCGTGAAAATATTTTGATATTCAGGCATGTGTGCGTTCCTCAAGTCCAGATCGGGAGGTTGAGCCACCAGGCCCACCAATCGGTCCAACTGCGCGTCCAGAATGGACCGCTGACCACGATACAAATCGCGCTCCAAATTCCGGCATTGACGGAAACCAGCAAGCCGAAGCGATGGATACCGAGGGTGCCGATCGAATAGCCGATGTTGTCGCGGAAGAAGGTGTTCTCGTGCTCCGCACCTTTCACCACCTCACCGGGCTGCGGGTTGAGCGCAGACAGGACGAGTGAGCCGTGCAGTGCCAGCGCAAGCACGGTAGTGAAGAATAGGGTCACCGCGACCATGTGCGCCGGGTTGTAGTGGAAGTGCAGGTATTGATAGGCCACGTTCGAAACCCAGTCGAGGTGGCTGTAGATACCGTAGGGAAACGCATGTCCCCATGCGCCGAGTAGCACCGGCCGCACGACCTGCAGCGTCACATAAGCCAAGATGGCGCTGCCGAAAGCCACCGGCACATGGAAACCCATGCCGAGCTTTCTGCAGATTTCGACCTCGCGTAACGCCCACGAGACGAACGCCCCGATCGCGCAGATCGTGACGATCTGCCACAGACCGCCCTCGTGCAACGGCGCCAAGCCAAGACCGTAACTCAAGTCCGGAGGTGCGATGCTGATCTGCCACAGGTTCCAGGTCGGTCCGATGGCTGCACCGTAAACCAGCAGTGCCGTGCCGAGCAGCGCAAAGAACGCCGCCGTCACTCCAAAGAATCCGACGTAGAAGGCACCGAGCCAGAAGTCGAATAAATCGCCGCCGAGCAGGGTTCCGCCCCTGACCCGATATTTTTTCTCGAAATTTAGCATTGCCATGACTGTTCCCCGTCAATCGCTGCGGAAGCTCCGCTTTGAATGCTGTCGCCCGCCAGTGTCGGGCGACGACCGGCACCTCGCGATACCGGGTCGCCGCCGTTCACTTTCTCATCAGTTCGGCAGCGGAGCGTTGTGCTGCACGTTGCTGGCGGTGGCCGGAGCCGCAGCCAAGCACGAACCGCTACCGTGACCATCGAGCCAGCACGAATACTTGGTGCTCAATTGCACGAAGTGATTCGTCGCGACGATCGCCGCGACGGCGATACCGCCGACGATGATCACCTTGCGGGGATCCATAACCATCCAAATTCGCCACATAAAATTTCTCCTGAAAATTAGCGATGGGTGATCAGAACCAGGGGACCCAGTTCCAGATCAAGTAGTGCGCGGCCACGGAGACCCCGAACCACATCCAAGTGCTCAACCAGAAGAACCGGTTGATGGCGCGCGCCTCATCCGGTGTGGCTCCTGAAATGCTCTTTCCTTCAGCCATTTGTTATCTCCTTCTTCACAACGTTGCTATCCGCGCCTTCCCGCGCGGCAGGGACTGTCGGCTGCAACCCGGGTCGCAACCTGCGGCCACCGCCGAAGCAGTGGTCGCCCGACAATAAGTTCCCCCCTTTGAACGACTCGACGTCGTTCGCATGACTCTCCGTTTCATGCTGCACGCCCCGTAGCGAGCTCCGCCCGCGCGCGTGTGACGCGGGCCGCTGTGACACGCTCCTCGCCCGCAGCACGCGCAGCGCTCTCAGCGAGATCGCGCAGACGTTTGGCGGCGGAGATGCGTACCAGATAGGGTTCATTGGCCACATAGTCGTCGAGCAGACGTAACGCCTCCTCATCCCACACACTCGCCTCGCGCGCTTGGCGCGCCGGTGTCGGATCGACCTTGTCCATATCGGTGGCTAGCGGCAGGATGTGGAACAACGCATCGAACAAGGCGTTGCAGACTTCCTGCACCAGATAAGTTGCCCCGGCATATCCCATGAAAGGGGTTCCCGTATGACGCCGAATGATCGCGCCGGGGAAAGATGCGGGGATGTACATCGCACGAGGTCCGAGCTCGGCCAGGTACATACGCTCGTTATAGCTGCCGAATAACACGAGGGGGGTTTTCTCGCGTACCGATTGACGTACGGCCGCGTTGTCGGGCTTGACTCCGGGCCGTCGCGCATACGAGAACATGCACGGCAGACCGAGCTCGGATTCGAGGAAGTGGCGTATGCCACGTGCGTAAGTCTCGCCCGCTACGATGGCGAAACTCGCGGTGCCGAAGAAATCCTGGGTGACGGAGCGCCACAGGTCCCACAGCGGTTTGATCGTGGTCAGTTTCTCGCGCTCGATGAATGGCTCCGGGTCGAGGCCCGTCAGCTCACCGAGCGCACGCAAAAATTTGGTGGTGCTGTGCAGGCCGATCGGCGCCTGCAACCACGGTCGTTCCATGCCTTCGCAGAGCATCTTGCCGTACTCGCGGTACATGCAAATGTTCACATCGGCATCGGCCAGCGTGGCTATTTCGGCCAGATGACTGCCGAGCGGAAACACCAGGTTGATCTCGGCACCCATGCCCTCGACCAGCCGACGAATTTCGGCGAGATCGGAGTTCATGTTGAACATGCCGTAAGCCGGGCCAATGATATTGACCCGTGGCTTATAGCCGGGCGCCTTGCCCATCTCGCGCTCGCGCGGCGCCGGTGGTACTTTCTTGGGACCGAATTCGGTCCACAGCCACCACAGCGCGCGATTGGCACACTGCCACTGATCTTCGTCGATGGTTCGCGGCAGAAAACGCTTGATGTTCGTGCCTTCCGGCGTGACGCCACCACCGATCATCTCGGCGATGGAACCGGTCACCACCACCGCAGGTAGATGCGGATCGAGCACTTTGTGGGCGCGCTTCATCGCACCTTCGGTGCCATGCTGACCGAGCTCTTCCTCTGCGATGCCCGTCACCACCACAGGCAACTCGTGCGGCGGCAGACCATCGGTGTAATGCAAAACGGAGGTGACCGGCAGATTCTCGCAGCCGACCGGGCCGTCGATGATGACCTGCAAGCCTTTGATGGCAGTGAAGACGTACACCGCCCCCCAATAGCCACCCGCGCGGTCGTGATCGAGCACGAGCATCAGATCATCTCCTCCGCTTTGCGTGCCTTGGTCTGCTTTTCGAGTTTACGTCGATAGCTGTCGCGGAACTCTGGATGCGCTCGAGGTGTGTCGTGCCAGACACCGGCCGAATCGCCCGTGCCGGTTTCGCCGAAGAAAGCCTTCATTTCGTCGAAGCGCGATTTGCCCGCAATCGCCGTGTTGATGAGCTGTGCAAGCGAACCCGCACCCGCGATACCCATGAGCGGTCTAGATGAAATCAGGTTGGTGAAATACAAAGATGGGATGGCCATTTCTTTGGCCTTCTGGACGACCGGAGTCGTACCCACCACGAGATCCGGCTTGAACTCGGCGAAAGCGGCCAGATCCTGCTCGAGCGACGCTCGGAACTGCACATGCACGCCGCGATCAGCGAGCCATTCGCGATCGATTTCGGAGTGAGGCGTACGCGGACACGCCGAGCCGACATAACGCACATCCGCGCCGCTCTCGATGAGCAGCCGCGCCACCAACAACTCCGAGCCTTCGTAACCCGACAGCGTGATGCGCCCACGGATGGGAGCCGCCGCGAGCGCCGCACGAATCGCTGGCAACACACGATTCTTGGCCGCCTCGATACCGTCGCGACCGACGTTACAAAGTTTACCGATGTTTTCGATCCAGCCGGCCGTGCCCTCGTAACCCACCGGCGCAGAGCCTACGATCGGTCGGCCAGCGGCTTCGAATTCGCGATAGACGCTGGTGTAGAACGGGTGGATCGCCGCCACCGCCGCGCAATCGAGCGCTGCATACAACTCGCGCCATTCGCGGGTCGGTACCTGCTGACCGGCTGCGAGACCCATCGGCTCGAGCATCATGCCGATACCGACCGGATCTGCGGGGAAAATCTCCCCCACCAATGAAATCGTCGGTTTGGCAGCACGGCCGTTTCGCGGTGCTTGCACGGGGCCCGATTCCGCCTCGCCGCGCGCGTATCTGAGCATTGCTCCGGCCAGCACATCCTTCGCTTCCGCGTGCGTCGGAATGCCGAAACCCGGCACATCGATACCGATGATTCGAACGCCGTTGATTTCTTTGGGCAACAACTGCAATGGAACGCCGGAGGCAGTCGGCACGCAAAGGTTCGTGACGACGATCGCATCGTATTGCGCAGGGTCCGCCAGCGCGTGGACCGCATCGCGAATGTCTTCGAATAACTTGCCCGTGACGAGCGTCTCGGAATTGAACGGGACGTAGCCGACCGTGCGCCTCGCGCCGTAGAAATGAGCTGTGAAGGTCAACCCGTAGACGCAGCAAGCGGAGCCCGAGAGGATCGTCGCCGTGCGACGCATCCGCAATCCGACGCGCAGACTGCCGAAAGCCGGGCACATGCTCTGCGGTTGATCGTGCGGGCCTGCCGGGTAATCGCGCGCGTACTTCGCCAGTACGTCGGCCTTGCCTGCCGCAACGGCCGCAGCGCGCAGTCGCGTCTCGCCACCATGACAGGACGCACCTCCCGCGATGTCCTGCGGGAGGACCTCCGGGCTAGCGTCGATGTCGGTGTCGAGTGCGCTCATGTCAGATTGCGTCGTAAACGACTTCGAGTGAGGGTTTCTGGATTTGCGAACGACCGCACATGTCTTCGAAGGTGGCCGGTTGCAACGTGACGCCTCGGCCGACGGCCTCGCCTTTGAAGAGACCGAGCAGTTCGTCTTGCGTGAGGGGGTTGGGTCGCACCGGTGGCGCAGCGGCCACATTGCCGGCGAGCTCGGCGAACAAGTCGCCCCACGCCGATTCGGGCGTACCGATGATTTCGTAGTTCGCGCTCTTGCGCCGGATGTCCTCGTGCGCCGGAATCGCGGCGAGCACCGGAATGCCTGCCGCCGCCGCAAACGCCTGCGCTTCGCCGGTGTGATCGTCTTTGTTGATCACGAGCCCTGCCACGCCGACGTTGCCGCCCAGCTTGCGGAAATATTCGACCGCCGAGCAGACGTTGTTGGCGACGTAGAGTGATTGCAGATCGTTGCTGCCGACCACGATGACCTTCTGGCACATATCGCGGGCGATCGGCAGACCAAAGCCGCCACAAACCACATCGCCCAAAAAATCGAGCAGCACGTAATCGAAGCCCCAGTCGTGGAAGCCGAGCTTCTCGAGCGTTTCGAAGCCGTGAATGATGCCGCGACCGCCGCAGCCGCGACCGACCTCAGGCCCGCCGAGCTCCATGGCATAGACGCCATCGCGCTTGAAGCAGACGTCACCGATCTCGAGTGGCTCGCCCGCCAATTTTTTCTTTGACGAGGTCTCGATGATGGTGGGGCACGCACGACCGCCGAACAGCAAAGACGTGGTGTCGCTCTTTGGATCGCAGCCGATCAGCAGGATCTTCTTGCCCTGCTGGGCCATCATGTAACTGAGGTTGGCGAGCGTGAAACTCTTGCCGATGCCACCTTTGCCGTAGATCGCGATGATCTGCGTTTCTTTGGTCACCGGTGTGGGCGTCACCGAGGGAGGTGCCATCGCAGCCTCGGCCCGCAGACTACGCTTGAGCTTTTCAACCGGAATGGAGACCATGTCGCTAGGCGGGGTCATGCTGCGTGCCTCCAGTCGAGAACCATTTTGAGACAATCCGGATCGCCAAAAGCCTGGCGATACGCGGCATCGGCTGACTGCGCGTCGCGCCGATGCGTGATGAGTCCATCGAGGGACAAAGCGCCGCGCTCGATCAAGGCGATCACGGCCTTCAGGTCGGGCTCTTTCCACTCAGCCGCAACCCGGATACGCGCCTCGCGCATGAAGGCCGCCGTGAAGTCGAATTGCATGGCCTCCGTGTAGAAGCCCGCCAGGACCACCTCGCCACCGGGCGCAAGCACGCCGAGGAGGGAGTCGAGAATTCGCGAATCGCCGCTGACGTCGTAAATCGAGCGATAGCGACGCTGACTATCCAGCGCCGGGTCGATGACGGCGTACTGCGTCGCGCCGTGACGACGCCGCTCGTCACGCTCCCACACCACCGGTGCCGGGGCGCCGAGTGCGATCGTGATGCGCGCGAGAAGTCGACCGAGCACCCCGTGGCCCACGATCAAATCAGCCGGCGCTGCCGCAGGGTTCGCGAGCGCGTGATACGCCGTTGCGGCCAGTGCGAGCAGCACAGCCCGTTCACCCAAGGCATCGTCGACCGCGGTAACACGAACTGCGGGCACTACCACCTGAGAAGCGGCACCACCAAACAATCCGCGCACTTCGCCGAAGCAACGAGCGCCCGGCACGAACACGCGCTGGCCGACCGTGAATCCGGTCACGGCGGAGCCCAATTCCCGAATGCGACCAACGGATTCGTACCCCGGAACGAGCGGATAACCCATGCCGGGAAAGGGCGGCATTCGACCGGACCAAAGCAACCGCTCGGTGCCGGTGCTGATCCCGCTCCATTCGATGTCGACGAGGATCTCATCAGACGCAGGCGCCGGCAGAGAGAGCCGATTGAGCGCCAAGCGCTCCGGTCCCTCGATCACCACGGCGAGTGTGTTCCATCCCTGTGCCATACAGGCTCCTTAGGCCTGACGATCCAAGTGTCAGTTTACGCTTACGCTTTGAAGTGTCAACTATTAAAGACACCCCGAAATCCGCTGCCGCCTCAGCGGGCCCGACGGGCAACGATCAGGCGGGTTTGCAGGGGAATTCGCGTGGCCCGCTCCTCGATCTCGATGAGTCCCGCAGCGCGCATCCAAGCGCTCAATTCGGCGGCCGTTCGCGCCCGCCCACTACCCATGGCCCAGAGGTATAACCCGAAATAGGCGTTCCCCATGCGCCTAGCCCGCGGCGTGCCCGCGAGCGGCTCGGCCACGATCAGGCAGCCACCCGGTGCGAGCGCAGCGGCCGCACGATGTAACAAGGATTGCGCGAGCTCGTCGTCGTGATCGTGCAGGATGCGCACCAGAGTGATGAGATCCGCGCCGCTCGGCAGCGCATCGCGCGCAAAGTCACCACCGATGCACTCGATGCCGGGTGCCGCCGCGAAGCGCCGCTCAGCCTCGGCCGCGACTGCGGGCAGATCGAAGAGCACGAGTTGCGCCTGCGGCGCACGCTCGCGCACATGCCGCAGAAAAGTCCCGTCGCCACCGCCGATATCGAGGATGCGGCGATGTCGGCTGAAATCGTAGGCGTCGAGAATTTCGTTGGCGACGAGCCCCTGCGAGGCCGCCATCAACGTGGTGTAGGCGCGAATCTGCTGCGGTGCGGCACGCGATGGTGCATCGGAGGTGGCATAGGGCCAGTAATGCGCGAGCTCGCTGCTCCCGCGCGGTGCACGCAACAGGGCGACCGGATCGACGAGATCACGGTAAAGCACGGCGTGATGCTCGATCATCGCGAGCGCGCCGGCATTGCCGAGCAGAGCTGCGCCTTTGGCGCCTAACCACCAGGTCAGCTCGTCCGCCTCCGACTCGTCGCTCTCGAGCAGATCCAGCGCTTCGGCCGCTCGCAGCAACGTGAGCGCTGCCGCCGGCGGCAGCTCGAGGTTCGACAACACTTGTGACTGCGACAGCGGGCCAGCGCGCAACTGCGTCAGCACGCCCAGGCGATGACAGGCGAGCAACACCTGCGAGTAGACGAAACCCGCAACCAGATCAAAAGTTTCGCCGGCTTCGCGGCGCGCGCGCCGACGGGTCAGCCAAAAGCCGGATAGCTTGCTTTGGACCCGAGGATCCAGCAGTTGGGCATTACGCCAGCGACGCCAACGATGCCGCAGCCAACCCGGTAGGTGCACTCCCTGTTGCCTGTAGCGACGCCCGTGGATCCGCTGCTCAAGCGGCCACGCGCTCGAGGAGCGCGGCGGGCAATAATCGCTGCGCTTCGAGATCGAGCAGATCGCGCAGGAATTCTGCGCCGGGACAGTCGGGAATGGATTCGTTGGCCGCACGGATCAACGCTTCGAAATGTGCGACGGCGCCGGCAACGCCCAATTCGTTGACACAACTTGGGCGCAGCAGCTCGGCATCACGATGCGCGGGCTTACCCAACTCGACATCGGTACCGAGTACGTCACGGATATCATCAGCAACCTGATAGGCCTCGCCGAGTCGCTCGCCGAGTTCACGCCACGGCGTCGGATCGACGCCTGCCGAGAGCGCACCGCCCACGGTCGCAGCCACGAATAACGCACCGGTCTTGAGACGCCGATACTCCTCGAGCGGCGTCGTCTCCTCGCACTCCCACGCCTGCCCGGCGACGATGCCACCGGGCGCACCCGCCGCGCGCGCAAGCGCGAGAACCACACCTGGCAAGCGCGTCGGATGCTGAGCATAAGCGCGCGCAACGTTCTGGAACGCGAGCACGATCAACGCATCGCCAACGAGCAGCGCGATCCGTTCGTCGAACGCACGATGCACTGACGGTCGATTGCGACGAAACTCGGCGTCATCGAAACACGGCAGATCGTCGTGGACCAAAGAGGCGCAATGCAGCAACTCGATGGAGGCTGCGGTCGCCTCGGCGAGCGCCGATTGCGCCTCGCCGCAGCCTGCGGCGATCGCGAGGCACAGGCGCGGACGAATCCGCGCGCCGCCCGGAAAAACAGCGTAGCGGATGGCAGCGGCTAAACGCGGTGGGCAACCTAGCGACTCACACGACTCGACCGCCACTTCGAGGGCCTGCTCGATTCTGGATCCGGACGCATTTTTCATGCCTTCACCTGTTTCATGCCTGCGCCTGCTCGGCAAACGAAGTGGGAAACCTGCTCGCTGGCGAATGTCAGCTCAGATTGTCACACTATGGTGTCATGGAATATAGACACCACCCGGTGGTGAGTCAAACCGGTCCGGACTTTGCGGCGTCGCTCGCACCGAATGGCTATGCCTGGTGGTATCTCGATGCGCTGAGCGACTGCGGTCAATACGGCCTCACCGTCATCGCGATGCTCGGCTGCGTCTTCTCGCCCTGGTATGCGCGCGCTCGACGGGGCGGCTTGGTTGATCCGGTGCAGCACTCGGCGCTCAACGTGGTGCTCTATCGTGGGCAAGGGCGTCGCTGGGCTATGACCGAGCGCGATGCCGCCGCGGTGACGCGTCAGCCGCATCAGTTGAGTATCGGTCCGAGTCGCGTCACTTGGGAGGGCGACGCCCTGCAGATCGACGTGGACGAGCGCACCTCACCTTGGCCGCAAACGCTGCGCGGCCAGATTCGAGTCACGCCCCGCGTCCGACACGCCACTCCCTATCCGCTCGACGCGGCGGCCCGCCACCTGTGGTGGCCGATCGCACCGCTGGCGCGAATCAGCGTTCGCTTCGAGGCGCCGGCTCTGCATTGGCAAGGCGCTGCCTATCTCGATGCGAATCAGGGTTCGGCTCCCCTCGAAGACGACTTTGACGCCTGGAACTGGTCGCGCAGCCACGGTTCGAGCAACTCACGTGTGCTGTACGACACGGTCGGGGCATCGGGTCACCCAGACCGCTCGTGGTCGCTGGATTTTGCCGCAGACGGCAGCGTGCGCGCCGGATCGCAACCGCCGATCCAACGGCTGCCGAGCACGATGTGGGGCATCGAGCGCTACACGCGCTGCGATCTCGGCGCCCGACCGCGGGTGATCGAGACGCTGGAGAGCGCGCCGTTTTATTCCCGATCGTTGGTCGAAACAACCCTCGATGGAGCGCGTGTCGAGAGCTTTCACGAAAGCGTCTCGTTGCGTCGCTTCGCAACATCGTGGGTGAGAGCCTTGTTGCCGGTCAGACTGCCGCGAGTGCGCTCAGGTCGTCTGCTCTAGGTCTGTCAGCTCCTGCGATTCGAGTCGCTCGATGACCCCGAGCAGTCGCATCAAATCACGGGTCAAGATCGACTCGGCGACCGTCGGATCAGGGACGATACCTCGGGCCGCATCATGTGCCGCGATCGCATCGAGTAAAAAAACGGCCGCTGGCATCACCGGCCAACTCTTGTATTGAGGCGAACTTGCGATCGCCGTGACGGAAATCGCTTTGGCGAGCAGGAGCGCTTTGCGTCGGCCTGACACCACGGCGCGTTGCGAGATGGAATCGCCCGAACGGCGCATGACCTCGCGCCCGATCTCGGCATACATCAAGCGCGCCGCGTGGATCGCCGGTCGACATTCTGGCGGCAGCTCCGTCACACCGGCTGCAGCTCGCACGTATAGCGTTTCTGCCGCATGCAACAGTCGATCAACGACTTGTCGGAAGGACTGGCCGAAAACCGGCGCGGCCAATAACGCTTCACGTGACGAGTTCGCCTCGCGCAACCAGTCTTCCGGGAGATAGACGCGCCCCATGCGAGCGTCTTCACCGACGTCTCTGGCGATATTGGACAACTGCATCGCGATGCCCAATTCGGCCGCGCGTGCCAACGCCCACGGCGCGCGCACTCCCATCAGCAGGGACATCATGATTCCGACCGTACCTGCCACTCGGACCGCATAGTCCTGCAGGCTGCGAAAGTCGTCATAACGCCGGCCGGCTGCGTCCCAAGCAAATCCCTCGAGCAAGGCAGCCGGGATCGCCTGCGGGATAAGAAACTCGGTGACCACATCGGCCATGGCTCGGTCGGCGGCGCGATCGATCGGCTCGCCCCGATATAAACGATCGAGCCGGTCGTTCAGTTCGACCCAGGCGCGCTGCGGATCATCCGATTGGTCGATGGCGTCATCGGCTTCTCGGCAAAAAGCATAAAGCGCCAGCGCCGGCTCGCGCACTCGTTGTGGGAGCAGGAACGAGGCCGCATAAAAGGTCTTTGAGCCGACGCGAATCGACTCACGGCACGTTTCGAGATCTTGGGCACTGGCAAGCTTGGCTGTCATCGGCGGCTCTCCGCTGTCTCGCGCCAATCGAAATCACGCATCGCCACCTCGCCGAAGGTACATCGTTCTTCGATCGCACGCTCGATGATAGGCCAAGATGTCCAAGGCATGCCGACGAACGGCCAGGGATCATCGAGTTGCCAACTGACATCACGGGCCCGCCAGAGATTTCTCAGATTGCTGCGGAAGCGCGCTGAGAACACCGAGGCCTGCGTCTCGGTGAGGCACGGATAAAACTGCTGTAACAGCCGCCCAGGCTTGAACCGCCATGACTGCGGCTCATCGGGTTGCAGCACGCTGCGGGCGAGATCCGCCGGGTGCACGAAATGGATCCCACTGGTCGTGCGCGGATTGCATTCGATACCCCACACGACGCCCTGCGCATCGAGCATCAAGTCGAACGACACAAAGCCATCGAAACCGGTATGCGCGACAAAACGCTCGATCCACTGCAATACGGCCGCCGGCGCATCGATACGCTCGAAGCACACGGCGACCGTGCCCTGCAACACGGCGGCGCGATACACCACCGTGGAGTTCAAGCAACCGTACCGGGCAAATCCGAAAGTGCTGAGCAGTTGCCCCGGGACGAACGACTGAACGATCGCGGGCTCATCGAGCACCGGCAGCGCGACGCCGCGCGCGAGGAACTGCACACCACGACCCGAGCACGAGTGCCGCGGCTTGACCACGGTCGGGCCGAGACGCGCGAGCTCAGCGGCCGCTGGATGATCGAGCGATCGCGTCTCGGGGGCCGCGAGACCCGCCTCGCGACAACGCATGATGAAAGCCTGTTTATCGTATACCGACAGTAACGAATTCAGCGGCATCGAAGCCACTCGGACCGCCTCGGACAACCGCTCGTGCAATGCCGCCACGTGCAGGATCTCCTCCGAAACCGGTAACACCACATCGACGTTTTCTTTGGCGACGATATCGGCGAGCGAGCGCAGGTAGCCCTCACGATCAACGGCCGGCGCCGGTACGACGAAACTGCGGGCGACGGCACGCGACGCACCGGTGACATGGCGTGCAAACGGTTCGGCCACGAGGACCCGACAACCCGCCGACTGCAGCGCGCGCGCCAACTCGAGCGCCTTGGGAAGTCGCCCGAGCGTCAACAACACCGTCCTCATGCACGCCTCGTGACGGTCATCCGCAGTTGTTCGGCGGGTCGCGTCGTCAAACGGGCCACGGGGCGCACACGCTGCACATCGTGTGCTTGGAAGTCATAACGACGGCATAGTCGGGCGAGGATCAGACTCGCCTCGAGTTGCGCAAACCCGGCACCCACACACACTCGCGGCCCGAGCCCGAACGGCAGATAGGCGCCTGCCACGAGTTCATGCTCGCGCTCCGGCGAGAAGCGATCGGGGTCGAAGGCGTGCGGGTGTGGCCAGTAATCCCGGTGCCGATGGATGGTCCAAGGCGCGATCATCAGCATGGCGCCGCGCTTGACCCGGTGCCGGCCGATTTGCGCCGACTCTGCTGCCACTCGCGGAATGAAGGTGATCGGTGGATACAATCGCAAGGTTTCTTTGAAGACGTTGCGCACGTAGCTCATCCGTCTAACTTGCTCGAGACTGATCGGACCATCGCCGGCGACCGCCTCGACCTCGCTGCGTACACGCGCCATCACCGCCGGCTGTACCGAGAGGATCATGAAAGCCCAAATCAAGGCGCTCGCGGTCGTCTCGTGTCCGGCGAGAAACATCACGCCGAGTTGATCGAGCAACTCCTTGCGGGTGAAGCCCTGCTCCGTGTCGACGTCACGGGCCTCGATCACAGCGCTGGCGATATCGTCGTAGGTACCCGCGCGCGCGCCAAGATGGGTGTCGACCAGATCGCCGAGATGATGTCGAATGCGCTCGCAAGCCTCGAGCACCACCGGATGTTGCGGGATGTTGGCGAACGGTTCGTCGAAGATGAGTCGCTTCAACTCCACCTGTGCGCAGGTTCGCTCAAAAACCGTGAACGCCTCGAACACATCGACGGCCGTTCGCGACTGCAACGACGTCGAGAAGACGGTGCGACAGATGATATCGGCAGTCAGGTGGCTCATCGCCAGATCCAGCGAAAAGGCCTCCCCGCGCGCTGCTTGCTCATCCAAATGCTGCTCATAATCGTCGACTGCCGCCGACATCGACACGAAGGCTTTGCCAAGACGCATGTGCGAAAAGGCAGGGTCGATCATCTGTCGTTGGCGCTTCCAGATCGCGCCACTCGAGACGAAGATCGAATTGCCGACCAACGGCTCGAGCGCGCCGACCATCAGATCGTTCTTTGGATAGATGCCGCTCGGGTCGGTGAGCACGTCGCGCAGTAATTCCGGGGCATTGACGATGAGGATCGAGCGCCGCGAATAGCCGAGCCAACCGGTCTCGACCTTGTAGGCCTTGGCCGGCAACAAACTCAGCAGGTCGCCGTCACCGCGCGCCATGGTGCGCAGCAAAGACACCAGCGCCGCGAGCGGCTGCGGTCTAGGTGGACAGTACATACGTCAACCCTACTTTACACTAGCCGACGACATCGGCAGCATGATGCAGGTGACCGACCCCGTGATCAGCCTGTTTCACGCCTTCGTGGTGCTGCATATCCTCTTCGGCAGCCTCGGCCTAGTCGCATTTTGGATACCGGTCCTTGGCCGTAAGGGAAGCCCCCTGCACCGCCGCTGGGGACAGGTGTTCACCCGAACCATGCTAGCGACCGGCGCGGCCGCGGTGGGTATCAGTATCTGCACGCTGCTCGATCCGCAGGGCACCCATCCGCACTTGGATGATGCCGCGTGGGTACGCGGGATTTTCGGCTGGATGATGCTTGGCCTCGCCATCCTCACGGTGAATCTCGCGTGGTATGGCTGGTCTTGCATCCACCACCGCGAGAATCATCGCGGGCATCGCGAATGGCGCAATCTGGGTCTGCAGGTGCTGCTGGTCCTCGCCGCCGTCATCTGTCTGGTCGAATCACTGCGGATCGGCGAACCTTTGATGCTGGGCATGCCGGCCATCGGTATCGCCACGGTTGCCACCAATCTTTGGTTCATTTTCAAGCCGCAACCGGCGCGGCTCGATTGGTTGAAGGAACATATCAAGGCGCTGGTCGGGGCCGGCATTTCCGTCTACACCGCGTTCTTTGCGTTCGGCGCCGTTAGGACGATTCCAGCGCTCGCACTGCATCCGGGTTTGTGGTCCATTCCTCTCATCCTGGGGCTCGCGCTGATCCTCTACCACCGACACGCCATCACGCGTCAACGAGCCCTGCAAACTTGAGCGAGTCCCGACGCACGGTGGTGATCGGAGCCGGCGTTGGCGGCCTAGCGGCCAGCATCGACCTCGCTCGTCGCGGTGTCGCCGTCACGCTGGTCGAGCGTGCCACAACGGTCGGTGGCAAGCTGCGCAGTCTCGCTCCGCGCGGTCGCCCCATCGATGCCGGTCCGACCGTGTTTACCCTGCATCACATCTTCGAATCTTTGTTCGCCGATGCGGGCAGTCGACTGACCGATCACCTGAACTTGATACCAGCCGACTTACTCGCCCGACACGCCTGGGGCCACAGCGCCCGGGTGCTCGATCTCCACGCAAACGCCCAGCGCTCGAAGCAGGCCATCGGCGAATTCGCCGGGGCGCAAGCGGCAAGCGGCTTTGGTGAATTTCTGGATCGTGCCGGCGCCTTGCACGAGAGCCTGCGCGAACCGTTCATGATGGCGCCGCGTCCGAGCGCCGCAGGCCTCATGCGCGAACTCGGCTTCGCCGGCATGCTCGCCATGTGGCGAACACCGCCTTGGCTCAGCCTGTGGGCGGCACTTGGCAGCCACTTTCGCGACCCGAGACTGCGACAACTGTTCGCGCGCTACTCGACCTACGTCGGCTCGTCGCCCTTACAAGCGCCGGCCACCTTGATGCTGATCGCGCACGTCGAGCAATGCGGGGTGTGGTTGGTCGAGGGCGGCATGCGGCGAGTCGCCGAGGCCCTCGCGACGCTCGCGAGGCACTGCGGCGCCAACCTGCGTCTGGGCAATGGAGCCCAACGCATTGCGGTGCGCGACGGCCGCATCATCGGAGTGCATCTGCACGATGGTGACTTCATTCCGGCCGACTCGGTGATCTTCAACGGCGATACGCAAGCCCTCGCAGACGGACTGCTAGGCGCTGAGGTGCGCAGCGCCGTCAAAACCCGTGCACGCGCAGATCGTGCGCTCTCGGCGGTCACCTGGTGTATCGACGCTCCGACCCGCGGCTTCGATCTCGCGCATCACAACGTTTTCTTCGGCGATGACTATCCACGCGAGTTCGCGGATATCTTTGAACGGCGCCGCATCACGGATCGACCAACCATCTACCTGTGTGCCCAAGATCGCGGTGAAGCGAGTGCGCCGCTGCAGACGGGCGAGCGGGAGCGACTCTTGATCCTCGTCAACGCACCGGCAGACGGAGATCGAGCCGGCGTGAGCGACGACGAGCTGCAACGACTGCAGCAACGCGTCTTCGACCAACTCGCGGCGAGCGGCCTTTGCGTCTCGCGAGATCGCGCCGACTGTGTCGTCACCCGTCCGCAGGACTTTGAACGATTGTTCCCCGCCACCGGCGGCAGTCTCTACGGTTCGGCCAACCACGGCGCCTTCGCGAGCTTTGCGAGACCGAATGCCCGTACTCGCCTGCGCGGGCTATACCTAGCCGGCGGCAGCGCGCATCCCGGTCCTGGTGTGCCGATGGCGACGCTATCGGGTCGACTTGCCGCAGCCGCGCTGCTGCGCGATCTTGACTGACGGCACCCCGACTAACGGGAAGGAGACGGCGCCGGCACGATCTTGTCGAGCAGGTTCGCCGATGACACCACACCGGGGAGGCCCGCGCCCGGATGTGTCCCGGCACCGACGAGATACAAGCCCTCGAGCTCCTCACTGCGGTTGTGCGGCCGAAACCAAGCGCTTTGAAAAAGCTTCGGCTCCATCGCGAACGCCGCACCTTTTGCCGAGGCCAGCCGGTCGCGAAAATCCAGTGGCGTCAGCATCAGCGAGGTGGTCAATGCATCGCCGAGTCCCGGCAGCACCGTCGACTCCAAACGGCGCTGCACAGCCGCTCGGTACGGCTCGGCCTGCGTCCGCCAGTCCGTGCCGCTATCCAGATGCGGCACGGGCGCCAAGACATAGAACGAATCGCAACCGGGAGGCGCCAAACTAAGATCACTCGCGCTCGGACGATGCAGATACAAACTGAAATCCTCGGCGAGCCGCTTGCGCTCAAAGATATCCTTCAATAGCTCTTGATAGCGAGCACCCAAAACCATGGTGTGGTGATAGACATCGTCGTAGCGTCGACGGGTGCCGAAGTACCAGACGAATAGACTCATGGAATAGTCGGCGCGAGCGAGCTTTGCATCGGTCCAACGACGCCGTGGTGTGGAGCCCAACAATTTTCCATAGGTCGTCGCCACGTCCGCATTCGACACCACGATCTCCGCTTCGATCACCTCGCCGCTTTCGAGTCTCACACCGCAAGCCCGACCCGCCTTGACGAGAATTTCCGCCACCGGAGCGTTGTAACGCAGCTGCCCACCCTGCCCCTCGATCAAGCCGACGAGACCTCGCACCAAAGCACCCATGCCACCTTCGGCGTAGTGCACCCCATAGCTGCGCTCAAGGTGCGCGATCAGGCAGTAGTAGGCGGTGGTCGTAAACGGATTGCCCCCGATCAAAAGCGGATGGAAGCTGAACAGCGTGCGCAACTTGTCACTGCGGAAAAAGCGACTGACCTCGCTGTAGACCGAACGATATCCACCGAGTCGAAGGAGGTCGGGAGCCGCTCGCAACAACGTGCCGATCTCATGGAACGGTTGCTCGGCCAAATCGCGGAAGGCGACTTCATAGATGTCGCGGCTGCGGGCGAGAAACCGATCGAATGCCGCCACGTCACGTGGCTCGATACGCGCCACCTGCTCACGCATCAGCGCAAGATCCGAGGTGTAGCGGAACACGTCACCGTCATCGAAACGAACTTCATAGAACGGATCGATGGACCGCAAGGTGACATCGTCGGCGAGGCGCTTGCCGCACAGACGCCACAGATCCTCAAACAGATAGGGCGCGGTGATGATGGTCGGACCGGCATCAAAGGTGTAGCCATCTTGGCGGTAGACGTAGCCCCGCCCGCCCGGACCGTCGAGACGCTCGAGCACCGTCACGCGATAGCCGCGCGCGCCGAGCCGAATGGCTGCCGCGAGCCCGCCGAAGCCGCTGCCAATGACGATCGCATGACTCATGACCGAGGCTCCCCTAGGTGATCCGCCTGCCGCAGCGCCGCCCGCTGCGAGGTATCTGTCCTGCCCAAGATACAACCACTAGTGTCAGGATGGAATGACGATACCGTCGGCGCGCGCGCGTGCAAGCACCCAGTCGGCCAAACGGACTGGATCTTCTTCGTGGGCGAGGTGCCCCAAAGTCGGCCACTGTTCCACGGTGGCCGACGGCACGAGTTGCCTGACTTTGACGGCCTCACCCGGCAGGATCATCCGATCCTGTCCGCCGATGAGCAAATGCAACGGCACGGCTAGCCGTGAGAGTTCAACCTCGAGCGGCCGCAGATCCCAAACGCCCATCATGGCGAGCGCAGCGCCGGTGTGGCCCGGGCAACGCGAGAGACGGCGGTAGCACTCTCGCCCGCGCTCATCGACCCGCGAGCCGGTGCTCTCGAGCAAACGATCGACCTCACGCGGTGACTCGAGCCGCTTGGCAAACCAACGCGGCAACCAATGGCTGCTGACGACGGCGCGCACGAGCGGCGTGAATGCCGGGTGCTTGAATCCCGACAACGGCAGCAACGCACCATTCAAGCTGATCAGACAACGCGGTTCGACCTCGCGATCCAAGACGAGTCGGGCGGCGATCGCCGCACCCGCCGAGTGTCCGATGACGAGCGTCGGGCTCACCACCAGTGTCCGCAACAACGCCGCGAGCGATCGCGTCATACCCAGTAGCGATAACCCCTCGAGAGCGACGGGCCGCGATGTGAAACCATGACCCGGCAAGTCGACGGCGATCACGTCGAACGAGGTGGCGAGCAAGGGCAGCAGATCACGAAAGGAATGCGTCGAAGCACCCGTGCCGTGGAGGAGCAGGCACGCGGGCCCCGACCCGAGTCTTTGAACATGCCAACGCAAACCGTCCGAGTCGATAAACCGACTGCGGTCGCGATTTGGCCAATCGCGACCCTCGATCCGCCAATCCGGTGCGCGCAAAACTTCGGCGCTCAACTGCCCGTTTCTCCGGTGCTTCGCTAGACTTGCAACGCATGATACGCCGGCTGCCCGCTCGACTCCTCACGATCACGATGTCGCTCTGCCTCGTGGTGTGGCTCGCGTATCAACTCGGCCCTCGGCACGAGATCGTCGAGCCGCGGGGCATGCCGACACTCGCGGAAAACCCGCTCGCGCTCGAATCACAGCTTGCCGATGCGGAGCGTCGCGCCGGTGCATCGTCGCTCGGGCCGATCACGCCGGGCACGGAGAAGCGGATTTTTTGGGCACATGAGGATCGCCGTAAAACAGCCCTCTCGATCGTCTACCTCCACGGTTATTCAGCCACGCGACAAGAAATCTCGCCGCTGACCGAACGGCTCGCGCGCGCACTCGGTGCCAATCTGTTCCACACCCGCTTGCGCGGCCACGGCCAACCCGGTGAGGCCATGGCCGCAGCGAGTGCCGGCGACTGGCTCGTTGACACACTGGAAGCCTATGCGGTTGGTGAACGGATCGGCGAACGGGTCGTCATCATCGGCACATCAACCGGCGGCACGCTGGCGTTATGGCTTGCTCGGCGCGCGGAAGCTTCCAAGCTCGCGGCGCTGTTGCTGGTATCACCGAATCTCGGCCCACGCGACCCGCGCAGCGAGTGGCTCGCCGGACCGTGGGGTCAACAGCTCGCTGCGCTGGTGATCGGACCGACTTTCCAATGGCGTCCCGCCAACTTACAGCACGCGAAGTTTTGGACCTGGCGATATCCATCGCGCGCACTGATCCCGATGATGGCGCTGGTCGATCACGTGCGAGCGAGCGATCTCGAGCTCGTCACGACACCGACCCTCGTGATCTACTCGCCCAACGATCGAGTCGTCAGTCACGCACAGATCGAAGCCATGTTCGAGCGCTTGGGTGCTGGAGTGGTCGGCAACTCGACCAAGCGTCGCGTCGTGGTGACACGCAGCGAGGACCCCTCGAGCCACGTGCTCGCCGGCGATGTGCTCGCGCCACGCGACACCCTCAACATGCTGCAACACATGCAGGACTTTCTGCGTCACATGCAGGCGGTGTTGCCGTCAGCTCAAGACGTGTAGAGCCACCCGATAGCGTTGGGCTCGATGGCGATAGTTCTCGACGGAACGCCGGATCAAAGCACGCTCGCGCTCACCCACCTCGCGTACGATTTTGCCGGGCGAACCCATCACGACGCTGCCGTCGGGGATGACCTTGTCCGGCGGCACCAGCGCGCCCGCCGCCACGACACAATCGCGACCGATCACCGCTCGGTCGAGCACCATCGCACCGTTGGCGATGAGACTGCCGTCACCGACCGTGCAACCGTGCAGGAACGCACGATGTCCGATCGTCACGTTGGCGCCGATGCGCATCACCACGCCGGGGTCGGTGTGCATCACGGTGCCATCTTGCACGTTGCTGTTCTCGCCGATCTCGATCCAATCGGTATCACCGCGCAACACGACATGAAACCAGACGCTAGCGCCCGGCGCGAGGCGCACCCGCCCGATGAGATCGGCACTCGGTGCGACATACACGCCTGCGGCGATGTCGGGACGATGGCCATCGAATTCATAGATCATGGCGTCACGATACCCCGCTGAAGAGACGCACCCAGTCGTGATCACGCGGGCCGATGGCGATGAAGTCGGGATTCAACCAGCCGCTACCGCGGTTGTATTCGAGCGGTGAGCCATCTAGCCGCACCACATCGCCCCCGGCGCCCTGCACGATCGCCTGGGCCGCGGCCGTATCCCACTCCGAGGTCGGACCGATGCGCGGATAGACATCCGCATCGCCCTCGGCGAGCACGCAAAATTTCAACGAACTGCCCATGCTCACCAGCTCGTGCGGGCCGAGCGCTTGCAAGGCTGCAGCGAGCCGCGCATCCGCGTGCGATCGACTGCCAACCACCCGAATCGGCGTCCGTGAGCGTGGTGCGATGCGAATACGCACTGACTCCGCCGACGTCGTGGCTTTCCACGCACCCACCGCTGCGAGACCAAAATAATCGACACCGGTGACCGGTACATGCACCACCCCGAGCACGGGACGGTGCTCGTCGATGAGCGCGATATTGACCGTGAACTCGCCGTTACGAGAGAGAAATTCTTTGGTGCCATCGAGCGGGTCGACCAACCAGAAGCGTGACCAGCCGTGCCTCTCGGCCAGCGGCACATCGGCTGCCTCCTCAGACAGCACCGGCCACTCGGGTGTCAACGACTGCAAGCCGGCGACGATGATGCGATGCGCGGCGAGATCGGCCTCGGTGAGCGGCGAGGCGTCTGCCTTACGATCGATCGCGACGGCGCCGGGCTGCTCGAGCCGTCGGTACACCTCGATGATGGCCTCACCGGCAGACCGTGCGATAGCGCGGACGGCAACCAAGGTGTTTGGTAAATCGACGTCGGTCAATGCAACGGAATTCACCCCGGCATTATCGCCTGATCGTCACCTAATCAGGGCTGCTGCTGAGCGCGGTCCTTGGCGGCCTTGCGATCGGCCTTCAGCTGCTTCACATCGAGGGGTCGAATCTCGAGGATAGGGCAGCTATCCCGTCCCGCGATCACCTTCTCGAACTTGTTGATCGTGTACCCGGTCTGCGTCACCCGAATCGAGTTGGCGAACGTGAGATCCGGGCAGGTATCCCAGACGCGCAGCAGGTAAGCCTCGTTGATGCCCGTCCAAATGACGAGCTGATCGCGCGACACGGGCGTCCAAGAGTCGATACCACGCATGACGACGATGTCGCTGACCGGTTCGCCCGCGTAGTTGACGTAGTCGAGCCGCGGTCCGTCAGACTTCAGCAAACCGGACGAACAGGCGCTGACCGTGACGGCCGAAAACAGGGCGAACAGGAACTTTTTCATGATCCGTACCTCCGATAGTTCGTCAGACTGACCACCTCGGACGAAGTTCGCCCCAGCCGAAACCCCTTGCATCCGTTATGGTGTTGTATTCAAATATAACACCTAACCCCAGACCAGCGTGGAATACTCGAGGACCTACGGCCCGTGAAAGACCTGCTCGATATCTTTCTGCAACCCGCTCCGGTGCTGCAACGCCTCCAGGAGAAGCCGACTTGGCTGCTGCCCATGGTGCTGCTTGGCATCGCCAGTATGGCCGGAACGTTTCTGTATTTCAGTGCGGTCGATGCCGCGTGGTTCCTCGAGCGCAGCGTCATGCAATCGAACCCCGACATCTCCGAGGCGCAACTAAAAGGCATCCGAGACTCGACCACCGATGGTGGTTTCCTCGTTTGGAGCGCCACCTTGAGTAGCGGCGTGGTGCTGCCGTTGATACTGCTCGCCTATGGCGGTTATTTCTGGTTCGCGGGCAAGCTGACCGCCCTGACCATCAGTTACAAACAGGGTCTCGCCCTCGCCGCGTGGTCGTCGATGCCGACCCTGCTCAACTCGCTCCTCATCATCGTGGGGACGATCGGCATGGAGCCACAAACGCCGCTCGAGAGCCTGTCGATCACGACGCTCGATCCGCTTCTGATCCAGCTCGATGCCGATAGCCCCTGGAAATCCTTCGCGACGTCGTTCACCTTCCTCGCCTTCTGGAGCGTTTGGCTCGGCGCGCTCGGCTGGAAATCATGGACACGGGCAGAACGCTGGATCACGCCGCTCGTCGTTGCCGCCGCACCGAGCGTCGGAATCTTCGGCTTCATGATCATCAAGGCGCTGCTCGCCTAACCTTTGGAAATCACATCAATGAAACTCGACAAACGTTGGCTAGCAGCCGGACTTATCGTGCTTGCAATCGCAGTTCCCCTGACGGTCAAGCGCTTCTCCGGAAAATCCGGTACTCCGGTCGAGGTGATCGTCGCGGCGGAACAGGAAGTGAAACCGAGCATCCTGGCTTCCGGGACACTCGCCTACCGGGTTGAAGTGAACCTGACGGCAGAGGTGACCGCGCGCGTTCGCAGCATAGCCGTACAAGAAGGTGACACCGTACAAGAGGGCCAGTTGTTGCTGCGACTCGACCCGGAAACCTACAACGCCATCATTGCGCGTGAGGAAGCGAGTGTTCGCCAGAACCGGATCAACATCGACCGGCAGCGCGCGGTCGTCGCGTTGCGCAAGCAGCAATACGAGCGCAGTCAAAAATTGGCCACTGCCAAACTCATCGATCAGAACCGCCTTGATGAGGACCGAAACCAGTTTGTGGTCGCCGAGGCCGACCTACGCAGCTCCGAGGAGGCGTTGCAACGCTCGCTCGCAGTGTTGAGCGATGCGCGCGAGCAGCGATCCAAAACCGAAATCCGCGCCCCGATCAGCGGCCGTATCGTCTCGTTGCCCATCAAAGCCGGTGAGGTCGCCATCCCCTCGACCGCCTCACTCGCGGGTGCACAGTTGATGAAGATCGCCGACGTGTCTGCGATCCAGGCGGAAGTCAAAGTAGACGAAGCGGATGTCGCAAAGATCACGCTCGGTCAACGCGCCGACGTCTTCGCCGCCGCCTATCCCGATACGGCGCTCGCCGGCAAGGTCGAACGGATTGCGCTGACCCCCACCGTCGAAGGTCAAGGCCGTTCGTACAAGGTCACGCTCGCGATCGAGGCGCCAGGTGCGCTGCAATTACGATCCGGAATGAGCGCACGCGCGATCATCTTTTTGGGCGACGGTCGCAAACAGTTGTCGGTGCCGGTCGAGGCAGTGGTCACCGAAACGCCCGAGAAAAACGTCGTCAAAAAATTTGTCTGGGTTGACGATGCAGGCAAAGCTCGCAAGCGAGCGATCACCACCGGTCTCTCCGACGATCGCTGGGAAGCCATCGACTCCGGTATCGCCGCCAAGGACCGCGTCATCACCGGCCCTGCCAAAACGCTCCGCCGGCTGCGTGACGGGGATGCTGTCACCGAGCGTAAGAACAAGCCTGTAAGCAACGAAGAAGGCGCGGACGGCGACGACGAATGATCGAGCTGCGGGGTATCGTCAAAAAATACGTTCTCGGCGAGGAGACCGTGCTGGCCTTGGCGGGCGTGGATCTTTTCATCGGACGTAACGAATACGTCGCGTTGATCGGCCCGTCGGGATCGGGCAAGTCGACGCTGATGAACATCATCGGCTGCCTGGATTCGCCGAGCCAAGGGCAATACATCCTGAATGGTCGCGATACCTCATCCCTACGCGATGACGAGCTCGCCACCGTGCGTAATCGCGAAATCGGTTTCATTTTTCAGAGCTTCCACTTGTTGCCGCGTCAAACGGCGCTGCAAAACGTGATGCAGCCGCTCGTCTATCGACGGATGCCGCCTGCGGAACGTCGTGAACGCGCCACCCACGCCCTCGAGAAAGTCGGACTCGGCGATCGTCTCGACCATCGCCCGAACCAGCTATCCGGTGGTCAACGACAACGCGTCGCCGTCGCCCGTGCGCTGGTCGGCGAGCCCTCCTTGCTGCTTGCGGACGAGCCGACCGGCAACCTCGACTCGCGTACCTCACTCGAAATCATGGCGCTGTTCGATGCGCTGCATTCGCAGGGGCAAACGGTCGTCGTGGTGACCCACGAGCCTGACATCGCAGCCCACTGCCAACGGACCATCCGCGTGCGTGACGGCTTGGTCGTCGAAGATTCACTCAACCCCCCGCGTGCCGCATGAATCTGCTTGCCGAAGCTTTCTCCGCCGCCCTCGCCAGTCTGAACGCACATCGTCTGCGCAGCTTCCTCACCACGCTCGGTATCTTGATCGGCACCATGGCCGTCATCGCCGTGGTCTCGGTGCTGCAGGGCTTTTCGGACTCCATCAGCAATCAGTTCTCCGATCTTGGCAGTAACACGCTCACGCTCGATGCCATCAACGAGCAGGAAAACTTCCG
This sequence comes from Klebsiella pneumoniae, assembly GCA_945873095.1. Classification (GTDB taxonomy): domain Bacteria; phylum Pseudomonadota; class Gammaproteobacteria; order Steroidobacterales; family Steroidobacteraceae; genus UBA964. The sequence goes on along the minus strand of CAMCBU010000005.1, from coordinate 64,081 downwards.
CACCGGTCGGATCAATCGCATCACCTTCGATGATGTCGAGACACTGCGCTATCGCGTGCCCGGCATCTCGCGGGTTGCGCCGATCATCGTGCCGCAACTCGGCGGTGCCGCCTATCGCGGCAGAACGACCACTCCGCAAATTCTCGGTGCGACGGAAGAATCCCAGGATGTGCTCGGCGTCGATGCGAGTGTCGGTCGGTACATCACGGCTAGCGACGATCGTAATGGGCGTCGTATCGTGGTCATCGGTGTCGACGTTCGCGACGAGTTGCGTATGCCCAAAAATCCGGTGGGCGAATATGTGCTCATCGGACGCGAGTGGTTCCGCGTCGTCGGCCTGCTCGAGAAGCGCGGCGAAATCTTTGGTTTCAGTCAGGACAATCGTGTCTTCATCCCCTTCTCGGTCGCGCGTTCACTGACGGGAACGTTCGAACGGCCGTTCATGGAAGTATCGTTCACCGTCGAGAATCTCACGGAGCTTGCGCAAGTGCGCGAACGCGCCAACCGGGCCGTTCGCCTGTCGCGCAAACTCGCTCCGAATGCCGAGCCCGATTTCGAGATCAAGGCCGCCGACTCGTTCATCAAACAGTTCAACCAGATCACGGCAACCGCGACAGCCGTGCTCGCAGGCATCGTCGGAATCTCGCTGCTCGTTGGCGGTATCGGCATCATGAACATCATGTTGGTGTCGGTGACCGAGCGCACTCGCGAGATCGGTATCCTGAAGGCGCTTGGTGCAACTCGGCGCGACATCTTGATTCAGTTCTTGCTCGAGGCGGCCCTGCTGTCGTTGCTCGGCGGTTTGGTTGGCATCGTACTCGGCTTGCTCGCCGGTATGGGTATCGCCTCGCTGATACCCAACTTCCCACCGGCACACGTACCCGTGTGGGTCATGCTCGCCGCTGCCGGATTTTCGGCACTGGTGGGAGTGGTGTTCGGAATCGCGCCCGCCTCGAAAGCGGCGAGTCTCGATCCGATCGAAGCGCTGCGCTACGAGTAAGCGTCAGCCGCGATACTCGGTCAGTCCCGCCACCGATTTCGGGAGGCCGGCGATCACGCTCGCCTGTTTGTCACCCGAGACGAGATGGATGCGGGCGACCTCTCCCGAGAAAAAGTTGCTCACCAGGCAGTGCTCGCCATCGGACATCAAATGCATCAGCGCCCAACCGAACCCGGGTAGCGGAATCGAGCGCTGAGTTTTGCCGTGCTCGTCCACGACCTCGAGTGCAGCGCCGCGCAGCACATACAGCGTGCCGTCGGTCGCGTACTGCATGCCGAAGAACATCGGTGGCGGCCCAGGCGGAAACGGCGGTTCGAAACTTTGCAGATCCGGCAGCTGGCGATCCTCGGCGAGGTCATAGCGCATGAGCCGCGGCCCAGTTTCGGAGCAGTAGACCAGCGTCCGCTCATCCGGCGCCAGTGACGACATCGTCACACCGAGAAAACCACCCATGCCGCCGTGCGTCGCGGTCGCATATTCGGCGAGCAATTGGCCGGCCGGCGAAAACCGCCAAACGTGCCCGTCACCCAAGCGAGTTGTCCCGGGCATGAAGGGCAGCCGGGTTTTCATGCGCACCTGCATCTCGGGACGCACCGCGTCACCCACCACGTGCTCACCCAACAGCAAAGAACCATCGCGGCAGAAATGTCCGTGCGAATACGACCGGCTACCAAACTCGTTACGCAGCACGACCCGGCCGTCGCGATAGATGTTGAGCACCCGGAAACCTTGACTGTCGAACGCCCACAGCACCCCGTTAGCATCGAACTTGAGCCCGCCAAGCAAATGCGTCGTCTGCTCGATATACAGCGTGCCCTTCAGATTGAGCTCGGCGTCGTACTGCAAGAGGCGGCCGCGCCCGGCGTGATCATCGTCCGGATCATTCAATTCCGTCGCGGCGACGAACACATCTCCAGCAGTCCACGCATTGAAACCGTCCGCACTCATGTCGCACCCCGTTGTGACTCGTATCGCGAGATGACATCGCGCTTTTGACCAAGCAGCGTGGACAATCCACGACCGAGCATACGACCGGTCGTCAGCCACGTGATGTTGTTGCCCTGACGCGTGTCGGAGAGCACTCGATCGACGATCCACGGCGTCGTGGTCTCGACGTGTTCGCCGACAAAGTTCAGTTGCTGCATCGCTTGCGCGCGCCGCGACTCGGGCAAGCGTTGCATCTCACGCAATAGTCCTTCAGTGACATTGACACCGGGACTGATGGTGCCGATCAGAATGCCATCGCCCGCCTCTTTGCGTTCCTTGACCAGGGTGTCGGCAAAATATTTGACCGCACGCTTGGTGGTCGAATAGACGGACATCCCCGGCACCACCCGGCCTGTCGCCCCGCCACCCCCGAGTGTCAGATACAGCTTGCCCGTCGTGCCTTGGCGTCGAAAGCCGGCGATGGCAACCTGCGCCGCGTTCATCGAACCGACGACATTGGCGGAAACCATCGACTCGATCTCCTCTGCGCTCGTATCGAGAAAGCCGACACCCGTGCGCGCGAAACCCGCGTTGTTCAACCAGATATCGATCGAGCCGAAGCGTTCAATGCCGAAATCCCAAACCGACTGCACGGAATCGAGAGCGGCGATCTCGCAGACACAACCGGCTAGGCGGTCGGCCGCATCCGGAGACTCCAAGGCTAATCGCTCGACGGCGGCACTCACGCCCGCGGCGGTTCGACCCGTGAGTAAGACCCGCGCCCCGCGCCTCTGCAACTCGCGGACGTAGCCATACCCAAGCCCTTGCGTGCCACCGGTCACGATCGCCACTGGATGCATGTTGTCCCCCCGAGACATACGCAAAGAATACTGGTGCGCGCCACGCGATACAGCAACGCCCCGAAGCTGACCACGCCTTGGACGCAAACGGCGCGCCCCTTGGCGCCCTGCCGCGGCGAAGGCAGTTTGTCTCGTTATGACAAAACCTCTCGTGATCGTCATCACCGGCAGCACTCGCGGCATCGGCAAAGGCATGGCGCTCGAATTCGCCAAACGCGGTCACCATGTTGTCATCTCGGGACGCTCGCAAGAGCTCGCCGACACGGTGGCTCGCGAGTTGCAGCAATCTGCGAGCGGTGAAAGCCGCCTCGTCGGTGTCGGCTGCGATGTCGCTCGTCGCGGCGATATCGAAGGCTTGTGGCAGCGCAGCATCGAGCACTTCGGCAACGTCGACGTCTGGATCAATAACGCCGGCGTATCGCATCCGCGCCAGCGAGCCGGCGATCTGCACTGGCGGGATATCCAAGCCGTGCAGCAGACCAATCTCACCGGCGTTCTGCATGCCACTCAGGTGGCGCTGGCGGGTATGTCGCAACAGGCAGAAGGCGGGGCGATCTACAACATGGAAGGCTTCGGATCCAACGGAATGTCACGACCGGGAATGTCGCTCTACGGTGCCAGCAAGTTCGCGCTGACCTACTTCAACCAAGCGCTGCTCAAAGAAATACCATCGAGCCCAGTCAAAGTGTGTTACCTGAGCCCGGGCATCGTCATCACGGACTTGCTCAAGCGCGACATGGGGGTTGCGGGATCGACCGAGTTCGAGCGCACTCGCAAGGTCTATGAAATCTTGGCGGATCGCGTCGAAACCGTCTCGCCGTGGCTGGTGGAGCAAATGCTGCGTATGCCGGCGAACGGCACACGTATCGCTTGGCTAACGAGCGGCAAAGCCGCCCGCCGCTTCCTCGGATCGCTATTCCACCGACGTCAAGTATTGAGACCCGCCGACTTCGCTGCCGACTGAGGCGACGGACGGCGCGCGATCGCGACGATCCCTGCAACGAAGATCGTGCTCAAAATCGCGTTGAAAATCGGATACTCGAGCGGATAGAGCCAATATTCGCGATAGGCGCCGAAGTGTGCAGGCATCTCGGCCGAGCCCCACAAGACGATTCCCGCTCCCACCCCATAGCGCAAGGCCGGCGCCATACGCACTTGCTGCGCGGCCTGGTAGGTGAGGTAGGCCGCCCAAATGCTCCAAAGCACATAGGTCGCCATCACGATCTGAACACCCGAGCCGCTGGTGCCGAAATAAATGATGTAGAGCCAGAACTGATAACAGAACCAAGTGACGAAGATGACTTCCATCGCCGTGATACGCGCAAAACTGCGCTGATTGTCCGGCGTCGGCATGCCGGGAGAAAAACGCAAATTGCGATGGAAGAAGCGCATGAAGTTGCACTTCGTTTGCAGGTTGAACACCCCGTAAAGCAGCAAGATCGCGAACATGATAGTGACCGTGGCCTGCAACATGTTGGCCTGCGGCGCGGCGGCGTAGCCGTCGACTTCCACGGGGAAAGCGGGCACCGCATAGAGCACCGAGAAATACTTGAATGCGTATTCGAACCAACCGATCCAGATCAGCCAGCCGCCCAGCATCCCCATCCAGGTCGCCTTCAGCTCGTCTTGCCTCAGACCGCGCCAAACGATGACGAAACCCACGACGCCAACGATGACCGCGGCCACATATACGCCTTCGGCGAAGACGGCCTCCATCACTTTGTAGATCGTGTGTCCGAGCGGCTGCGTCAGAAAACCGACCATCAATCCGAGCAAACCGATCAACGGCTTGCGGTAGAGAGCAGAACTCATGCGTGAACCCCCGTTTACGGCATGATCAAAACCATACTTTACGGAATCATGCCCACCTTGCCTTCGCGGCGCGTATCAGCCGCCCCAACCAACCGACCGTCGGACAAGCGCCGTACCGCGTGCAGCCCCGAACCTTCGCCACCGCGACTGCGGCTGGTGTCGTGCCCCAACGCGGTGAGACCGGCGAGCCATGCTGGATCGGCACGACCGCGCTCCACGATGAGGTTGCCGCGCGCAATCATGTTGGGCAAATCGATGGCCGCTTGCGGCGACAAGTTCCAATCGAGCATCGCGATGATGCTTTTGCTGACATACGCGATGATGTTGTTGCCACCGGGTGAACCGACCGCGAGTTCGAACTGCCCGTCTCGAAACACGATCGTCGGCGTCATCGAGGATCGAGGCTTCTTCCCCGGTGCGACAGCATTGGCGATCGGCACGCCCCGATCATCGACCGGCTTGAAGCTGAAGTCGGTCAACTGATTGTTCAGAAAGAAGCCACCCGCCATGCGTAAAGAACCGAACAGACTCTCGACCGTCGTCGTCATTGAGACCACATTACCGCGACGATCCACCACGACGAAGTGACTCGTACCCGTGACCGCGCCGGTTGCATCCTTACCGCGACGCTTCGAGCCCGGCGGATCGCCCGCTTCCACGCGTGCCATGGCTTTGTCTGCAGAAATCAGCGCGGCACGCGAACGCAGATAATCTTTGTCGATCAGGCCGGCGAGCGGGACCGCTTCGAAGCGGTCGTCGGCGACGTACATGTCGCGGTCGGCGTAAGCCAAGCGCTGTGCTTCGATGAAGTGATGCCAGCCTTGGGTTGTTACGCCCATGGCTGCCATATCGAAGTTCTCGAGGGTGCCGAGCACCGACAACACCGCGACGCCGCCCGATGAGGGCGGTCGCATGCCGCAGACGAGATACACCCGGTAGTTGCCGCAGATCGGCTCGAGCTTGTTCGGACGATAGGCGCGCAAATCCTCTGCGTTGAGACTGCCCGGTATCGCGCCCTCACCCACCGCCGCGACGATTTCTTTGGCGATCTCACCGGTGTAGAAGGTCTTGGCACCCTCATCGGCAATGGCACGCACGGTCTGCGCATAGGCGGGGTTGACCAGACGTGCCCCGATCGGCAACGGCTTGACGCCATCGACCGTGAGGTAACGACTCGCAGCCGGTGGTAAAGGACCCCGTTCCAAGGCGGCACCGATGATTTGGTGCAGGCGCGGCGATACCGCAAAGCCTTCGCTCGCAATCGTGGCCGCGCGCTGCCAAGGCTGGCGCCACGGCAGACGTCCGTGCTCGCGATGCGCCATTTCGAGCATCGCCACCGCACCCGGCACGCCAACCGAACGACCCGAACGAATCGCCGTCGTGTAATCGAGCGGACGGCCGTTGGCATCGAGAAACAGATCCGGTGTCGCCCCGCGCGGCGCAATCTCTCGGCCGTCGTAGGTGACGACATCACCGGAGGCGGCGTCGTAATGAACCAGGAAAGCCCCTCCACCCAAGCCGGAGGATTGCGGCTCCACGAGTCCGAGCACAGCTTGCACGGCGATAGCGGCATCGACAGCAGAACCCCCCGCCGCGAGCACCTCGATACCCGCATCCACCGCGAGCGGATTAGCAGCGGCAACCAAGGCTCCGGAGGCGGAACCCACATAGGGCTTCGCTTCGATGGTGGCCGAGAGCGCGACCGGAGTTGACCGCAGGGTCGGACGATCGAGCGGCGCCGAACAACCGGCAACCCAAACGACACCAACGACCCAGGCTGTTTGGCGCCACCATCGCCGCGTGACGACCATGCTGCGCGCATCGCCGTCGATCACAACAAGGCCTCGATGTCGGCGGCGAGACTCTCCGGCTTATCTTGCGGCGCATACCGTTTGACGACGCGTCCGTCGCGAGCGACGAGGAACTTGGTGAAATTCCATTTGATCGACTCGGAGCCGAGCAGCCCCTTGGCATCACTCTTCAACTGCGCATAAAGCGGGTGCGTGTGCTCACCGTTGACTTCGATCTTCGCGAACATCGGAAAGCTCACGTCATACTGCGTGGCGCAAAACTGCCGGATCTCCTCGGCATCGCCTGGTTCCTGATGACCGAATTGGTCGCACGGAAATCCCAACACCTCAAAGCCGCGGTCCCGGTAACGACGATAAATCGCCTCGAGACCCGTGTACTGCGGCGTGAAACCACAACGACTTGCCACATTGACGATCAGCAGGACCTTACCCTGCCAATCTTTGAGCGAACGCACTTCACCTTCGAGTGTTTTCGCCGACACATCGAGTATCGTCATGTTGTACTCCCACCTTGAGCGATAGACAAATACGCCGAGGGCAACGCCAACGCCGCGCTCGCCGTCCAACCGCGCACACGCGTTCCGATCAAGCGATGCGTGATACCCGAGTAAAGCGGAATCACGGGCAGATCGCGCAACAGCAGTGCCTCGGCATCACGATAGTAGCGTGCTCGCTCCGGCGCCGCCTGCTGCTGTTCGGCCAGAGCGATCAAGCGATCCACCTCGGTATTGGAATAGCCGGAGTAGTTCAGAAACGAAGCGCTCTGGAATCGCCCGATGAAGCTCGCTGCACTTTGCACCGCGGAGAACGGCGAATAGTCCATCAAGTCGAAATCGCCCTGATTGAGCGCGAGACTGTAGGCTCGCGACTCCAAGCCCCGCAGGTCGAGTCGGACACCAAGCGGTGCCCACATCGCGTCGAGCGCGAGGAAGGTGCGCTGCGTGAGATTGTTGGAGGAGAAAATCGCCGTCAGTCGCCGTGGTCGAGCGCGCGACAAACCAAGCGATTCTGCCAACGCCTGGGCTTCAGCCAGCCGACGCGACAGGGGCCAACCCGCGTGCACCGGCCGCGCGCGGTCGGGATAGTCTTGCACCGCCTCGGGCACGAGGCTCTCACTGGCGCGCTCACCGAGCACTCGAACCTTCTCGACCAGCACTTGCCGATCGACCGACAGCGCCAACATCCGCCGAAACTTCAGATCGCGTAGCCACGTTTTGCGCAAATTGAGGCCCACCCAGCCACCACCGTAATACGGCGTACTGCGTAGCGCCTTCGGTGACTCACGTCGCGCCATCGTCAACACCGATGGTTCGCCGATCTGCGCTAGATCCAGCTCACCCGATTTGAACAAACGCCATCGCGTGGTGTCATCGACGCCCATCAGCCATTCGACCCGACGAATCGCCGTAAGCCCGTGAACCGCACTCTGTCCATACGGCTGTCGCTCGAGAAGGAGACTGCCGTTCTGCGTCCACGACGTCGGCAGATAAGCGCCACTCACGACGATCGAGGGTGGCTTCGCCCAATCGGTACCACGCAGGGTGATCAGTCGAGTCGGCACGATGTACGCCAAAGCGAGCAACTTCAGCAAGTCGGTGTCAGGATGCCCAAGCTCGATCGTCACTCGATCGGTTGCCGGTGCGGACACGCCGAGGGTCGGTGCGGCCGCCTCACCGAGACGGTAGGCGGCTGCGCCTTTGATCGCGTCATATCGATAAGCGAGCAACGCGCCCGTCTCCGGGTGCAGGAGCCGACGAATACTCGCCACGACATCGGCCGCCTCGATCTTTGCGCCGTTCGACCAGCGCAAATCGCCACGCAAGACAAACTCGTAACGCCTGCCGTCCGAGGATATCTGCCAGCGACTCGCACCAGCCGGCACGATCGCACCGTCGGCATCGACGCGGGTTAGCGCGGTAAAACACTCGGCTGCCACCTCGAGATCGACCGATGACAGGGCGCGATGCGGGTCGAGTGTCGTGAGGGTACCGCCGCGTGAGCGACGCAAAACATCCATGGACTGAAGATCGGCGGCCCGCAGCGAGCCCGGGAAGCTGGCGGCGGCGCTTGCGAGCGTCAACGAAGTGGCCAATGACCGAGATAAAAACAGGCGCCGCTGCATCACCACCTCAAATCGACGCTCTCAACGAGCGATCAGTTTGCCTCGTCGGCTTGACGCGCGCGAGCACGACTGAGCATGAGCGCACCGAGCGCCGTCGACACGGCGGAAAAAACGAACGGCGCTGCCGGACCGAGTTTGAAATACAGCGGACCCGAGATCGCCGGTCCCAAAATCCGCCCCGCACTGCTCGAGGCGTTGAAGATACCCATCACCGCACCGCGCGAACCCGCATCGGTCTCGAAGGACACGAGACTACTGATCGAGGGCAGAAACAAACCGTTGGCGAGTCCGAAAACCGAAATCGCAACCCACACCATGGCGTCGGTCTGCGCAACCGCAAACAAGCCAAGTCCGATCGTCACGCCGATGATGGAACCGAGGGCGACCTGTTTCTCGCCAAAACGTGTCGCCAACGGACCGACGAGCCCGGCCTGCCCGACGGCCGACAAGAGCGCGAAGGCGGCAAAGTGCAAGCCGACATCTCGCAAGGAATAGTCGAACAAGTCGCGCCCCCAAAACTGGAACACCGACTGCATCGCCGCGCCTGCAACGCCGACGAGCAGCGATGCCATCATCAACCCGAGCAACACCGGTCGGGCACGCAGCGAGTCGAGCAAGGAAGCCGAGGGCGCGCTCGCTGTCCCCGCGATGACGACTTGCCGCAACGGTTTCCGAGACTCCACCGGCAGACTCTCGGGCAAGAGCAGCACGGTGCCTAGGAAAGCGATCAAAGATAAACCAGCCGACGCGAGCCCGGCCCAATACATACTCGGAACACCGTCGAGCGAGCCCAAAACGCCACCCAAGGGCGGGCCCACCGCGAAACCGACGCCGAATGCACTGGCCACGATGCCCAAGCCCTTGGCTCGGTCCTTGGGGTCCGTGACGTCGGTGGCGTAAGCGAAGGCGGCTGCGAGATTGCCTGAGGTGATGCCGCCGAAGGCGCGCGCGAGCAACATCGACTCCAAGGTCGGCGCATACGCAAGCCAAACGAAGGACAAGACGGTGCCGGCGGAACTGATGATCAGGATCGGCTTGCGTCCGTAGGCGTCACTGAATCGCCCCCAGATCGGCGTGGCTATCAACTGGAACAAAGAAAAGACACCCGAGCCACCGAAAGTTTTCCAAAAATCGGACGCCCCCATCGACTCGGCGACCAGCGGAAAGGGAATCGTCGTGATTCCGAAACCTGCGAGGCTGATAAAAACGACGAGCCACAGGACGCCGAGTTTTTTCACAGAGCGCGGCACCCGGCCGAGGCGACGCGTTCATCCTGCTCGCCGGTACCACCGGATACTCCGATCGCGCCGACACAATCCCCCTCCACCAGCAGCGGCAGACCACCTTGCAAGGGCATCGCATCGAGTGCGAGTAGCGCAGGCTGAGTCGCGATACGCCCCTCGAGCGCACCACTCGGTCCGCGCATCAGCGCCGAGGTTCGCGCCTTGCCGGTCGCGACCGAGACAGTGCTAGCGCGCGCATCGAGACGCTCGAACCAGAGCAGATGCCCACCATCGTCGACGATGGCGATGCTCATCGCGACCGATTCAGCGAGTGCGGCATGTCGGGCCGCTTCAGCGATGCGACGCACATCGTCGTGAGTGAGACAGGGTTTAGTGCGCACTGATCAGTTTCCTTCGCCCCAGTTGGCAGCTCTTTGGACGGCCACCCTATAGCTGTTGCGGCCGTAGGCCAACATCGCGATGCCCGCGAGGCCACCGGTCAGACAAACGAGCGCGAGTGCCGGCGCGATCCCCGTCGGATAATTGAACACGTAATCCGAGAGCAAACCCACAGCGCCCGAGCCTACGGCGATACCCACGAGACCGGTCAGCAGCGTATAGACCGCAACCACCTGCCCGCGCAGCTGATTCGGCGTCACCTGATTGAGCGCGGTCAACGCAGCGGTGATCGCCCAGGTGGCAAACAGCGAGGTGCACACGTGACCGATCAGTGCCAGCTCCGGCGTCGGCACCAAGCACTTGGCTGTGCCAAACACCGCCCACGCGGTGCACTGCAACATCATCACGAGGATCGGGCCGTCGGTGCGACCACGCTTGGCCAGCCACGTGAGCGACCAACCCGCCGTGATAGCACTGATGATGCCGAAAGGCACTCCCACCAACGCTAGCGCCATTGCGATCCGCGTCGGCTCCCACTCGTGTACACGCACGAACAAGGTCGGGAACCACGCCAACTGCGCATTCACGATCATGACGTTCATGATCGTGCCCATCATCACGGCCATCAGCGCAATTCGATTGGTGGACAATTCACGCCACAGCGGCACCAAAGAAATCTTGGTTCCCTGTGGCGTATACCCGCCGCGACGCTCAGGCTCGCGAATCGTCAAGGCCATCAGGATCGCGAGCAGTAGACCCGGAACGCCCACGATGAAGAAGACGATGTGCCAATCGGCAAACCCGCCGAGCAACGCGGGCAGCCAACTTCGGACCGTATCGGCGAAGCCGATCGCGACACCACCTAACAAATAGGCGATGCCGATGCCGATGGAGCCACCCATCGCGAAGACGCCGTAAGCGCGCGGTCGATCCTTGGGCGGGAAGTAATCGGCGATCAGCGATGAGGATCCCGGTGTGATCGTTGCCTCACCAGCGCCCATGACGACGCGCGAGCCGAACAACGACCAGAACGAGTTCGAGAGGCCGCCGGCGATCGTACCGCAAGACCAAACGAACGAACCGCCCCACACGACCGCCTTGCGACTCCAACGATCCACGAGGAAACCGATCGGCAGTGTGAACAAGCTGTAGAAGAGCGCGAAGGCGAGTCCTTGGATGATGCCGATCTCGGTATCACTCAGATTCAGATCTTCTTTGATCGGCTTGACCAGCAAACCGATCACGATGCGATCGACGACTCCACTGGCGTAAGACAGCACCAACAGTGCGACGACATACCACGCATAGATGCGATTCGGCCACGGTTTTTCAGCTTCCGTACTCATGCTCTTCAAACCCCCATACCGGCGCGATAACCCTCGCCCGTCGCAATCAACAAGGAACGCGGTGCGTGACAATCACCCACCTGCAACAACTCGATTCCGGCTGCTCGCAGTGGCGCAACCAACTCGTCATTCGGCACGCGCGGCGTTGCATGCGTCACCAATGCAACCTCGTCGATAACGCGCATCGGACCTGCATTCACCGGTCGTAGAGTCATGCGCCCCTCGAACAGACCCTCGTCGAAAACCGGCTCACACCAGTTTTGGACCTCGATACCGAGCGCCGACAATCGCCGATGGATACCCTGCCGATTCACGAGCGGCTCCTCAGCAGCCACGCCCTCGCGCGGCGTCACGATGACGACTCGCTCGTATCGCTGCGCGAGCAACTGTGCCGTCGCGTAAGTGAAGGCGGTGTGATCCTGATCGTAAATCACCGCTGTGCCCGCTTCGCGGGCGCGACGCGCCGAGAATCGCTCGGCCACCGCACGCACGTCGGGGAAGAACTGCGCGTCGCGATATTCGGCCGGCAACCAATGCGGCCAGGCCGGCGTTGAACCACATGCCAAGATCACGGCATCCGGTCGCAAGGCGAGCACCTCGTCGGCGCTGGCACGCTGATCGAAATGGAACGTCACGCCGAACTCATCGGCACGGAGTCGCTGGTAGTCGTAGACGCTACTGAGGTTCTCCGCTCCCGGTAGCAACGAGTGCAAGCGCGTTTTGCCACCGACATCGGAACTCGCGGCAAACACCGACACCGCATGCCCGCGCGCCGCGGCAACCCAGGCGGCCTCGAGCCCCGCCGGACCTGCGCCCACCACGACGATGCGCCGCGACTTGCCCGCTCGTGTCGGTTGCCAATCCGCCTCGTCGTCGGCACCGACGCGCGGATTGTTGTCACAAGAGATCGTGCTGCCACCGACGATCGCGCCCCAACAGGTGTTGCACGAGACGCAATATCGAATCTGCGCCTCGCGTCCCTGCTCGGCCTTGATCCCCCACGCCGCATCGGTGACGAGCGGTCTGCCGAGCATGACGAGATCTGCGAGCCCGTCGCGCACGAATCGCTCGCCTTCATTCGGATCGGTAATGAGCCCGAGTGCACCGATCGCCATTCCGGGGGCTGCCCTCGCGAGCATCGCGATTTTGTCGATGTACGGCGAGCGCGGTCCGTGAAGATCAGGCAAGTGCCAGTCGAGTGTGTTCGAGTGTGCACCCCAACACCACGTGAGGTAGTCGGCGACACCCGTCGCGTGGATCAGGCTCGTGACCGCAGCCGCCGTCTCGAGGTCGATGCCACCCTGCATCCCATCCTCGCCCGGCAACTTCACACCAATCAAAAATTCGTCGCCGCAACGCGCGCGCAACGCCAAGCAAAGCTCGGTGAGTAGCCGCGCTCGCGCCTCGAGATCCCCCCCGAATCGATCACGACGAATATTCGAACGCGCTGCGAGAAACTGATGGAACAGATGACCGTGACCTGCGGAGATCTCGACGCCCGAGAATCCGGTGTCACGCAAGATGACCGCCGCATCGGCAAAATCTCGAATCAACGCTTCGACTTCCCACGTCTCGAGCGCATGCGGCACGGTCCAGCTCAGATCATCGGGCAACGCCGAGGGACCGATCGCATCGTGAGATCGCCCCGGTTGATGCCGTCCGCGACCGGGGTCTTGGATCTGGGCCAGCAAGTGCGAATCCTGCGCGCGCACCGCCGCAGTCCAACGCGCGAGACCTGAACGATTATCCGGATCGCGCACCATCACCTTTTGCAGATTGCGCTGACGCGGCAACAAATTCAGCGGCTCGGTGATGAGCATCGACGCGCCACCGCGCGCGCGATTGGCGTGATAGGCGACAAGCTGGTCGGTGACCTTCCCGCCGGCCACGTAACGGGTGGACATCGATGCGTGCACCAGCCGGTTACGTAACGTCAGATGCCGCAGACGTAGCGGCGAAAACAAGTTGGGGTAAGGAGTGGACACGCGTAACTCGATGTTAGCTGCAAACACTGCTCAGCATAACGTCGTGTTGGTAGGATGCCATTGTCAGGACAACTCACGTGAGCTTATGAACAACCGTCGATCGATTTTCCGAAGCGCGTTCGCCGTGATGATGGCGGTGTTCTATTGCCATGCCGCAGCTGCGCTGGCGAACGGTCCTGCATTGCAGCGGATCACGATGGCCACATTCACTTCCGCAGACTTGGCCGGTGTCGAGCAAGACTACGCGCGCTGGCTGGGTTATCAGGTGCGCGAACGCGGTGTCGTGAGCGCTGAGCTGGCCAAGGCCTGGGGGGCATCCGGTGCCGCAGGCAAGCGCTATTTGTTGTTGAGTTCAGAACCTGCACCCGATGTGTTCGTTCGAGTGATCGAGAGCACGGTCGCGCCGGCGGACTGGCTACCGCTGACGACTTGGGGTTGGAACGGCATCGAAATCATCGTCGATGATCCGGTTGCCTTGCGCGAGCAACTGCGTGAGTCACCCTTCCGGGTGATTGGCGAACCCGCACCGCTCGGCGCCTTTCCGACCATCAAGGCCTTCCAGGTGGTGGGTCCGAGCGGAGAAGTGTTGTACTTGACCGCCGAGACCGGCGATCGCAGCAAATCCATCCTGCCACCACCGGGTGGTCCGGTGGGTCGCATCTTCATCATGGTCGTTGGCGGCCCTGACATCGACGCGCTGCTTGATTTCTATTCGAGTCGCTTTAACTTCGTGCGTAATCCAGCGCGCATGCTCGCTGTCGGTGTCATCAAACGCGCGCAGGGCTTGGCCGAGGGCGAACTCACTCCACTGGCCACCGCACGCCTGGCCGAACGCGGCAATCTGATCGAGTTCGATGGCTACTCAAAGCGTACCCGAGCGCGTCCGTTCGAGCCTGGGCAGTTGCCACCGGGTATCGTTTCGACGACGTTTGCCGTCGCAGACCTCGATGCGCTGAAGCTGGATTGGATCTCGCCACCGACTCGTCACGACGGCTTGGCGTATCGCGGCCAACGCGCAGGTACGCTGCGCGGACCGGCGGGCGAGTTAATCGAGTTGATCGAGACAGGCGCCGCCGCCCAACGCTGATGACGCGTGTGAGGGCTTAGGCGCTCGCGCCGAAAACGTACACGGTGCTGCCGTTGGCGCTCACGTGCGCCGCAAAACTGCGCTCGCGCTCGAAACCGGCGGCGATGATTTCTTCGAGCATGTCGCGCTCGGCGAAACCGGTCCAGAACGGCTCGCCATTCCATCGGACCTGCCAGTCGTTCATCACTTGATCATCCAAGCCAATGCGAGTGACCTGCGTCGGCACATCGAGATGCAGCATCACACCGCCCGGTCGCAGTAGACGCCGGCACTCGCGCAGAATTTGCGGCAGTCGCGCCGAATTGGTCTCGTGGAACAGAATGTTGGATAACACCAGATCGAAACTGCCGGACTCGAAGGCAGTCTTGGCCGCATCCTGCTGATAGAAATGGATCGGCACACCCCGCTCTTCAGCCATGAGATGTCCAACGCGCAGCAAGCCCGCGGCGACATCGATCGCGTGATACTCGGCTTGCGGAAAAGCGCGGGCGATCGCCTGCGCGTGCACCCCGATCCCGCACCCGAGATCGAGGATTCGGCGCGGCGCCAACGTGCCGAACCGCTCCGATAATTGATTGAGCAAGGGCGCTGCCCGTCCATCCCCGGTCGCATTTTTTTGACCCTTACCGACGGCATAGATCGCTGAGGCACCGAAATAGCGCAGACCCGGCGCGACGTCCTCGACATCGCGGCGACCCACGAAACCGCCCGGCTGACGATGGATCTCGGTGTTACCGATCGGCGGCGGCACGGCCAACTCGGGATTGAGCGTCAGCGAACCGACTCGCCTCTCCGCCGACTGCAGTGCGGCGTATCGGTGCTCGACATCGGGTAACACCCGCGCCACGGTGCGCTCGATGGCATCCCACATCATGGTCTGCGAATGGTGGGTCAAGACCGCCCACAGCTTGAATTCATTGCGCTGTGCAAGCGCCGTCGCGACTTCACGCCGATGCGTCGGCTCTGCTCCCTGACTCGAGAGGATCGCCGGCAGCACCTCGGCTCGGTATGAGTCGCGCACTCGTTGTTGCGCCCGACCGTTGGCGAGCAACTTGAGACTGAGCACGAACTGCTGCCGCGCCAACTCGTCGCGACTCGGGGTATACAAAGTTTGCGTACTCACGTCGGGCTTGCTCCGTCAGCGGGGTGTGACCGTCATCAACCAGCTCGGATACAGACCGCGCGGATTGTCACCGAAGCCTTGCACGCGCTTGGCGACGAGACGACGTCCCACGAGATAGTACACCGGCGCGACGGGCATGTCGGCGAGCGCCAACGCCTCCGCCTCGCGCAGCTTCGCCGCGCGCCGCTCGACATCTACCTCGGCTGCAGCCGCAGCCAACAAGCCATCGAAGGCGGGATTGCCATAACCCGAGGTGTTCACGCCGACCGCTGAGCCTGCCGACAACAGACGCTCCAAATAGGCGTACGGGTCGCTGGCGGCCGCCAACCAAACCGAGCGCGTACTGTCGAAATCACCGACACCGACATCCGCGAACAACGCTTTGGTTTCTTTGGACTGCAAGTCGACCTTCACACCGGCGCGTGACCACATCGCACCGATGGCGACCGCAACCTTGCGGTTCAGGTCCGTGCTCGGAAATGCGAGCCGCAAACTCAACGGCTGCTCTGCGCCATAGCCCGCGGCAGTCAGCAGCTTGCGCGCTTCGGCCACCCGACGCGTTGCCGGCCACTTTGCAAAATCCGGCGTTGCGGCAGCGCGATAGTTGAGCACACCCGGTGGCACGAACGAATAGGCCTCCACACCCGGGTAGCCGATGACGTTGCGGGCGATGACCTCGCGCTCGATCAGCATGGCGAGTGCGCGCCGCACACGCACATCGGCAGTAGGACCACGCTTCACATTGAACACGACGACTTCGTTGGCGATACCGCGACCCAAACGCAGGGACTCGCCATGCCGCTCTCGAAGCTCCGCAGTGCGCTCAGGCGGCACGACGAGAATGAGATCGAGCTCGCCTGCGTCGAACCGCCGCACCAAGGTGGCGGGGTTGCCGAGCGGATAGTGAAACACACCCTCCAGCCGTACCTTCGAGGCACCCCAGAAATTGGCGTTGCGCACCAGCTCGACATGCGCGTTCGGTCGCCAGTCTTTGAGCACGAATGCCCCGTTACCGACGAAATTAGCGGGACGCAACCACGCTGTGCCGTGTTTTTCGATCGCATGTCGTGGCGCCGGCATGGCAGAGGACATGATCACGTCGGTGAAGTACGGTGTCGGGTTCTCGAGTTCCACCACCAGCGTATCGGAGTCGATCGCACGCACCGCCAAGCGTTCGATCGGCATGGCACCCGTGGCGATGGCGCGCGCATGCTTGATGGGAAACAGACGAGACGCCAACGGGAAGGCGGTCTTCGGATCGAGCATGCGCTGGAATGACCAAACCCAGTCCGTCGCCGTCAACGGTCGACCGTCAGACCAACGCGTGTTCGGGCGGAGCTTGAAGGTGTACGTCTTGCCGTCAGCGCTCACGGTCCACGACTCGGCGCTACCTGGCATCGGTCGACCGTTCATGCCGGGTGTCGTCAATCCCATGAAAAGATCGAGCACGATCAACTGCTCGCCCGGCAGCGAGACTTTGTGGGGGTCGACCGTGGCCGGATCGTCCGTGCCGACGCGGTGCAGGATACGCTCGGCGGCCGTGGCAACGACGGCGGACGACGCGCCAGCCAGCGAGGCTAGGCCCAACCAGACCAAGACCAATCGACGACGGATGAACCGTCCCATGCGTCTCCCGGAGCGTGCACCTTGGCAGGAAAATGGCGCGCCCGGAGAGATTCGAACTCCCGACCCTCAGGTTCGAAGCCTGATGCTCTATCCAGCTGAGCTACGGGCGCGTGTGCGAAGTCTAGCACCTGCGGCGCCGAGTCCTTAAAATCGATCGGGTCCGGCGCGGGGTCGCCGAGAGGTCCTACTTATGAAGACTATCGTTTCGCTCGCTATCGCTGCCGCTTTGTCGGTGGCTCCCGCCTATGCTGCTTGCACCTATCCGAAAGCACCGGCAGCCATTCCCGATGGTGGCGCTGCCAAGCTGGAAGAGATGCTCGCTGCGCAGAAGGGCGTCAAAGCGTTCGACGCCGAAATCACGGCCTACCAGAGCTGCCTCGAGACGGAGCATAACGCCGCTGTCGCTGCCAACCCGGAGTTGACCGAGGAGCAGAAGAACGAGCGTCTGAAAATTTTGGCGCAGAAGCAAAATGCGGCGGTCGATGATGCTCAGTCATGGGCTGATCGTCTCAACGCGCAGATCCGCGTTTACAAGGAAAAGAACGCCAAGAAGTAACGGCCTCCGCCACAGGGTGGATTGCCGTGGATACGTGCCGGGATACACTCCCGGCATGATCTCCCCTTCCCAAGCCGAACGTGCGATCGAGCAGCAGTTGACCTGTCTGCCGATCGAATCGTTGCCGCTCGTGCAATGCGTCGGCGCCGTGCTGCGCGAAAATATTTATGCCGAGCGCGATCACCCGCCGTTCGATCGTGTCGCCATGGACGGGATCGCGATCGACAGTCACTCGGTGGCAACGGGCCAGCGCGAGTTCGTCATTCAAGAGGTGCAGGCGGCCGGCGATCCGCCGCGCACACTCCAAAGCGCACAGCATGCGATCGAAATCATGACGGGCGCCGTGTTGCCGCACCATTGCGATACGGTTGTCCCCGTTGAACACCTGACTCTCCGTGACGGGCGGGCCACCCTGCTCGAAGATTGCAAAGTCGCACCGCGTGCCAACGTGCACGCTCGAGGCTCGGATTGTTTGCAAGGTAGCGCCTTGTTGCAGGCGGGCATCCGTCTCGGCGCACCCGAGATCGCGATCGCCGCCGGGGCGGGCATGGCGCGCATCCGCGTCAGTGCCGAGCCCACCATCAGCGTGATTTCGACCGGCAACGAACTGATCGAGCCCGGCGATCCCATCGAGCCGCACCAGATAAGGCGCTCGAACGTCTACGGTATCGTCGCCGCATTGCGACGCCGCGGCTTCCAGCGACTCGCCGATGACCATTTGCCCGACGAGCTTGATGCGCTACGACGACGGCTGCGCGTGCATCTCGATACGCATGACCTCGTGATCCTCTCGGGTGGCGTGTCGATGGGCAAGTTCGATCTCGTCCCGCAAGCGCTCGCCGAGCTGGGTGTGCGCGAAGTCTTCCACAAAATTTCGCAACGCCCGGGCAAGCCGATGTGGTTCGGGATCGCGCCCTCGGGCACCGCCGTCTTTGCGTTACCCGGTAACCCCGTCTCGACGCTCGTTTGTCTGGCACGCTACGTCATACCGGGTCTTTACACCGCCATGGGTGAGACGTCTCGCGCCGTCGAAAAAATTGCGCTCGCCGAGAGCGTCAAAGTCGCACCGGCACTGACCTACTTCATGCCTGTCTCGATCAGCATCGACGAGTGGGGTCGCCCCTGGGCCGTACCGCACCCGACCAACGGCTCGGGTGACTACGCCGCACTGAGCGGTACCGATGGATTCGTCGAGTTACCGCCGGGCCCGAATGAGTATCCCAAAGGTTTCGTCACTCGCGTTTATCGTTGGTGACGACCGATGATGACACTGATGCACAACACCGAACCGCGTGATCGCTTGCAAAGGCCGCTCCGAGATCTGCGCATCTCCGTGATGGATCGATGCAACTTCCGTTGCCCCTACTGCATGCCGCAAAGCGTTTTTCACGACGGTTATCGGTTTCTCGGCTCGAAAGAGCGCCTCTCTTTCGATGAGATCTTGCGCATCACCCGAATTGCAGCGAGTCTGGGCTTACGCAAGGTTCGCATCACCGGCGGCGAACCGCTGCTTCGACCCAATCTCGCTGACTTGATCGGTGATCTCGGGGCGATCGAGGGCATCGAGGATATCGCCCTCACCACCAACGGCATCCTGCTCGCCAAGTACGCTACAGAACTGAAAGCGGCAGGTCTCTCCCGAATCACCGTGAGTCTCGACAGTCTCGATCCCGATATCTTTGCCGCGATGAGCGGCGGCTTTGGGGGTGTGGCGCAAGTGTTGGAGGGCATAGACGCCGCGCGTGCCGTCGGGCTGACCCCGATCAAAATCAACACGGTGGTACAGCGTGGCGTCAACGACCATTCCGTACTCGATCTGATCGAACGATTTAGAGGTACGGGTGTCATCGTTCGTTTGATCGAGTTCATGGATGTCGGTAATCGCAACCAATGGGATGCATCGCTGGTCGTCCCATCGGCTGAGCTTGCCGCACGCATCCACGCGCGCTGGCCGCTGTCGCCACTGCCGGCCAACTATTCGGGTGAAGTCGCCGATCGGCGTGCTTTTGCCGATGGCGCCGGTGAGATCGGTTTTATTTCTTCGGTATCACAACCCTTTTGTGGATCTTGCTCGCGCGCACGTCTCGCCTCGGACGGCAAGTTGTACACCTGCCTCTTCGCGAGCGTCGGCGCCGATCTGCGAACCCCTTTGCGTCAAGGGGCGAGCGACGAGGAGCTCGCGGCGCGGTTACGCGGGATTTGGGAACATCGTCGGGATCGTTACAGCGAGCAGCGAGCCGAGTTGCGGTCTCGACCCGAGCACAAGGTCGAGATGTTCCACGTGGGCGGCTGAATACGGTGAGGTGAACGTGGCTATTCGACCTACAAAGAAAAAAAACTCGCGCAGCGGCCTCACGCATCTCGATGCCGATGATCGGCCGCGCATGGTTGATGTCAGTGACAAAATCGCTTCAGCGCGCGAAGCCACAGCCGAAGCCGTGGTGACGCTACCGAAAGCCGTGGCGAGCGCGCTCGCCGCGAGCGGACACCGAACACACAAAGGACCCGTTTTCGACACCGCCATCATCGCGGCCGTTCAAGCCGTCAAACGCACGCACGAGCTCATCCCGTTCTGTCACCCGCTGCCCATCGATCACTGCGATGTCGACATCGACTCCGCCAAGACCGGTATCGTGCGAATTCGCTGCACGGTACGCACGTTGCACCGAACCGGCGTCGAAATGGAGGCGATGACCGGCGCGACGGTCGCTGCGCTTACGGTCTACGACATGTGCAAAGCGCTCTCGCATGACATTCACATCGGCCCGATACGGCTGCTTACCAAGCGCGGTGGTAAGCGCGACTTCCATCGACGATGAGTGCTCCGCCGATTTTCGGTCTCGTGCTGACTGGTGGACGCAGCTCGCGCATGACTCGCGATAAGGCAAGTCTCGCCTACCATGGACGCAGCCAGCTCGAGCGGACCATGGATCTGCTTAGGCCTTTTTGCAGCGAGTGTTTCGTATCGGTGCGACCTGATCAAACCACCGATCCGCTACGCGCCCGCTACGCACAGATCGTCGATCAAGAGTCGGAGCTTGGACCTCTTGCAGGTATCTTGGCTGCACAAGCCAACTCGCCAACGGCTGCATGGCTCGTCGTCGCTTGCGATTTACCGCGCTTGGACGCCGACACCTTGGCTCAACTCATTCAGCAACGCGACCCGCAACGCCTCGCGACGGCGTTCCGCTCGAGTAGCGACGGACTACCCGAGCCGCTCTGCGCGCTCTACGAGCCAGCCTCCGCGCCGGCGATCGCTGCCTATGCCGCAGGCGGCGGGCGCTGCCCTCGAAAGTTCTTGTTGAACCACGAGGTGGCACTGTTCGATCTCGCACACCGCGACGCTCTCGACAACGTCAACACTGGCGCGGAATACTGGCAAACCATGGATCAGCTAGCCCCCGAAAACACTCAGCAAGCGCGCGACCTGCGTGTTCAATACTTCGCCATCCTGCGCGAACAGTCGGGGCTGCGCGAGGAGCAACTCCACACGCGCGCACGTAATCCAGGCGAGCTATATGCAGAGCTTCGCGCTCGGCACGGCTTCACGCTCGACCACGCCTCGCTGCGCGTTGCGATCAACGAAGAATTCGGCTCTTGGGAGCAACCCCTGCTCTCGGGGGATTCGGTGGTGTTCATCCCACCGGTCGCGGGAGGCTGATCGCTCGAATGACGGACTTTGAGTTCAGCTCTGTCAATCTCGATGCCCTCGCCTTGCGGCGATCGCTGGAGGACCCTGCCTGCGGCGGCTATGCTGCCTTCGAGGGTTGGGTGCGCAATCTCAACGAGGGACGCGAAGTTCGACGCCTCGAGTACGAAGCCTTCGAATCTTTGGCGGTGCGCGAAGGCGAGCGCATCATCGACGAAGCGCGCCGCAAATTCGGCGTCACCAATGCGCGCTGCGTGCATCGCATCGGCGATCTGCCGCTCGGCGAAATTGCCGTCTGGGTCGGAGTTAGCGCACCACATCGTGATGAGGCCTTTCGCGCCTGCCGCTACATCATCGACGAAGTGAAGCATCGAGTTCCGATCTGGAAAAAAGAGCACTACGTGGATGGTGATTCCGGCTGGGTGAACTGCGAACGCTGCGCGGCCGACGCCACGACGGTCAAGCTGCATGACGGATCGCATGCGCATCAACATGGGCACGGTCATGGTCATGGACATGCGCACGAAAACACGCAGCCAGCCAAAATATCGAGCCCAGACTACTCGCGCCAAATGGCTCTACCTGAAGTGGGCGCCGACGGGCAGCAACGCTTGCGATCGGCCAAGGTCGCCGTGATCGGTGCGGGCGGCCTTGGCGTACCGGTGCTGCAATATTTGGCCGGCGCCGGGGTGGGCGAACTCGTCATCGTGGATGGTGATCGGCTCGAAGCCTCGAACCTGCATCGACAAACCTGGTACGCGCTGGCCGATTGCGGCGAAATGAAAGCGACTCTCGCGGCGCGACGCGTCCAAGCCTTGAACCCGACCGTCAAGACCACCGTGCACCCCGAGCGTCTGACCGCGACATCTGCCGATGCCCTGCTTCAGGGTTGCGATCTCATCCTCGACTGCACCGATAACTTCGCCAGCAAGTTCCTGCTCAACGACCTTGCTCATCGGCTGGCCAAACCCGTGATTCTGGCGAGCGTGCACCAATACGAGGGTCAGTTGCAGTTGGTCGACCCAGCACAGGGGACGAGTTGTCTGCGCTGCGTATGGCCGGAAGCCACGCGCGATGGCTTGGTAGGCAACTGTGCCGAAGCGGGTGTACTCGGACCCGTACCGGGCGTGCTCGGCAGCCTGCAAGCGCTCGAAGCACTCAAACACCTACTCGCACTGCCAGGTCGTTTGCGCGATGAAGTCGTGTTGATCGATCTGTTGACGCTCGCCGTACGCCGCATCAAAGCGAAGCGCGCACCGGAGTGTCGGTTCGCTTGCACGCGTTTACCGGCGCAGGCATCGGACCCATCGCCAGCATCGGCCACATCGACCGAATCG
This sequence comes from Klebsiella pneumoniae, assembly GCA_945873095.1. Taxonomy (GTDB): domain Bacteria; phylum Pseudomonadota; class Gammaproteobacteria; order Steroidobacterales; family Steroidobacteraceae; genus UBA964. The sequence continues at coordinate 41,218 of CAMCBU010000005.1, read as the reverse complement.
CTCGAGTATCCCGACCTCCAATCGGCACTTTCGGATCGACTCGTCATCATCGATATCCGTGATGCAGACGAAATCCAACGCGAGCCGTTACCGATCGCCACTCTGTCGGTGACGAGGTCGCTCGCCATTCCGAGACAAGAAATTTTGAACGGCCGCAACTTGCCGGACGACGGACGTTATCTGTTGATCTGCAGTCGCGGCATACGCAGCCTTGCGACTTGTCGCACCCTGCGCGAACGCGGCATACGCGAGGTGTACTCCCTCAGCGGCGGCGTTCAGGGGCTTGTGAACGTGCGAGACCTCGCCAACGTTCAAGGCCGCGCCGACGCCTAGGGTCGAAGCTGACCGGAGCCTCGCACGACGTATTTGTAGCTCGTCAACTGCTCCACACCCACCGGGCCTCGCGCATGGAAGCGATCGGTGGAAATGCCGATCTCCGCGCCCATCCCAAACTCACCACCATCGGCGAACTGGGTCGAGGCGTTGTGCAGAACGATCGCGCTGTCGACACCCGTCAAAAATCGTTCGGCCGTTTTAGAATTGGCGGTGATGATCGATTCGGTGTGCGACGAGCCGTATCGCGCGATGTGTGCCATGGCTGCATCGACGCCCTCGACCACCCGCACGGCGATGATCGCATCGAGATATTCGGTATACCAATCCTGCTCCGTGGCTGCTTTTACGCGCGGATCGACGCGCTGCGCTTGCTCGTCACCGCGCACTTCACAACCGGCATCGAGCAGTGACGTCACGAGCGGTGCAAGGTGAGACTCGGCTGCGGCGGCGTCGACCAGCAAAGTCTCGGCTGAGCCGCACACACCGGTACGGCGCAGCTTGGCGTTCAAAGTAATCGCGATGGCCATCGGCAGGTCGGCATCCCGATCCACATAGACATGACAGATGCCATCGAGATGGCCGATCACGGGCACTCGCGCCTCCTGCTGGACTCGCGCGACGAGACTCTTACCGCCGCGCGGCACGATGACATCGATGTAGTCCGTCATCTCCGACAGCAGATACCCCACCGCTGCGCGATCGGTCGTTGGCACGAGCTGAATCGCCGCCGCCGGTAACTGCGCTGCCTGCAAGCCGGCCACCAAGGCTGCATGAATCGCGGCGCTCGAGTGGGCGCTTTCAGAGCCACCTCGCAAGATCACCGCATTGCCGGATTTCAAGCACAACGCTCCCGCATCGGCGGTCACGTTGGGCCTGCTCTCGTAGATGATGCCGATCACACCGAGCGGCACGGCAACGCGCGAGATGCGCAAACCGTTGGGTCGGTCCCATTCGGCCAACACTCGACCGACCGGGTCTGGCAGGCGCGCGATGTCTTCGAGTCCTCGGGCCATCGCCTCGACTCGTGCGCCATCGAGCCGCAGTCGATCGAGCATCGCTGCACTGAGGTTTTTCTGCTCGGCAGCCTGCATGTCGATGGCATTCGCGGCGAGTATCGCCGCGAACTTACTGCGCAATGCCGCTGCTGCGGCTAGCAGCGCCGCATCTTTCTGCGCGCGCGTCGCCGCGGCGAGCACAGGCTGAGCCGCCAGCGCGGCCTCACCTAGACACTTCATCACGGCCGCGAGCGCAACCGACGTCGTCGGGCTCATCGTCTCGCTCACGGCAACACCAGATCGTCGCGGTGGATCAATTCGTCGCGACCGGTGAAGCCGAGGATCGCGGGAATATCGGCACTGCGTCGGCCGATGATGCGCGCCGCGTCGGCGTCCGAATAGGCGACGATGCCGCGCGCGACTTCGCGATCGTCGCTGTTTTGCACACTCACCGTATCACCCCGCTCGAAGCGACCACGCAGCGCGGTCACGCCAGCCGGGAGCAAGCTCTTGCCCGAGCGCAAGGCGCGCTCGGCACCCGAGTCGATCACCAAGGAGCCGACCGGCTTCAAGGCACCGGCGATCCATTGCTTGCGTGCAGCGACCGGCGTTGCCGAAGGTCGAAACCACGTGCAACGGACACCCTGTTCAATACGGCGCACCGGATGTCGAGGTGCTCCGGCGGCGATGCAAAAATTCGCACCGGCTGCCACGGCGATCTTCGCTGCGAGAATCTTGGTCGTCATGCCCCCGCTGCCGACCTCGGATGCCGAACCGCCCGCCATCGATTCGATGGCCGGTGTGATCTCGCGCACCAACGGAATGAATTGCGCAGCAGGATCGCGGTGCGGATCAGCGGTATACAGACCATCGATATCCGACAACAACACCACGCAATCAGCACTGATCATTTGTGCCACGCGCGCAGCGAGACGATCGTTGTCGCCGTAGCGAATTTCGGCGGTGGCCACCGTATCGTTCTCGTTGATGACCGGTACGGCACCACGCTCGAGCAGCGTGTTCAGCGTCGCTCGAGCGTTGAGATAACGGCGACGTTGCTCGCTATCCTCCAAGGTCAGAAGGATCTGTGCGACCGGCAGATCCGATTGCTCCAGCAACTCCTTGTAGGCATGCGCAAGACGGATCTGCCCAACCGCAGCGGCAGCCTGACTTTCCTCGAGTCGCAGGCAACCCTTCGGGAACCCGAGATGCCGACGTCCGAGGGCGATGGCTCCGGAGGAGACGAGCACGACTTCCTTGCCTTGTTTACGCAGCCGCACGACGTCGGCGACCAGTGTCTCAAGCCAAGCGCGATTGAGACGCCCCGTCGCCGCGTCGACCAGCAACGCCGAACCGACCTTGATGACCACACGGCGAGCGCGCGTCAAGGGCGAAGTGGACGGTGCGTTTTGGGAACGAACGGCCATGAGGGGCTCCTGATCGCGTGGCACTATAGTTGAGACTCGAAGTAAAATCCGCAAACCAGATCCACTTCCTCCGCGCCGAGGTGATTTCCGTGAGCAGAGACAACGAACCCGTCAAGGGCCAGTGGTACGAGAACGTCGAAGAGGAAGAGACCTTTCGTGTCCTGTCCGTCGATGAAGATGCCGAGATCGTCGAGATCGAATATCTCGACGGTGAGATCGAGGAACTCGATCTCGAAGAGTGGCACGAACTTGACCTCGAACTGACCGAAGAGCCGGAAGGCTGGTCGGATGAGGACGAGGACGACGAAGACTGGGACGAAGAGGAAGAAGAAGAGGAAGACGAGGACGAAAACGACGACGAGGATGACGACTGGGACGAGGACGAAGACGACGCTGGAGACTGGGAAGACGACGACGGTCGTGAGCGGTGATCCTCGCTCGTGAGTGACGGCCTCGACAGCTGGTACCACGAAAAAGAGTCGGCGTGGCTCTATCGGCGGGTTGCGGAGCGCGAGTCCGACCCACTGAAGAGCCAGTTGTTTCGCAAACTGGGCGAGGCTGCCGAGGATCAAGCGCGCAAGTGGGAGGCTTTGCAGCCGCAGCGTCAGTTCGAATTCCGTCCGTCGATCCGTGCACGCGTCGTTGCGGGGCTTGTCCGACGAATTGGTCCGCGCGCCGCGCGCAACGTGCTGGCTGCGATGAAACTGCGCGGCTTGTCGGTCTACACCGCGACGTCCGCGCCCGTGCCTCAAGCGCCGGGCCACGTGATGCCGACGTCGGTCTCGCAGGTGGGCGAGCGGCATCGCGGTGGCGTCTCGGGCGGTAACCTGCGCGCGACGGTCTTCGGAATCAACGACGGCTTGGTCTCGAATGCCGCGCTCGTCATGGGTGTGGCGGGCTCGGGTGCGGCGCCCTCGATCGTCTTGATGACCGGCGCAGCCGGTTTGCTCGCGGGTGCATTGTCGATGGCTGCCGGCGAATACGTCTCGGTTCGTTCGCAACGAGACATGTACGAGTACCAGATCGCGCTCGAGAAAGAAGAACTCGCCGAATATCCCGAGGAAGAGGCGGAGGAGCTTGCCCTGATCTACCAAGCTCGCGGCATGGATCTCGAGCAAGCACGCGCCTTCGCTCGTGCGCTGCTTGGCAATCCCGACCACGCACTCGATGTATTGGCCCGTGAAGAATTAGGCCTCAACCCGGATGATCTCGGCTCACCAGTCGGCGCGGCGTCATCGTCATTTCTCGCTTTCGCCTTCGGCGCGGTGATCCCTTTGCTGCCCTTCCTCATCGGACTGCCGGCGCCGTCGGTCATGGGTTGGACGGTTGGCGTTACGGCCATCGCGCTCGCGGCGGTCGGCCTTTTGATCAGTCTCTTCACGGGGCGTAACGCGTGGCTCGGTGCCGCTCGGATGGTGGCGATCGGCGGTGGCGCCGGCGTCATCGCTTGGTCGGTCGGGAGCTGGCTCGGAGTCGCGCTCGCCTAAATGACCGCGCTGCGGCGCACGCGGGTCCGCATCCGCAACCTAATGGCACCCCTGCACTAGCCTTCGGTTGGGGGTCGCATGTCAGTCAGCCGTCGCCAATTTCTCGCTCATTCTGCGCTCGCCAGCGCGGTACTCGCTTTGCAGCACGGCGCTGCGCTCGCGGACGCCCTGACGCGCCCGTACCGACGCATCGAGGACGTTTGGCGGAAAAAATGGACTTGGGATCGGGTCGCGCACGGCACCCACGGCACCAACTGCGCCGGCACCTGTGCGTTCAACGTGTACATCCGTAACGGCGTCGTGTGGCGCGAGGAACAACAGGCCGAGTACGAACGTTCGGGCACACCCGATGTACCCGACTACGGTCCACGCGGTTGCAACAAGGGTCTGCGTCACGCCCGCTACATGTACGGTCGGCAGCGTGTGCTCTACCCGATGAAACGGGTCGGCAAGCGCGGCGAAGGTAAATGGCAGCGCATCTCTTGGGATCAGGCGACGCGCGAAATCGCCGAGAAATTCATTGAAGTCGCCGTCAAGCACGGACCCGACTCGATCACCTTAGGCAGCGGCACGCAGCTCGCGGTGAAGATGGCCTCGTATTCGGCGCTCGCGCGGTTCTCGAATATCACGGGTGTGACCGTGCCCGAGTTCTACTCGGGTGTGGGCGATCTGCCCACGGGTTTTTACATGACGACCGGTCTCACCTATCTCGGTGACACCATGGCGGCCGTGTTCAAGTCGAGATGCGTACTCGTGTGGATGGCCAATCCCGCCGTGACGCGTATTCCCGATGCGCATTTTTTCTGGGAAGCCAAGTACAACGGTACCGAAGTCGTGACGATCTCGCCGGAGTTCACCCCGACGGCGATGCACTCGTCGAAGTGGTTGAACATCAAGCCAGGCACCGACACCGCACTCGCCATGGCGATGGTGAACACTATCATCGAGGAGCAGCTCTACGACGCGGCCTACATCCGCGAGCAGACGGATCTGCCCTTCCTCGTTCGCGAGGACAACGGCGAATTCCTGCGCGCCGAGGATCTGAACCTCGTCGACATGCTCGCGGTGCGGGAAAACGTTTTTTATCTTTGGGATCAAAAAACTCGTCGCATGGTACAAGCGCCGGGTACCGGCGCTGCGGAGGCGCCCGTCGGTCGTCGACGACGCAAGTTCGAGACGATTGCGCTTGGCGATATCGAACCTGCGCTCGAAGGCCGTTGGAACGTCGAGACTCGTACCGGCAAGGTGACCGTCACCACGGTGTTCGCGCTACTCAAAAAACGCGCAACCGAGCACAGCCCGGAGAAGATGTCGGCAGAGACCGGTCTCAATCCGAACGCGATGCGCACCGTGGCGCGCGAATTCGCCAAAGCCGGCAAGCGAGCCATGATCTATGCCGGCTTCTCGGCCTGCAAATGGCTGCACGGCGACATTCTGCAACGCTCGATGGTGCTGCTGTGCGCGCTGACGGGCGCGACGGGTCACGAAGGTGGCGGCGTTCAGATGGCCAACGGACCCAAATCGCGCGGTATCACCTCTTTCGCCTTTGCGGGTGTCGGCGCGGCCTCACGGGTCGTCGCTTCGACGCTGTGGGACTACGACCACGGCAAGATGAAGCAGCTCAACGAGAAGATCTACGGCAAGAAACTCGCCGACGAGTTCGACTCGCACTATCAACACAGCCTCAAAGAAGACTGGTTCCCGCAGTACGGCAAAAACGGCTGGAAGATGGGCATCTTCGCCGGCGAGAACGGCGCCAACTGGCGCGCTTCGGGCAATCGCTGGCGTACCGAAGCGTTCGAGAGGCTCGAGATGATCGTGGCACTGGTGCCGGATGCCGGCATCACCATGCATCACGCCGACATCGTGCTCCCAATCGCGCACCACTACGAGCGCGCCGACATCATGCTGCAGTCGCGCCACCCTTACGTGCAGGTGCTCGACATCGCGGTCAAGCCCTTGGGCGAAGCCGTGGACGACTTCGAAGCGCTGCGGCGCGTTTCGGCTGCGATCAGCGCCATCGCCCGCGAGCGAGGCACCCCCGCCATCAAAGACGATGTCGATGGCCGCACCTTTCGCCGCGACCTCAAGCGGACGCTCGAGCTATACACGATGGATGGCGCGATTCGCGACTCGCGCGACATCGTGCAATTCATCATCAACGCGACGCCCGGCATTCCGAAGATGAGCTTTGCGGAATTGGCCGCCAAAGGCATCGTACGGGTCGATGAATCGCGCGGCAGTACCGTCTGGAATTCAGATGAAAGCCCCTTCCATGCCGATATCGCCGAGTCGGTGCACGAAAAACGCCCGTACGAAACACTCACGGGGCGACAGCAGTTCTACATCGATCACGAGTGGTTCCTGAAGTTTGACGAGGCGCTACCGGTTTATCACCCGCCGCTGAAGCAGCAGGATTACCCGCTGCAAATGACCATGGGACATGCTCGACACGGCATCCACAGCATGTGGCGCGACGACTCTTTCCTCGTCTCACTGCAACGCGGTGAACCGGATATCTACGTGAACCCGGACGATGCTGCCGCCCGCAAGGTGCGCGATGGCGATCTCATCGAGGTGTTCAACGACGCTGGCAGCTTCATCTGCATGGCGCACTTGTCAGCCGGCATCATGCCCGGAACGATCTACATGTATCACGGCTGGGATCCGACCATGTTCCGCGGCCGACAAAACTTTGCCGCGGTGATTCCGACGGCAGGACTCGTCAAACCGACCTCCGTCGCCGGCGACTATGGCCATCTCGGCTATCGCGTGCTGGCGTACGCGCCGAATCAGACTTACCGCGATTTCACTTGCGAATTCAAACTGCACTCGCGCGGCAAAGTGACTGCGGCCAAAGCGCGAATCGCTTGAGCCAGCGATGAACGCCGCACTCAACACCGACGCCTCACGCGAAGCTTCATCCGAGAGCGACGCCAAGCTCATCGCCCTGGCGCGCGCGCAGTTGTATGCGGGGCTCTCGCGCCTACTCGCCTCACCCGAGCAAGCCATCGCCAGAGCGTGGCTCGATCACGTGTCGATCATCGAGCGCCTTTTGATCGCCGATGAGGCGCTCGCGAGCGAAGGCAGCCGAATCGCCGAACTCTTCGCCCTCTCTCAAGCGGCGGATCTCGAGCACAGCGCCGAAGATGTCGCGGCTCGGGTTGGCGCGAGCTACGGAGCCCTGTTCGAGGTCGGTGATCGCGGCCCACCGCTCGCCATCCGCGAAGAACTCGCGCCAAACGCCAATGCAGCGGCCAAAGAGGAAGTAGCGCGGTTTTACGAGCACTTCGGATATCGCTTGGGCGACGAGTACGCCTGGCGCCCCGATCATCTCTCCGTGCTGCTCGAATTCATGCACTTCTTGAGTTGGCACGAGTCGCAGAGCTTGGATGCCGCGTTGGTCGCCGGCCTGCGCGCGGCTCAACGGGATTTCTGCCAGCGACACCTCGCCTCGTGGGTGGGCGAGCTTGCCGATAGCGTCGCGGCTCGAAGCGACGCGCATCCGTTGCTGCAAGCGAGCTTGCAGGCAACCAAAGATTTCATTGTAGTCGAACTGCAGAGCTTGGGGGATTGAACGCGATGGGCCGCCAGATATCGATGGTAATGGATCTGAACAAGTGCATCGGCTGCCAAAGCTGTACCGTGGCATGCAAGACGCTGTGGACCAGCGGCGAAGGGATGGAGAATATCCTCTTCAACAACGTCGAAACCAAACCCGGTCCTGGCTATCCCAAAAATTGGGAACAGGTGAACGGCGGATTCCGCAACGGGCAACTGCAGATGCCGCCTTTGATCGATGCAAAAGATTACGGCGGTGAGAAGCCACTGAACTTCGATGAGGTGTATTTCGAAGGCAAGTCCGATCGCCTGCAGCAAAAAGGCGAGATGGGTTATGGCGCCAACTGGGACGAAGATACGAGCTCGGGAACCTACCCCAACAACTACCACTTCTACCTGCCGCGCCTTTGCAACCACTGCACCAATCCGGCTTGTCTCAAGGCCTGCCCCACCCAAGCGATCTACAAGCGCGAAGAAGATGGCATCGTCGTTCTCGATGAAGACAAATGCCAAGGCTTTCGCAAGTGCAATCAGGCCTGCCCGTACAAGAAGGTCTACTTCAACTTCGTCACCAAGAAATCGACCAAATGCATTTTCTGCTTCCCGCGCATCGAGCAGGGCGTCGCGCCCGCGTGTGCCCGGCAATGCCCGGGACGATTGCGCTTCGTCGGCTTTCTCGACGACGAGAACGGCCCCATCCACAAGCTCGTCTACCAATGGAAAGTGGCTCTCCCGTTACATCCGGAATACGGTACCGAGCCGAACGTGTTCTACGTCCCGCCGATGCTCGCCGCCTCGTTCGACGCGAACGGTGACTTTGCGGAGAATCCCCGCATTCCGATGTCTTATTTGCGCTATCTGTTCGGCGACAAAGTCGATGAGGCCTTGATCACTCTCCTCAATGAAATGGAGCGCCGCAAAGAGGGCAAGAAGTCCGAGTTGATGGATCTGCTGATCGCCGCAGATTGGAAACAACTCTTCGGCATCCCGATCGTGAAGTACGCCTGAGGATTGCATGTCGGCCGAGACACCCTCCGCAGCCCCCGCCGCGCCGCCCATGAGTCTCGGGCGGCGACGGCTCGTGCTCTCCGCGCTGTTGCTCGCGACCGTCCTCGCGAGCCTGGATTCGAGCTTCGTCCCGATCGCCTTTCCAGACATCATCGACAAACTGGACACCAGCACGAGCGTCGTCGTGTGGGTGGCACTCGGCTATCTGATCTCCGCCACGGGCTTGATGCTGCTCTCGTCGCGGCTATCCGCCTTCCTCGGCTCGGATCGCGTCTTTCAATTGGGCGTATTCATTTATTCGATGGCGATGATCGCCTGCACTTGGGCGCCAGACATCCAAACACTGATCGCCCTGCGCGTCGTGCAAGGCGCCGGTATGGCGTTGTTTCTACCCATCACCTTTTCTTTGGCTGCGGAACTCTATCCTCCCGCGGAGCGCACCAAGGCGCTCGGCATCATGCAAGCGGGCAACTCGGTCGGCTTCGTGCTCGGCCCGATCTTCGCCGGCTGGCTGCTCGACGCCTACGACTGGCGTGCGCTCTTCGGCACGCGCATCCCGCTGGCGCTGCTCGCCATCGCCGGGTCTTTTCTGATCACCGATGCGAAACATCGTGCGCGCGGCGCGGTGAAACCCGATTGGGATCTTGCCGGCGCTTTTTTGTTGACGCTCGCGATCTTCGGCATGCTGTTCGGCCTCAACCGATTACCCGTTGAGGATAATCATCGCGACCTGCTCGTCTGGGCGGTCACCGCTGGCGGTTTCGCGGCGCTCTATCTGTTCATTCGCCATGAGGGGCGGGCTAAATTGCCCTTGATCGATCTCTCGTTGTTCCGTGAGAGCCGCGAGTTCACCCGCGCCTGTGTCGCCTTCACGGCCTACTTCGCAGCCTTGCCGGTGCAGCTGTTCGTCTTGCCGTTGGTGTTGATCAGCGCGATGGAATTCAGCGCTTGGGATACCGGCATGACGCTGGCGGTGATCGCGGTGTCGACAACGCTGATCAGCCCCGCTGCGGGCAAACTGGCCGCGCGATTCGGGGCTGGACGGCTGGCGGTGGCGGGCGCCGTGCTGACGGCGCTCGGTTATGTGGCGCTGCTACCCATCTCGGCAGATGACGGGCAACTCGCACTGATGCCGGCGATGCTGCTGCTCGGCATCGGCTCGGCGCTCTTCTTTGCCCCGAACAACGCCCTGATGATGGGTAACGTGCCGCCTCGGGCGCTGGTCACGGCTGCGGGTTTGATCGGTGTGCTGCGCCAATCGGGTTACGCAGCCGGTTTCGCGATGATCGCGAGCCTCGTCACGGCGATCCAAGACAACATCGAGGAGATCTGGACGGCCGCGAGCACGGCGCACCTCGATGCCGCAACAGCCGCGGGTCTCGCGGCGCTCTTCGAAGGCGGCGGTATCTGGTCGCCTGAGATTCTGCTGTTTGCGATGCGTGTTGGTGTGCTGATTGCCGTGGCCATACTCGCCATCTCGATCATCAACAGCTGGCCGAAAGCACAACTCGGCCGACGCACCGCCGCGTTCGCGGGCGGCGGCATCGTCGCGGGGGTCGCAGGCGGTGTGATCGTGATCGCCTCGGCAAGCGGTATCCCGCTCTCCTTCGGGGGCGCCGCCGCCGAGCCGGTCACCGTGGCCGCTCCGGGCGCCTTCGGCTACACCGCGCGGCAGGTCGCAGCGCCAACCCCGAGCGCTACGCTGGACGGCGCCGCCCTCTACGCCTCGCACTGCGTCGCCTGTCACGGCGCCAATCTGCAGGGAATCGCCGAGCTCGGCGTTCGCTTGGCAGGCTCCGATTATGTTCGTCGCAGCGACACCGCCGCTCTGATCGCCTTTCTCAAAGTGGGACGACTACCCGGGCAAGCGGACAATATGTCCGGAAGGGTGATGCCGGGATTCGATTATTTGCCCGAGGCGGAACTCGCCGCGGTAGCCGAATTCGTGCGGAAAGGTAGCCCCTAAGCCCTTGAATTCGCTGCGCTGATCCCCATTTCCAAATGGCTCTCGTAACTCGACTGGCGGTCGCGGCGCGACCTCGGATAAATTTGTAGGGCGGACTGAACCTCCGTTGCTGGAATGAGTCCAAAATAGGGCCGGAAAAGTCGGTCTCACTGACACAGGAGTGCTTGCCCCGTATGAAACGTATTCTGCTGTTCCTTGCCACCAACCTCGCCGTCGTCCTCGTGCTGTCGGTCGTGATGCAGGTGCTCGGCATCGATCAGTACATCGCCGCCCAAGGGGGCAGCTTGTACGGCCTGCTCGTGTTCGCTGCCGTGTTCGGTTTCGGTGGCGCCTTCATCTCGCTTGCCATGTCGAAGTGGAGCGCCAAGCGCATGATGGGCGTGCAGCTCATCGAGCAACCGCGCAACGACTCAGAACGATGGATCGTAGAAACGGTGCGTCGTCAGGCGCAGGAAGCGGGTATCGGTATGCCGGAGGTCGGCATCTTCGATTCGCCGGAACCGAACGCCTTCGCCACCGGCGCCAACAAGAACAAGGCGCTGGTCGCCGTCAGCACCGGTCTGCTGCGCAGCATGCGTAAGGAAGAGGTCGAGGCGGTGCTCGGCCACGAGATCGGTCACGTTGCCAATGGCGACATGGTCACGCTCACGCTGATCCAGGGCGTCGTGAACACGTTCGTCATCTTCCTCGCTCGCGTGATCGGCAACTTCGTCGACAAAGCGATCTTCAAGAACGAAAACGGCGGCGGCCTCGCTTATTTTGCGGTGGTGATCGTGGCCGAGATTTTCCTCGGTATTCTGGCGAGCACGATCGTGATGTGGTTCTCGCGTAAGCGTGAGTTCCGTGCCGATGCAGCCGGTGCCGTCTTGGCAAGTCCGGCTGCCATGATCGGCGCGCTCGAAGCGCTCAAGCGCGCTCAGGAGCGCCAGCAGCCCGAGGGTCTCCCGGAGCAGATGGCCGCCTTCGGCATCAACTCAGGCGTCCCGAGCGGCCTGAAGCGCTTGTTCATGAGCCACCCGCCGCTCGATGAGCGCATCGAGGCGTTGCGTCGCATGAACGGTCTCGTCTAAAGGACGACCATAGCGCGGCTTTGGCTTGCAACGAATGCGCCGCGTCGAGGTCAAGCTCGGCGCGGCGCGTTTATTTTGGGGATGAAGGTTTTGAGGACTGATTCGTGATCGATGACTCCCCTGCACCGGCGCGCTGGCGTCGCTGGGTTCGCGCCTTCGTCAACTGGTTCGATACCGGCCCATTGGTTGCACCGGCGGACGGCTCTGCGCTGCCCGAGATCCCCGATCGTATCGAGTGGGCGCGTATTCTCCCGTTCATCGCCATGCACCTGGCCTGTCTCAGTGTGATCTGGGTGGGCTGGAGCCCGATCGCGGTGGCGATGGCCATCGCCGCGTATTTGGTCCGTATGTTTGCCATCACCGGCTTCTATCACCGTTACTTCTCACATCGCTCGTTCAAGACCTCGCGCGCCGGACAGTTCATTTTCGGCTTGATCGGCGCAACCGCGGTGCAACGCGGGCCAGTCTGGTGGGCGGCTCACCATCGGCATCACCACGCTTATTCGGATAAACCGGAGGACGTGCACTCGCCCGCGCAACACGGCTTTCTGCGCTCTCACATGGGCTGGTTCCTCACCGCGCGCGGATTTCAGCCCGATCTGCGACGAGTGCGCGATCTGCTGCAATTTCCCGAACTCTGCTGGCTCGATCGGTTCGACATCGTCGTGCCGACGCTGTTTGCAACCGGTATGTTCGGGCTTGGCGTCTTGCTGCAGCAACTGGCGCCCGAGCTCGGCACCAGCGGCGGGCAGATGTTGATCTGGGGCTTTTTCATCTCGACCGTGGCCTGCTATCACGGCACCTACACGATCAACTCGCTCTCGCACGTGTTCGGTAAACAGCGATATCGCACCGGTGACACGAGTCGCAACAACTGGCTGCTGGCACTCGTGACCTTGGGCGAGGGTTGGCACAACAATCACCACCATTTTCCGAGCTCGACCCGCCAAGGCTTTTATTGGTGGGAGATCGACATCACGTATTACGTGCTGAAAGTCTTGTCGTGGCTTGGCGTCATTTGGGATCTCAAACCGATACCCACATCGGCACGCGATCACTCTCCGCGCCGTATCCGCTGAGGAGCAATCCATGAGCCGAATTGCCATCGTCGGCTCCGGGATCGCCGGCCTCACGACCGCTTGGCACCTGCGCCACGACCACGAGGTCGTGATCTACGAGGCCAACGACTATCTCGGCGGTCACACCGCGACCAAAGATGTGCAGATCGGCGGTTGCTCGTATGCCATCGACACCGGCTTCATCGTCTTCAATGATTGGACCTACCCCAACTTCATCGCCTTGCTGGCCGAACTGGGTGTCGAATGGCAGTGGTCGAACATGAGCTTCTCGTTGCGTTGCGAGCGCAGCGGTCTCGAATACAACGGCACCTCGGTCAACTCGCTGTTCGCGCAACGAAGAAATCTCGTCAATCCGAGATTCCTGCAGATGATCGCTGATATCTTGCGGTTCAATCGTGACTGTCGATCCTTGCTACACGATGCGACCCACTCCGACACTCTCGGTCGCTACCTGCAGCGCGAACGATACTCGCGTGCTTTCATCGAGCAGTACATCGTGCCGATGGGCCGTGCTATTTGGTCAGCAACGGGCAGCGGTATGCTGAACTTTCCTGTGCGATTCTTTGTTGATTTTTTTGATCGACACGGCTTTCTCAACATCGACGATCGGCCGGTGTGGCGCACAGTTCGCGGCGGTTCACGCGAATATGTTCGAAAGATGACGCAGATTTTCAGCCACGAGGGGCGTGTCACGCAGCGCGTCGGCACGCCCGTCAAACAGATACGTCGGCACGTCGACCGTGTCGATGTTGTCCATGCGGGTGGCGAACTCGATCGCTTCGATTACGTGTTCATGGCTTGCCACAGCGATCAGGCGCTCGCCATGCTTGAGGCACCGACCGATGTCGAGCGCGAGATCCTCGGCGCTTTCCCCTACCAGCCCAACGAAGCGATCCTGCATACCGATGCGCGCGTGCTGCCGCGAAAACCGCTGGCGCGCGCGGCTTGGAACTACCATTTGCGACATCCCGACACCGAGCGGGTCTGCCTCACCTACGACATGAACGTGCTGCAGAGCATCGAGTCCTCGAGTCGCTTTCTCGTGTCGCTCAACCGCGAGGATATCGATCCTGCGCAAATCCTCGGCCGCTATGGCTACGACCATCCCGTGTACACGCCGGAGGCCGTACGCGCGCAATCGCGCCGTGCCGAGGTGTCCGGCCATCAGCGCAGCTTCTATTGCGGCGCTTACTGGCGTTATGGTTTTCATGAAGATGGCGTGGTGAGCGCGCTGTGGGCGCTTGCGGATTTTTCCAAAGTCGCCGGTGGCCAACGCCCACCGCAAGCCGTCTTGGAACCGCCACGTCGCTCGCCTGCTGCATGAGCAGATACAGCGCCCTCTACGTCGGGCACTTGCGGCATCGTCGCTTCGCGCCGCGCCGCAACGATTTTCGCTATCGCATCTATTTCACGCTGATAGACCTCGATGAGTTACCGACCCTGTTCGAGGATCGCTGGTTCTGGTCATCGCGGCGGCCGGCGCTCGCGTGGTTTCGTCGGGCGGATTATCTCGGTGATCCGGCGATCCCGCTGGCCGAGGCGGTTCGCGACCGGGTGGAGCAGGAAACCGGGCAACGCCCGAGCGGGCCTATCCGCCTGCTGACTCACCTGCGTCAATTCGGATACAACTTCAACCCAGTCAGTTTCTACTACCTCTACGACGCCGCAGGGCGCGAACTGGAGACTGTCGTGGCCGAGATCACCAACACCCCGTGGGACGAACGACATTCGTATGTGCTCCCCGTGTCCCACGCCGAGCGTGTCGGCACCAAAGTTTTGCGTTGGCAATTCGATAAAAGCTTCCATGTCTCGCCGTTTCTGCCGATGGACATGCGTTACGACTGGCGCTTCACCGCCCCTGGCGGGTCGCTCGCTGTCCACATGGAAAATTGGCGCGAGGGTCACTGTGCGTTCGATTCGACGCTCACCCTACGTCGGCTTCCTTTGACGAGTGGCAGTCTCGCTCGCGCACTTTGCTCGTTCCCGCTGATGACCCTGCAAGTCGGTTGGCTGATCTACTGGCAGGCGTTGCGCCTGTGGTGGAAACGCACACCCTTCTTCGTTCACCCCAAGAAACACGCATCATGAATACGCGCGTCAGTGATTTGCTACCCGATCGTAAACGCACGTCCGCACCACTGCTGGCTCGTCTCGGACGTACACTGTTGCGCGCGCAGCTCAGCTTGCTGCGTGACGGCGAACTGATCTTGATCGATCCGGACGGCACCCGTTCGCGCTTCGGCGCGCGCACACCGCGGCTCGATGTCAGCGTCACCTTGCAGGTGCTCGATGAACAGCTCTACGCCGATGCGACTTTCGGCGGCACGCTTGGCGCTGGTGAGGCCTATATCCACGGACTGTGGCGTTGCGACGATTTGACCGGTCTCGTACGGCTCTTCGTGGCGAATCGCCAGATGATGAACTCGCTCGATGGCCGCTGGTCGTTTCTCACGCAACCCGCCATGCGCGTGCTGCACTTTCTCAATCGCAACAGTAAGCAAGGCAGTGCGCGCAATATCGCGGCACACTACGATCTCGGTAACGAGCTCTACAAGCTAATGCTCGATCCGACCATGGCGTACTCCTGCGGGATATTTCGCGAGGACAACAGCACCCTCGAAGACGCCTCGATCGCCAAATTCGACGCTGTGTGTCGCAAGCTGCGCCTGAAGCCCGCTGACTCGGTGATCGAAATCGGTACCGGTTGGGGCGGTCTCGCCATGTACGCAGCCGAGCGATACGGCTGCCATATCACCACGACCACCATCTCGCGCGAGCAACACGACTACACGCGCGAGCGGATCGCCGAGCGCGGCCTGCAAGATCGCATCACCTTGCTACTCGAGGACTATCGCGATCTCAAAGGCACGTTCGACAAGGCGTTCTCGATCGAGATGATCGAAGCCGTCGGAGAGCGCTACCTCGAAACCTATCTGCTAAAGTGCGCGGCTCTCTTGCGACCGCATGGCGCCATGCTGCTGCAAGCCATCACGCTACAAGACCAGTATTACGAGCGCGCGCGACGATCCGTCGATTACATCCAACGCTATGTCTTCCCGGGCAGCTTCATTCCGAGTGTCGAACTGATCGCCCGCACACTCACCAAAGCGACTGATCTCAAAATCTTCCATCTCGAGGATATCGGCCCCCAATATGCGCGTACGCTGCGCGAATGGCGGAACAACTTCTTCGCGCACATCGATCAAGTACGCGCTCTGGGTTACCCGGAGAGCTTCGTGCGACTTTGGGAGTTTTACCTCTGTTACTGCGAGGGCGGATTCGCCGAACGACAACTCGGTGACGTGCAGTTCCTGCTCACCAAGCCGGATTGTCGACTGACATGATGACCGCGGGCTCTCCGTCAGTGCTCGGGCAACTGCTGTCTCGATTCGGCAGCGAGGTCATCGTCACCTCGCCTGACGTGCTGACTGGCATAAGCGTTGACCATCGCAAGCTGTATCCCGGTCGAGCACTCGCACTCGCCTTGCCCCGCTCGACGGCCGAGGTGTCGGAAATTCTCAAGTTCTGTAACGCACTGCGTGTGCCGGTGGTTCCGCAAGGCGGCAATACGGGTTACTGCGCCGCCGGCACACCGGACGACAGTGGTACGCAACTCGTCATGTCGCTGCGGCGCATGAATCGAATTCGCAGCGTTGAACCGCTCAACAACTCCCTCGTCGTCGACGCTGGCTGCATACTCAAAGAAATCCAGCTGGCAGCAGAGTCAGTCGATCGCTACTTTCCACTCAGTCTCGGCTCGGAGGGCAGTTGCACGATCGGCGGCAATCTATCGACCAACGCGGGTGGCGTGAATGTACTGCGCTACGGCATGACACGCGATCTGGCGCTCGGGCTCGAAGTGGTCCTCGCCGACGGCCGGGTGATTTCGTCCTTGTCAGCGCTGCGCAAAGACAACACCGGTTACGATCTGAGGCAGTGGTTCATCGGCGCCGAGGGTACGCTGGGAGTCATCACAGCGGCGAGCCTGAAACTCTTCCCGCTACCCAAGCGTCACGGCACCGCGATCGTCGCCGTGCCCTCGGTGACGCGCGCGGTGGAATTGCTCGCCGAGTTGCGCGCGGGCAGTGGCGATCGGGTGAGCTCGTTCGAGTTGCTGCCGCGCGCGGCGCTCACACTCGTGGAGCGTCACCTCGGTGCGCGAGTCGATATCGCACCTTCCTCACCTTGGTGCATCCTCTGCGAGGTCAGCAGCAGCGATGCGGACGATCCAATTGACGAACGGCTCGCGAGTTTGCTGGAAGCCGCCATGGAGAAGGGGTTGATTACCGATGCACTGCTTGCACAAAGCGAGCGTGAGCGCGGTGCCTTCTGGTTCATCCGCGAGAATATTCCCGAGGCGCAGCGGCGCGATGGACCGAGCGTCAAACACGACGTATCCCTGCCCATCGACAAACTCGCGGAATTCGTCGACCGAGCCGGTGAGTGGGTCGCCACCGCGGTGCCCGAAGGGTTGCTCGTTTGCTATGGGCATGTCGGGGACGGCAACCTGCACTTCAATATCAATCAGTCCGGCGAGAATGCCGAGAAATCGTTACTTGCGCGCGAGCCTGAGATTCGTCGGGCCATCCATGATCTGGTGCAGGAGTATCGGGGCAGTTTCAGCGCCGAGCACGGCATCGGGCGGCACAAGGTCGACGAGCTCGAGCGCTATGCCGATCCGGTCGAACTGCAACTGATGCAGCAACTCAAGCAGCTGCTCGATCCGAACGGCATCTTGAATCCCGGCAAAGTTCTGCGGCCTCGCCACTGACTGGCTATCATCGGCGTATGAACAACGCCGCCCCCTCCTCTGCCGACGAAGCCCATTGGCCCAAGGCAACAACCGCTTGGTACATGGTTGTCGTGCTGATGCTGGCTTACATCCTCTCGTTCATCGATCGAGTGGTATTGGGCCTTTTGGTGGGACCGATCCGCGCCGACCTCGGTATCAGCGAAACGCAGATGAGTCTGCTGTACGGTTTCGTGTTCGCCATTTTCTACACCGGTGTCGGCGTGCCGATCGCCTGGGCCATCGATCGATACAACCGGCGCAACATCATCGCAGCCGGTGTCGCAGTGTGGAGTGCCATGACGGCGCTGTGTGGTGTGGCGCGCGGATTCGTCGAACTCGCGCTCGCGCGCGTCGGCGTCGCCGTCGGTGAAGCCGTATTGTCACCGGCAACCTTCTCGATGGCGGGCGATAGCTTCCCAGAGAAAAAACTGGGACGGGCACTCTCGGTGTTCGTCATCGGCTTGCCGCTCGGTGTGGGACTTGCGCTGATCATCGGCGGCGCCGTCATTCAGTTCGTCGCCAGTTCACCCGAGTACACCGTGCCGATCATCGGCACGATTCGCTCTTGGCAATTGACGTTCCTACTCGTCGGCATTCCCGGAATGCTGCTCGCGTTGTGGGTGCTGACGCTCAAAGAACCCGTGCGTCGCGAGCGACCGGATGCCGTCGCCGCCAAGGCCGATACCGCCTCCATCCCCGATACGATCCGTCATATGCTCTCGCAGTGGCGCGCGTACAGCTCACTGATACTCGGCTTCTCGATCCTCGGGATGGTGATCAACGTCTACCAAATCTGGGGCGTGCAGTACTTCGTGCGCGTGCTCGAGATACCTCTCGGGGAGGCAGGTACCCGGATGGGTCTGGCGATCGCTATTTTTGGCACCGCGGGTATTCTCACCGGCGGCTGGCTCACCGATCGGTGGCGCGCGGCCGGGCATCTTGATGCTGCGATGCGCGTGGGTCTCACGGCAGCCGTTGCCCTGTTCCCCGTGGCGAGCGTGTGCACCCTGCTCAACGATGTGATGTGGTCGACCGTATTGTTGATCCCGCTCGGCTTTTTCACCTGCTTTGCATTTGGCGCAGCGTCAACCGGCGTGGTCGTGCTCACGCCGCCGCGCATGCGCGCGCAGGCGTCGGCAATCTATCTCCTGTTCGTCAATTTGATCGGCATCGGACTCGCGCCGTTTCTGACGGCCGTCATGACGCAGTACGTTTTTGCAGATGATCTTGCGGTCGGTAAAAGTACGGCGATCGTCACGGGCGGCGCCGCAGTCCTCGCCACGCTGTTGTTGGCTTGGGGCATGCCGGCGTTCCGCAAAGCCATCGTCGAGCGTCGTCACGTATGACCGAGCGGTGCACCGGCGGACTGCATGAAGTCTGCGTCGGTGTCACCGACCTCGATCGAGCGTTGTTGGATTTTGCCGCCTACGGCTGCCACCCTGATCTCGAAGGCAGTCTCGACGCCGCATCGGCGCAACGACTGTATGGCGTGAACTCGGCGGTTCGCTCGATCCGCCTAGCGCACCAGCATGCCGATCACGGCCTCGTCCGCCTAATGCAATGGGATCAGCCTCTGAACGAGGGTCTCGGGCTCACCGAAGATCTGCGTTGCGTGGGCTCGCGCTGGGGCGTCCGCGTGACGAGCAGCGTGCTCAACATCGTCAATCATGTCGAGCGCGCCCTCGCCTCGGGAGCCGATCTCCAATTGATCCCGCCGGTGCTCGCGGTCATCGGCGAGGTGAGTGGAGAGCGCAGCGCACGCCCGTTTCGCGACCCGATCGTCGGGGTGCGCGAAATGGTCTTGCTGCAGCCACAGTATCGTCAAGTTTTCTTTGAACGCTTCGGCTATGAAAGCCCCGCTTACGGACGGATAGATCACTCGAGTCTGCTACGTACGAGTCAACACACCCACTTCGGTCTGATGGTTGCGAGCGACGATCCGCGAATCTTCGATTTCTACGAGCAAACTCTCGGTCTGCAGCGCATGCACGAGGAGACGGTTCCCTACGAAAACGCGACCGGCTCGCGCCGCATCTTCGGGCTGCGACCCGGTGAAGAGTTTCACATGGTCGATTTCGACGACCCGGCCTCGGGCAAGGCGCTCACCGAGCGACGTTCGGGCAAACTCAAATGTGTTCGCTTCGCGGCGGATGCCGATATCGAGGACCGACGCTCGCACTCTCGCGCCGGCGCGCTCGGCTACAGTGTGTACTGCTGGCGCAGCTTCGAGCTCGAGGCGCTGCATCGACGCGTCACCCAAGCGGGAGCGACCGCGGTTTCGGATATTCTCGATGATGAGTTCGAGCGGCGCAGCTTCACCTGCTTCGCGCCGGACGGCTACCACTGGATGCTGATCGAGGCATCACCAGAAGAGGCATCACCAAAAGAGGTACGACGATGATCAAATGGTTCGCTGGCCTGTTGCTGTTGGCCGGTTCGTCA
The DNA here is from genome assembly GCA_945873095.1 of Klebsiella pneumoniae. Taxonomy (GTDB): domain Bacteria; phylum Pseudomonadota; class Gammaproteobacteria; order Steroidobacterales; family Steroidobacteraceae; genus UBA964. Next base: position 21,055 of record CAMCBU010000005.1, on the reverse strand, counting down.
GTGACGAACTTCTCGGACGCGGCTGTTCATCATGAGCGGTACCCGCAGCTGTCGGGCGGCACTGCCGAAACCACGGTGGTCCTGATTCACGGATGGTCTTGCGACTCAAGCTACTGGAATGCTCAGCTCGCCGCGTTGCGCGAGCATTTCGATGTCGTCACCGTCGATCTCGCAGGTCACGGCCGAACACCGGCAACGCGAGTCGATTTTTCGATGACTTCGTTCGGACGCGACGTCACCGAAGTCGTGGCGCGCTTGCCGGCGACTCAGTCGATCGTTTTGGTTGGCCACTCGATGGGTGGTCCCGTCGCAGTGGAGGCGGCCGTGCTGCTCGGCGGGCGAGTGCGTGGCGTCATCGGCGTCGACACCTTCGCGAGCATCGGTTTGCCCAAGCCCGCGCCAGCGGAGAACGCCGCCCGACTCGCTGCGTTCGAGCGCGATTTTCGCGGCACGACCCACGCCTTCGTATCACAGTCGTTCTTCAGGGCCGATGCGGATCCTCTCTTGCGCGAGCAAATCGCCAGCGACATGGCATCGGCCGACCCCAAGGTCGCACTCGCGGCGATTCAGGGACTGAACGACTGGGATGGCACTCAACGTTTACCGCTGCTAAAACAGCCGATCGCCACCATCAATGCCGATCAGGTCGCCCTTGATGAAGCGAAACTCCAGCGCTACGCCGCCTCGTTCCGGCTCATCACGCTGGCGGGCCAGGGACATTTTTTGATGATGGAAAACCCAGCCCGTTTCAACCCCGTGCTGATCGACACCATCCGCGGGATGCTCGACGATCAGCGCGCTGCCGTTTCCGCCTCGAGATAAGCCAGCAGAGCGGCTCGATCTGCCGGATTCGACACTCCGGCGAACGCCATCGTATTGCCAGGCACGACCGCAGCCGGTTTTTCGATCCACCGATCCAGCGTCGCTCTGTCCCAAACGAGTTTGCCCGCTGCGCCTTGCAGGGCCGGTGAATAGTCGAATGCAGCATCGGCAGCCACCTTGCGACCCATGAGATTCGCAAGGTTAGGACCGATCTTTTCGATTTCCGACGGCTGCAGGTCGTGACACGCGCGGCACTGGATGTAGAGCAGCTTGCCGCGTTTGTACTCGGCCGAACCGACATCGACGGGTTTCTGAGTCGGCGCTTGCGCATGCACCGCCATCGGCAGTGCGATTACCAAGGCTGCGGCGCTGGCGAGCACTTGCGGCATCGATAGCCGCCAACGACCGATCATTTCTTTGTCGCTCCCTGCTTACCGATCAATCGAATCAACCCTTCTTGGGCGACGCTCGCGGCAAGCTGACCATCGCGGGTGTAGATGCTGCCGCGCGCAAAGCCCCGTGCGCCCGATGCACTCGGACTCTCCAGCGAATACAACAACCAGTCATCGAGCCGAATGTCACGGTGGAACCACATCGCGTGATCGATACTCGCCATCATCAAGGTGCCGTCACCAACGACGCCGGCATGCGGACGCAGGCAAGTGCCTAGCAGCGCGAAATCAGACATGTACGCCAGCAAACAGCGATGCAAGCGCGCGTCGTCGGGCAAGCGATCCACCAAACGAAACCAGACGCGCTGCAGCGGCGGGCCGGCTACTGGATGAATCGCACTCAAAAATTCGACCGGACGCATCTGAAACGGCCTTTCGCGCGAGAGGTACTGGCGCGTCTTCTCCGGCAAGCTCGCAGCGACCTCCGGCGTCGGACGATCCCAGTCGGGTAAGTCTTCCGGCGGCGGAACCGACGGCATATCGACCTGATGATCGAAGCCCGCCTCGGGCTTTTGAAAGGATGCCGAGAAAGTGAAAATCTGTTGACCATTCTGGATCGCGATCACACGGCGTGACGAAAACGAGTGGCCGTCACGACTGCGATCCACCTGGTACACGATCGGGAGATTGAAATCCCCGCGACGCAGAAAGTACGCGTGCAAAGAATGTACGACGAGCTCCGGCGGCAGCGTCGAGCTCGCCGCCATCAGTGCTTGTCCTAGCACCTGACCGCCGTACACTTGCGGGCTGCCGATGTCACGACTTTCGCCGCGAAAGAGATTGACCTCGAGCCGCTCGAGCTCGAACTGCTTTAGCAAATCAGCGAGACGACGATCCATACTTCGCCCGCCCTAGCCGACGCCGAGCCGCTTTTGCATCACCGGGCTCGTCGTCGTGTATTGTAAAAACTGCTTTTTGTCGGGGTACAGCCAGGATTGAATCCCGAAGGCCGCCAGCGCCGCCTCGTGAAAGCCCGAGAGAATCAGTTTTTTCTTACCCGGATATGTGTTGATATCGCCCACGGCAAAAATACCAGGCACGTTGGTCTGGAACTTTTCGGTATCGACTTTCAGCGCTTTGCGCTCGAGCTCCATGCCCCACTCGGCGATCGGACCGAGTTTGGGATGCAGACCAAAAAATGCGAACACGTGATCGACCGGCACCTCGTGCATCTGGCCATCCGGTGTCTTGATGGTGACACCGACCAATCGGTCGTCGCTGGTGATGACGGAATCGGCTAGTCCTTCGATGAAACGCAGCTTGCCCGCTGCCTCGAGTTCACGCATACGAGCCACCGAAGCCGGTGCCGCGCGAAACTCAGCGCGACGATGCACCAACGTCAAAGAAGCGGCCGTGGGCGCAAATTCCAACGCCCAATCGAGCGCCGAGTCGCCACCGCCGAAAATCGCCAGACGCTGGCGCCGATACCGGTCGGCATCCTTGACACGATAGTGCAGCTGTTGCCCCTCGAAGTGCTCACTGCCCGGCACACCAAAGCGACGCGGCTGGAACGAACCCACACCGCCTGCGATCACGACGGCGCCCGCATCAAAGCGCGTCCCCAAAGAAGTGACGACATCAAAGCGACGATCGTCGCGCGGTTTGACCTCGAGCACTTCTTCGCCGAGATGAAACACCGGCTCGAACGGTTTGATCTGCTGCAGCAAGCGATCGACCAGCTCCTGCGCGCCGCACACCGGCAAGGCGGGGATGTCGTAGATCGGCTTATCGGGATACAACTCGGTGCATTGACCACCGGGTGCGGCCAGCGAGTCGAGGATGTGTGCCCGCATGCCGAGCAGGCCCAATTCGAAGACCTGAAACAGACCGCAAGGGCCGGCACCGATAATGACGACCTCGGTCTTGATGGACTCTGTCACGGCGACTCCCGAAGAAAACCTCGATTAAAACGGGTAAATTCTAACAGACCCGATCACCCGTGCCTGCGAGCGATGACACCATGACCACGAACGCTGATCTTGCCCAACGCCGTGCAGCGGCGATACCGCGCGGTCTCGGCAACGCGCTGCAGGTGTACGTCGAGCGTGCCCGCAATGCCGAGCTCTGGGATGTCGAGGGTCGTCGCTACATCGATTTCGCCAGTGGTATCGCCGTACTCAACACCGGTCACTTGCATGCCAAAGTGGTGGCTGCCGTCGAGCACCAGCTGACTCGCTTCTCGCACGCCTGTTTTCAAGTGACGCCGTACGAAAGCTACGTTGCCCTCGCCGAGCGACTGAACGCATCGATGCCAGGCCCCGGGCCCCACAAGACGTTGTTTCTCTCGAGCGGGGCCGAGGCGGTCGAGAACGCCATCAAGATCGCGCGCTATCACACCAATCGTGCGGGCATCGTCGCCTTCAGTGGCGGCTTTCACGGCCGCACACTCGGCTGCATGAGTCTCACCGGCAAGGTTCAACCCTACAAAGCGGGGTTTGGCCCGATGCTGCCCGAGGTATTCCACGCGCCCTATCCCATGGAATATCACGGGGTCACGACCCGTGATGCGCTGCGCGGTCTCGAGTTGCTCTTCAAAGCGGATATCGATCCGCAGCGCGTTGCCGCCATGATCATCGAGCCTGTGCTCGGCGAGGGCGGCTTTTATATCGCGCCGCCTGAATTTTTACGCGAATTACGACGCCTCTGCGATGCGCACGGCATCGTCTTGATCGTCGATGAGATTCAAACCGGGTTCGCGCGGACAGGGCGCTTGTTCGCAATCGAGCATGCCGGTGTCGACCCGGATTTGATGACCGTCGCCAAAAGTCTCGCGGGCGGCTTTCCCCTCTCGGCGGTGACCGGTCGAGCGCACATCATGGATGCGCCGCTCAGCGGTGGTCTTGGCGGTACTTACGCCGGCTCACCGCTCGGTTGCGCCGCGGGGCTTGCGGTGCTCGATGTGATCGACGAGGAAAATCTTTGTACTCGCGCTGCACACCTCGGCGAGACACTCATGGCACGGTTGCGCGATCTGCAATCCCGTTGGGACTGCATCGGCGAGATTCGCGGCTTGGGCGCGATGGTGGCGATGGAGCTCGTAAAGCAACGCAACCCCGATGCGCCGGATGCGGAGCTCACCCGTGCGCTCGTGCAGGCGGCGGGTCGACGGGGTCTCGTGCTGCTCTCTTGCGGCGTCTACGGCAACGTGGTTCGCTTCCTGATGCCACTGACGATCAGCGACGCCGTGTTCGCCGAGGGGCTCGCCATGCTCGAGGCGGCGCTCGAGGACGTCAGCCGACGCTAGATCAAGCGCGTCCGACGTTCGAATCGTTCGGACTGTGGTAGTACTCGCTCTCCTCGGAGAGTTGCTTGATCAGGCGTTGCAACTCGGCCATGCGCCCTTCGGCTGTTGAAACCGGCAAGCACTCCGTGCAGCGCGGATCCTTGCAGGGCTGGCGTGAGTACAGCCAGTACTGGATGGCTCCGGCGAGCAGACCATCGGCGATATCCCAGACATCGGCCTCGCGGTCACGATCTGCCAACTTGTTGCCGAGGTCGACCGCGTCGGTAAACGCGGCGTCGAAGCCGCTGACAGGGGGATCTCGAAACTCGTTTTCCATCAGCTGATTCTAGCCGTGCACCCCCACCCTCGCTATGTCATTACCGACACTTTTGCAATAAAGTTTTATTCTAGTTACGACGACTTAATGGCCTTGAATAGCAACTAACATCTATCATCTGGTCATTCTAAACACAAGATGATCGGTTGCGGGGCAGTTTTGATGAATGCGGATTCGGGACAGGACACTCATCTGTCGATGACGATCGATTTGCCGACCGTCGAGGACGTCAAAGCGCGTTTCGAGCTGCTCTCTGCGCTGCATGCAGGCGTGATCAATGCCCCCGATTATGTCCGAGCGCACTTCCACGAGAAGTTTCCGGCGCGCGATATCGCCGCGCATTGTGGGCTCAGCCGATTCCAGTTCAGCCGCAGCTTTCACCACATCTTCGGCATGACTTTCCGCGAATATTTGCTGCGCTACCGCGTGATCGCCGCCTGCGAGCGTCTGCAACGCGCCGACATGCCGGTCACTCAGATCGCGTACGCGGTCGGTTTTCACGACGGGTCGTATTTCGCGCGGATGTTCCGCCGCTACACCGGCATGCTGCCGTCACAGTATGCTCGGCTGTATGCCTCAGTCCCGGCCAACAGCGCCGTCAAACTCTGATCGATCCGAAGGCGCGGCTGCGCGCCAACGACGTGTTTGGCGCATTGCGCGCGCCGGCTCGCTCGGCAAGCTCAAACTCGTCGCCGACACCCTGCCGCCACCGGCCGCAGGCGAAGTGCAGGTGCGCGTTCACGCGGTCGGTCTGAACTTCGCCGATATCTTCGCTTGCCAGGGGCTGTACTCGGCCACACCCAAGGGCCCTTTCGTACCCGGCCTCGAGGCCGCCGGTACCATCGAGGCCATCGGCGCCGGAGTCGTCACGCGACACGTCGGCGAGCGCGTGATGGTGCTCACCCGCTTCGGCGGTTACGCCGATGCCATGAATGTCCCAGAGGCAACGCTTTGGCCGGTGCCATCGGACTGGTCGTTCGCGCAAGCGGCTGCTTACCCCGTGCAGGCATTGACGGCGTGGTACGGGCTCGAGCGACTCGGTAACGCCCGCAAAGACTCCATCGTGCTCGTGCAATCAGCCGCAGGTGGTGTGGGTCTACAGGCGTTGCAGGCCTTGCGTAGCCTCGAAGCAAAACCCGTTGCCGTGGTGGGTAGTGAACACAAACGACGCTGGTTGATCGCCGAACGCGGACTCGCGCCGCAAGCCATCGTGGTTCGCGATGCGCAGTATCCCGCCAAGCTCGATGCCGCGCTGCAGCACTACGCGGCGAGCGGCTTCGATATCGTCTTCGATGCCGTCTGTGGTGATGCCTTCCAAGCGGCTTTCGATCGCCTAGCGCCAGAGGGACGCTACGTGCTGTTCGGTGCAGCGGATTTCATGGGCGGCGGCGCGCGACCCAATCCACTGCGCCTGCTCTCAAGCTGGTTGCGCCGACCGAAACTCGACCCGCTCGCCATGATTCCACTCAATCGCGGTCTGCTCGCCTTCAACCTGATTTGGCTGTGGGAGCAAGCTGCGAGGCTGCCCGAGTCCATGCGCGCCACGCTGGCACTCATTCCCTCACCACCGCACATCGGCGCTCGCTTTGCGTTCGAACGAGCCATCGACGCGATGCAGTTGCTGCAGGGTGGGCGGACAACGGGCAAGGTCGTGCTCGAGCTGCCGGTAGACTAAGCCCATGACAGATCCTGCACTTGCCGACCGACCGAAGGCGAAATCACTACGTCCACTCGCGGCACTGTGGCCGTTCCTAAAGCCTTACCGCAAGGTGCTCGGCGCGGCGATGCTGGCGCTGTTGCTCGCCTCTGGCGCGATGCTCGCGCTGCCGATCGCCCTCAAAGGTTTGATCGACAAGGGCATGGCCGCCGGTAGCGCCGAGACGATCAACATCTACTTCATCGTCTTCCTCGGCGTCGCCGTACTCTTTGGCGGCTTCGCTGCGCTGCGGTTTTATCTCGTCACTTGGCTTGGCGAGCGCGTCGTGGCGGACATCCGTGTAGCGGTATACCGCAACGTGATCCGGATGGATCCGCAATTCTTTGAGGTCACTCGTACGGGTGAGGTACTCTCGCGACTGACCACCGACACGACCCTCGTGCAGTCGATTTCCGGCGTCGGCCTCTCGATCGCACTGCGCTCCTCGATCAACCTCGTCGGCTCGCTCGTGCTGCTCGCCATCACCAACTTGAAGCTCCTCGCTTTGATCGTGATTGCCATGCCGATCGTGATCGTGCCCGTGATCGCCTTGGGTCGAAAACTGCGCACCCTATCGCGCTCGTCGCAGGATCGGATCGCCGACACCAGTGGTCTTGCCGGCGAGACCTTGAACGCCATCCAGACCGTGCAGGCATTCACCCTCGAGGCGCTCAACGCCCAGCGTTACGACGATGCAGTCGAAGCCTCGTTTCGGGTCGCCGTCACGCGCACACGGGTGCGTGCTTGGCTCACCGCGCTCTCGACCGTGCTGGTCTTCGGCGCGATCACGCTGGTGTTGTGGTTTGGTGCGCATCAGGTGCTCGCGGGCACCATGAGTGGCGGCGAACTCGGCCAGTTTCTGCTGCTCGCCGTTTACGCGGGTGTGGCGGCGGCCTCGCTCAGTGAAATGTGGAGCGAAGTGCAGCGCGCCGCCGGCGCGATGGAACGCCTCGTCGAACTGCATCAAGCGGAACCCGCCATCGTCGCACCACCCGTTCCGCTGCCATTACCGCCCTACGAACGCACTGCGGCCGCCGGTCGCGTCAACTTCGAGCACGTCACCTTCAACTACCCCTCGCGGCCCGACAGCCCGGCACTCGATGATTTCTCGATCGATATTGAACCCGGCGAAACGGTGGCGTTTGTCGGTCCCTCCGGCGCCGGCAAAAGCACCACGTTCCAATTACTGCTGCGCTTCTATGATCCGAAGCAAGGTCGAATTCGGCTCGATGGCGTCGATCTGGCGATGGCCGACCCACTCGACATTCGTCATCGTATCGGCCTCGTGCCCCAAGAGACCATGCTCTTCGGCACGAGCGCGCGCGAAAATATTCGCTACGGTCGGCCCACGGCGACGGACGCCGAAGTCGAGGCGGCTGCACGCGCAGCCGCCGCCGATGAATTCATCCGCGCCCTACCCGAGGGCTACGAGACCTTCCTCGGCGAGCGCGGCACCCGGCTCTCGGGCGGACAACGCCAGCGCATCGCGATCGCGCGGGCCATTCTCAAAAATCCACCACTCTTGTTGCTCGATGAGGCCACGAGCTCGCTCGATGCCGAAAGTGAGCGCGCTGTGCAAGGGGCACTCGAAGCGCTGATGCACACCCGCACGACGATCATCATCGCGCACCGACTCGCGACCGTGTTGAAGGCTGATCGCATCATCGTGATGGACCAAGGCAAGATCGTCGCCAGTGGTCGCCACGACGAGCTCATCGCGAACAATCCACTCTACGCGCGGCTCGCCGCGCTGCAGTTCACGGATGGTGCGGGCGAATGAGCGAGTCGACCGGCGCAAACCCCACCGCCATTCTCTTCGACTTCGACGGCACACTGATCGACTCGGCCACGAGCGTGCTCGCCGGGTTGCGACACGCGCTCACCGCGGCTTCGATCGAACCTCGCTGCGCACTCGATTCATCCATCATCGGGCCACCGTTACGCCTAACGCTCGCCAAGCTCGCCGGCAGCGACGAGGTGGTTTTGATCGATCGCCTGGCCGCGGCGTTCCGCGAACATTACGACTCGGACGGCTACCGGCACACCGCCGTCTACGCCGGCGTACCGGCCATGCTGCAAGCCATGCACGAGTCTGGCATTGCGCTCTACATCGTGACGAACAAGCGGATCTTGCCGACCTTGCGCATTCTCAATCATTTAGGTTGGCAGGCATGGTTCGCCTCGGTATACGCACTCGATGCGCTGCAACCGCCCGCCGAGAACAAAACCGCGTTGGTCGCCGCCGTGCTGAAGAGGCACGAACTCGTGCCCAGGAAAACTTGGATGGTCGGTGACTCGGACGAGGATCGACGCTCAGCAGAGGCGAATGGGCTGCGTTTTTTCGCCGCGCAATGGGGCTATGGGAGCGCCGGCGGAGCGGGCCTTGCAAAGCCCGCCGAACTCATCCTCGCCGCCGGTGTCCATCTCCGCGAGTGCTAGATGCGCATGCCACCATCGACATCGATGCAGCGGCCCGTGAAGAAGTCGTTCTCCACGATGAACACCGCCGCCGAGGCAATCTCCGACGCTTCGCCCAATCGACGCAAGGGCACCTGTGCCGTGAGCTTGTCGAGAATTTCCGGACGCATCGCCGAGAGAATGTCGGTGCGCGTGTATCCCGGCGCAATGGAGCCCGCGCGAATGCCATAGCGCGCTAATTCTTTGGCCCACACTTCGGCCATCGCCGCCACGCCCGCCTTGGTCGCGGTGTAGTTGGTCTGACCCGGATTGCCATAGCGCGAGACGCTCGAGATGTTGATGATCACACCACCCCGACCCTGTTTGACCATCCGCTCGGCCGCTTCACGGCCACAAAGGAAGACGCCCGTCAGGTTGATGTTGATCACAGCCTGCCATTGCTCGAGCGTCATCTTGCCGGTGATCGCCCCGTCTTTGACCTTCAGCAACAAGCTGTCTTTGACGATACCCGCGTTATTGATCAGCACATCGACGCTGCCCAAATCGCCCACGATGGCATCCATGGCCGCGATCACGGCTTGCTCGTCGGTCACGTTAGCCACATAGCCGCGCGCCTCGACACCCTGCGCCTTGCACTGGGCCACCGTCTCATCGAGATCCGCCTGATTGAGATCGAGCGCCGCAACGCGCCCACCCTTGGCTGCGAAAGCCCTAGCCAACTCACGCCCGATACCACGGCCACCGCCGGTGATCACGACCGTCTTACCCGAGATCTGCATCAATGGTCTCCTGTGAGAGCGAAAGCTGGGGATAATGGCACGGAGTATAACGGAGGCGGCATGCTGCACTTGCGACGCGCTGAGCGCGAGGATCTCGAGACGGTTCTGGATCTGATCCGCGGTCTCGCCGACTACGAAAAGCTATTACCCGAAGTGGACGCCACGCTCGTCGATCTGCAAGCCGCGCTGTTCGCGACACACCCGCGCGTCTTTTGCGAGATCGCCGAATGGAACGGCCAGAGTGCGGGCTTCGCGCTGTGGTTCTACAACTTCTCGACCTTTCGCGGCCGGCACGGGCTCTACCTCGAAGATCTATTCGTCAAACCCGAATATCGCGGTCACGGTATCGGCAGTGCGTTGCTCGTGTATCTTGCGCGACGCTGCGTCGCCGAGAATCTCGGGCGTTTCGAGTGGGCCGTGCTCGATTGGAATACACCCGCTCTCGACTTCTACGCCTCGCTCGGTGCCGAGGCCAAGCGAGAATGGTGGCCGCATCGCGTCACGGGCGAGGCGCTCAAAGCCCTCGCCGCTCGAGACATTCCCGCGTTGCGAGCGCCGCCTCAACCGTAAACTCGCCACCCTCGAGAGCGGCCCGAACGGCCTTCGCATCAAGGCACAGAAACTCTTCGACCTCGCCATCTCGACCGACCGGCTCGAAGGTCTCATCGAGCACGAGATCGGCCACGATGACCTGTTGATCGTGAATGCCGAAAGTGGCCTCTCGCAACGAGCGGATGATGACGCCCGGAAAATCGATCTCGCGTGCCAGCTCGCGGCTAACGCCCGCCTCTTCCCACAACTCACGGATCGCGCAGCGCCGTAACGACTCACCCGCCAAGACGCCGCCGGCAGCGAGCGTATCGAGCTTACCGGGGTCCGCTCGCTTGATCGCACTGCGACGTGCGACCCACAAACGCCCATCGGTGCGAATGCCGTTGATGTGTACGGCACGGTTCTGCAATCCCAGGGTGCGGAACAAACCGCGCTCACAGCGGGCGAGTTCCCGGCCGCGGGTGTCGAGCACCGCGCAAAGCTCGTTGCGCCAGTCGGCGATCCAACCGAGCTTGCGCAGCTGCACGGCCACGCTTTGCAATGCCGCGCTGCGAGCGGCGGTGTCGAGCACGTCATCACGCAACCGTAATCCCGACTCGACCGTCGCCATCTCCGAGAATCCAGCGACGCGATCCACGAGGTCGGTGCGCACTCGACCGCGGATCTCACCGCCGATCCACAGCGGCAAATAGAGCGCGGTGAATAGCGTCTGGCTCAATCGCGCAGAAATTCGATCAGGGTGGTCGCGAGGTCATCCGGCTGATCGGCGATGAAACTCTCGCCACCATCGTGCACCACGAGGCCGGCACCGACCAGTTGTCGTTGGACCTGCTCCACTCGTTCAGGCGGTGCGCTCGTCGAACCGGTCGAGGTGACCAACAAGGCTGGCGCTAAGACTCGAGCCGGCTCTAACGTCGCCTCTGCAGCGCCGACGCTGAGATCACCCACGCTCACGAGTACGAGGCGTAGCACTCGCTTCGGTGCGCTCACCGCGACGCGCAAGGCCACGCTCGCTGAGCCTAACGCGCCCCAATGCGCACGATCGAGTCCCAGCGCATCGAGCACGGCGAGCGCATCATCAGCATTCTCAGGCGCCGGCAGATCGAGTCGCAGCACCCGAAAAAAACGCTCGAGGTGCGGCAGCAATGGCGCCCATGGCTCGAGCCCACCACCGACGGGCGTCAACAAAACCAACGTCGGGGCGTGATTGCGCCCCGACATGGCATAGCGTGCAGGCCCGGTGGGCCGACTGATCTCGCCTCTGAGCATGCTGGATTAGTCAGCTTTGTATTTATCGTGACAAGCTTTGCAGCTGCCGCCCGCTGCGCCAAACAGCGGCTTGAGTGCATCAAAACTCTCGCCCTTGGCGGCGGCGGCCGACAAAGCGGCGGTCTTGCTCTTCATGTCGTTCATGAGCTTTTGGAAATCAGCGGAGTTCTGCCACAGCTCATCCTTGACTTTGCCGCCGACCGACCCGGCCGGAAACAGATCGGGAACGATGGTGCCCATGAAGGCCGCGCGCTCGGCAGCGAGACGGAACGCCTTGGCGTCGTAGGGCGCGCGACCCGCGGCCATGGCGCCCATCTGGCTCATCTGGGCGCCGAGCACCGTGAATGCGGCTTGACGCAGTTTGACCTGCTGGGCAACGCGCGCATCCTGCGCAAACGCCGGCACGGTCAGAGCGGCCACAACCGCAACGAGGATGGTCGAACGCAACATCGAACGCATGAGAAATCTCCTGATCCTTGGGGTGACGGAATCGATCAACTGTGCGGATTTACTCATAGGGCACGCCGAGGTCGCAACCGGCGCGGCGCTCTGTTACGCTGCGCCGCCTTTTTTGCCCGGTTCCTCCCATGTCCACCGCTCGTCCGATCCGCAATATCGCCATCATCGCGCACGTCGATCATGGCAAAACCACGCTGGTCGACTGCTTGCTGAAGCAATCGGGCACCTTCGCCGCTCACGAACGAGTTGGCGAGCGCGTGATGGACTCCAACGATCTCGAGCGCGAGCGCGGCATCACCATCCTCGCCAAGAACTGCGCGATCGATTATCAAGGCACGCGCATCAACATCGTCGACACCCCGGGGCACGCCGATTTCGGCGGTGAAGTGGAGCGGGTGTTGTCGATGGTCGACGCCGTGTTGTTGGTGGTCGATGCCGTCGAAGGCCCGATGCCCCAAACCCGCTTCGTGACTCGCAAAGCGCTCGCACTCGGTCATAAGGCCATCGTGGTCATCAACAAGGTTGATCGGCCGGGCTCACGGCCGAACTGGGTGATCGATCGCACCTTCGAACTGTTCGACAAACTGGGCGCGACGGACGAACAGCTCGACTTTCCGATCGTGTACGCCTCCGCCTTGCAAGGCTGGGCAACCACCGATATCGAAAAGCCCTCGACAGACATGACGGCGCTCTATCAAGCGATTCTCAAGTATGTGCCGCCACCGCCGACCGATGTCGATGCACCGTTGCAACTACAGATCTCGCAACTCGACTACAACTCCTACGTCGGGCGCATCGGCATCGGCCGCATTCGTCGCGGGACGCTGAAGTCGGGTCGTAACGTGGCCTTGCGCTGGGGCGATGAAGAGCGCGGCAGCGGTAAAATCGCGCAGATCTTGAGTTTCCGCGGCCTCGAGCGGGTGCCGGTCGAGGAAGCGGTGGCAGGCGATATCGTCGCGATCACCGGTATCGAAGACGTCAATATCGGCATCACGCTGTGCGATGTTGAATCGCCCCAAGGGCTACCGCCGATCAAAGTCGACGAGCCCACGCTTTCGATGACCTTCCAGGTCAACACCTCGCCGCTCGCCGGTCGCGAGGGTAAGTTCGTCACCAGTCGTCAGATTCGCGATCGCCTGATGCGCGAACTGCAAAGCAACGTGGCGCTGCGCGTGGAAGAAACGGCCGATGCCGATGTGTTTCGAGTGTCGGGGCGTGGCGAACTGCACTTGACGATCCTCATCGAGAACATGCGCCGCGAAGGCTATGAACTCGCCGTCGGCAAACCACAGGTGCTGCGCAAAATCATTGACGGCGTGACCATGGAGCCCTTCGAGGCACTCACGATCGACATCGACGAGGGCTTGCAAGGCGGGATCATGTCCGAGCTCGGTACGCGTCGCGGCGAGTTGCTCGACATGGTGGTCGAGGGTGACCCGACCGGACGCGGCCAAGGCCGCGTTCGACTCGAATATCGAATCCCGGCGCGCGGTCTGATCGGCTTTCAGGGGGAATTCCTCACGATGACGCGCGGCACGGGGCTCATGAGCCACATCTTCGATGGCTACGATGTGGTCAAGGGCGACATCCCGGAGCGCCACAACGGTGTGCTGATCTCGAACGAGAACGGCGAGGCCGTGGCCTATTCGCTCTTCACACTACAGGAACGCGGTCGTCTGTTCGTCGATCACGGCTCCAAAGTTTACGAAGGCATGATCATCGGCATCCACAGTCGCGACAACGATCTCGTCGTGAATCCGATCAAAGAAAAGAAGCTCTCGAACGTGCGCGCAGCCGGCAAGGACGACGCACTGCTGCTCGTGCCGCCGATCCCACTCACGCTCGAATATGCGGTGGAGTTCATCAATGAAGACGAACTCGTCGAGATCACGCCGGAATCGATCCGCCTACGCAAGCGCTTCTTGAAGGAGCACGAGCGCAAACGAGCCTCGCGCGAGGCCGAGGCCGGCTGATCAGTCTTTGCGCGGCCCGGGGATGAACGCGTTGGTGCGACGGATGTACTCGGCATAATCCGGCCGTCGCTCACCGATGTCGCGCTCGAGCAGCTTCACGCCCGAGATCTTCAGTAACAAGACTGTCATGATCGCCGGGCCGATGATGCTCCACCACGCGCCGGCCGACAGCGCGATGCAGTAGAAACCCCACCACACGCAGGCATCACCGAAGTAGTTCGGGTGACGCGTGTAGCGCCAGAACCCCTGGTCCATCACTTTGCCCGCATTCGCCGGATCGCGCTTGAAGCGCGCCAACTGCCAATCGCCACCCGCCTCGAAAGTGAAGCCGATCACCCACAGCGCGACACCGATGTAGTCGAGCAGGCCGAGCTCGGCTGTGCCGTTGACGGCGCCGTGCAACGGTAACGAGATGATCCAAGCGAGCACAGCCTGGAAGATGAAGACCCGATAGACGCTGCTGAACGCAAAACCCGGTTCGTTGCGACGACGAATGGCTTGATAGCGACGGTCTTCTTCGTGGCCCCAGTTACGTGCGGTGATAAACACCGACAGACGCACCGCCCACACCGCCACGAGCACGAACAGCAGCCGCCCGCGCTCCGTCTCGGGCGGAAAGCCCGCGTAGAGCACCACCGAGAGCAGGAACATCAACGACCACAAACTGTCGACCACATCGACATTGCGACGCGGCAGAGAAATCAGCCAGCCGAGCACGGCCAAGGCCGCAAGGCCAGGAAGAGCCAGAAACCAGGAAGTCGCGTCGAACATATTGTGCTCAAGCCTCGTGGAAAGCTGCCGTTATGGAACAGTGTGACCGTGGTTCGCTAAGAGGACAACCTTAGGATGCCATGGCATCTCGCCCCCCATTCTCCAGCGTCGCAGAACACCCCAATGATAGCGTTGATCGGTTCCGTCATTGTCGTCGCCTCGGTCGTCATCGGTTTTTTGATGGCGGGCGGCAACCTGCTGCTGCTCTGGCACCCCTCCGAAATCGTCGTGATCATCGGAGCGGCACTCGGCGCCTTCATCACCAGTAATTCTCTCAAAGTCGTCAAGGCCTCCTTCGCTAACGCCATCGGCTTGATGAAGCCTTCGCGCTACACCCGCGAGACCTATGTCGATCTGTTGAAACTGATCTTCGACCTGTTGGTTAAATCGCGTAAAGAGGGCTTGCTCGCGATCGAAAACGACATCGAAAACCCCGAGAAGAGCAACGTCTTCTCCAACTACCCGAAGATCTTGGCCGATCATCACATGATGGAGTTCATCACCGATTGTCTGCGACTGATGGTCGGTGGCAACCTCGATCCCAACGAACTCGAAACCCTGCTCGATTACGAACTCGAAACCCACCACAAGGAGGCGCACGAGCCAGCCCACGCGGTTCAACAAGTCGCCGATGCGCTGCCGGGATTCGGTATCGTCGCCGCGGTCCTCGGCATCGTGAATACCATGGCCGCGGTTGCCGAGGCGACAAGCGCAGAACTCGGCGCCAAAGTCGGCGCGGCACTAGTTGGCACCTTCCTCGGCATCCTCGTGGCGTACGGTTTCGTCGGACCCATCGCCTCGGCCATGAAGGCGCGGGCAGACGAAGAAGGCAAAGCGTTCGAGGTCGTGAAAATGGCCTTGGTCGCCAGTGTGCGCGGTTATCCGCCGCAGGTCGCCGTGGAGTTTGCGCGCAAGCTGCTCTTCAGTGAGGTGCGCCCCACCTTCGGCGATCTCGAGGGACATCTGAAATCGAAGCCCAAGGCGTGATCGCGCACCGCCCATGAGCACACCCCCAAAAAAAGCCGAGGAATTGCGACCGGTCATCATTCGTCGCAAGAAGATCATCGCCGGCGGGCATCACGGCGGAGCGTGGAAAGTGGCTTATGCCGACTTCGTCACCGCCTTGATGGCCTTCTTTCTCGTCATGTGGTTGGTCGCTTCGGCGAACGATCAACAGAAAACCGCGATCTTCGATTACTTCAAAAACCCGAGCATGGCCAAAGGCGCCGCGCCGATCCCGGCGCCGGGCCAAGATGGTCCGGGCGGCGCGAGCACCAGCCCCATCGAGCTACGTGGTGGACTCACGGCGTCAGCCCCCTCGCCGATCGCCGAATCCGGCGCGGGCACCCCGATTTCCGATAAACCCGAACAAGTGCGCCGCTTGCGCACGAACACGGGCAACCTGAGCGAGGCCGATCAACTGCAGGCGCTAAAGGCCGAGTTACAAGAGGCGATCGAGAAGAGCAAGGCGCTCGAAGCTTTCAAGGATCAGTTGTTGATCGACATCACACCCGAGGGTTTACGCATCCAGATCGTCGATGCACAAAACCGGCCGATGTTCGATCTGGCAGGGACGCAGCTCAAAGATTACGCAACGGCACTGCTACTCGAAGTGGGCAAGTATCTAAACACGGTCCCGAATCGCATCACCATTTCGGGGCACACCGATGAGACGCCCTTCACCGGTCGACGTCCGAATTACACCAATTGGGAGCTCTCGGCCGAGCGGGCAAACGCAGCGCGGCGCGCCTTGATCGAAGGGGGACTCGCCTATGACAAGGTTGCCCGGGTCATCGGCATGTCATCTTACGTATTGCTGGATAAGGCCAATCCGCGCAATCCGATCAACCGCCGCATCAGCGTGATCGTCATGACGAAGGCCGCTGAAGATGCGCTGCTGCGAACCGACACCCCGGCCGCAACCGCACGCACCCGCTAGAGGCGATTCTGAAGGTCGAGATCGCGAGCGAGCGACTCGATCAAAGCCCGGTCGTCCGCTAGCCGCCGACGCGTTTCCTCGACATCGGGCACGAACTGATCCACGGCGTCGGTGCTCAAGACACCCTGCTCCTGCAACAGCAACTCGTGAGTACGCAAGCGCTCACGCACCGCCGAGAGTTCCATGGCTAGGCGCAGCGACACCGCCACCAGCTGCGAAATATTGGCCGGATCGAGACGCTGATCTTGCCCCGAGGCGGGCGCGTGAATCGGACGAGACTCAGCGCTCACGGCGACCTCCAAAGAAATAGTAGTGGCCCGCACCGAGCGGCTCGTAATCGGCCACGACATTCCCTTCAGTGAATCCTGCCGTCCGCAGCAACGCCGCAACGTCGGTATCGGCAAAGCCGGTCCAGAAGGGTTCGCCGTTGTTGCGCACCTGCCAATCGTTGCTGACTTGTTTCGGAATCGACAACCGTGCCGGTTGATACGGCACGTCCGCGTTGAGGAACACACCACCCGGCGCCAACAAGCGATGCGCTTCGGCGAAAATCCGTGGCGCGATGTCGTGCCAAGTCTCGTGAAACAGAATGTGCGAGACGATCAGATCGAAATGCCCATCGGGATACCCCGTTTGGCGTGCGTCGGCCTGCCGAAAATGCAGCTCGACGCCGCGCTCTTCGGCCCACGCGTGACCAAAGCGCACGAACGGTGCCGACAGATCGAGACCATGTACCTCGGCGTCCGGAAAGGCTTCCTGGTAGGCGATGGTGTCGGTGCCCGGACCACAGCCGAGATCGAGAATCCGCCGCGGCTGCAGATCCGGGTACCGGCGACGCACGACGCTCGCGATGTAACGACCGATCCCGGGCTCGCCGACCGGTGCATTCGCAGTGAGCCCCTTGGCGGCCCGATACAGCTCGAGGGTGCCGAAGTAGATCAAGGCCGCGTGCAGATCCTGCTCGTGCTCCGAGTGGTAATAGCCACCGGGCTGACGATGGATCTCGGTGGAGGCGATCGGCTCGGGCAAATCGAGCGCGGGATTCAACTTAAGCGAGCCGCGCGGCGTGCGCGTCACGGCCGCCGCGCGCGCCTCGAAGGCAGGTCCGATGCGCCGACAGGTCTCGCCCACGCTCTGCCACATCAGCGACTGCGACGCATACACCATCGATCCCCAGAGCTGATAAAGCGGATCAGACTCAAACAACGGTCGCGCTTCGCGCCGATCAGCGGGTGCTCGACGATGCTCGGCAACGAACTGCGGCTCGAGATCGCGCGCATAGTGCTCAGCGAGATGTTGCTCGAGCGTCTGGTTGGCGTAGCCCTTCAACACGCCGACGAAACGTTGCTTGGCGGCTTCGTCGTGGTTGGGGCGGTAGAGATCACTCAAGGTGCTCGCGGTCATCGGTGCCTCCTGCGACGGTCGATAATAGCCGGGCTGCGGCGTCCCGGTTACCATTGTCGGCATGGGTCGCATATTCGAAGTCAGAAAACATACGATGTTCGCGCGCTGGAACCGCATGGCCAAGCAGTTCGCGCGTATCGCCAAAGACATCAACATGGCCGTCAAGTCCGGTGGGTCGGATCCTCAATCCAACCCGATGCTGCGCCGCATCCTGCAGAACGCGCGTGCGGTCAACATGCCGAAGGACAAGGTCGAGGCCGCTATCAAACGCGCGAGCGGTCGCGATGCCACCAATTACGAAACGGTGATCTACGAGGGCTACGCACCACACGGTATCGCGCTGCTCGTCGAAACGGCCACCGACAATCCGACCCGCACGGTCGCCACCGTGCGCAACGTGTTCCAAAAGCACGGTGGCAACATGGGCACGAGCGGCAGCGTCAGTTTCATGTTCAAGAAGATGGGTGTGTTTCGTCTCGACCCCACGGGCCTCGATCAAGACGACCTCGAGCTCTATCTGATCGATCACGGTCTCGACGAGATGGGCGAGAGTGCGGGTGAAAAAGGCGAGCCGCAGCTCGTCGTGCGCTGTGCGTTCGAAGACTTCGGCAAGGTTCAACTCGCGCTGGAAGAGCGCAAGCTCAACCCGATCTCAGCGGAGCACGAATACATCCCGATGGCACCAACCGAGTTGCCCGAGGCGCAAGCCGCCGAGGTGTTGGCGCTCGTCGACAAGCTCGAACAAGACGACGATGTGCAGAGCGTGTTCCACACGCTAGGGTAGTGAGTTAACCCAGTTCTCCACACGCAAGCGCGGAACGCGCTGGAACTCGCGCACGTTGTTGGTCACTAGCGTGAGATTCATTGCCATGGCGTGCGATGCGATCCAAAGGTCGTTGGCACCGATCAACTTGCCGTCGCGCTTGAGTTCGGCCCGAATCATCCCATAGGCAACGGCGACCGAAGGCGGCAAAGGCAACACCTCGAACATGCCGGCAAAGTGATCGAGAGTCGCGAGCGCCAAAAGACGCTGCGAACTCTGCTCTGCGCCAAAACGCATCTCGCCATAAGTTATGACGGAAATCGCAGCAGCATCCGCCGGCTCCGACGCCAAGCGCGCGCCCACAGAGCGCGGTACCTGTTTTGCGAGATAGATGCAGGTATCGGTGTCGAGCAGGTAGCGCAGCGCCACCTAAAGACTCTCCCGCTCTTCCGGGAGCGGATCCTCGCGTCCCTCGGCCATGAAGTCGGGCGGCATCTGCCTCAACACCGAGAACACTTCCGCCAAGCTGCGCGGCACACGACGCAGCACGATGTCATCGCCGACCCGAAGAATCTGCAGGCGGGTGTCGTCGACTTGGAAGTCTTTCGGCAAGCGGACAGCCTGCGAGTTTCCCGACATGAACACGGTGGTGGTTTTCATTTACGACGACCCCGAACGATGTATATACGAGGAATATATACATGCGGGAGCCCGAAGATACAAGCCAGTTTCGGACGCGTTCAGTCCGAATTGTCGCTTGACGACCCTGGGTCTGATGCCGGCTCGGGGGCAGACGCCGATTCGGCTGGCGGCATCCGCCCTCGCCGCCGCAGCGCCTCGCGCAGCAAAAACTCGATCTCGCCATTGACGCTGCGCAAGTCCGCCGCTGCGGCGCGCTCGAGCTCCGCCCAGAGGGCGGGATCGATGCGCATCAGAAAAGCTTTACGGCTCACGCCGAGGTGACCGTCACCGTCAGCCGTAGAGCGTGCCGGTGTTGATGACGGGCTTGGCCTCCGAGTCACCACAGAGCACGACCATCAAATTGCTCACCATCGCGGCGCGACGCTCGACATCGAGCTCGACCACGCCTTGTCGCGAAAGATCATCGAGCGCCATCTTCACCATCTCGACCGCGCCCTGCACGATCTTGTGGCGCGCGGCGAGCACGGCTTCGGCTTGTTGACGACGCAACATGGCTTGCGCGATTTCAGGCGCGTAGGCAAGGTGCGTCAAACGTGCCTCTTCTACCATGACACCCGCGCGCTCGAGACGTTTCTGCAGCTCTTTGCGCAATTCGTCGGATACTTCATCGGCACCACTACGCAGCGTGGTCTCGTGCGCCTCGCCGTGATCGTAAGCATATTGGCTGCCTAAGTGACGAACAGCCGACTCGGACTGCACGCGCACGTAATCCTCGAAATCTTCGACATCGAACATTGCCTGCGCGGTGTCCTGCACACGCCAGACCACAACCGCTGCGATCTCGATCGGGTTGCCGAGCTTGTCGTTGACCTTCAAGCGATCGCCGTTGAGATTGCGCGAGCGCAGCGAGACCTTCAGGCGCGGATTTTTCTTGTTGGTGGTCGATACCGCCGAGTCACCCTTGCCGACCGTGGTGTGTGAGCTCGACGAGGAGCCATTCGAATAGAACGGATTACCCCAGTGAAAACCCTCGGCACGCACGGTGCCCTTGTAGTCACCGAACAGGACGAGCACGCGCGACTCGTTCGGTTGCAAGGTGAAGAAACCAAAGCAGCTGATGAAGGCGATCACCAACAGAAAGATACCGAGCAGCATCAGAATCGGCGGATCGTCATTGGTACCGAGTGGAATGGCCGCCATGCCGGCGAGAAAGGCCAACAGGACCGGTATCAACATCACCCAACCGTTCTGGACGCGCATCTCGCGCTCATGGCTGGCGGTACGGGGTTCGTTCGACATGGACACTCCTCCGTCGGGGTGGACTGGGACCCGACGGAGCCGATATTAGAGTGATATCACTTTGATGTCAAAAAAACCGCCGTGAAGGCGGTTCTTCAAAACTCAGAATGGCGCGCCCGAAGAGATTCGAACTCCTGACCTCATGGTTCGTAGCCATGCGCTCTATCCAACTGAGCTACGGGCGCGCTGAGGGGCGCGGATTATACACAGCCGCGGCCCGGCGAGGGAACCGGCTAGTACGACCTCGGCAGCCCGAG
>CAMCBU010000004.1 GCA_945873095.1 Klebsiella pneumoniae | reverse complement strand
GTGCCATAGAGCGCGAAGCGGGTGGTGTCGATGCCGTCCATCGCATCGATCCCCGCCAGGAACGCGCGCGCGTAGTCGGTGAGCGACTGCGGCGATGTGGGCAGCGGATCAGACTGGCCGTAGCCTGGCGTGTCGAGCGCGATCGCGCGGTAGCCTGCATCGGCGAGCACCTGCAACTGCCCCAGCATGAACGCCGAAGACAGCGGGCTCGAATGCATCAGGAACACCGGCGGACCCTCGCCCAGCATGCGGTAGTGGAGCTGCGCACCGGGTGCACCGGTGTAGCCGCGAGTGGGAGGTGTGGGCATGAGTGGGCTCGGGGGTCAGATGAGACGGGGATCGATGGTGCGATTCTGCCGCGGATTCATCGATCGCTCGCGGGGTTTCGCGCGTTGTGCCGGTGGGTGGGCGTCGGGACGACTCACGGTTTGCGCTAGATCCGCCCGGCAACCCGCTGCGTACGCTGCCAACGAATCCGGCTGAATCTGCGCTACCGATGCAGCTCTGCGACCTGACAGTCGCGGGCGGGGCTGACACCCATCTCCCCGTCACGGCAAACATCCGCAGGGTGGTGGTCAACGAAGTCCCCCCCCCGCCGCTGTATATCGGACACTCGTTCCGATAGTTTAGCCTTTGAACGTCGTTAATCGTTCACACCTAGTGGCGCTCAGGTGTTTGTACCCGCGCGTTTCCAGATGATAGGCAGGACAGTAAATCCGCCAAATCCGCCAAATCCGTAAGGGATAGATATGAACAAGTGGTTGGCATGGCTGCTCGCGATCGTACTCGCTGGCTACCTCGGACTCTCAACGCCGCCCGCAGCAGCACATGCAGTTTTGATGAAGGCTGATCCGGCTGCCGACCAACAGCTCGAAGTTACACCGCGCGAGCTGGAGCTGACATTCAATGAGAACGTCGGTCCGGTGTTCTTCAAGTTGCTCGACCGCGCAGGCCAAGAAGTCGGCCAGCCCGGCGAACTGCGCCTCGACGGAAACAGCGTTTTTTTACCACTCAATCAGACGCTGCCCAACGGCACCTACATCGTCACCTACCGCGTGATCTCAGCGGATACTCATCCGGTGGGTGGCTCGTTCGCGATCGCGATCGGAGAAGCGGTGGCCGTCGGCACCGACGCCGTAAGTGCGGGCAGTACGGCAAGCCTCTGGGTGTTGCCGACCTATCTCAACCGCATCGTGCTTTACGCGGCGATGCTGCTCGCCGCGGGCTCTGCGCTGCTGCTGCTGGTCATGCGCTGGCCTATGTCCGTAGAGCCCGTTCTGCGCCGTCAGGGCCGTATCGCCGCGCTAGTCACAGCGGTGGCGTTCATTGTGTCTGTGGCCGTGGGCGGCGCCGACATCGTCGCCGGCGGACCCGGTGCGCTGTTCTCGGGCGCCGCTTGGTCGGCGGCGATGCGCTCGACGCTCAGCATCAGCGCCGCGATCGGCATACCGGGAGCGCTGCTCGCCGCTTGGGCTTTCGGTCAGCGCGCTGAATGGCCGCTTTGGACCGGCTTCGCGCTGATGGTCGGGAGCTTCCTGGTGACCGGCCATGCCGCCACGGCTGCACCGGTGTGGCTCACGGCCACCAGCGTCGGCCTGCACTTGGCAGGGGGTGCGTTTTGGTTCGCAGCGCTCGCTCCTCTGCAGGCGACCGCGAAAGTCTCCGCGGCGCCAGAGGCGGCTCGCGTGATGGACCAGTTCTCGTCGCGGGCGGTGTGGCTGGTCGGTCTGATCTTGGTTTCGGGTCTAGTGGTTAGCTGGATCCAGGTGCGCTCGCCCGCAAACCTCTTGACCACCGATTATGGCCAGTGGCTGCTGGTGAAGCTCGGGTTGGTTACCGCAGTGCTCGCGATGGCTTTCTGGAACAAGTCGCGTCTGACGCCGGCGCTCGCACGGAGCGGCCCCGCCGCAGGCGCGAAGATGGCGCGCTCGATCCGCATTGAGTCGGGGGTGATGCTGTTGGTGGTCGCCGCAGCGGCCTCACTCACCATTCCCACGCCGCCCCGGGCGCTCGGTGAACAAGCCGCGGCCATCACCTCCGCCGACACCCTGCCAGCCGGCGATGGCTTCAGGGAGACCTGGACCAACGCGGGCTATAGCGTCGAAGTCACGGTCACGCCAGCACTGACCGGGACGAACATGGTGATGCTGCGCTTCAAGGACGCCTCCGGTGCGCCGGTGACGATTCAGCGCGCCAGCATCGACGTGTCGCTGCCGGCCGCGCGGGTCGAGCCCATTACCAAAGCCGGCGAGGCGATGCCGCCAGATATGTACCACTTTATGGTCCCAGAACTGATCATCTCCGGCGACTGGCGCTTCACCGTCAGCGCGTTCGTGTCCGATTTCGACAAGCTAGACTTTGAAGGGACGGTGCCGGTGAAATGATCGTCACTGTCGCACGCAAGGAGTTCCGCGGAGTACTGCGCGACGGGCGTGTACTGGCGAGCGCCGGCGTGCTGCTGCTGCTCGGCCTCGTCGCGCTAGCGAGCGCCGGGGCACGCTACGCCAGCCTCAAAAGCGAGCGCGCGATCGCTCAAGCGCTGATCCAGGCACAATGGATCGAGCAAGGCGACAAGAACCCACACTCGGCCGCGCACTACGGGATCCATGCGTTTCGGCCAGCACTGCCGCTGAGTTTCTTTGACCCGGGGGTGCTCGCCTATGAGGGTGTATCGATCTGGCTGGAGGCCCACAAGCGCAACTTTCCAGCTGGCCGACCCGCCGACGACTTGACAGCGCTCGCACGCTTCGGCGAGCTCTCGCTGGGCTTCGTGTTCCAGGCGCTGGTGCCGCTGGGGTTGCTGCTGATGACCTACGCAGCCTTCTCGAGCGAACGTGAGAGCGGCACCCTGCGCCAGTTGTTGGCCTCAGGCGTGACGCCGGCGCAGCTGTTTGCCGGCAAGTTCCTCGGCTTGGGCGGTGCAGCGCTGCTGCTGCTCGCGCCACTGCTGTTGCTGTGCTTCGGCGCACTCGTGTTCGCGAGTGGCACGACCTGGTTACCGGCCGCAATGGTGCTGTTGGCGGCCTGCATCGTCTACGCAGCCCTGTTGCTGCTGCTGGCGCTGACGGTGTCGGCACGGGCCTCGAGCTCGCAAAGCGCTCTGCTGGTGTTGTTGGCATTCTGGGCGGTGATCACCTTCGTGGTACCGCGTATCGCAGCGGACCTCGGCCGTATTCTGCAGCCGACTCCGACCCTGAGCGAGTTCCAGCGCGGCGTCGACGCTGACCTCGCCACCGGCCTCGACGGCGAATCTCCAGCAGCACGAGTCGAGAAGCGCCGCTCGCAACTGTTGAAGCTTTATAAAGTGGAACATGAGCAAGACCTGCCGATCAACTTTCAGGGCATCGTGTTCGGCATACAAGATGAGGTCAGCAACGCGGTGTACGACAAGCACTTCGGCATACTGGAGCGTGCGATCGACGCGCAAGTGGACGTGTTCGAGACCGCCAGCGTGCTCTCGCCGCGGATGGCGTTGGGCCTGATCTCACAGGAACTCGCCGGTACCAGCCTGCAGCACCAGCGCCACTTCGAGCGCGGCGCCGAGGCGTTCCGCCGTACGCTGATGGACATCCTCAACCGCGATATCGCCATGAACTCAAAGACTGGCGAGGCCGACTATCGCGCGGGGCCGGGGCTGTGGCGACAGACCGGCGAATACCGCTTCGAGCCGGAGCCCCTGGCTGCATCGCTTGCGCGCTGCGCAGCGCCGCTGACGGTGCTGGTGCTGTGGTTCATGATCCTTGTGGGTGCATCGGTGGCCACGACACGCCGTCTTCAGGTACTGGCGACATGAGCGCCATGTACGACCCGTCCGGCGATGGACGTCGACCAGCACGCACCTCGATGCTGCGCCAAGAGCTGCAGCTGCTGCGCCGCGAAGGGCTGGCACATTGGGCGCTGATCGCGCTAACGCTACTTCTGGTGACCGCCGCGCTGAATACCCGTGCGCTGCTAGACGTGCAGGCGCGCACTGCGGCGGCTCTCGAGGACGAGGCTGCGGAAACGACGCGTGCACTCGCCGCTCAGGCAGGCCGCGGCGTGGCGACCGCCACCTCGCCAGGGGGGGTGGGTTATAGCGTGCTTACCAAGCCCGTGGTGCTGCCGACAGCGGTACTGGGTGCGCTGGCCATCGGGCAATCCGAACTGCTCCCCGCGTGGTATTCGGTTACAGCACGAGGCGCACACCTCTTCCTGACACGCAACGAGCCAGATAACCCACTGCGTCTGGCAGTCGGTAATTTTGACCCAGCCTTCGTGATCATCTGGCTGTTACCACTGGTGGTGATCGCGCTGTCGTTCAACGTGGTCTCGGCGGAGCGCGAACGCGGCGTACTGGCGCTCGCGCTGGCAGCGGGGGTAAGTCCTGCAGGATTCATCCTCGGGAAGGTGGTCGCGCGCGCGCTGCTGGTGTTCGTGTCGCTATGGATCGCACTGCTGGCTGCAGCGTTTGCCGCGGGTATACCGCTAGCGTTCGCCGGCGGCGCACTGCCGCTGCTGCTGTGGTCCGCAATCGCGACGTTGTATGCAGCGTTCTGGTTTGCGCTGGCGCTGTTCGTCAATTCGCGGCCGCGCGCCTCGGACCGGAACGCCGGGCTGCTGGCTGGCGCGTGGCTGGTGTTGGTGGTGCTGCTGCCCGCGTTGACCCACCTCGCCGCCACCACAGTGTTCGCCGCGCCGTCACGGGTCGCGCTGACCACTAAACTGCGGGAGGCGAGTGAGACAGCGGACCGGGCTGCGGCAGAAGCGCGCGACAGGTATTTCTTCGACCACCCAGAACTGAAGGGCGACAATGCCGACCGCAGCGCCTATTTCCGCAGTGTCGCCGAGTCGGAAGTCAGCATCGCGACAGCGATAGCGCCGCGGCTGGCGCAGTTCGAAGTGCAGGCACAGCGCCAGCAGGATCTGGTCGAGGTATTGAAGTTCCTGTCGCCGGCTACGATGACCTGGCAGTCGCTGACCGCACTCGCCGGAAGCGATGGCGCGCGCCACCGCGAGTTCCGTGGCCAGACGATCGCCTTTCACGAGCGCTGGTCGGCGTTCTTCCGCGAGCCACTGCTACGCGGGGCGACGCTGACGCCGATGGCGTACGCCGCACTGCCGCAGTTTGAATTCAACGAACCGCCGCTTAGTAGCACGCTGCTACGCGTGTTGCCGGTGCTGGCAGCACTGTTGCTGGTGTCGCTGCTGCTCGCCACAGTGTCGGTCTGGCGGCTGCGCCGATTTCCGATAGTCTGAATTTTAATGGCGCACTTGTCCGCCAAGATTATAACGAGGAGCGTCTGAGTGCTCGAAGCCCGCAAGCTATCCAAATCCTATGGTGCCGTCGTGGCGCTACGCGAACTCGACTTGCAGGTACTACCGGGCGAGATCTACTGCCTGCTCGGCGCAAACGGGGCGGGAAAGACCACCACGATCAACCTGCTGCTGGGGTTCCTTGAGCCTAGCTTCGGCAGCGCGCTTGTGGCGGGAATCGACGTCGCCACGAACCCGAGCGTCGCCCGACGTCGGCTCGCCTACATCCCCGAGACGGTAATGCTCTATGGGACGCTGAGCGGCGTGGAAAATCTCAGCTATTTCGCTGAACTCAGCGGCCAGCGGCTCGAAGAGGTCGAACTGCGCGCTTGCCTGTCCCGGGCCGGCCTTGCGCCGGCTGCGCACGACCGGCCGCTGAAGAGTTATTCGAAAGGTATGCGGCAGAAGGTTGGGGTGGCCATCGCGATCGCCAAGCGCGCCGACGCACTACTGCTCGATGAGCCGACCTCGGGGCTGGATCCGAAGGCGAGTAACGAATTCTCGGAGCTGATCCTTGGGATCGCGCGCGAGGGTGCTGCGATCCTTATGGCGACGCATGATCTATACCGCGCCAAAGAAACGGGTACGCGGATTGGTATCATGCGCGAGGGCGTGCTACGCGCACAATATACAGCGGCCGAGCTCTCGCACACCGCCCTTGAACAGGCGTATCTTGAGCAGATGCAAGATTGAAGATGCGTGAGCAACAGTACATGAAAAAGCGCGGCGCGGACTCAGATTGTAGCGATCGCGTCCGCAGCGATAATCGATCGGTGTGGCGCCATCAATCACGGGCAGCGCGGTCGAGCCTTAAGCGGTGAGTCAAAGTTCACAATTCGTTGCGGCTTGTGAGTCTTGCGGATTCGTGCTGGCATCCTGCACGGTGAAACATAATCCTTGGGCTTAATCTTGAGCTTCAGTCATCTCCATTTAAAGATAAAAAACGGGGTATCGTCTTATGAAAAACAACGCTTCAATTGCCTTGGCCGCAGCCCTGACAACGGCCCTCACGGCGGTACCTGCGACATCGCACAACACTTTTACCGCAATGACGGTCCCCGCGGGCTACATACAGGACCTCGAGATGCGCATCACCCATGGCTGCAAGGATAGCCCGGTGAACTCGGTGCGCATCAAGATCCCTGAAGGTGTCACACGCGTTTCGGTGAATGTGGTCCGCGATTGGAAGGTCGAGACGAAAATGCGCAAACTGCCGAAGCCGGTACCGGGCGAAGGTGGCGTCATGATCACTGAGACCGTCGATGAAATCATGTGGTCGGCGCCGAAAAGCGTGATTCCGGCGTCGGGCCGTTACGAAGGTTTCCGGTTCCGTGCACAGGTGCCGAATACGCCGGGTGCAATGCTTTTTTTCAAGACAATCAACGGCTGCGAAAAGGGCGACGATCCCTATGTCAACCTGCCGAAGACCCCACTACCGGCGGTCGGCGCTGCTGATTTCGCCCAGAAGCTGATCGACTTCATGTCCGAAACGTCCGGTCCGGCGCCGTATCTGATCCTGGAGCAGCCCGCCAAGCCGCAGTATCCGTGGGGCAATGCGAAACCAGCGTCGCGCGACGCTGGTGCGAGATAGTACCCTCGTGTCACAACAGGTAGTGGACGCGCCGTTGAGGCGCGTCATCTTTAAGATTCATGTGTGGGTAGGACTGGCTGCAGGTCTGCTGATCGTGCTGCTCGGCATCAGCGGTAGCGCGCTGGTTTTTCGTGCCGACATCGAACGTTGGCTGGTCTCTGATTGGCTGACCGTGCCAATCCAGAGCGAACGCTACAGTCTCGATGAGGCCGTGAGTCGCGCGCTACGCGACCACCCCGAACGCGAGCTCTCTAAGGTGCTCGTGCCAGCAGCCGCAGACGAGTCGATCGAGGTTGTCCTCCAATTACGCAACCCGCCGACCCTCAAGGCAGCGGACCTGATCAGCATCTACGTCGATCCCTATAGACTGGAAATACTCGGCGAGCGGCGCAGGGCGTCCGGTGTCATGTGGTCGCTTCAAGATTTTCACTATGCGCTTTTCGCAGGCGAGCTTGGCCTGAAAATCAACGGCGTCGCGGCGCTCGCGTTACTGATTCTTGCGTTGAGCGGGCCTGTGTTGTGGTGGCCTGGGCCCGGTCGATGGCGCTATGCGCTGCACATCACTCGCGGGCCGCGCGCAGCACGGTGGCGCAACCTGCACGGTTTAATCGGTATCGTTTCGTGGGTTGCGATCGCGTTGATCACGCTTACCGCGCTGTACTTCGCCTTTCGCGGCACTGCTACGGCGGCGCTGACCCTCGCGAGCGGTGCGGCCACCGTGGTACCGCCGGCGGTTCTACAGGACGCCGCGACAGACCCCAGCCGAAGTGCACCCCTGGCGCTTGCTCCACTCACGACACTGGTGCGGGCTGCGCGCGAAGCTGAGCCGACGGCGCGTTTTGACGAGTTGCGCCCGGCTCGTACGCCGCAGCGACCCGCAAGCCTCTCATTTCGATTACCAGGTGACACTGTTCCCGGCCGGCATCGGATGTTTTTTGACCCGACGACCGGGGCCGTGCTTCGGGTCGACCGCTTCAACTCGCTTGATGCTGGCGGGCAGCTGTTCGCTAACATGGCGCCCTGGCACTTCGGCAGCTTCGGCGGACGATTGAGTCAGTGGCTTTGGTTCGTGGTCGGACTTGTGCCGGCGATGCTGTTGGGCTCAGGCCTCTGGCTCTGGCTACGCAAGCGCCGGAACAGGATGGTTAATACACCGACGCCTTCGTCTGCAGCTCACCGATAGCTATCTTGACCGCCCTGCAAGTTTAGTCCGGGCACGGGGCGCCGAGTGATGCCGAGTCGAGATGAAAAGGATCATTCGCCTAGAACCGGCCGCGCAGAGAACCTGCTAAGTCTTTATTTCAATCCGCGTTCGTGCCGTGGTCATGATCGTCCATCCACTGCTGGTAGCTCCTAGCGGCAACGATGTTCCCCGTGGCTGCTACAGCTCACGAGGAAAACACCGCTGCCAAACCCGGCGACCTCAGAAACGATAGGACGCGGTCAAACCGAACTGCCGCCCGGTCGGGAAGTGCGCCTGATAAGCGCGGGTGAAGGCGAAACCCGAATCCGGATTGAAGAAACGCACCACTGAGTCGGGCGTGCGGTTATCACCCAGGTTTCGGATCCAAAACGTGACTTTCACCGCATCCGTTTCCATGCCGAGGCGAGCGTCTGCGCGCTTCGAATCGCCCGTAGAGGCATGATTGTAGACCTCGGCAAATCGTTCGCTCTGGTACGAGAGATCGGTACGGGCAAAGAAACTCCAATCAGCACCGACCGGTGTGCGGAACTCTGCGCCGGCGGAGAAGGTGCTCTCGGGCGCATTTGCGGTCTGGAAGCCGGCTACGTTCCGGAAGTTCGCGACCACGGTCGGCGAGGCGACTGCGCTCGGGCAAGGACCCGCGGTGGTCACCGGACTCGCCGTCAAAACGGCATACACGTTATCGCAAAGCTCTTTGAACTCTGCATTGGTGTAGCCATAGGCGGCGTTGAGATCCCAGTTCGAGCTTACTTTCCAGCGCCAGTTCAGCTCGAGCCCCTTGACCTCGGTCTTACCGGCATTGGTCGTCAGCGAGATGTTCGCACTCTGATTCAGGGTGTTGCGGTAGGTCTGGCTACTGGTCACCTGCTGATCGCTCCAGTCCGTGAAGAACAACGCGGCCTCGAGGCTCATCCGTCCATCGAGCAGGCGCATCTTGCTGCCGATTTCGTAGTTCAAGGAGCTTTCCTCGTCGACGCTTAACGGCGAGATGGCCAAGAGGCGCTGGAACTCGGCGGCAGGGAGAGCTGCGGTGCAGAGTGAACTGTTGAAGTCGCCGGGTTTATTACCGCGCGCTATCGAGAAGTAGACGTTCAGGTCTTCGGTGAAATCGAATCGAACCGTGCCTCGCGGCGTCAAGCTCTTGAATTCCGCCTCCAGCACCCGGGCACAGTTGCCGCCAGCCTGAACGGTGTTGTTCGTCGTCAGTTTATCCTTCGCATATCGACCCTCTAGGGTCAGGTGCCAGCGCTCGGTAAGGTCGTAGTTGACGCTCGCGAAGACCGCCTGGTTCTGGATTTCAAAGGGCGAGATGGGCTGGGAGATTTCGCGCAGCGTGCCAGTCGGACCGGTATTGGTGGTGGCAGGGTTACCATTAGCGAGGTTCACGTTATAACGCGGACCGCCGTTGAAGCCGGTGTTCTCCTGATTGTAGTTGTAGACGCCGACCATCCAACTAAGCTTGCTGCCAGGGTTCGAGGCAAACCGCAATTCCTGCGACTGGTATTCCTTGATCTGGATCAGGCGTGTGATGTTGCCCGGATTGGTGACGGTCATAGTGGGACCCACCACCTGGGACTGGTTGCCGCTGGTGGGCGAGTTGATCATGTAATCGTCGACGATCCAGTCCTCGTCCTGACGGTTCCAGCTCACCAGCGCGGTCGCAGTGCCGGGACCGACATCCCAGTTGGCCTCGAGGCTGTACAGGAAGCTATCCTGCTCCACGCCCGGCTTTCCTTGACGCTCGATATCGGCGAGGTCGACCTCAAGACCGCCGTTCCGGGGGATTTCGGGAATTTCT
The DNA here is from genome assembly GCA_945873095.1 of Klebsiella pneumoniae. Classification (GTDB taxonomy): domain Bacteria; phylum Pseudomonadota; class Gammaproteobacteria; order Steroidobacterales; family Steroidobacteraceae; genus UBA964. The sequence goes on along the minus strand of CAMCBU010000004.1, from coordinate 135,397 downwards.
CCACAGAAACTGCCGCCGCGTGCGCCGGGGGCGGTCTGGAAGCAGTTGAGTGTCTTGGAAATGATGTTGGTATACAGCCCATCGGAGTTCTGCGCAGCGAAGGCGCGCACGGTGACGTCGAATTCGTCGCTCGGTGCCCAACGCAGCGTGCCGGATACTCGTTTGGTCTGCTCAGCGCCGAAGGTCGGTTTGCGACCGTCGCTACTGAGTCCGGTGTATCGACCGTCGTATTCGTAGAAGCGGCCGCCGAGCTTGAAGCTGAGGGTGTCGCCGAGCAGCGGGCCGCTGATGTTCGCAGCCGCTTCGTAATATCCGTCGTCGCCACGCGAAATTGAGGCCTTGCCCTTGAATTCGTTTGACGGCTGGGTGGTGCGATAGCTGATCACACCCGCGAGGGAACTGCGGCCAAAGTTTGTGGCCTGCGGACCCTTGAGCACCTCAACGCTCTCTACGTCGTCGAGGTCCGCACCGGTGATGTTGCCGGCGATATAGACCCCGTCAACGACAAACGACACGGTGCGCTCGCCAAGAATCTGGGACATGCCGCGGATCACCGGACGGTCAAAGGTCCGACCGTAGGTTTGGTTGAAGGACAGATTGGGCGTGAGCCGCGCGATGTCGTACACACTCTCGATGCCACGCTGTTCGATCGCATCGGCAGTAAAGGCCGTGATCGATATGGGCACGTCTTGGAGCTTCTCGGCACGCTTACGCGCCGTGACGATGATTTCTTCCAGACCTTGCTCGACGGCACTAGCCGCCTGTTGCGCCGAGGCAGGCTCTGTGGCGGCGATGCCGGTGGCGCCGAAAAAAACCAAGGCGGTGTACTTAAGGTAGTTGCTCACGGCCTTACTCTAAATGTGTGGCGAAAAGATGACGGATTTCAGCTATACAATATGCGAGATTAGTTCCCCGATTCCCGGACCAATACAATTACCCTCCACCACACGGTCATTTTCCTCGTCTGCTCGGCATCGCCAGCGGCGATCGGGACCTCGGCGGCTCCGCGCTGCTGATCCTCGGGTTCCTCGCCGGCAAGGCGCTGCTGCATGACTTCTCGGATCCAGGCCTCGCTGCGCGTCGTGAGCTAGCGCGCCGGCAGGGTGGTAATCCCCCCGCCTAGGTGAGGGTTTGAGAAGTAGAATTTTTTCATTGGAGGAAGTTCTACATGAAGCGATCGAGGTTTACGGACAGCCAGATACTGGCGGTGCTGAAGCAGGCGGAGGCTGGGACGGCGGTTCCGGATCTGTGCCGAGAGCACGGGATCAGTTCGGCGACGTTCTACAAGTGGCGCAGCAAATTCGGCGGCATGGACGTGTCGCTGATGACCCGGATGAAGGAGCTTGAGGAGGAGAACCGACGGCTCAAGAAGCTCTACATCGAGGCGCAGATCAAGGCTGATATTGTCGCGGAGGCTCTCGCAAAAAAACTCTAAGGCCATCTCGCCGACGCGAGGTGGCCAGATGGGCGGTCGAGGAAAGAGGTCTGAGCATCCGTCTGGCGTGCGAAGCGTTTGGCCTGAGTGAGAGCGGATATCGCTATCAGCCCAAGCTCGATGCGGAGAACGCCAGGATCGCCGAGTGGTTGCTGCGGCTGACGGAGAATCAACGGAACTGGGGCTTTGGTCTTTGCTTCCTGTATCTGCGCAACGTGAAAGGCTGTCTCTGGAACCATAAGCGCGTGTACCGGATTTACAGGGAATTGGAGCTGAATTTACGGATCAAGCCGAAGAAGCGTATGAATCGAGCGAAACCAGAGCCGCTGACGGTGCCGGAGTCGATCAACGCAGTATGGTCGATGGACTTCATGCACGATCAGCTAACGGACGGCAGAACGTTCCGCCTGTTCAACGTCATCGATGACTTTAATCGTGAGGCGCTCGGTATCGAAGTCGACTTCTCGTTGCCCTCTGAGCGAGTAATCCGCAGCCTCGATCAGATCATCGAATGGCGAGGGAAGCCGAAAGTTTTACGTTGTGACAACGGCCCAGAATACATCAGCGCGACACTCATCGAGTGGGCGAACCGAAAGGGAATACGGATGGAATACATCCAACCTGGGAAGCCGCAACAGAACGCCTACGTCGAGCGATTTAATCGAACGGTAAGATACGAGTGGCTCGCGCAGTACTGCTTCGATGCAATCACGGAAGTTCAAGACTTCGCGACCCGATGGATCTGGAATTACAATCACGAACGCCCGAACATGGCCTTGGGCGGGATTACCCCGAAACAGCGGCTGGCCATGGCCGCATGATGTCTACTTCTCAGTCCCACCAGAAATGGGGGGATTACCCTCGATCGATAATAGCTTTAATCACGGGTTCTTTTTTGAGTAGGAGTATCCTCGACAAACAACCACTACTAGCCATGAGTCAGCGAAAACGGACGTCGCCCTTGATTTGGGCGTCGATCGTATCGCGACGCATATCCTACGGGCGAGTAGTAGGACGACCATATGCCTACTGAGCCTACTTGGATTTGGAGATTATTGACTGTGCATCAAGCGAACCGCGCCAGCGTAACGTTGGTGTGGAGCGATCGTGCTGTCAAACAATTGATATTGATCCATCGGAGTGGGCGGCCACCGGCGGAAGACGCGCGATTCGCTCCGCATTGGGTGGACAGACTTTTTCGCCCAGCCAGGCGATATTGTGCTCCATCCCGGCCGATGGCTATATCCGGCCTTTGCGAGGCTGACGGCGCAAGGTTTATGACGACCGATTCATCTGGATTGATTCTGTAGTTGCGTCGGCGTGTGAGACATCAACAGCTATAAGAGCTGTAAAAGATAGTGCGGCAAGTACTGACCTCGACAATGCCATATTCATCAGCGTGTAGTGACTAAAGCGCTTTCTGGATCATCGCGCGAAACTCGGCCGCGCTTTTTTTTCCTTGAATACGCTTGGCAACTTTTCCTTGTCGATCGATTATGTACGTCGTTGGCACGACCTCATTCCACGTCGGATCGACAACGCTGGCGAGTTCGTCCATCTCTGGCCCTTGCCGCGCGAACGTTCGAAAACTTGGAAAGTATTTTTTTCGAAAGGATTCAACCTGAGCGGCTCCGGGTGATGGATCATCGACCGCGATACCGATTAGAGTTACTCCGGCGCTTTGAACTTCGGTGGTTACGGTGATGAGATCCGGTACCTCGCGTAGGCAAGGAACACACCAAGTCGCCCAGAGATTAAGAACCACCACCTTGCCGCGTTCTTTCTCAAGAATCGTACGAAACTCATTGGCAGTGATTGGCCGTGCGCGCTCCTCCGCTTGCGTGATCGAAACGCCCGAAATCGCCAGCGCCGCTAGCAGAAGACTAACGAAACGAGGACGAATCATTTTCCGACTATCTCCGTGGTCCACACCTTGTCCGCTTGTTGCCATACAAGCTGGAAATTACCGTTTGGTTTTACCGTTACCATTGGGTGCTGGGAAACGCCGGGCGCCGTATCGAGTTCCGTTATGTCGCTGGTGGGCGCTCCGGCAAGTGAATAGAACCGGTAGAACACTCGCCGCGAGGCGCTTCCCACTTTGGCATGCCATGCGAGTAACACTCGCGAGTCGTTAGCGGCGAGGGCAGGCGCATCAGAGACGGCAGCGGCGGTGTGCACGACATCACTCGACTTGAATGATTTTCCAGAGTCGTTCGATACAGATAAGATCACGCCCGGAGTCGCTTCGCCACCGTTATGCACGGCGGCAAAGACGTGTTTGCCACGAGTGGCGATCACGGTCGGCTTGAGCGGGCAGCCGGCGATTTGCCACGGTGCACCCCCGATTGATCGTCGTTCGCCTGCGATATCTTTTTTACTGCTGAGAGTCATGATCGTTGCGGGACGAAAGCTGTCTTTCTCCACACGGCGCGAGCCGAGCAAGATTTCAGATTTTTCGTTAGCGATCGCCGTGAGCTGACAGCACGGACAAACGCTTGTATCGATCAGTTGTCGCTCTGCGGCAAACGTTGCCCCGTCATCCCGAGACGATACGCTGTAGAGGGCGCCTGAGTCGCTATCGGGTTTCATATGCCGTGTATCGATCCAGTAAGCATGTACGCTTCCATCGGGGGCGGCGGTTATGGTTCCGAAAGCCGCAGCGCTGGCGAATCCGCCGTGAATTACCCCGCTCATATCCTGATCCGTGATCGCCGAGAGACGTCTAGGGGCCTCGAAAGATTGCCCGCTGTCGATAGAGCGCGCGTAGTGCGTAGTCAGTAGGGTCTTATTGAGCGTCGGATGGATATCATTCGCTGCATAGGAGACGTGCCAGGTTCCATTCGGTGTGCCAACGATGCGTGGCCGACTGACTTGCTGCCCCCAGACGACACCTGCTGCAGAGTTGACCTTAACGGGCAGGTTGAAGGTCTTTCCGCCATCCGGCGATATCGCCACATACAGATCCGTGCTTGAGAGATGCCGATCATGGTTATGATCGTGCCCCGCCGAGGCGCTCTCTTGAGGCGAGCGATCAACCCAAAGAACCGCGAGTTGCCCTTTCGCATTGATGGCGATATCCGGCGCCCCGGCCTTTTGGCCCTCAGGAGACAGTGCGATTGGTTGGGCAAAAATTGTGGTGGCGATCAGTCCTAGAGCAATCGAAAAATACATCTTGATGGCTGGTTTCATGTCGAAGTCCTCTATCGAATCTCTTTTTTCGAAATGTGATGATGATTTGAAGAGTCGGTTAGAAATACCGACTCCAAGCACGATAAAAAGCCCCTTCAAAAGGGGACCTGCTAGGCCCGGCAGGGCTCCTGCCACGATCTACAGGAGTGGCAGCCGCGCGCGTCAGTTTCCATGACGTTATGCCCGTTAGAAATGCTGCGACGGTGAATCCCTTAGCGAGAGAAAATGCGCGAAAAATGTATTTTGTGATAGGGCTCGCGAGCGTGAATAGGCGCGATCCAAACACCCAGATCTGTCTGAAAACCTGTGGGCCCATAACCCCCGAGGCTGCTCGTCATTGAGGGGCCCGTCAAGAGTGATAAAGTTACTCGCACAAGGGGTGGATCGATGAAGAAATGTTTAGTCGCGCTGTACGTTGGATTGCTGTGGGCGCAACCCGCCTTTTCAGCACCGCTACCCAGTTTTTCCCAGATTTTGTTGCCGGAGCCTCTTCGTGGCGCCCAGCCTTCGGTGGCGCTTGAGAAGGACCACGGATTCATCGTCACCGCCCAGCGATCGGAGGGAGACCGATCCTCCCTACATTGGATCACTATCGACTTCGAGGGTCGGCAGACCTCAAGGGGCGTGATTTCTGAAGGCGAGGCCCGATTCGTAAACTGGGCCGATACCCCAGGGATAACCGTTCTCGATAATGGAGATTGGATCGCGTTCTGGCTGGAGCGCAACGATCCTGAAGTTCTCGAGGGCTACGACATCAAGGTCGTCCGATCCACGGATCGCGGTCAGAGTTGGTCACAGCCCATCTCGCCGCATCACGATGGCACAAAGACTCAGCATGGTTTCGTCTCGATTGTCCCAGACGGTGGCGATCGGGTCTTGATTGCGTGGTTGGATGGGCGACTTGCAGGGACCACGCCTGGCTCTCACGACTCGCATGATCACGGATCCGCACCGATGACCTTACGATCAGCAGTACTCACTCGAGGTAATAAAGTCCTCGAGGAAGCACTCATTGATGATCGAACCTGTAGCTGCTGTCAGACCGATATCGCAAGGGTTGGAAACACGACGCTACTCGTCTACCGGGACCGGAGTCACGACGAAATTCGAGATATCTCAATCAGCCGAAGGCTTTCTAGAAATTGGAGCCTCCCTACGTCCGTGCACCACGATGGTTGGCGTATTGAGGGGTGTCCCGTCAATGGCCCTTCAATAGCTTTCAATGGTATGCACGGTATTGTTTTCTGGCCGACACTCGTCGATGACTCGATGGTACTTCGCTACAAGTTAATTAATGAGTACGCGATATCAGCGGATGCGTATACGCTGGACTCACAGAGGCCGCCCTCAGGCCGTGTCGATGCCGTTCAGTGGAAGGATGGCTTTTTGGTAACTTGGGTGAGCCGCGCAAAAGATCGTCCTTCGGTCGACCTTGCTGTAATAAACGCTCAGGGGAGGATGACTCTTGCGTCGCCGATGGCTGAGCCTCAGCCGCGTGGTCGCGCGACGGGGTTCCCGAGGATCGCCAGCGATGGTGTTCGAGCGTTAGTCGTATGGCCAGAATTAGAGAACAGCACTCCCGTTGTCGGGATGAGTCTACTTGAGTAAACAGTATCCTTCTGGTGTGGTGGGCATAGTCGTGGTCTATAGGGGGCGCTGCTTTAAACGCGTAGAGAAATTGTTATCTTCGGAGACAAAAATGCTGAGAACGCTCTTTAGAAAATCAATTTTGCTCAAACTTTTCCTGTTGAGCGTACTGATTAGTAATGTATCTCAAATTGGCGCTGAGCAGCCTGAGTGGATCGCTGCCGAAGTACGAAGCATCGACCTCGAAAACGCCTGGATATCTCTTCGGCACCAAGAGATAAAGAGTCTTAACATGTCAGCGATGACGATGGGCTTCGTGGTTGAAGATGCCTTGATGCTTAAAGACATCAAGATCGGCGATTCAGTAATCTTTACTGCTCTTCGCAAAGAGGGGCGCTTGGTAATTACCGAGCTCAAGCAGGCTCCGCACGAACACTGACCTGTTAATCTGACAAGTCAATTCTCGATTTTGACGAGCCGCCTCTACCTCTAAAGAAATAGAGCTATTTCTTAACCGGAGGGTAGGCAACGCATCTTGCTATGTGATGACCAATGTATCGAAAATGGGGAAAAAGCGTCAAAAACACGATAGTTACATACACATTTCCCTACACACTGGATTTACCCGCGCGTAAGTAGTTGACGGCCAGGGGGATCGAGTAGGTCCTGTCTTCTCATAATCCGTTCAACCAAACGGGCCGGAGAAAAAAAGGCTGCGGCCTCATGGAGTTAGAGCGAGAATACGCTCTAAGGGTGCTTACACACCGCTTACACACCTTTTAGAGCCTATTTTCAGGGCTTTTTGGGGTGGTGCGCGGGGCGCTCAGTCAGCATCAGGATGAGGAGGGTCGGTAGCGATTTCAAGTGTGGGCCTGTAGCACAGCGGTTAGTGCAGGGGACTCATAGCGAAAGTTGTGCCACGTGACGGGAAACCCCACGTGGGATGGTGTCAAAGTCGGCGAACCCTAATGTCGTGCTGAACGACGATGGCAACGCCGAGCCAAGCCCGAGAGGGAAGGTGTAGAGACTAGACGGCACCCACCTACAGCGCGAGCCACGGTGAAGGCATAGTCCAGCGAGTACCGAAAGGTACACAAAGCAGAATCCCTTGGTCCTTGGTTCGAATCCAAGCAGGCCCATTACCTCCCGCCGACCTCAAAGAAAAAATCCGAAATTGACAGATGGCGTTGTCCGCTCCAAAGGGCGGCTATAACGTCATCTGTATGCCCGTCGCAGTCGACACCACTCATGTACTAATGGAGCGCACGCTGATCGTGTATCGGCGTGAGCGTAGTGCTGTGTGGCAGTGTCGCTATCAGGTCAATCGTAAATGGCAGCGTGAGTCGACGGGTGAGCATGAGCTGCCCAAGGCGATCGAGAAGGCTAAGAAGATCTACATCACCGCTGAGATCCGCCATAGCCAGGGACTGCCTGTGCTGACACGGCGTGTGAAGTATGTCGCGGCACTTGCCATCAAGCGTATGGAAGATGAGATCGCGATCGGTCAAGGCAAGGTCTCGTATAACACCTACATCCGCATCATCAACGACTTCATCTTGCCGTCGATCGGTAGGCGCGAGATCGGCAGTATCACCCCCGCCGTCATCGATGAGCTCGATAAAGAGCGAGTTCGGATCATGGGTAAGGTGCCGACCAAGAGCACCATGCTGAAACACAACGCGGCGCTCAATCGCATCTTCGATGAGGCAGTGATTCAGGGGTTTCTCAAACAGGACGATCGCCCTGTGTTGATTTCGAAGGGTAAGCAGAGCGATATCCGACCGAGCTTCGACGTCGAGGAGATCAGCGCCGTCATCGGGAACTTCGATGCGTGGATCGATCGTGCTCGCAATGACGAGAGCCGTGAGCGTCGATTGGTATTGAAGGACTATGTTCACTTCATATTGGACACAGGGGTACGTCCAGGTAAAGAACCGCTCGGTGTCCGTTGGCGTCAGATCAAGTACAGCAGTGGCAGTAACGAGGTCGGCGCAATCGATAAGTCAGTAAGTACGGCTACAAGCCCTGAAGCCGTGCGCACCATGCAGATGCGTGTCACGGGTAAGACGGGTTCACGAACGATCGTCGCAATGGAAAGGTCAGTTGCTGCGTTCGCTCGTCTCGCGGAGCGAAACTATGGAGTGACGGGTACGGGTGAGGAGCCCTTTACCACTCTGATCACGCCGAACAATGATGACTTCGTTTTTCGTTGTCGCGTGAAGGCGGCGGATGGCACTTTCAAGCTCGTGAAGCCGACCAGCCTCGAGAACATGTTTTCAGCGTATCTCAAGGAACATAACCTGCTCGTCGATCCCAAGACGGGCAAGAACAGGGTGCTCTACAGCCTGCGCCATGCCTACGCGACTTACGCGCTGCTCTATGACCGTGTGCCGATTCATACCTTAGCAAGGCAGATGGGTACAAGTGTTCTCATGATCGAGAAGCACTACAGCCATCTCGATGTGGTCACGGCGATCACCCAGCTGGGTGGGCGTCAGACCAAGAAGGTGATCGATGCGAACTCGACGGTCAGCGACAAATACAAGTCAGTCAGAACCAAGCAAGTCGCTTAACGATCCGAGACGCAGTAGTCGCCTTGCGATCCATAGCCCGAGGGGCAACTGCCCGAACTCTTCACGAAAGCAAACCGAGCATAAGACTCAGCCACACAGTACGCCCCCTGACTCGAGTAGTTCGAGGGACAGGATCCTGATGGCCCTTTCAGGATGGCGAACTTCGCGCCATTGCTCGGCGTGCAGTACTTCGAGTCACTTGTGTACCCGAATGGGCAGCTGCCTTTCTGGGGCAGTGGGACAGGGGTGAGCGACGTCGCCGCGCTGACGTACAGCGATGCCGAAACAACAAACAGGCCGACGATGTATTTCATGGTCTCCAGACTATCGAATATGGCTGTCTTGCGCATGTCTTTGTCTGCTATCGCAGGATAGGGAGCGGTTGCGTCAGAAGTAGGAAGGGGGAATCGTATCTAGTGAAATGAACACGAGGTGACGGATCCATTTCACGGGAGATTGATATGCAGTCCACTTCAACCGAGAACTATCTCAGTAGAGAAGATGCCTACAGACTCGTATGGACTATCCCATTGGCGGTACTGGCAAAGAAGATAGGGATTTCCGGCGGTAATCTCGCTAAGAGATGTCGCGCAGCAGCGGTACCAGTCCCTGGTCCTGGGTGGTGGCTGCGCAAAAAGGCAGGTAAAGCGCCGTCATGGCGTCCTCTACCCGAGGTCGTACCTGAGGGCGCATCCACATTGGTCTACTGGGGACCACCACAGCCGGATGAGATTCCACCGCGTGCGCCGACGCTCTATGACATCGAGAAGCAGCGTCGTTTGGAATTGATGGCCGTCAAGATCACATTCCCGAAGGATCTTAGGAATCTAACGCCCACCGCCAGAAGAGTAGCCGTCGAGTGTGGGCTACTCCCAGAACCGAAAAAGGACGCGCTCGAAAAGTTTTATGCAGTGCCCGGCTTCAATGTCGAGGTTCAGAAATCTCTTGCTCCGCGTGCTGTAAAGATCGTTGACGCATTGATACAAGCGGCAGCGCAAATGGGCTGGGAGTATCGCGCGCAGAAGCTAACGGGCGACAGTGCGGTCTGGGGGCGGCGCGAGCATGGCAATTATCGAATGCTCGGCTATTTCGATGTCGAGGGAGTGAAATTCACGATACGGATTTACGAGGGGAAAAAGCGAACGGAGCGCCCTTGGCGGGACAAAGATCGTCTTGCGAAATTGAAGGGCGAATTTTTCATGCATCCCGGGTACGACTTCTCCCCAAACGGATTGCTGATGATGCAGCTCAATGACGGAGCCGATGGATATACGCTAGGCCCCTCGTATCGTGAAGCGAAAACCAAGCCTCTTGAAAATAAGGTGCAAGACATTCTTCTTCAGATGCTTCATGCCGTCTATGAACGGCGTCGTTGGCAAGAGGAAGCGGCGCGTGCACGGAAGCGGCGCGAAGAGCGTGACAAACAACGGGCCCTAGCGAGGGCGCGCCAGGAAATCCAGGATCGCCTGAGGAAACAGCTCGAATCCCAAGCGGATAAATGGGTCCAGGCCAGCAATCTGAGGGAATACCTGAGCGCACTAAAGATCGCGCGAAAGGGCGTGCCACTGATCTATAAGCTCGGCGATCAGCGGGTCAACTTCATTCAGTGGGCAGAGACCTACATTGAATCGCTTGACCCACTGACGCGTTTGCGGCGCTAAGGTGAAGTAACTATTTGAAGGCCATAGGCCTTTTATTGAGCTGCGCCACTCGGTTGTCCTGCCCCGTTCTCGGCTATAGCTTACAGAGCGTCTTCCATCAGTTGAGGGCGCACAGATGCGAGCTAATCGGGGGAACGCAGAGAAGTCATTACCCGTCAATCGAGAGATTCATCACCTTGCCGAGCTCATCACCCAGTCCTGCGGGGAAATCGACGAAGCGTCGATAGACTCAGATGGCTCGGTCACGTTTCGACGTGAGATATTTTACCGACACCCACAGGGCGTTGAGCGATTTCGACAAGCAGTGCTTAAAACTCTCATGGTACACGAAGTGCTACATGCCGAGATCAGTAGCGGCGAGGCTTGGCAGCCCTTTACTGATGCACCGAATCTGACGGGGCGTAGTTACTGGTTCGTCAAGTTATGGCTTGCGTAGAGTCTCACTCGCAAAGATCAATATCGTAGGTATCTGGATCGAGCAGTTCGAACTCCTTGAAGTAACGACCCACAAAGCGAGCGCCGAAGTATCGTGATAGATGCGCGCTGCATTTCACCTTCAACGGATGGACCTTTCTAGAGAATCGACGAATGACTTCCCAGTCGTTGGTCATGAAGACGCCGTCGGTCATATGGCCATCTATCCGTTGAATGGTGACCACCCACCATGTGCCGTTACCCATCTGTCTATCCTCCACTGAAGTAATCGCGTCCTGAGTGGACGATGTGGAGAGACTAAAAACTTCGATGCGCTACAAGGGCGTAATGCCATAACTCAATTTTGACAGTCGGTCTTTCAGCGAGCGGCTGGCTTACTTGACTGGCGATTGATCTTGGTCAGTGTTTGGTTTGCTTTCTGTATTTTCTGGCGTGCTTGCTCCTGCTTTGCCATATCGCGATAGCGTTTGGCTTGATCTCGTAATGACTTAAGGCGTTGCTTTGCAGGATCTGGTGGCTTGATAGAGTTCGTCGACTCGTTAGTCTGATCAGACTCTTCGTTTACGACGACAGAGACCACATTGCGAGGTCCATACAAGGCAAATGCCAAATCTCGAGCAAAGGCGACATTCTCAGCAAAGACGAGTGTGGAGCCCGACATCCCGGTCTTCAGTCGCACAAAAACGCGATAACAGGTAAAGGGCGGAAGTATTTCACTGCATTTCATACGTGTATTTAGCCCGTGCATGGAAAAAGCTCTTTGGTATAGGCCTAATTACAGGATGACTTCGGCAGATCGTGCTTTTGAGAGGCATGTCATTTAAACGACAATAGGACTCGTCTTTGGTTTGGGATCGGGATGCCAGTTCATCCATTACCAAAGAGCGAGTGACACGCACTCGCTAGCCGCTTCGTGGCTCGCTACCGTTCGCTGATCGCTCACGGGCGAGCCATCTCGCGGCAGACTTAAATCACTTCAGTAGGCCAGGGATGGATGAGAGAACTAGGATATTGGGGCACTTGGTCTTTGGGTTTCTCTCGCACTTTCGCAAGATCTCGAGCCACACTGGGCCTATCTCTCTTGGCCCAGTGTCGCAAAGGCTCTTTCGCTGAGTCCTTCACCACATCATCTCGATACGTAACCCTAATTTCTCAGGGAAGGGGCGGCTGTGCGGTCTCCCTTTACACGCTGCTGATACAACGCGATCTCGATCGTAGCGGAGATGACCGCATCGATCAGATCTGCAGGTCGCCGTAGTCGCGTAGCCTGCTCGTGACATGACGCAATCTAGCGTCTGTCTTTACGTCTCTTAACATCCAATCAGCTCGACGACGACTCCGAGCGGCGTCCCACGTGGGGGATAGTGACGATGTTTCCGCCATCGAACGGTCTTTCCTTCCTTGAGCATACGTTGTGCCAGGTTCAGGATGCCCAAACAGTCGAGGGGCATAGCTCTTTACCGATGGTGTGAATGACTGTCGGGACGCTCATAACATCTCGCAGACAAATGTATTTAGTCCTCATTCGTAATCAATAGAAAAAGTTCCGATATCAAAGTGCGGTTTTGGGCAACACATTTGCCCGAAATCAGGGATACGAATGGAATGGGCACGAGTCGCTGACAACGGCTCGCCGTATAGGACCGCCTAGGACTGGATCTGAGCGGATCTCGATCAAGTTCGCTATCTGACATCAGTTAGCGTGCGATCCGCTCAGGCCTCGTCCTATGGAAAAAATGTAAGGAAATTTCGAAAAACTTTGATTATTTCGTAAGCCATTGAGGCCTATAGAAAAAGCGCTTTGGCGAAATTCCGGTTGTCCGACCGAATCAATAGGGCGCATAGTTTTCTCGACTAAATATTAGATTTAGAGGAGAAGAAACATCTATGTCACAAGCCCGAGTTCTGTCGGATCGAGAAGTTCGAAAAGTGTTGTTGTTCATCGCGGGGCGTAAACACGCATCCCGCAATCGCGCCCTGGTATTGCTATCGCACTACACCGGAATGCGCGTCGGAGAATTGGTTTCTATACGACTGGGGGATGTATTGACCCCGGAAGCGGAGATCAAAGACGAGATTCGTCTCAAGCCCAGTCAGACGAAAGGAGATCGGGGCAGAGTCGTATTGCTTCCCAAGAAAGCACAAGACGAGATCCGTCAGTATCTACTGAATCGCTTCAATACGAAGGATCTAAAGCCCGTGTTGCTGACGGATCTGAATCGCGCGCTCTTTACCACCCAAAAGCATCCCGATCGTGGGTTTACACCCAATACCGGCGCCCAGGTCTTCCATTACATCTACCGGGGCGCCGGCATCTCAGGAGCGAGTTCACACAGCGGCAGGCGAGGGTTCATTACGAACTTGGCTGCAAAAGGTGTGGCGGCTCGTGTCTTGATGCAGCTCTCGGGACATCGCAGTCTTCAGGTGCTACAGCGTTACATCGATACCGATCCGCAGACTGTGAGAAAAGCCGTTGAGCTGATTTGATTTCGTTAGAAGCGCCACTTATCGAGATCTGCCTCCGGAACTTGGGAGTGATCGATGACAAATCGCTCCCAAAACGTTTGAGCTAAAAGATCGGCTTGGGAAATATAGCTGTCAATATATTCGACAGACCAATCTCGGATTTGCTTCGAATTCTCGACTAAGTTGAGCAGAGTGCGACGATCGTGATATCCCCGAGCTCGTACCAAGCGGTCAAACGGCTGAGCTATCGCCAGTGCAGTTAAGGCGCTGTCCTGGGTTGCTCGTATGACATGCATGCACTCGTAGTGCTGATCAATGCCGTAAACGAGCCCTGCGATCAGCATGGACTCGGTCACGTTCTCGGGTGATTGATCAAAACACTCAACTGAAAACGAGTCCAGATCTGCAATCTCAATCGTAAGACCCGTCTGAAGATGCGCGGGGATATCCTCGAAGGATTCCTGAAATCCGTAATAGGTTGTCTCTTGACGCAGCACCCAGTCGGGGTAGCTTGTCTGCGGGACGTACAGTGTCGACACTCGTGAGAGATCGATGGTGTCGACTTCAGCTAACTCGGGGTAAAGGCTATCTTGGGCACAAGCAAGGGCTGCTGCATGGTTACTGAAAGGGCCAAAAACGGCGGTCTCGGCGGGGTAAACACGCCGGCGTGCCATGTAGAGATGAGTCATGACGCCATCCTCTCGTCATGGGTGATGGGCGCGGTTTGATCCATACCGGTAAATGCGCGAGATACATTTATCTGATGAAAGTTATCGGGCGGTTGAGGTGCGAGTGCATCGTCAATCGCCGCGGCGAGCTTTGCAAAGCCGCGTACGGGGAGTGAGTAAAGCGAGTTGAGTTCCGCTGTGGATACGGTCGGTTTGGTGATGTGTGCAACACGATCAATCCAAGACTTCAGTAGCGTTGTCTCGGGCCAGGGCATATAGATGCGATGAGCGCATCGATCAAGGACGCCCGCATCGATACCCGTCAGTCGATTAGCAATAAGAATGAATACCACTCGAGGCCGATTCATCAGAGACTTCAGATCCTGCTGAGCGCCGGGGCTGAGCTTCTCGACATCGACCAATGTCACATAGCGCAGACCGCTCGGGTTACCGATCACGGCGTGATTGAGCATCATCGATACATGGCTAACATCTGCCAGGCCCAAAACACCATCACGGCAGATCACCGTATCCGATTCAAAGAGCGGATCGTGATGCTGATAGACGATCCCTTCGATGGTTGTCGGTAAGAGCTTGGCGAGCGTCTTTCGACCGGTACCCGGCTCACCATAAATCAATATCCCGAAGCATCGATCAGCAGGTGGCTGGGCGATACCACTTGCAATGCGATAGGCGACATCGCGTGATTCGCTATCGTCGAAGATCAGTTCATCGAGATAACGGGGCTTAAGTTGCTGAATTGGGGTCTGTGCAGCATTCTCTACGACCTGATCGTATCGTCGTCGGTTATCGCCATAGGCTTGCACCGTTTTCTGCGGCGATAGTGTTCGACTGATCGCTTGGAGCGTCCGTTCCGACACTTGTCGCCATGAGCCATGACAGGCGAGAGCGATTTGATGAGCCTCTTCAGTCGAGATACTGAGGTCAAAGTGCTTAGCAATATTGATGGCGAGCTTGGCCAAATGCGCTTTAGAGGGAGCGTCCAACAGGATATCGATTCCCGTAGCCAGCAGACGGTAGTCGATACGGGAGCGATAGTTCGTCGTCAGGATCCAAACGATGTTGGATCGATAGGTCAGCTGATAGATCGCTTCTTGAGCGGACTTCGAGAGATTATCGATCTCATCACAAATGAGGTAGAACCGACTGGCATTACCCGCTGGGCTAAAGGTCGTCAGTTCCTCTAAGCGCGCGAGGATGGAACGCCCGCTGGCTCCCGAACGACAATCCAAATAGGAGTACGGCACTGGGTTGGTCGATGAGGGTGGTGATCCATAGGCTCTCTCAAGAGCGTCTGGCAGCAATCGCGCAAGACAGGTTTTGCCGCTGCCATAGGGTCCCGAGAGCACGATCACTGCCGAGCGCTCGGAAGGAAGTGGATAGGTTCCCGCTACCAGTCGTTGCAGTGTCGATCGTGACTGCGGCGATGAGACGATGATGTCGTGAACGGATTGAGGGGTGAAATCAGACGTTGTCATTGAAGGTGCTCCGGCGAGGGAAGAGGGCAAATAGGGAAGCTGGGATAGAGGGGCGGCAATGAAGGTCTCACCGCCGCCCCCAATCCGATCAGCGCTTACGCAGCACGCAGACCCGGGCGATACTTGAGCTCGTACTTGAACTCCTTGATCGCTTCTTGGTTCTTGCGCTGAAAGGCGTCGATCGCCTTCTTCACGCAATTGGGATCCTCGATGGCTGCATGCACCATCAACGTTCCATCTCGCTGCTTGGTAGCCACCAGCACTACCTCCTTGCCATTACTCTCGATCGTCAACTGCTTCGAGAGGGCGTCACTCTGCAGGGCATAGAGACTGCCTTTGTCGAGGAGGTACTCGAGCGTGAGGTTCGCCATCTCTGACGAGCTCGTACCACCCGTACCGCCAGCACTCAGACGAACTTCCTGAACACCCCCTTGCTGCTCGATCCAAGCGGGCAGTGCAGCAGCGGTGATCCCCGCCTGACTCGCCGCCTTCAGCACCGTGCGATAGGTACTGACTCGAGAGCGATGCAGTTCTCCGAACACGGCTGAGATTGCCTTTGAGAAAATAGGCTCGTCCTTTTTGCTCGCGAGCTCTCGGGCTGAGAGAAAGGCATCGAGCGCCCGATCGCGAGCCTGCTCGGGATCGAGCGACTCATCGAGCTGCGCAAGTGCCAAGCAGTCAGCGAGGAGCAAGTGCACGGCGTGATGCGCACGCCGGAAAATGCCACCCTCGACTTCCTTGCGACGCGCCTCAAGATCCCCCAAGTGGGCCAACACCTCATCCCGAGTAATCGAGCGCTGCTCGCGCACGATGGACTCGGCCCAAGTCTCAATGGGGGTGCCTTCCTCAACGACTTCGCGGGTCGTTACCGTCATGGAACTCGAATCAACAGAGATCGCAGGCATCCCGGCTGTTTCAGTTTTCCCTTTCGTCTTCGTCGTCATCACAACTCTCCTTAATCGACAGATTGCTGTCGAAATTCACGATGGCGATACGAGACATTCGTATCGCACCGATTGCTAAGCCATTAGCAATCTGGTGAAGAGAGCGTCTCAAGAGATGAGAGTGAGATGGCGGAATCGCCAAAACACGTTATTGACGCAGAATGAAAAACGCCCCGCATGCGGGGCGTTGATTGGGTCTTACTTCAGTGAAGCGAATTAACGATATCGACCGCTGCGTTGTCGTGAATTGATAAACATGCCGACAGAGTCGCGATACTGATCGGGACATACTCTGTGGAGGCGCTTCAGTGCGCGGCTATACGTCGTACCAATCGAGGCTACTGATCGAATCTGAACTTCTGGGCACTCGTTGAGCATCGTCATGATCTTCTTCGGGCGCACACCATCTTTGACGATCTTCTTCAGAATCCAATAATGCTGTGCGGGCAGTTCTTCAACGCTTTCTTCGATCGCATTGACGATACTCGGATCCTTTCGCGCTTGCTGTCGTCGTGCGAGTCGCTCACGGCGAAGCGCTTCTCGAAGAAAATAGTCTACGTGCTGAGTCAGCGACCGGGCCTTGGGATTCCACTTGTGAAGTACCACAAACTGGTTTTGCTGAATTAACGAACGGCCGTGCTGTAAAGCCGATTCGTGGCTCTCCCACATCGGATCTGAGGCGAAGCTTTCGATGTAGGGCGTAAGGCGAATCCACAACTTCTGGATCGCCGACTCATCCCCGCGCAGAGCACCTTCGACCATCCGCTGATCCGCATGAACGGGGTGACGTGGGTGGCTGAAGATGTCAACGACGTTAGATGGCAGGGTGGCAGCAGAGATGTTAGTCATCGCAAGTTTCCTCGTATTCAGTTCCTTGCTCCGAATCGGAGTAGAACCATTGAAGCACCGAGTGCTAGAAACACCCCGATTTATTAAAAACGGGAACTTACGAAAATTTTAATTTCGGCAAGAGACGCAGCCCGTTCACTCCGTGAAATGATCGAAAAGTATCGGGAATTCACGGGTGGAACCGTAGAAAGCAACAGCTAGGAACTCGATTGTCCCAGAGGGGTGCTAGGGGGGCTGTCACGGCACCCGGTTCTCGTCTCGGACGGCCGGCGACGGAATGACTTTACTGGCTGGCGTCCGATCTCGTTGGTGCCTTGGGGCGACGGCCACTACGTTGTCGGAGCCTTAGAACCGCGTCGATCATCTCCACATGGTCGGGCCGGCAACAAGCTCGCAGGACTAGTAGCAAATTCGATCGAGAGGTAGATATTGCTCCCGTCGTCTCAAGACGGCATCGCATGTCAGAACGCACCGCTTTCTTAAGCGCTGCCCCCGATAGCCCCTCAACCAAACAATACTGAGCTAGCGCTCGGTAGCCAGGAGATAGGTTTTCAGCGTATTGAATGATTTCCGCCCATGGAGTGCCGCCCATGGCCTTTGCCATTAATGTTTTTCGCTGTTCTCTGAAGAAGACCTCAGCTTTTGCGGCCAGAAACTTCTCGAGAGATACCCTATCTGCTTGAGATAGCCATTGCCGAAGCGCCGACCATTGGTTCTCGGCTAAGTACCCAATGAACTGCTGCGCTGCATCGGGACCGCAAAAATCGCCGAACTTTGATGCAAGCGCATCGATCAAATCACCATAACGCCGGATAAAAGTTTCTGATTTGGCTGATGGACGTGCCAAAAGTTCAAGTATAGATTGGACATCGTCGGACATGGGAGATCCTCATGGACCGTTAGGGTCCAAATCTATCATGTAGAAACGACGGTTGTTGGATAGCGCCTGTCTTGTAATATCACGGAAGGACGACTCAATCTGAAAGGCGGCTTAGAGTAGTCTTTTGTGCTTTCAACAACAGTCTGCGTTAGGGATCTGAGTGGAGTCGGGAATAAGAAATAGATCTCAAATCGTTACCAATCTATCTGGTAAGACAATTTGGAGGGACGAATGAAAAAAGACAAAAAAGTTCGTAAGTACTTCGATCCAGACAAAGTAATCGATAGTTCTAGTAACGAAACTGATGTCCCTGAGCTAAGTGATCCCGAGACAGAAGAGCCCGGGCCGTCGACCGCAATATTTCCGGATGGGTGTGTATATACCGGGCAATTTGACGGCGACCTACCGCATGGCGAAGGTACCTTACTTTATCCAGACCTAACGAAAAAATTCGTAGGGAGATTTGAACGCGGTGAAGTTAAAGAAGGAATCTTATTTAAGAAAAACTCTGATTTTTATCGAGGAACATTCAAAGACGGCAAATTTCACGGTCACGGCGAGTACGTTAATTACCATGACATCGGTAAATATGTCGGGGGTTTTTTCGACGGAAAGTACCATGGGCGAGGCTGTCTAAGGCTTTCTGATGGATCCTCGTACGAGGGTGAATTTCAGGCCGGGCGCTTTGTTGGAAATGGAGATGGCATCTATACGTGGCCCGATGGCAGTCGCTACGTTGGTGAATTTCGTAATGGCGAGTTCCATGGAGAGGGAACCATCTTTGATAAAGACGGCGAAGTAACTCATTCCGGTCGTTGGGTATACGGTGCACTAGTTGACGATTTTTTAGAAGAGTAACCGTAGTCGCTTCCAAGAAAAGTCTGATTGCGCAGTGCGTGTCAGTTGTTATATCAAAGTTTTCGAAATCTAAAGTGATTTGGAGATTTGCCCCTCGGTACCGAGATTAAGCTGAAGTTTATTAAATAGGTTTCGAACTATCGGGCAATGGCGGTACAAGGCCGTCTTTGCGGCAGGAAATAGCGCCATCGGTTTCTTGGTAGGGAGTTAGATTGTCTGCCCGGTATAGCGTGCCGATCGTATAGAAATTCATCCGCTTATAGTCCTCGTCGGTCGCGTAATGCGCGGTGATTCGATTCGGCTTTTTGTCCTCACTCATCGTCCTGCTCCTCATCGGTGTCCTTGGCGGGATACCAACTGTCAATATGCGCACGGATCGCTGCGCTGAACTGCGGATAGAACTCGGAGGAAGGATGGGTAAAGTCATGCGCCTCCTCTAAGTTGAGGTCATTACCGTCGAGCACGTCCTTCAGCGACCACGCACCGAGGAAAAATTCAACCAACTGATCAAGCGTCAAGGGCTGCCTCGAACTGCGGGTGCGCTTCTCGTTCAAAGTATCGCCGTTATATTCATCGACTACTCGGTAATAGATTCTGTTCTTGCCGGCCTTGGCATAGATCGAGGTCACATCGCTCGTCGTCGAGTCGATATTGATACGCGCGATCTCGACTTCGGTCTCGTGTCGGTTGGGCAGATATTCGCCACCCATGAAAGACGGGTGTATTGCGCCAAGTGCACGGCGATCTTGTTCTTCTAAAACGGGGGTCGAGTAGTACTCATCGAGTACCGTTACCCGGTTGGTGTCATAGGCTTCGCGGATGGCGTTGCGCCGCCGTTCGCCTTTGATGGCAGCGATCGCGTGCGTCTCGTGGGTGATGGGCCAGAAATAGCTCGCCGGTCGGTAGGACAGGTCGAGCGCCTTTTTTGATTCAGACATGGTCTTCTCCTCTTTAGCGGGTTTGGGCGATATACCCGGGGCCGCAATTTGGTGAACTCCCCCGGCTCGTGAGGTGAGCCACTCCGGGAATCGTCTCCCGATGTTCAGTATCTAATCATCTCGCCGTCTCAAAGGCTGATCCGCCAGAAGATTTTTCATGGCGTCGTGCGCGACCGCGGCTCCAGGCATAGGCCAGATTGATCCGACGAGCGCCTTCCTCTGAGAGATACTCATCGCTCGGCTTGATCCGCACGCGTCCAAGATCAAGGCGATCGGCATCCCAGCAGGTCTGGATGGTCGCATCGGTGCTGACTTCGCCGCCGCTGTGATGACGGATGGCGTGAGCCAATTGGTCGATTTGTGCTGGCCGTAAGTCGAAGAACCGACTCTGAAGAGCGCGTGCATACTCCGCACCACGAGCCCCATGTCCGGGATCCTTCCACTCGTCCCTGCGTTGGCTGTCGTGCAGGAACGCGAAGAGCTCAACCACACGAGTATCGGCTCCCCGCGCTCGTGCGATCGCGAGCGCGTGACATCGCACCCGACCCCAATGATTGGCGCCGTGATGACCCGCCCAAGCGAGCGTGAAGCCTCGGCGTACCTCGGCGAGCAGCCCGCGACGGTCATAAACGTTCGGGTCATATTCCGCGTTCGTGCTCACAACCGAAGTCTCCTTGTGCGAAGCGGTCTTTGAGATGTGTGATCTGCGAGGGTAGCATCACGGAAACTGCCGAAAACACGACCATCTGGCGATCCGCGCGCCGCTCCCAGCGTTCATCCGAGCGGGCGGCCTTCCACCGATTTTGCGCTGTGCTGCTCGTCTTTTTCTGTAGTCTTTTCATCGGTAACCTCGTTGGTATGCGGCGCGATCGGTCTACTTGGGCGCTTTAATCCAATAAAAATCAGCCCCGAGCCGAAGATCCGTTCAGCCTCTTCGTCCGTCATTCGCCGTACGGGCATCTCTTAGTACTCCTGATCGCTATCGCGGACTAATGAGCACTGGGTTGTCGACGCCGATCGCCAAAGAGGAACCGCTCCCCTTGGTGCACCGAGCCGAACTGCGCGTAGTAGCGGCTGACGGCAGCGAGAAACAGGCCGAGCTCTGGGCCAGTCAAGTTACGGATGCGGGGCGTGCTGCCCTCGAAAATCCAAAATCGACGCCCTTGCTGCTTGACGAAGAGATCGCCGCGAATCGAGGCTCGTGTGACAGTGAGAATGGCCTGTTCGTTTTTGATGGCGGCTTTATAACCATCGATACCAAAGTCGTCGCTCATGATCGGTGCTCCTGGTGTTGGACAAACCGCATCACGAGTCAGGCTCGTTCAATGTTGCTAATCATGGCCTCGTTTATTTGCCTGACCAGCCACATCCCGCTTTAGCGGCGACCACCTTGCCCGAGTTGGCAGGTTGGCGAGGACCGAAGTCCCGTCTCTTGATGCAGGGGAGAGTATACAAAAAAAATCAGCTGCCTAACAAATTTGTTAGGCAGAGGGCGTTTAATCGATCGTGATGAATACGAGCTCCGGTCGAGCCCCAAGACGAATCGGCACCAGCGAGGTGCCGAGCCCGCGCGTGACATAAAGTCTGCCGAGCGGTGTCGCATACTCACCGGACACAAAACGCCCACTGCCCTCGGGCGTGAAAGGGGCCCAGCCAAAGAGTGCAAGCTGTCCGCCATGCGTGTGGCCGGAAATCAAAAGGTCAAAGCGTGCTGAGCTCGACTTGATCAAGGGGCTATCAAAAAAACCTGGCGAGTGCTGGACAAGAAGCCAGGGGGTCGTATCGCCGCATTGTGCGAGCGCGTTGCTAAGCGAAGGTTTCCCGGCAGTGAAATCGTCGAGACCGACGATACCTTCCTGGCAGTCGTTGACTAAAAGCGAGACGTGATGTGCGGCGTAAAGAGCCGCGAGTCGCACCCGATCGATGCCACTCCAATATTCCCAGTTGCCGAGCACCGCGATTTTGTTGGCCTTTGGCAGTTGTGCCAAAAAATCTCCGAAAGTTTTTAAGTCTTCTGGGTCGTCGACCATGTCACCGGCGAGCACGATCAGTTCCGGCGATCGCTCGCGAAGGCGTTCGATGACTTGTCGCTCGATCGAGCCATATCCTCGCGGATGCAGATCGGAGATCACCGCGATGGTGCGATAGGTGCTACGGTCGCTCTCGATCGAAACCTCTCGCATTTCCAGCCACAAAGGCTCGATTGCGGTCATCCAGATGAGCAGGAGTGCGATGACCCCGGTGATCGCCCAGCGAATCACTCTTTCGGCCGTTTAAATAAGTCAAAAATACTGAACGTGATCCGGCTGTAGAGGCGGTTGTAGAGCGCCTTCTTCGGGTTTGTGAGCCAGCCAAAGCCCCGCGGTGCCTTGAGACCGAGGTTATGGCGGATAAATCGAGCAGGCGAGAGGCGTGCTGCGATCATTCCCTTAATAGATGGCGTTCTTGGTCCCCACTTCATGAAGGATCACCGGTCTGCTCGAGCCAGCTGAGCGCACGATGAACGCGCAGGGCGACGCTTGGCGAGTGGGTGTGACGCTCGCGTCGGTGGCGAGCTTTGAGTTCTTTGTGGGAAGCCATGGGACACCCCCGATCAGACGATACGGCGAGGCGGATCATCTCCCGGGCGCGCGGGCGCTTCAATGGGCGAGCGTGGGGTCATTTTTTGAGCCGACTACCGCCTAGACTTAAAGCCATGACGACCGTTTTTCCCTCATCTCAAACTTGCGCCGTGTGTCATCAAGAGACGGAGTTTCAAGTCATGGGGAGTACGTCCTCGTTCGGCAGTTACGATCTGGACTTACGCGCGCCACCCCTCACGCGGCACACGATGGGGCTTTGGCTTCAGGACTGCCCGAACTGCGGGTATGTGAACGAGTCTGTAGAGGACCTCATTCCTGGGGCGGTGGAGGTCGTCCGGTCTCCCGAGTACCAAGATCTCAGGGCGGATCGGGTGACTCCGCCACTCGTGTTGTCGTTTAAACGACATGCGCTCCTCGTGAGCGTCGATCCCATCAAGGCCGGGTGGTCGCTGCTCTATGCGGCCTGGGTTGCCGATGACCTCAAAGATCTGGCCTTGGCGAGCGATTGCCGGGAGGGGTGCGCGGATCTCTGGGCGGGGGTGGCATGGCCGGTCAACGACGAGGGGGTCCGGCAGCAGACCGTATTGGTGGATGTACTGAGGCGGTCAGAGCACTTTGATGAGGCCGAGGCGCTGGTCGATCGGCTTCTAACGCATCCGGCGATGACGTCCGAGATCTCTCGGGTTTTGCGGTTCCAAAAGCACCTCATTTCCCGTTATGACGTCGATTGCTACACCTGCGAGCAGGCTTTTGCGGCGATCCCCGAAGACAATCCGACTCTTCAGCACTAGCATGGTGCAATGCCTAAGAAAAAAGCGTATGTCCCCGGCGAGGCCCCCGTGTTATCCCGCTCGGCGCTGGAGGACTATCTCAAATGTCCGCGGTGCTTTTATCTGCACCGCCGCCAGGGGCTCAAACCGCTTTCGCGGATTCCATTGACGCTCGCCGTCGCCACCGATGCGCTGCTCAAGAATGAATTTGACGCCATTCGAGGAAGCGAAGCCTCGCACCCCGTGTGGGACGAGAACGGTCTTTCGGTTCGGGCGTTTTCGCATCCGGACCTCGAAACCTGGCGCAGTAACTTCAAAGGTCTGCGCGTTACGCACGCGGCCACGGGGGCGACTATTTACGGCGCCATCGACGATCTCTGGCAGCACCGAGAGAGTGACGATCTGCACATCGTCGATTACAAGTCGACGTCGAAAAAAGAAATCCCCGATCTCGAGGGCGGGTTTGGTGCAGGCTACAAGCGGCAGATCGAGATCTATCAATGGATCTATCGGCAAGCGGGGTTTACGGTCAGCTCGATCGGTTACTTTTTGTACGTCAACGGCATTAAGGAAGGCGGCTTCTACGATGAGAGTGAAGGTCGTATGAGATTCGTGACCACGTTGTTGGCTCACGAAGGCAATACAGACTGGGTCGATGATTGCATCAGTGCGGCGGTGGCATGTTTTCAGCACGATCAAATACCGGATGCCGCGGATGATTGCGATACCTGTCGGTATGTCTCAGAGCGTTCGGCGCTGCTCGGTCGAAAGAAGAAAAAATAGATGTCTTATCTGATTCGCATCCGCGAAAAGTTTCTGGCGCCGAGCCGCTGGGTTCATGGATTACTGAATCTCTTGTTGACCTTCGTCGCGCTCGAGGTCTCAGAGGCCGTGCTCGTTCGAAACCAGAGTAACGATGTGTATCCATCCGATGGGGACTCTATCGGCATCCCGCTCATGGGGATGATGTTTTACGGGCTCTTCTCTCTCGCCTGTCTTCTTTTTGCGATGGTTTTGGTGCGCCAGGGGTCGGGTGTACGGTGGTTTGGCTATGCACTGCTCCTGCTGATCGCGCTTGGGTATCTCATTCAAATCGTCGATTGGGCCGATCCGCTGCACTATGAGATTGGTCTCGCCCAAGCGGGTCTCGGGATCCCGGTTCTCGGGTATCTTTATCTTGAGATTCGTCGGCACCGGATCAAAATTCGATCCACTCAAAACGTGTAGTGGGAATTGATGGCGAGTAAAATTACTCAGTAATGCTCAATGAATCGTCCTGTAGGATTTACGTTAAAAGTTCTGTGAATGAACCTCAAATCGCGTAAGTAAAAATATCGTTTAGATATCTGATTTAAGCCGTCTTATCTCAATGACCAATAATTTTTTTGGGGGCTGTCCAACGAGATGTAAAGCCACTTCATCTCCAATGACGGCACCAAGTAGCGCTTGGGCAAGAGGTCGACTTTCATTCACGATGCCATTGGTGAAGTCATCCTTGCCCTTGGTTATCTGAACGGACAAAACGTCATCGGGTCGGGCTTTGTCTAGGTAACGGACGAGATCGCCCACTTCAACTTCTAGGTCCTCACCAGTATCGATCAATGCGGCGCTGACGGTTTTTCGATCAGTCTCGGAGAGTGTCGGAACATCACCGACTGCGGGTCTAAATTGTGAATCATCGACGGTAGCATTAGGCGCCTGTCCCTCCTCAATCCACGCATCGCTTGAGGTGTGTTCCGGGCGCCAGTTACGTCGGAGATCATCGAGGAAACCGAGCAATTTCTCAGTCTCCTGCCTCGGCGTGCGAAACCAATCGGTTGACCAGATGCGCCAAATTCGTCCGCGCCATCCCAAAGCCTCAAGAATCTCTTGCCGGATACGATCCCTGTCGCGCACGGAAAGTGCTGAATGATAGGAGGCGCCGTCGCATTCGATGGCTGCCAGATACGCGCCCGGCGCATCCGGGTGCTTGACCGCTATGTCTATTCGATACCCCGCAACCCCAAGCTGAGGTGTAACCGCATAGCCGCGTCGCTTTAGGACATCCATGACTGCAATTTCAAAATCGCTATCAGGATCGCGACCCGTTTCTTGTATCGTGGGCAACAAACCCGTGCGAGCGTATTCAAGGTAATTTCGAAGTGCTTTAGTGCCCTCAGGCGTCGCTCCGTCCACGATGATGTCTTCTGGACGAAGCGAGGTATACAGCGCGATCGATTTCTTGGCTCGAGTGAAGAGCACGTTTAGTCGACGCCATCCACCCTGTCGGCTGATCGGACCAAAGTTCTGTCTTACCGCATTTGCTCCTTGCGGTTTTCCGAAAGTTGTCGAGATGATTATCGCATCACGTTCATCGCCTTGAACATTCTCTAGGTTCTTGATGAAGAGCGGTTGCCCCGCGGTGGTCCAATGATCACGATACGAATCGGCCCCAGGCGCCGTCTTGAGTCGCTCGTCTAACAGCTCAGCGATTAAATCGCGCTGCTTAATATTGAGGGTGACGACACCCAGCGATTCGCCGGGGCGTGTCGCGATGTGCTCAGCGACGGCATCTACGACGCGCTTAGCCTCCCGTATGTTTGTTTGCTGCTCGTAGACCGCATCCGCGAGATAAGTCGCTCGAACTCCCAATCGTCCGCCTTGACCGTAAGGGGAGGGGAATATGACAAGGTTGCCTTGGTAAAAGTTGTGATTTGAGAAAGCGATCAGGGAGTGGTGCTGCGAGCGGTAGTGCCACCGAAGCGCTCGAGTCGGATGAAAGTGCGACGAGCAGACATCAAGGATGCTTTCAGCATCGGTCGTCGAGAACTGTTCCTCGCCCGAGTCACCATCTTGGGTCATCCGTGAGAAGAATGAGGTTGGTGGTAATTGCTTCGGGTCACCAACCACGACTAACTGACCGCCACGAGCGATCGCGCCGATAGCCTCCTCGGGCCGCAGCTGCGAGGCTTCGTCCATAATGACGAGATCAAACTTAACGGCACCCGGTGCCAGGTACTGAGCCACCGCCTGCGGGCCCATCATGAAACAAGGTTTAAGTGCCTGGACTGCGCTTCCGGCACGGCTCAGCATTTTCCTGACAGGCATCCGCGGTCTCTGCTGCGGTATCAGATAGTTCAAAAGAACCATCTCGGTTTTGTCGTCGAGCCGCGCTCCGCTGCGTCCGGGCGGGATTCGAATCGTCCGAGCGCACTGTTGTCCAACAGCCTTTCCGCGTAGCGAGATGAGTTCTTTATCAAGTCGTTGGAACTCTTCGCGGATCTGGTTATGTTTCAGTCCCGTGAATCTTCCAAGCTGTGAGATTTTTCTGAAGGCCATCCGAGTAATCGAACTGTATACGCAGTACGCGTAGGCATCTGTAAGCTCGTTCGGATCTAAGCGTCGTTCTTCAAGTAGCTCTACAAAGACACTCAGAGAAGCCTCGACCGCTTCTCCTCGTCGCGCGATGTAAAGCGCCCAAGGGATCAGAAGATCCGGACTAGCAGCGGCCTTTTTCGACGAATCGCGGAACGCTCGCGCAAAGCTCTGTATATCGCCATTAGGGTCATCGCCAACCCAGTCAGCAAGATCGAAGACTCCGAACTCGGAGAGCGTGTTGCTAAACGCCTCAACACTGCGAAGTTCGCCAAGGACATCTGCGAGGCGTGCGACGAGTATCTTCGCGGTGTCGAGAAGATGCGCGCTCCTGAGTCGGGTCTTCACCTGAGGAGATAAGTCGAGCGAATCTAAGCTCTGACCAATCCGCAAAACCTCCATCGCATCCAAACAGTTTGTCTGGACACCGTGATAAGTGGTGCTGAGGAGATTTTTGACGTTTTGATCTGACTCGATCAGATTCCTCAGCTCGTGGCGCTCTAAAGCTGCATCACAGCCAGCGATGACGTTATTGAAATTCGCAGTGCTTCTCGCATTGGCTCGAAGCCATGGAAGGCGTGCCGAAAGCGCATTTTTTAATTCGACGGACTTCTCGATAGTTTTTGAAATTGTACTGCCACCGTTGAAGTCAACGAGCCGAGGCAGCAGGTCGTGCAGGCTGCCGAACGCCGATACCGCGGATGAAACATCGCCCCTGTTCGCAGAAAACTCACGCCGAAGCAAGCGAATCCTTTCAGCGGTGAAATCTTCCGGTCTGATCAGCGTGGCCTCAATCTCGTCAAGTGACCGTTTTAAGGAGTGGCTCCATTTCGCGAGCGCGAGATAGCCATCGAGTGGCACGGCCGCTTCAGAGCCTTGTATCCCTAAGTAATCTCTCCACGTAGTTGACGATTGCCACTGGCGCTTCAAGTCAATCAGCTTCAGGATTTGCTCAAGCTGAATTAGTCGATCTAGAGTCGGTGATCGTTGCTTTATGCGTAGAAGGCGTTTGTGGAGTCGGATCGCACGGCGCCAGTGACTCTGAAAAACTCGGTACCAAGCATCGCCTTCACGAAGAGTCAGCATTGCCTCCCGAATCTCCGATTCAGGCGGAAGGACATCGAGATACAGCGACTGATTGAGTGACTCCTCAAGGCTAACCCACTGCGACTGAAGAGCATCAAGCGCTTCGATCGCCTGAGTGGCTCCATCCCGACCAATGGCTGGGGAGTAAAGATGTAGATGCTGCTCGGGTGGCTCGCTGACAAGTGCGGTCAGTTCTGCGAGTCGCTTCAGAGATTCGCGAGAACCATCGAACGGGATCTGAAGGCGCTGGGAGAAAGTCTCCAGCTTCGCCGCAGCCGCTCCTAGGCTTTCCGCCAAATCAGAAAGCCGCTGTGCTAGTGACTCAATATCGTGGAGTGTTGCCAAGGCGGCGCCCAGGCTATCGGCAGACCGTTGCAGGGTTTGGAGCCCCGCACGGGACTCGTTACTAACCTTCGCATCGTCTGTCAGTGCACAGGTTACGCTAGGTTCCAGTTCGTGATACCGAGTCACTCGGCTCGAGAAGGTGCTCAGCGCGGCAGAGGCGGCACGGCCGGAGTCATCGTCCGCGAATAACGTAGGGGTTAGCTCAAACGGGAGTCGGGCATTCGCGGCCGCGATCAGCGGATTAAGCGTATGGATCTGCTTTTCACAATACTGGACGCCTACGTTATGGATGCTCTCACCCAATGCCCCGGCTAAGGCATCGGCGAAATGGACAAGGTTCTCGCTGGTAGTCTCCGCCTCTTTGAAAATAGCTGAAAGCCGAATTTCATCGCCAGGGACTAACGGTTTTGGGTAGAAGCCCCAAAACGCGCAATTCGAATCAAATCCCCCTGTGGCGCGATATTGATCGGCCAGATACCCGAGGAGCTCCATCCGACGACTTAACTCAACCGCGGAAACTTGAGACGCATCCTCGACGGCGATCTGAGTCAGCGAGGTTTCGTCCGTCTTGAGATTTTGACGATACTTCTCAGCTCGCCACATGATTTGATGCAGCGTGAGCCCGAAGGAGTTACATGACACTGAATTGATTAGATCGGAGTACGCCTTTAGGTCTCGGCGGTGTGACTCCATCTGTTCTTGAAGTCTCGGTAGTTCTTTGGAGACACTCGGCCGAAATTTGATTCGAGCTTCAAGCTCCTCAAGGACTCGTTTCTTGCTCGTTTTATTGCTGTGTAGTTCTAAAACGAAAGGATCGAGACCGGCGAGAGTCAGTCTGTTTTTGACGACTTCGAGCGCTGCCAGTTTTTCAGCAACAAATAGGACCTTCTTTCCTTTCGAGAGGCATGCAGCTATGAGGTTCGTGATCGTCTGCGATTTGCCAGTGCCTGGCGGACCCTCAATGACGAGGTTTCTGTTTAGTGCCAGAACGTCGACGAGCGCGCTGTGTTGTGAGCTGTCTGCGTCATAGATAAGTGGGATCTCTGTACCGGGGCCTTCCTCAACAGGATGTTCTTCCGCTATTCCCAATGCAGCCCCGCCAGCATCTGCCCGACCTTCAAATACCTCCTTGACTATTGGGTGATCGAGTAACGCATTTTTATCATCAATAGATGGCCACTTTGAGGGGTCGAGGTCCCTGACTAGTAGCATGTTGCTAAAGCTAAGCAAGCAAAGTGACACGCGAGTTCGGATTGCGAACTCAGGCTGATGCTTGATTACCTTTCGGATACTTCTAAAATAGCCTTCAACATCAATCTCGTCTTCTGATAGCTCTGGCAATACGATTTCGAAATCGTTACGCAGCTTCTCTCTGAGAGATAGATTTTCCGTGATGTCATCGCCAGTGTATTGAGCAGAGAACTGCTGAATGCCAGCCACTTCACGCTTTTGAAGCGACACGGGAATGCTGATTAAAGGCGCCAGAAACTTGTTATCGCTATTACGTTGATCCGGGAACTCAAGAAACCCGAGTACGATAAAAAGCATGTTCGCGCCGGTTTCTTCAATGGCTAATTTTGCCTCGCGCTCGATCTTGCGGCAGTGCTTAGCTAGATCATCCGGGTACATCAATGCTCGAACATTCGCGTCCGCTATTCCGTCTGTGCCGGACACGATGTCGTAAGAAGTCGGAACACGATCGACGGTCGCCCATTCGCGCGGGTCGGGTCGCTGTAACCGTCCGTTGCGTTCGATCCAGTTTTTACGGGGTGGTTCGGAAAGACCGAGGATGTTGATGGCACTACGACCTGTTCCTTCCACCAGCTTGTTATAAATTGCTTCGGGATTACCTTGGACAAACTGCAGCGATCTTCCTGCCGTATGCTTGAAATTAACGAGACGGTTACGGCCGGTCAGATCAAGCAGTTTCAGACGTAGCTGCTCTAATGCAGCAGTGAGCAATGATGTCCGCTCTGTCATAGGTTAAGCACGCAAGAAATAGTTCATAGCGATGATTGGCGTTTATCTCAGTCTCGATCTGTGCGCGGTGGTTGACTGTTTCGTAATCCAGCGGTCGATGTCTGGCATCGAAAGCCGCCAGCTCCTCCCAACTTTAAATGCCGTGATCTTCCTCGACGCCGCGATCTTGTAACTAGTTCGCTCGGTGACCTTCAGGTGCTTGGCGATTTCGGGGATGGTCAGGATGCCGGTCCGGCCGTGGGTCGTGGCCATTTGGGTCTGTCCGGTTACGGGTACTGGAGGGCAGGATAGGGGAAAAGTTTCATAAACTGAAACCCCGCCGAGCCCATCGTCCATAGGCGCAGTATCAGCCGATAAGCTGATTGTGAATTACCATCAAAAATCAGGGTTGTTTGAGCGTCAATCCGCGATTCCATCCAGCTGTTGAACAACATAGGATGAGCTCATATTTTGAGCCGATGGTCGGTTCTATTGGTGCTGCATGGCCCGTTTCGAAAAACTCCAAGAGATCTTCGGCATCTTCTGCCGCACCCGCGAGCCGTTACCGCTTGCCGCACTCTGCGATGAGACGGGCGCCTCCCCGGCGACGGTCAAGCGGCTGATTTCATTCCTGCGCGATCAGCGCGGCGTCGACATCCGCTACGATTGGGAGCAGGGCGGGTATCGATTAGAGCGTAGTCCTGATGATCCCAACGCCGCGGTACTGCTCGGACTGTCAGGCCGGGAGATCTCGGCGTTGTTGGAGGTCGAGGCATTGCTTGAGCAAATCCCGCCGGGATTTGTGCGCGATGAGACTCAATCGGTCCGCTCCCGTCTCGGTAAGGTTCGACGTCAGGCCTTTGGAAAAGGGGATCTGACCGAGCGCATCCGACTGCGCATGTCGCAGCTGCGGAATACCAGTGCGGATGCCTTTGCGACGGTGCTGTCAGCGCTCCGTGCCCGAAAACGGCTGCAGTTTGTGTATCGCAGCCGAACTCGTAACGAGGAAAAATCACGAAGTGCTTCCCCACTGCGCCTGACCTTTTATCGCAGCAATTGGTATCTCGCCGCGTGGTGTCACGAGCGCGAGGAGATGAGGGTGTTCTCAGTGGATCGTATTACCGCACCGCGCTGTATGACTGAGACTGTTTACGACCCGCCACCCGATCTGATTGCCGGAGAGCTCGACTCGGGCTACGGCATCTTCACAGGGAAAGCTGACAAGATCGCGGTGCTGCGATTCAACGAACTTGCCGCACGCTGGGTTGCAGAAGAAGAGTGGCACCCCGGCGTCAAGAGCGAACCGCAAAAAGACGGCGGGGTGATCCTGCGCATCCCCTACAAACACGAGCCCGAGCTCGTGATGGACATCCTTCGGCATGGCCCCAACGTCGAAGTGCTCGGGCCGGCGTCCTTACGAAAGACCGTCGGCGAAGCGCTAGATGCGGCGGCCGGTAAATATGCGGAGCGTTAAAGCATGCGACTAATGATCATCATTTCAGCGTCCTTAATTGCCCTGGTCGTCTCGGGATGCGCACAGGTCGAGGACGACGGGTATCTGCCGCCACCCATCACCGCGTTCGATCAGGTAGCGGCGATTGAACGCGCTCATGTCGCACTGCATGGAATGACCTACCTCGGCGTCACGAAAGATTCCGATTGCCGAGATGCGTGTGATGTCTTCGAGCGCGGATTTGATCACGCGCGTAGCGTCAAGATCACTAAACCCTCACAGTGCGTAAACGAATACGAAGCAGGCCTTTGGTCGCAGACGGAGTATCAGGAAGGCTGCCGGGCCTATGCGCTGACGGTATTGTCCTTAATCGACGAATACCGAAAGAGGCATCACGAGCGTGGAACGTCTTAAGTGTTGGGAGCCCGACGGTCATGACCTTGATCGCAGTCCCTGAGGCACTCCAAAAAAGCGTCGATGCGGTGATCGAGGGCTTCCTCAACCATCGATCCGATAGCGGCGAATTGAAAGCGCTTCACGAGTACCTTGAGATCGACGGATGGGACGATCTTTTCAGCGCCTCGAATGATTTGATCGCCTTTAATTTTGAACTCTTCTCCGAGCGATACTTGGACGACCCGGAGCTGCGCAGCCATGTCGGGCTTGAGGATGACGAACCAATCGCGGATAGCGATCGATTGGCATTTGCTCGAGAGATGATGTCCCATCTAGCAGAGGAGGTAGATGATTGTGTAACCCCCTCGATCGTCTATTGCACGATTCAGGATAGAAAAGGTCGAGACGTTGTGATCGGTGGCTATACCGAAATTCATGGTCAGGCAGGCCCTGAGACGACGTGGCTACCGATCGTGCGTTCAGAACCCGAATTCTTTCGTCAGTTGAGAGACTACAAGTTAATTGTGATTCATGAGATTGATACGATCACTGACGGCCAAATATTAGAAGCCTGGCGAGACTGATATAAAAGTTTCCCGTGAGAAAAAACTTATGACGTTACTTCGATTGTTGATCGCGCTGGTAATGGTCGGTATAGGTTCAATCACGCCGACCACGGACGTGTCCGCACAGTCCGCAAGTTGCGGGCTTAGACCGCTTCCTGAGCTCGGCTGCCGAATCGGGCGTTGTGTGAATGGTGCGTGGGAGCAAATATGTGACCAGAATCCCGCGCTATCCTGTGGGATCAAGCCGCTCCCGAATCTAGGTTGCCGGATAGGTCGGTGCATCGACGGTTCGTGGGAGCAGATATGCGACAGGACACCCTCGCTCTCTTGCGGTCTCAAGCCTTTGCCGGAACTCGGTTGTCGTATCGGGCGGTGCGTAGATGGCGCATGGGAGCAAATCTGTAACTAGCTCGACTTTAAATGCGCCAGCGCCAAATCCGTATCAAAGCTTGAGCTAGTCGTCGCTTAGGGTTTTGCTGATGGAAGAAAATAAGTTTCGGAAAGACGGACCCACCATCCTCTTCGATGATCTGCTCACATCAGACGAGCCGTTCATTGGTGGGTACACAAAACGACCGGATGATTGGGTTGAACCGACAATGGCGCAGCGTCTAGAACGCGATCTCGACGGCAACCCGGACTTCTACCTCGTCGATGGTAATCCCTGCGTGATTTGGACTGATCTCGATCTGGCATATAACTACGGTGTCGCGCCTCCAAGAGAACTACATCCGTTCACCGTGTTGCATGGACAGCAGATCGATATCGAAACATTCAAAATGCACGTTCGAGAAATACATCAGCTGTGAAGCACTGCATTATTTCGATTCTGGTGTCAGTCGCTCTGATAGCAGGCTGCGACTCTTACGTCAGTTCTAGCGAGCATCAGGCGCGGCTACAGATGGCGGATTACAGTGGGTGGCTCAAGGCAAAGGCCGATAGCCGTGACCGGACCATTCGGCAGATCGGCACGGTATACGTCGGGCGACTCGGGCATGGTGAAGAAACAACGATCCCGCTCGATATCACAGGTGCGCATGACGCCACCGTGATTGCAGCCTGCGATCGGGCTTGTGCAGATCTCGATCTGCGTATCGTCACAGCAGATGGCCGGCTGATGGAACTCGATGAAGGGGAAGACGACACCCCCCGAGTCGATCTTGAATCTGGCAAGACCAACAAGCTCGTGCTCAAGGTGCGCATGCCAAGTTGTAACGCATCGAGCTGCGCCTATGCTGTGTCGCAGTTTCAGTACGACGATCCTGTGACCGGGACCGGCACGTGTTTCGCCATATCGCCGGATGGTTTATTACTGACCTCGTATCACGTGGTTGATAACGCAACCAAAATCGCGGTGGTCTTTCCGGATGGCCGAAAAGGCGAGGCGGACGTACTGCGCGAATCTTCCGACAACGATCTCGCACTCCTACGAACCAAGGTGTCTACCCCTGAGTGGCTGCCCCTCGGTGAATCGAGTGACATCTCGGTCGGCATGTCGGCGTTCACGATCGGATTCCCGAACCCCAAGATGCTCGGTGCCGAGGCGAAGTTCACGGAGGGTAATGTCACCTCGCTCTCTGGTCCTTCGCAGGAGCCGACCTTGCTACAGGTATCGATCCCCATTCAGCCGGGGAGCTCCGGCGGACCGGTCGTGTCGTATTCCGGTAAGGTGATCGGCGTGATCGATTCGTCGATCGAGGAAGACGGATCGGGTAGCCCGATGCAGCTCGTCAACTACGCACGTCATGCACAGGTGGCGTCGCTGATGCTCCCCTCGGAGACCGCGCTTCCCTCCGCCAATACCTCGCTGTCGCGCGATCAGTTATTGAAGCGCGTGATGAAGTCAGTGTGTAAGGTCGAGACGGAGTAAAGACGTGCAGTACGCGATACTTTTGTTCGTCGCCGCGATTGGCTTCGTGGCGTTACCGATACCGAGTCATAACATCGGACAAGACATCGAGATCGCTGCAGAGTATCCGTTCTGCTATTGGTCGGGTTCGATGAAGCACGGCGCGCCTGACGGATGGGGTGTGGGTGGGTGTGTCATTGGACGTGAGCCCCCGAGCAAAGCCATGCTCGCTCCGCCGATGACGAAGCCGGTCAGCGCGCCCTGCCTTGAGAACACCAGAGATGAGTGCGAATGTCTTTTCGAGTTACACCTCGTCGCAGCCGCCACGATCGACAACTACGTCACTTTTCGAGGCACTTACTCGTCGGGTCAGCGGAACGGCGAAGGGACGTTCTTTTACTCGAACGGCCAGATTTATCAGGGCGCATGGAAGGACGACATGCGTCATGGCGAGGGCACGTTGTACGGTCCTGCCTGTGAGGTGATCTACTCCGGATCATGGCGAGCGGATCAGCCGGCAGGTCAAACATCCTCTTAGAGAGGGCGCGGGTTGAAAGCGACCGCTCAGGTCACCGTAGTTTTAGGGGATATCCTCAAGCAGACCGACTGCGACGGCCTGGTCAATTCCGCTAACGCGTATCTCATCGCAGGCGGCGGTGTCTGCGGCGCGATCTATAAAGCCGCCGGACCAGAACTCGAGCGTTACACCCGTCCGTTGGCACCGCTCGGGCTCGGGGAAGCCATCGCCTCGCCAGGGTTCGAGATTACGGCAAAACTCTTCCATACCCGCGGACCGAAGTACCACGAAGACCCGAATCCTCCCGCCAATTTGGCTAGGGCATTAGAGAGCGCGGTGCGGCTTGCCGACGCTCAAAAGATACGGCGCCTCGCCGTACCGGCGATATCGACGGGGATCTATGGATATCCGATCGATGAGGCGGTACCGATACTCGTGAAAACCGCCTTTCAGCTGGCTCCCAATCTTAGCCACCTGCAGGAGATCCGATTCACAGTCGTGGATGCGATGCTGTATCAGATCTTCTACGAGGCCATCCCTGTTACGCAGGTAAATGTCGTTTAAACGACATTCGGGACGCTCCACGCGGTGACTGCGCGGGTTCGTCAATCCTCGTTTTTGACGACTCGTTTATCGCTCAAAGAAAAGTGTTTACCTGTTATCTGAGGAGTAGGTAATCTGCTATTCGACGTTGTAGGTCAAGAGTGTCAAAAACCCCAGAAAAATACGTCAAAAACACGTTTGTTACATACACATTCTCTTACACACGGAATTTCGGAGTGCGTAAGTGATTGATGGCCAATGGGATTGAATTGGTCCTGTCTTCTCATAATCCCTTGGTCCTTGGTTCGAATCCAAGCGGGCCCAGTCTTACAAATCAATGAGTTAGCGTGTCACAAATTCTGATCTGACACGTCAGAAACGAACTAATCCCTTTGAGTTCATTTCGCCGTGAGAAAAATCAGCGAGTTAGAAGAGCAGGGCGCTTACACACTCGCCGCATACTTGTCTTGTTTTGTCATTCGCGCCGTCGAGACTCTGCAAAGGATCAACACGTCGATTTTTCGACGAACGTGCATGCTCTCCTCCGCAAGGTTCGTCCCCTTCGCCATCACCGATTTTTATCTGTGCCGTTCCAATCAGTCGCTGAGTAAAGCGGCACCTAAGATCCTTCGGCCGAGGCGAGACGTCGTTGGGTGGCCCGTAATAAATCTAATTCAAGCAATGCCGACTGAATTCCGAATTGACGAACAATCTTCTCAATCCATCGTATCTCATCCGGTCGTAACGTCGGCAGCATAGGATCGTATTCAATTCCGACGAATCCAACCAAGTCTTGTCGATCAAATATCGGCGTGACGACCCGCCAGCGGCTTGCTTGAGGATCACCGGGATTCAGGACAGAGCTCCGTCCCGTCCTGAGCGCGACTGGAATTTCGTCGTCGACCAAGATCTGCTCCTGGGTACGACGGTCACAATAAGAACCGTTAGAGTGGGAAAATATTTGTACGCGGGCGCCATGACAAAACGAGGAAAGCGTACTCGCTGTGGCGTCCTCTAATGCGGTGCTCGTCTTGAAGTGGCTCATTTTGTTTCGAAATTCGGAAAGTTTATTTTCTCTCCGATTGAGATCCACAAAAATAAACTTCTTAAGTGCAATGTCTGATAGGTCGCGGAGTTGCTTAGCCATGAAGACCAGACAAGCAATTAGGCCGTTTACAGCACTCTTCTTGGTCTCCGCATCCGACGGTAAGATCGTTTCGATATTACGCTTTAAGAGTAGATAAGCGAGCAACAAAAGACCACCGGTAAGCAAGTAAACAACGGTCTTATTGACTGCGAAGTTGAAGCTCAGCATTCGCTGAGAGACGCCGACGTAGCAGAACAATAAAAGACTTAGTGGGATGAGCCAGATCAAATATCCCATGACTTGATTTAGCGTGGCGCCATAGGTCGTGATCAAGCCAAGTTGGTCGAGAATGAAAAACGCGGGCTGCCCGATAGACCATGGAATTGCGAATCCCAACAGCGTCGCTGCGACCCAGTAAGCATGGTTCTCGACATCACCAGTTGATCGTCGAATGATTTTAATCGGGGCTACAACGCAAAGAATGGGCAGGACGATGGAGTATCCCCACCACTGGTATGCGTTAAGGGGATCTAACCACGCACTATTTCCGACTAATTCGAAAAAACTTGCGTACTTATCGGCTAGTAGCGTCTCTTTGGCTGCGGCGATAGAGGCGGTGACCGAGGACGTTACGGTAATAATCCATGCTATTCGAAGCGTATGCACCCAACCCTTTGCGAGCGGTGACCGAATTTCCGCAGCAAAGGAAATCCAAAACTGCAGAAGTAACGCTAACGTAGCGCATGTCGCTGGAGTAAAGGCAAATAACGCAAACTGCGATAAATCGGGGTGATTGGTTTGCAGCATTCCTGTAAGTGGAAAGACGAGTAGACTCGCTACCAACCATTTACTCGACGTAAATCGCACTTTCGATAACGTGATGAAGAGCGAGGTAAACAATACGACTACGAGAGTGAGCGCTGCATGGATCTCGTAGAGTCGTTGTTCGAATGATTTGTCGGATCGATCTGGAACGAAAGTGACTCTAAGCGAGCGGCCCTCGCGGCTGATGTCAAATCGTAGCGGATCGTCAATCTGCAGGAATTCGGTCTCTGTTCGTCTCGCCGTTTCGCGATCTAGCACGTCACCTACTTTGATTCCTGCGCGTTCGGCGGCGCTACCGGAGACCACTTCTGTGACGGTTGCACGGCCATCTGCGATGGCCGTCGTGAATCCGCGGTCCGCAAGATGTGCAGAAAAGTTAACTGTTGTTATTGTGGTAATCGCAACAGCGAGTGACAGTATCCAACCGAAAATTAAGGGTGTTATCCAACTACGCATTTCAAACCCCGGTTCGCAGGCACCTTATCCCGCCACAGCGAATAACGACCTTGGTCGAATGGCGCCTGCGGGTGGACGCCTTCGAGAATAGTCATCGCCAGATCTTAATACCGTATCAATCGTTGTTCGGTATTACATCCACATCGTACGTCGTCGGACTACTGATAAGGCGGAGTTCCTAAGTGAACGACCAGGCGCCGCTTAGCGTCTAAGCCGTCATTTCCAGGTCCTTGTTAGGACAGTACGCGCCGTGACTACACCCGGTAGCCGACGGAAATAAGTGGCTGTACTGACTGCCATATGGGACTATGGACCCTCGGGAACAGGGAGACGTTCCTTTGGCGGCAATCCTCGATCTTGGACGGACCTGCGCCTTTGCGAGGCAAGCCGCAGAGGGCTCAGCCGCCTATTACCACCTCGGGAAGTCGCTTTCGGCCCTCAGCCGTTGGGAGCGCAGATATGATCCCGAAGGCGCGCAAGCCTGGGCGTCTCTGGCGTCACTGAAGAAATCCTTCGATCAATACTTTCTAAATCATCGAGTCAACGAGCTCGAGCATGCGATACAGTTTTTGACCTACTTCGCTGCGCTAGCGATGGGGCATGATCTCGTTCCCTGGAGTCCCGGTGCCGCCGAGGCACTGAGTCAGGGCCTAATTGGATGCATGGATGAACGCCCAGCTGACTTTCGTGCCACAAATCTGCCCATCATCGAAGAGATGTTATCCCGAGTGAGCTTGTCGGTTAAACGACAGTAGATACAACAGTCGACGCGATGTCGTTTAAACGACATTCGTGATGCTCAACGCAGCGACTGAGTAGGTTCGTCACCCCTCGTTTTTGACGACTCTTTTATCGCTCAAAGAAAACTGTTTATCTGTTACCTCGAAATAGGAGGGCTGTTGTTCGGCGTAGAATTGAAAAGTGTCAAAACCCCTGAAAAACTTGTCAAAAACACGATTGTTACATACACATTCTCTTACACACGGAATTTCGGAGTGCGTAAGTGATTGATGGCCAATGGGATTGAGTTAGTCCTGTCTTCTCATAATCCCTTGGTCCTTGGTTCGAATCCAAGCGGGCCCAGTCCAGATCTGCCAGCAGTGCTCACACGCTGTCCGCTGTGCCTATCCCTGCACCAATGCTCTGCTGCTACTCCGACCTTTTCGACTGTAGAGCCAGAGCCCCGCCACGCAAACGCTCAAGGCGATGACTTCAATGCGAGGAAGTTCCTCTGTCGGGCTCCACGCCCGCGGCGGCGAGGGCAGCCTTCTTCCTCGCCCTGTTGCGGGCCATCATGTTGAGAGTCTCGACTATTGCCGAGAAGGCCATGGCGGCGTAGATGTACCCTTTTGGCACATGGACCCCGAAGCCCTCGGCAATCAGCGTGGTTCCGATCATCAACAGGAAGGCGAGGGCCAGCATGATGATCGTGGGGTTGGCACTGATGAAGTTAGCGAGAGGGTTGGCGGCGGCCAGCATCACGGCCACCGTGACGAGGACCGCGATGACCATGATGGGGACATGCTCGGTCATGCCGACGGCGGTGATGATGCTGTCCACCGAGAAGACGAGATCGAGGATCAGGATCTGGGCGACGGCGGCGGAAAAGCCGATGGACGCGGCCCGGGTGTTGAACATGTCCGGGTTTGGGGTCGGGTCTACGTTGTGATGGATTTCCTTTGTCGCCTTCCAGACGAGGAACAGGCCGCCGGCGATCAGGATCAGGTCGCGCCACGAGAGACCCTGGCCGAAAACTTCAATGACCGGCTCGGTGAGCTGGACGATGATGGCAATCGTGCCAAGAAGAACAAGGCGCATCCCCAGGGCGCAGCCGATCCCAATCCTTCGTGCCCGCTCGCGTTGTTCGACGGGAAGCTTGTTCGTCAGGACCGAGATGAAGATCAGATTGTCGATCCCCAGCACCACTTCCATGGTGATCAGCGTGACGAGGGCGGCCCAGGCCGCCGGGTCGGCGGCGAGCTGCGTGAGGTATTCGATCATGTCGGTTCTCCAGATCTGGCGTGCAGCAAGGCGTTACCCAAGGATGCGGCGAAAGTCCCGGCGCGGTCGTCTATCTGGCGCTACCTTAGTATTGCTTGAAGCGATGGCATTCGCCGTTTCGGGTTTGCACGGAGGATAAATTGGGGCGGATCCAGCGTGCATAGGAATTTTAAACGCCGTCAGTAAGGCCTGTAGAGGCCCGAGA
The DNA here is from genome assembly GCA_945873095.1 of Klebsiella pneumoniae. Lineage (GTDB taxonomy): Bacteria > Pseudomonadota > Gammaproteobacteria > Steroidobacterales > Steroidobacteraceae > UBA964. The sequence continues at coordinate 95,421 of CAMCBU010000004.1, read as the reverse complement.
ACTGGGCGGCGGCGATTGCAGTGGCCGAACGAGGCATGGGGCGGCTGTCGGCTTCGGAGTGCGATTGCTTGACGAGTTAGTTCGCCGCTAGTTGGCTGTTGCTTGTGACATGACCCGGTATTGTTGGCCCAGGTTTAATGTTAGTAACTGGGCCGGGAGACTGGGGCGATGGAGCAGCAGAGATAGGCGACCGAGGAGATCATTCATAAGCCCAGGGAGGGCGATGTGCTTATCGGTCAGGGGCAGACGGTGATTCCACGACCCCTGAGGCGTCGACTGTACTGCTTTCGATCAAAGACCAGTTGTCGTTTAAACGACATTCGACCTCGAAATTACGGCGTGCTAGCGCTTGAAAAGCCCCGTCAAAAATAAAAATTGACGCTTGTCGCACCTGTGTCGCACCACGATTCCGACGATATAAGTTATTGAAATATTTACGTATTAATTGGCGATGAGACTTTGAAAATCCGCGTGTCGTTGGTTCGATTCCGACTCCGGCCACCATTCACTAAGCCAGACTTTATCGAGCCACTGTCGGATCTGTCTCCGACAACTTTACGGCTGGCGGGCGAGCTGCCGAAACCGCCCCGCCTTCTCCGGTTGACGGGTCGCAACATAAAACGCATCTAAATTTTGAGCTGCGAGAAGCTTCCCGCGACCCACCATGGTCGAACTACTTGCATGTTCACTGGAGCAGCCCGCATCTCGTCCCGGGATCACGATTTCCTATGTGGCTCGGCAGCATGGTATTTCTCCCTCCCTGTTGTTTCACTGGAGACGGCGCATGGCCGAGGGTGGGAAGGAGGCGGTCCGGGTCGATGAAGAAGTCGTCGGGTCCTCGGAGGTCAAAGTTCTCGAGACGCGCATCCGGGAACTCGAGCGGGTCTTGGACAGGAAAACCCGGGAGAACGAGATCCTTCGAGAGGCTGTGAAGGTTGCGCAGGAAAAAAACTTCACTCGCGTCTTCGCGAAACGAGTCGCCGGTTAGTTCGACGCCCGTTTATTCGCACGGGTCACGCTCGTCTGCCAGCCCAGCGCTGTATTGCCGGTCGGACTCGCAAGAAGCCCCGGTACGCGATCTCCATCAGCGCTGCGACGCCGGGCAAGCGGGCGAATTTCGCGAGCCAGCGCCAATACGGCAACCGTTCCCATAGGGCGATGAACGCGCGCGCTCCACTTTCGATGCGACCGTCGGCATGTTGGACATGAAATCGAGCAAGGGCTTGCTCGCGGGTCAGCTCTACTGGTAGCGGCACCGCAGGTCCACTGACATCGCAAAACTCGACCGGCTGTACCGGTGCCAAGTGACGATAAACACCGATTTCGCGTCGACACAATGGGCACGCGCCGTCGTACATCACGACCAGCGTATCGGCGTCTGAGGAATCGGTCTTCGTCATGCCGTGATTGTGACCGAAAGACGGCTTCTCGTTGACGGTGGCGAGAGCCGGCTCATGTTCGATCGAGTGCGGCACGTTGGCCGGTTCCCGGTGGTAAGCAGGTGAAGGTGATCGGCTGCGTGACACTGGCCAATTCTTTGAGTTGCGACTCGCTGCGTGTGCCGCCGCTTCGGAGCGCCCAGTTGCCATCGGGCTGCAGCAAGGCGCTATGCGCTACGCCATTGGCGGTGATTCGTGCCACCAAGTCGCAAGACGCCCGAGGCGTTCTCGTCTGCGCCTGAGTGCGTAGCAGCGAGAGTCGATCCTCGATCGCGCTGCTCGCCCCCGGGCGCCACGTAACCTGCTGGCCGATGATCGGCAAAAAATCCGAATCGAAAGCGAGGACGAATGCGGCGACTTGTCGACGGGTTACGTCAGCCGGTGGAGGGAAGATGAAAACCGGATCACGGAGAAAGTTTTCGAGAGTGTCGACCGCGCCATCGTGACTGAACCCGAAGCCGCGAATCTGCGCTCCGGTCGCTGCGCCGGTGTCACCACTGAAGCCGAACATGCCAACTTTGGTGTACATGTTACGCAGCTGTGGAATCTTGAAGTTCTCGGTAATTCGTCCGCCCTCGAAGGTCATCAGTCCATTGGTGCCGAACTGCCCCTCTAGCGGCCGAAGACGATGACAGTTATCGCAGGAGCCGAGCAGCGTGGATGGGAAATTCATGTAGAAAGTACGGCCTGCCGATTCTTGGTCACTCAAAGAGTTGTCGAGCGCCCTGACGGGGTTGGGAGGCATGGCGAGTTGCATCACGAAATCGGTGAAGGCTTGCATCTGAGTTGCCGGCAGCACGGTTTCGCGTCCGAGGAGGGCTACGAACGCGCTATTGAATTCCTTGAACGCTGCTTCTTCCAACGATTCGGTCGCACCACGCACGAGGGAGCGCGACGTTCCCGTTCGATCGCCTCGCCAATGCATCGGTCCGTTACCTTTCATGCCGCGTAAGGTTTGCGTCGTCATCGGTCCTTTGAGTGGATGAAAGCGCGGCGTTGTTCTCGGGCTGAGCGGAAGATAGGCGTTGGGATTGTTCTGCATCCGCTCGTCGGGATTGCCGAGGTCCCATGCAAGATGATCGAGATCACCAAATACATGGCAACTAGCGCACGAAACGGTGCCGTTAGCGGAAGTCAAACTGGCGTCGTAGAGGAATCGACGACCCTCTTTGACAGCCGTGCTCTCGGGGGAGAACAAAGATCGACTCGACAACAGCGTCCGGTTGGGAACATCAATGACGCTGACGGCGTGAGCGATACGCGAATACACGAACAGGCGCGATCCCGCGCTGTTGATTGCGAGTCCGGCTGGGCCGGCTGGAACATCGATGTGTCGCGATGCGTCCGCCGTGTACGAACCCGAGATCAATGCTGCCGTGGGAAGTGCAGCGACCTTGGCTGATCCGAAGGCGGCCGTAAAGAGCGTGTCGCCGCTGTCGCTCAAAACCATCGCAGTCGGCTGCGCGAGTGAGCGCGCTTTCTCGGCGGCTGAGACGCTCGCGCCTTGCGGCAGGTTGAAATCGACATGACGATTCAGGTGGACCGCGTTGACAGTTCCCGATGCAGCAGAAATCACCGATATTCGGCTCTCCGCGATACGCCCTCGGACCGTGCTGTTACCCCGACGGCCACTGCCCTCGAACCGAACTTCGTTGAAGGCCTCGGTATTGCTGACGAAGATGCGTCCGTCGGTACCGACAACCATGTTGAAGAGCGTCGTACCGACGCTGGCAAAGCGTGCAGTGATGGCCGGAGTCGTTGCGGCTGCGTCAATGGCAAAGACATCTTCGTCCGGCAGACTGAATTTGATTTGGCTCGACCAGTCGGCGCGGGCCTCGTCACGCCAAGCCGCACCGTCGTAGCGAACGATCATACCGGTGGCGGGGGCTTGCACACCGTCGGTGCTGGTCGTCAAACCGGGCTTGGGCGTGTTCAAGCCATCGCGATGCAGCACCGTCGTTCGATTTCCCGACATGAACGCCGCCGCGTAAACCGTGCGGCCATCGCCACTGACAGCCAACGCACGCGGTACCTCGGCGGGCAGCGTGACGATGTTCAACGGTTTGCCGGTCAAAGAATCGTCAAGCTGAGTGGCATCAAAAATCCAAACGTCGGCGCGACCGCTCCCGGGTGTCGTCAAGGAGGCGGAGGTGAAACCCGGGCGGTTTTGTCCCCGATTTGCAGCACTGATGAAGGCCCGAGTGCGATTGCTACCGGCGAACACGATATCGCGTGGTTCGTCGCCAACCTGCAGCGTACGCAACACGCGTGGCGTCCCGTCGAGGCGAACCACGCTGACGGAATCGGAGAGATGATTGACGACCCACAGTTCGTTAGACGTTCGCTCGGCGATCGAAACCGGCTCAAGGCCGACGCTGACGCTGCTGAGTAAACTGAGTGAATCGCCGTTGACGGCATAGACTTCGAGACAAGCGGCCGGTCCGTTGACGACGTACAGTCGTTGACCGTCAGCCGACAGCGCGAGTGGCCGCACCGGACCGCTTTCGAAAACGGTGACGCTCGTTGGCGCAGAGTCTGCCGTCAGCGTGTCGGTGGAGCTGCCACACTGAAACACGGGATTCTGCAGGAGCGCTCCTTGACTCGCCTCGATGGGCGAGGTTGGCGTCTGCACGGGCGCGGTGACGGTGGGTGCCGTCGTGTTGGATCGCGAGTCGGACCCGCCACCGCCCCCGCAAGCTGAGAGCAAGCTGACCAAGGCCGGAGCGAGCCATTTTCTCGGCCATCCCATTTCACTTGCCGCCATGAATCTCTTTACCCCGATCTTCTGTACTCACATTTACCGCGAAGCACGGCGCTGAACAAGTCAAGTTTTGACAAACGGGGAGGCGCTAGCCTGCCCTCGACCGGCGGGCGATCGCTCAAAAATGACTCAATCTACCGAATCCCGCCTAAGATGCGTGCCCATGGAAAGTTCCGTCGTTACGAATCTGCTGTTGCCGTTGGCGCTCGGCATCGTCATGTTGGGCTTGGGGCTGTCGCTGACGACGGACGACTTCAAGCGCATCGTTCGCTACCCGAGAGCGGTGCTGATTGGTCTTGCGACACAAACCCTCGTTTTAGTCGCCATTGCCTATGCGTTGACGCAATGGTTCGATCTCTCACCCGAGTTGTCGGTCGGCTTGATGCTGCTGGCCGCCTCACCGGGCGGAGCGACCGCCAACATCTACAGTCATCTTGCCAAGGGTGATGTGGCGCTCAATATCACCCTGACCGCCATCAACAGCGCGTTGGCACTCGTCACCTTGCCGCTGATCGTCAATTTGTCTTTGGCGCATTTCTTAGGGCAGGAACAGTACGTGCCTCCGCCGACGCGCAAGATTGTCGAGGTCGCGATGATCATCGTATTGCCGGTACTGATCGGGATGGCGCTGCGCGCTAATCGGCCGCTGTGGGCCGCCCGACTGGAAAAGCCGATCCGAATTTTTGCGGTATTGGTGCTGCTGGCCGTGATTCTGGCGGCGATTGGCGCCGAGTGGGATCGACTGCCCGGGTTCATCGCCGCAGTGGGCGGTGCTTGCCTTGCGTTCAATCTGCTCAGTATCGGGGTGGGTTATGGATTACCTCGATTACTGAAACTGGAGCGCAGTCAGTCCATCGCCATCTCGATGGAGATCGGCATCCATAACGGCACGCTGGCGATCTTCATCGCGCTCAATGTTTTGCAGAACGCGCAGATGTCGATTCCCGCTGCCGTTTACAGCATCATCATGTTTTTGACAGCGGGCGTGTTCGCTTACGGGCTTACGCGAACGGTGTCGGTACCGCGCATCTCGCCATGACTCAACGCCGCATCTGGGATATCTCGCAAACGCTGCGGACCAATCTGCCCGTGTGGCCTGGCGATGTGCCGTTCGACTGCAGCGTGACCGGTGCGGTGGCGGCCGGTTCGAGTGTCAACCTACATCGGCTCACGCTCTCGACGCAGTCGGGTACCCATGCCGAGTGCTCGCGTCACGTGAGAGATGATGCCGGCGATTTGGCAACACTCGACTTGGCCGCCTTCGTGGGCGAGTGTGAGCTGCGCGATGTCAGTGGTGCGCAGCACATCGATCGACAGGGCGTCATTCCGGCATCGGCGGTGCTCGATCGCTTGCCGTCGCGGGTGGAGCGATTGGTGCTGCGCACTTTCGCGAATCCCGATTGGACCGTGTGGCCAGCCGGATTTCGTGCGCTCGACCCAGAACTGATTGAGGCGGTTGCCGCGCGTGGCTGTCGATTGATCGCAACGGATGCGCCTTCCATCGATCCGGCGACCTGCAAGCAGCTCCGCTCGCATCACGCCTGTCATCGAGCCGGTATGGCGATTCTCGAGGGGGTTGTGCTGGATGGGATTCCCGAGGGGCGGTATGAGCTCATCGCTCTGCCGTTACCCATTCTCGGCGTTGAAGCAACACCGGTACGCGCGGTGCTTCGCGAGTGGCTTTGATGCGCTCGCCCAGTCGAGCGGAGTGTGCCGAGCGGGATCGAATCGATCCGCTCGCGGTACATCGCGAGCAGTTTCGACTTCCCCCGGATGTGGTCTACCTCGACGGCAATTCACTCGGCGCTTTGACGCGCTCTGCCGAACGGCAAGTGGCGGCGGTGATGCAGGAGCAATGGGGGGTCGACCTCATTCGCAGTTGGAGCGAAAACGGCTGGCTCGACTATCCATCGCGATTAGGCGACCGAATCGCACCCTTGATCGGCGCATCGCCCGGCGAAGTGCTGGTCTGTGATTCGACCTCGATCGATCTCTTCAAAATCGTCTCGGCGGTGGCGCTGCAACGCGGCAAGCGCTGCAAGTTGGTCACCGAGCTCGGCAACTTCCCGACGGATCTGTATATCTTGCGCGGACTTGCGCAGCTCGTTCCCGAGCTCGACGTGATCGCCGTGCCGCGCGAACAGCTGTCGGCGGCGATCGATCACGATACTCTTCTGGTCGTGCTCACCCATGTGCACTACCGAACGGCCGAGATGTATGACTTGGCGGCGATGACCGCGCACGTGCATTCGGTCGGCGCGCGTGTCGTATGGGATCTGTCTCATTCCACTGGGGCGCTACCGATTGATCTCGGCGTCGCCGAAGCCGACTTCGCCGTGGGCTGCACCTACAAATATTTGAATGGGGGCCCGGGTGCTCCGGGTTTCCTTTATGTGCGGCGCGATTTACAGAGTGCGCAGCAGCCGGTCTTGAGTGGTTGGCTCGGCGACGCTCGACCCTTCGAGTTTCTGGATGACTATCAGCCGGCGCCCGGTATCGATCGCCATCGGTGTGGAACGCCGCCCGTGCTGGCCTATGCCGCTTTGGAGGGCGCACTCGATGTATTCGACGGTGTTGATGTCGAGTGCATCAGACGAAAGTCGATTGAACTCTCAGATCTATTCATCGCACTCGTGGAAGATCTGCCGCAGGCGAATTCTCTGCAGCTCGTTTCGCCGCGTGATCCCGCGCGGCGGGGCAGTCATCTGTCCTTTGCCCACGCCGACGCGGGCGCGGTGATGCGGCGACTCATCAAACGCGGCGTCATTGGTGATTTCCGTGCGCCGGATCTGCTGCGATTCGGACTGACGCCACTGTATCTGCGCTTCGTGGACGTGTGGGATGCCGTACAGATTCTCGGCGAAGAGATCGACAAAAATTTTATCGACAAAAACAAGCAAAGGGGCGAGACATGAAGAAGGGGCGTATCGGTAAACCGGATGGCAGCACAACCCTCACCGAGGAGTTGAGTCGCCGCGGGTTTCTGCAAGGGGGCGCGGCGGGCGCGGTGGGTCTTGCCTTGGGGGGAGCCCCGTCGGCGCAAGCTGCAATCGGTAAAGGCAGCGATCAACTGTCGGTGCGACAAGACGGTCGTTATGCGACGGTTCCGCTGGCCAAAGACAACATCCGACTCGGTGTGATGCAGACGCGAGTTCGCCCGATCGACCCCGCCAACCCTGAAAAGGGCCGCCATGAAAATCTCGAGCACATGCTGAAGTTGATCACCAACGCGCAGGAGTGGAATCCGCCCTCGGATATTCTGCTGTTTCACGAATTCCCAATCACCGGCTTCAGTTACGACTGGAGCCGCAAAGACATTCTGAGCCTTTCGATCGATTTACCGGGGCCCGAGACCGAGGCGCTCGGCAAGGCGGCCAAAAAATATAATTGCTACATCGTCTTTGGGTCCTATGCCCGAGAGAAGGATTGGCCCGGTCATGTGCTGTCGATCACCACCATCATCGGGCCGGATGGTCAGATCGTCGACAAGCACTGGAAGGTCCGCAATATCATGGGCGTGTTTCGCATCGGTCAGTCGCCGATCGAACTGATGACCAGCACGATCTATAACTGTCTCGATCGCTATATCGAGATGTACGGTGCTGATGCGGTCATACCGGTAACACGGACGCCGCTAGGTAATATTTGCACGGGTGCCATGCAGCGTGAGCCCGAACTGTTTCGGGCCATGGCGTTGAAAGGCGGTGAACTTTTTCTGCGCACCGCCACCGGCAGCTTCGTGCCGGCGGATATGCAGATGAATTCGGTTTATCACCGCGTCTACACGGCGGTCTGTAACAATGCGGTATCGCCAGGCAACCAATTCTTCGAGGAACCAGGCGGCGCCGGTGGCAGTGCCATTTATGATCCGAACGGAACCGCCATCGCCATGGCGCGAAACGAGTTCGAACAGTTGGTCGCTGCCAACATTCCGATCAAGTCTTTCCGAGCCGGGCACAAGCTGCCGGATTTCGCTTGGGACTTGTACGCACCGGTTTATTCACAACACGTGCGGAAATACCCGCCGAATAAGTTCGCGAACACGTTGCCCGCCGATCTGCGCGAAGCGGGTCAGTGGCTGAACGATCCCAAGAACGTCAACTGGTAAGGTAAGACGATCATGCGTACTCGAACCGTGGTGTTGGCATTGCTCTCCGTTTCAGCGCTCGCAGGCGGCGCTTGGTACGCAAGTCTCGATCAGGAGACGCGAGGGTTGTTGAAGGCGTTGCCAACCAACGCGGACGTGTTGAGTTGGGAGCAAGAGCAGCGTCATGCCGCATTTCGTGCGATGGATCGTCTGCCGTTGCTGGCTAAAGCGGCCGTGGTGACGCCATCGCCCACTCCAATGCCTCTGCCGGTCGGTGAGCCGCTCGTGATCCCGGGCCTCGATCAATATCTTCAGGCGCAGGGAACCGCAGGGCTCGTCATCATCCAAGATGGCAAGGTTCGTTTGGAGCGCTACGGACAAGGGTTCGACTCGAAAGGGCGTTGGACCAGCTTTTCCGTCGCCAAGTCGTTCACATCGACATTGGTTGGCGCGGCTTTGCAGGATGGGTCGATACGCAGTCTCGAAGACAAAGTCAGCGAGTACATCCCGGATCTGCGTGGGTCCGCCTACGACGATGTCACCATCCGTCAATTGTTGACGATGAGTTCGGGAGTGCGTTGGAACGAAGACTACGAAGACCCGCAAGCTGACGTCGCCAAGTTCAACAACGCAAAACCCGACTCCGGTGTCGACGCAACCGTCAGCTACATGCGCAAGCTGCCGCGCGCCCATCCGCCGGGCGAAGTGTGGCGCTACAACACGGGTGAGACGAACCTGATCGGAGTATTGGTTTCATCGGCGACGGGCAAGCCGCTCGCGCAGTACTTGCAGGAGAAAATTTGGCATCCCGCCGGCATGGAAGCCCAAGCGACTTGGCTGCAGGGTAAGACGGGGCATGAAATTGCGGGTTGTTGTTTGCAGGCTGCAACGCGGGATTTTGCTCGCTTCGGCCTTTTCGTCTTGGCCAATGGCCAAGCTAATGGCGTTCAAGTGGTTCCCGCCGATTGGTTCGCTCAGGCGACTCGTAAGCAAAAAGAAATCGGTGAGCCGGGGCGCGGTTACGGCTTTCAGTGGTGGACCTACGACGACGGCGCGGTCGCTGCGCAAGGCATTTTTGGGCAGGGAATCTTCATCGACCCTTCACGCCGTTTGGTCATCGCAAGCAACTCGAATTGGTCCCGCGCCACGCTCGGCCCAGAGCCGAAAGCGCGTGAGGCGTTTTACGCGCAGGTGCGTGCGCTTGTGAAGCCGGTGGTTCAGGCGCCGTAGCTGCAGATCTTGTCAATCACCGTTTTCGGCACGGCCGTTCCGTAAACGCGATAAAAAATACTGTTCAAGCGATGGGCTCGCCAGTCGTTGAACTTCGAGTTGAAGACCCATTCGCCCGCCGTATTTTTGGCGATCGCCTCTTCGAGCACCGCGAGGTGCAGATCGACGCCCGCTAAGTACAAGGTGGTGCTGAACCGATCTTTGGACCGTTTGATCTCGTCGAATCGTTCTTCCTCGCGACGCACGCGTTCGAGCACGCCGTAAACGAGCGCTGCTCCGAGGATGACGATCATGGACGTGAGCACCGGGTTCGAAGTTACGACATACACCGACGCCATCAGGGCAACGACGATGGCGGCGATCAGCACGAGCAGCAGCGGTTGACGCTGCCGCGCTTCGTGCAGGCGCGCGATCGCATCCAGCCACTCGCCATAGATTTTGCAATACGAGTGGGCGAAATAGTTGAGCTGGTCGCTTTGCCGACGACACTCGGCCACCTTGGCATCCGAACTGAAGAAATCGGGTTGCGTCGGCTGTTCGGGTGGTTGGGCGTTATCGGTCATGCTGTGCACGATTTTAGCCCCTGCGCGACCGAGTTAAAAGCCGGCGCTTGGTGGCTTCGAACCACAGCAAGCTGGCCACTCCGAGGAGTGAACTCCAAAGAACTTGATCTAGGCCGATCACGACAAACGAAAAGCGATCGCGAATCATCGGAACCGACAATGCCAGCAACAGACAGATGACGGCAAAGGCGGTGACAGCATACAGCGCGGGATTGCGTCGCGAGAGCACCTCTCGCAACGAAGCAGACCACGATCGATTGAAATAAATCAGTGCGATCAACGACGCGATCAAGGTGCAAAACACCGACGTTCTGGCGACCTCATACCCCTCTGTCGTAGTCGAGATTTCATAGACCACCGTGCAGGCAAGTAAGACGCTCAGTCCTTGTAGCAGCGCCAGTGTTAACTCACGCGAGGAGAAGAGTGATTGATCCAGCGATCGAGCCGGCCGCTGCATCAGGTCCCGATCTGGCTGCTCGGCCTCGAAGACCAAGGCGCAGGTGGGATCGATGATCATTTCGATGATGACGATATGGATTGGGAGCAAGATCAATGGCGCGGCTGAGTCGAGCAAAGGTAATAGCGCGAGTCCTGCGATGGGTACGTGTACGGCGATGATGAAGACGCTCGCTTTTTTGATGTTGTCGTAGATCTTTCGACCCTGACGGATTGCCGCGACGATGGACGGAAACGCGTCATCGAGTAGAACGAGATCGGACGCTTCTCGAGCCACCTCCGAGCCACGCTGCCCCATCGCAATACCGATATCAGCGGCTTTCAGTGCCGGTGCATCGTTGACGCCGTCACCGGTCATCGCCACGACATGACCCCTTGCCTGCAAGGCTCTCACGAGGCGCAGCTTCTGCTCGGGCCGCACTCGGGCAAAGACGCAGTGCTGTTGAACCGCCGCGGCGAGGGTTGTCTCATCGAGTGCATCCATCTCGGCGCCGGTCAGCACGGATGGGTGATCCGGTGCGACGATCCCGGCCTGGCGCGCGATAGCGAGCGCCGTTTTGGGATAGTCACCCGTGATCATGACTACGCGTATCCCGGCCTCGCGGCAGTCCGCCACCGCTTGCGGCACGTCGGCACGTAGCGGGTCGGCGAAAGCAAGCAGCCCGAGAAACTCGAGTTGGCCAAAATCCGCCTGTAGGTCGACATACTGCCTAGCGGCACTGCTGGCTGCTTGCGCGACACCGATGACGCGCAATCCTTGCTCGGCCAGCCGGCTGACGACGGCGTGCAGTGCAACTTGTTGTGGGTCCGTGAAGTTGCACAGACGCGCTATGACCTCCGGAGCCCCCTTGCTCGCGAGTCGAACGCAGTTGTCGCTGTCGTATCGGACGTAGCCCATTGCGGGGCGCGCAGCCGTCAACGGGTACTCGTGAAGCAGGGTGTGTTGTTCGCAGCTCGTGACACCCATCAGTCGCTCCGCTGCATGACGGATGGCTTTATCGAGCGGATCTTGCGATTGAGGCTTCGTGGCGGCGAACGCGGTCGTCAGCAGCGTGGCGAATCGCGAATCGAGATGATCCACGGCGGCCAACTCGACCTCATGGGTCATATCGGCCAAGTGCGCCAACTGAAGTTGATTGCGAGTGAGTGTGCCGGTCTTGTCGACACACAGGACATTCATGGCGCTCAAGCCTTCGATCGCTGGAATATGGCGGGTGAGCACATTGCGCTTTGACATATGCCACGCGCCGACAGCCAAAAATACCGAGAGTACGACCGGGAATTCTTCGGGTATCAACGACATCGCCATCGCGATGCCGGCGAGCCCGCCCTCTCGCCATGCCGCGAGATCTCCCCCCCGCGTCAATGCAAAAACGACGGCAGCCCCGATGCATGCCACAATGCCGGCGGTCGCCAACCATCGCACGAGACGATCGGTCTCTTTTTGCAGCGGTGTCCGGTCGCTGTCGATGTGGGTCAATGCCGCCCCGATTCTCGCCACGCGGGTGCGCGCACCCGTCGCGACGATTTCGGCAAGGCCCGCACCCGATGTCACCAGTGTCCCCCCATAAAGACTGCTCGGATGGTCCCCGCTCGGCTCGCCGAGTTCGACCGTGCCGGTAGATGGGGCTTTGCTAACGGGGACGGATTCTCCGGTCAGCAATGACTCGTCGATGGCCAAGTGACTAGATTGACGCAGTAGCGCATCTGCGGGCACGCGATCGCCTTCGCCGAGAACGATGATGTCGCCGCATACCAGCTCGGTGGCCGAGAGACGGATTTCTTTGCCACCACGAATGACGAGGCATCGCGGGCTCGACATTTGACGTAGCGCATCAAGCGCTTTCTCAGTCCGGCGACGCTGCAAGATCGTACTGCCGATGACGACGAGCACGAAACTCAACAACAGCAGCCCATCACTGAGCTTACCCATTGCGAGGTAGAGACCACCGCCTGCGACCAACATGATGAACATGGGTTCGCGCAGCGCATCGAGCGCAACGGTCAAGGTCGGCGGGCGCGTCCGTCCGGCGATGACGTTAGGCCCATCTGCGACCCAGCGTTGCCGCGCCTCGGTCTCACTCAGTCCCAGTATCGTCAGGCGATCACTCACCCGATGATTCTGCCGCCTTTAGGGGGCCTTGGGCTACTTCTCGAGGCCGAGTCTAGATGCTGAGGCGGTTAAGTCCGTCGAGCGCAGCGGTTTTGTAGCACTCGGCGAGAGTCGGGAAGTTGAAGACGGCATCGGCGAAGTAATCGATCTTGCCGTTGTGAGCCATCAAAACTTGTCCGATGTGAATCAACTCGCTCGCACCTTCGCCCATGATGTGTACGCCGAGCAACTGCCGAGACTCGGGGCTGAAGATGATCTTCAGCAAGCCCGTTCGGTCGCCGATGATCTGACCGCGAGAGATTTCGCGGTAGTTGGCTTTGCCGATCTCATAGGCGATGCCGGCGGCGGTCAGCTCGTCTTCGCTTTTGCCGATGGTCGAAATCTCTGGGACCGTGTAGATGCCATACGGAAAGAGACCGATACCACCTTCGTGATCATTGCGCAGACCGAAAGCATGGCGCGCCGCCGCTCGACCTTGTTCGTACGAGGTCGATGCTAACGACGGGAAGCCGATGACATCGCCGACGGCATAGACATGCTCGACGTTGCTTTGGAAGTGCTCGTTGACGGGGATACGGTTGCGATCATCCGCTTGCACGCCGGCGTTGCCGAGTTGCAGGCGTTCGGTCGCGCCGACGCGACCAATCGAGTAGAGCGCGGCTTCCGCGTGCAACACCTTGCCGCTTTTCAAGCGCACTTCAACTGGTTTCGAAACGCCCTTGAGAATGACGATTTCGGCGACTTCTTCGCCGAGCCGCATGGTGACGTTGCTCTGTTGCACGACATAGGTGAGCGCCGCCGAAATTTCGTGATCCAGAAAAGGCAGCAGTGTCGGCCGTTTGTCCACGACCGTGACTCGGACACCGAGCGCCGCAAACATGGTCGCGTATTCGATGCCGATGACGCCGGCGCCAACGACGATGATGGATCTCGGCAGACGCTCGAGCCCGAGCACATCGTCGCTCGTGAAGACTTTTTGACCGTCGAACGGAATATGGGTGTCGCGCGCAGCTTCGGTGCCGCAAGCGATCACGACCTTGCGAGCGGTGATCTGTCGTTTGCCGTGCCGCCCTTCGGTGGTCAGTTCGATGAGATGCGGATCGAGAAACGTCGCGGTCGCTTCGATGAGTTCGACGCGGTTGCGTGTCATCTGGTTACGGATGACGTCGATCTCCGAGCGTACGACTTGCTGAACGCGATAGAGCAGATCATCGATGGTGATCTCTTGCTTCACGCGATAAGACGAGCCGTAGATGCCCCGTTCACGATAACCCGAGAGGTGCAGCACCGCCTCTCGAAAGGTCTTCGAAGGGATCGTGCCGTAGTTGACGCAGATCCCACCGACGGTGCGAGCCCGTTCGATGATTGCAACAGACTTGCCTAGTTTGGCCGCTTGGATGGCCGCCCGTTGACCAGACGGACCTGATCCGATGACTACCAGGTCGTAGTCGAACCCGCGCTCCCCCATATCGATCCCCTTTGGATCTTGTTGATGTTGTGCTTCTGATCCTAGTTTGATCTCGGCGGGGATTCAAACCCCTGCCGGCCGAGATGCCGAGCCTCTATAGTGACCGGCCATATCAGGGGGAGATGACATGTCTGACGAGGCCTTGCGCGAGGCAGCGCTCGCGTACCACGCGATGCCGCGGCCGGGAAAGATCGGAACGCACGTATTCAAGCCGGCGGAATCGAGCCGCGATCTGGCGCTGGCCTACAGCCCGGGCGTCGCCGAGCCGGTATTGGCCATCGCTGCCGATCCGGAGGCGGCTTACGAATACACCAATAAAGGCAATCTCATCGGCATCGTGACCGATGGCTCGGCGATTTTGGGGCTCGGCAATCTCGGTGCGCTGGCAAGCAAGCCCGTGATGGAGGGCAAGGCGTTGCTCTTCAAACGCTTCGCAGACCTCGATTGCGTGGACATCGAGATCAACGCCGAGACGGCCGAAAGCTTCGTCGATACGGTCGCGCGGATCGCGGACAGCTTCGGCGGTATCAACATCGAGGATGTGGGCGCTCCCCAGTGCTTCGCCATCGAAGAGGCACTGAAAGCGCGTTGTAAGGTGCCCGTGTTCCACGACGATCAACACGGTACGGCCATTTGCGTGGTCGCGGGTTTGCTCAACGCCCTCGAGTTGCAGGGCAAGCGCCTCGACGAGGTGAAGATCGTGTGTCTTGGCAGCGGTGCTGCGGGCACGGCGACTCTGCGCTTGTTGCGATCGATGGGCGTGCCGGTCGCCAACATGACGGCTGTCGATCGGCAGGGCGTCATTCATTCCGGACGGAAAAATCTGCCCGACTACAAAGCCGAGTTTGCCAATGACAGTGCGCATCGCACGCTGGCAGAGGCGTTGCAGGGTGCCGATGTCTTCATCGGAGTCTCGGCCGCCGGTTTGCTCGATGCCGAGCTGCTTCGATCCATGGCGCCGCGACCGGTGATTTTCGCGCTCGCTAATCCTGAGCCCGAGGTTCGGCCTTCGGCGGCGCGGGCGATCCGCGACGATGTGATCGTCGCGACGGGGCGTTCGGATTTTCCGAACCAGGTGAACAACGTGCTGTGCTTTCCGTTCATCTTCCGTGGCGCGCTGGATGTGCGCGCGCATGCCATCACCGAGGAGATGAAGATCGCTGCGGCACACGCGATTGCCAATCTCACCAAAGAAACGGTTCCGGAGGAGGTGATCAAGGCCTATCCGGATGTCACGGCGCTCGCTTTCGGGCCTGAATACATTCTGCCGAAGCCGATGGATCCTCGTCTGCGCGAGGTGGTGGCGAGCGCGGTGGCCAAAGCGGCGATCGCCAGTGGTGTTGCGGGTAAAGCCTATCCCTCTCATTATGTGAAGTGATGGCAACAGGTCAGTACCGTCGATTCGCGCTTTTCACCGTGATCGGAGCCGCGCTGTGGCTCGGATTTTTGCCGCTCTACGACTGGCTGTTCGCTTGGACAGAGCATGTGCCCGGCATCAATTGGATTTATTTACCGCATGGTTTGCGGATGATCCTGGTGCTGTTGTTTGGGCCGGCCGGGGCGCTTGGTTTCACGATCGGCGCGGCGGCTCACAGCCGGTATCCGGGGTACGGCGCACATATCGACCCTTGGCTGGATCTGGTGCTCGCGGTGATTCCCGGGCTGGCGGCATGGTTGGCGGTGATGCTGACTTTTCGTCAGTGGCCGGGCCGCAGCCTGCAACCGTGGATCTTTGACGGTACGCGTGCCTTGAACGCACGCTCGCTGCTGTCGCTCGCTGTCGTGTCCGCCGCGCTGAATGCGACATCGCACATCACGGCGCGTTATGCGCTCGGCAGCGAAGCGCAGGATTGGGCTGAACTTTTGATCGCGATGTTCCTTGGAGATCTTTTTGGTGCCCTATTGCTGCTCTACATCCTCAAGGGATGTATCTTACTGCTCCGTAACCTGACCTCGAACGCAATTCATCATGAGCGAAACACCAAATCCGAATCTCCTTGATCTCTATCTGAGATTCCGCTGGCTCGTCGATGGGCTCCAAAACTTGCCGTCGACCGATGTGCTTTCGATTCCGAACGTCGAGCTGTTGCTGGCGGATATCACGCAGGCGTGGAAGAGCGGCGATCCCTATCCGATCAACAAATTGCTTGATCGACAGGAAATCGGTCACTTCAACACGGTGCGCAAGCGTATCCACCAACTCAAAAATGCCGGTCTGGTCGAGTTTCAGGGCACGCAGTCCGATTCTCGTGTGAAGTTGGTGGTGCCGACCGCGCGGGCGTTGCGTTATTTCGAAGAATACGCCGCCGTCATTCGGCAGGTGGCGCGCTAACGACCGATTGATTAGACAGGAAGATCGTCGCGAGCGGCGGCACGCGCACGACGATCGAATGGCTCTTGCCATGAGCCGCTT
Source organism: Klebsiella pneumoniae (assembly GCA_945873095.1). Lineage (GTDB taxonomy): Bacteria > Pseudomonadota > Gammaproteobacteria > Steroidobacterales > Steroidobacteraceae > UBA964. The sequence continues at coordinate 78,891 of CAMCBU010000004.1, read as the reverse complement.
TCTTTTCCGAGTGAGCCCGTCCGAGCGGCGTACCGATATTCTTGCCGCCGTAGTGCTCGGAATCGGTGTTGAGGCGTTCCTCATAGACGCCGGCCACCGGGACACCCACTCGATACCCCTCGCGCGCCGCCGGAGTGAAATTGCAAATCACGACCAAGGCCGATTCGGGGCCGACGCCTGCTCGCGAGAAGGCAATGAGCGATTGCTGGTGGTTGTCGACGTCTAACCATTCGAATCCGGCGCGGTCATGATCGCGCTCGTGGAGCGGCGGTAGATCGCGCAGGAGGCGGTTCAAATCGCGCACCAAGCGTTGCACACCGCGGTGCATCGCGTCGTCGAGCAGATTCCAGTCGAGCTCGGCTGCATGGTTCCACTCTCGTGCTTGGGCGAACTCGCTGCCCATGAACAGGAGCTTCTTGCCGGGGTGGGCGAACATGAAGCCGAGATACGCCCGAAGATTGGCGAACTTTTGCTGACGCGTACCGGGGGTTCGGCCGAGTAGCGAGCCTTTGCCATGCACGACCTCATCATGCGAGACCGGCAGGATGAAGTTTTCGCTGTAAGCGTAGGAGATGTTGAAGTTCAGCTCTTTGTGGTGGTGTCTGCGGTGGATCGGTTCGCGACTGATGTACCGCAAGGTGTCGTTCATCCATCCCATGTTCCACTTGTAGTGGAAACCAAGCCCGCCGAGATACGTCGGGTGGGTCACTTGCGGAAAGGCGGTCGACTCCTCGGCGATGACGATGGCGCCGGGACGATGTTTCCCCACGAGTTCGTTCAATTGCCGCAAGAACTGGATAGCCTCGAGATTTTCTTTGCCGCCATGTTCGTTCGGCAGCCATTCACCGTGGCGACGACTGTAGTCTCGATAGAGCATGGAGGCCACGGCATCGACGCGTAGCGCATCGACATCGAACGACTCGAGCCAGTAGAGGGCGCTACCGAGCAAAAAATTACGCACCTGCGGTTTTTTGAAATCGTAAATCAGCGTATTCCAATCAGGGTGCTTGCCCTCGCGCGGGTCTGCATATTCGAACAGCGCGCTACCGTCGAATCGGGCGAGTCCGTGCGCATCGGACGGAAAATGGGCCGGTACCCAGTCGACGATCACGCCGAGGCCCGCCGCATGGCAGGCGGCGACGAAGTGACGAAAATCTTCGGCGTCGCCATGTCGCGATGTCGCCGCGTAAAGCCCGGTGGGTTGATAACCCCAAGACTCATCGAGTGGATATTCCGTAATGGGCAGCAGTTCGATGTGGCTGAAGCCCAACTCGGCCACATAGGGGATCAGCGTTTCGCGCAGCTCGTTCCAGTCGGCGAAGCGACGTCCGCTCTGGCGCGAGTAGCGCCAAGAGCTCGCATGTACTTCATAGATACTGATCGGTGCATCGAATCGGTTGCGTCGCAGCGAGGTTGAATCGCACTCGATGGGCGCAAGCGCGGCACTTACGATGCTGGCATTGGACGGACGCAGTTCGACACGCCGGGCAAACGGATCGCTTTTCTGACCGACTCGTCGACCACGACGATCTTTCAATGCAAATTTATAGAGCGCGCCGTCCAAAACGCCCGGTATGAACAACTCCCAAACACCGCTTTTTCCGCGAAGTCGCATGGGGTGGCGTCGTTCGTCCCAGAAGTTGAAGTCGCCGACGACACTCACGCCGCTCGCATTCGGTGCCCACACGGCAAATCGAGTGCCATCGACGCCCTGGCTTTGGATCCGTTGTGCGCCGAGCACCTCGTGCGGGCGCAGTAGCGTGCCTTCTGCGAACAGCCAAAGATCTGTCTCGGATATGGTGGGCGCGTGTCGGTAAGGATCGTCGAATACCCACGTACTGCCATCACTCCAAGTGGCTCGCAGTCGATAGTCCGTGAGTACTCCCTCGACTGAGAGTTGGAAGGAGCCATCGGGATGTAGTTGCGAGAAAAGCCCCAAAGAATGGTTGGCGTGCGAATCGAGCAGCTCGAGCGCTCGGGCATCGGGCTGGAAGACTCGGATGAGCGTGCAACCGTCCTGATTTCGGTGGGGGCCGCGATCGGCAACGGAGGGAACGCTGTCGCGGCGCATCGGGCTAGCCGGCTTATCGCTGCGGGGCGATACGCCAGATATTCTGGGCGTACTCGAGGATGGCACGATCGGATGAGAAGTAGCCCATGCCGGCAACATTCTCGATCGCCGCCGAGGTCCAACGAGAGGGCTGTCGGAACAGTTCATCGGCTTGGTGCTGTGCTCGACGATAGCTCGCGAAATCTGCGATCAGGCAGTATCGATCGCCACCGCCGCGTAAATCGTCGATGAGTTCGCGATACCGCTCCGGTTCAGTTGGCGAGAACCGACCGCTTGCGATCGAATCGAGTACAGCGGCCAAGTCGGGGTCGGCGCCGATGATGTCCTCGGGTCGATAGCCGTTTGCTTTGAGCGTCACGATCTCGTCGCTGCTCAAACCGAATGTGAACATGTTGTCTGCGCCGATCCGCTCGCGCATTTCGATGGTGGCGCCATCTTGCGTGCCGATCGTCAGCGCGCCGTTGAGTGCGAACTTCATGTTGCCGGTGCCGGACGCTTCGGTACCTGCAGTCGATATTTGTTCCGAGAGGTCCGCGCCCGGGATGATGATCTCGGCCAGCGAGACGCTGTAGTTAGGCAGAAAAATGACTTTCAATCGTCCGGCGAGCGTCGAATCGTGATTGACGACGGCAGCGACGTCGTTGATCAAGCGAATGATCTGCTTGGCGGTCCGATACGACGAGGCCGCCTTGCCGGCAAAGACAACGGTGCGCGCGACCCAGTCGGCGTTCGGATTGGCGAGTATGGCGTGATATCGCGATACCACATGCAGCACGTTGAGCAACTGTCGCTTGTATTCGTGGATGCGCTTGATTTGCACGTCGAGGAGACTGTTTGCATCCGTTTCGATGCCCGTCGCGCGCTGGATGAGATCGCACAAGCGACGCTTGTTGCCCCGTTTGATGGCGTGAAACTCGCTGATGAAGCTGTCATCGTGTGAATGGGCCTTCAGCAGTGCGAGTCGCTCTGACTCGAAGCGCCACTGCCGCCCGATTTTCAGATCCAACAGTCGAGCGAGTTCCGGATTGGCTTGCGATAGCCAGCGTCGCAAAGTGACGCCGTTGGTGACGTTCGTGAAGCGCTGAGGCCATAGCTCGGCGAAATCTTTGAAGACATGCTCGACCATCAGTGTCGAGTGCAGCGCCGAGACACCATTGACGGTGTGGCTACCCATGACTGCCAGATGCGCCATACGAATCTGGCGCTCGCTCGGCGCATCGCCTTGAGCCTTGACGATGCTCATTCGGGCGAGACGCTCCGGATCGTCCGGAAAGCGTACGGCCACCTCGGCTAACAAGGCTTCGTTCAGCCGCTCGATGATCTCGACATGGCGGGGTAGTACACGCTGGATGAGTTCGGCGCTCCAAGTCTCGAGTGCCTCAGGCATCAGGGTGTGATTCGTGTACGAGAATATCTCGCGCGTGAGCTGCCAGGCGATCGCCCAATCCATTGCATGCCGATCGACGAGCGCGCGGATCAACTCGGCTATCGCGAGCGCAGGGTGCGTGTCGTTCAGGTGAATCGCCACGTGATCGGCGAGATTCAAGAGGGTCGGATGCTCTTCCAGATGGCGCTGCAGAATGTCGGCGATGGATGCACAGACGAAGAAATACTCCTGCCGCAGCCGCAGTTCACGACCTGCGTCCGTGCTGTCGTTCGGGTAGAGCACCCAGGAGAGCATTTCGTCTCGCCCTTTGATCGCGGTGGCCGAGTCGAAATGACCCGCATTGAAGAGCGACATGTCGAGAGCGGGTGTGGCCTGGGCTTCCCACAGACGCAGCACACCCACTCGACGGGTGGTATGACCAGGCACGAACATATCGTGCGCGCGGGCGATGATGCGGCGCTCCGGCCGCCAAATTGCTCGGCCGTGCTCGTCGTGATCGGTTCGTCCACCGAAGCCCACCTCGACGTCCCGATCCGTTCTTGCGCGCTCCCAAGGCGAGCCATCCTTCAGCCACTCGTCCGGCGCTTCGGCTTGCGCGCCGTCTTCGATGCGTTGCTGGAACATGCCGAATCGATAACGGATGCCATATCCGAAAGCGGGGATGTCCACCGTGGCCATCGAGTCGAGGAAGCAGGCCGCGAGTCGTCCGAGCCCGCCGTTCCCGAGCCCCGCATCCGACTCGATCTCCTGCAATTGCTCGAGATGACGACCGCGTGCGGCGAGTGCCTCACGCAGCGGCGCGTCGAATCCCAACGCGTCGGCCGCATTGGTGAGCGAACGTCCGATCAAAAATTCCATCGAGAGGTAATGCACGCGACGAGCCTTGTTGGCGCGGTCCTGTAGCTGGCTGCGCAGGGCGCGGGCCGACAGGTCCTCGCGCAACAAACGGGCGATGGCTGCGAGCCACTGGGTGTCGTTGGCATCGGCCGGCGTGACGCCGAATTCGCCGATGAGACGCTCGTCGATGGCGCGGGCGAGCGGTGTCATGTCGATGACCGGCTCGAGGCCTCACCCAAATAGAGGATGAGTTGTTGCAGCGCGCTGAGGTTCGCCCGGTAAATGCGGTCGCGACCGCTGCGTTCTTCCGTCACCAAGCCCGCGTGGCGCAGCTGCCGGAGGTGAAAAGACAGGGTATTCGCAGGCAGCCGAAGTAAGACGGCCATATCCGAGGGCCGCGCCCCGGCGTTGCCCACCTGCCCGAGCAGGCTGACGATGGCCAGCCGGCTCGGTTGGGAGAGCGCGTTGAAGGACTCTGCTGCCTGGTTCAGTTCCATATTTCCAATATTATAGAAATAAAACGGATACGCGAGGGGTTTACGGACTTCAAATATGGATTGTGGCGACGACTTAAGCACGAGAGAGTGCGGCGTTTGCTAGCATCTGTTTGTTCCGTTTTGGAGATTCCCTGTGTTCGCGATCATCGGTCTGGTGGTGTTATTCGGCTGTGTGTTCGGTGGCTACATCTTGGCCGGTGGCAAGATGGCACCGATTCTCAAGGCGCTGCCGTTTGAAATGCTGATCATCGGCGGTGCCGGTGTCGGCGCGATGGTGATCTCGAACAGCATCGACGTGCTCAAGGGTGTTGGCGCGGGCGTCGGCAAAGTGTTCGGTGGCCCGAAGTACCACAAGCAGGAATACATGGACACGATCTTCCTGGTCGTGAAGCTCTTCAAGGTCTTCAAGGCGGAGGGAGCGGTTGCGCTCGAATCTCACATCGAGAACCCGGAGGCGAGTTCGATCTTCGGTGAGTATCCGAAGCTGCTGAAAGACCACTCGCTGATCAACATGATCGCAGACACGATCCGCCTGCTCGTCACGTCAAACCAGCCGCCGAAGCCCGAAGCCGTCGAAGACGTGCTCATCTTGGCGATCAAGACCCACCACCACAACGAAATGAAGCCGGCCGAGGCGTTGGCTGCGCTCTCGGGTGCCTTGCCGGCGCTCGGTATCGTGGCCTGCGTGCTTGGCGTCGTGAAGACCATGGCCGCCATCGATCAGCCGCCGCCGGTACTCGGCGCGCTCGTCGGCGCGGCGCTCGTCGGCACGTTCTTGGGCGTGTTCCTCGCATACGGTATCGTCGAACCGATGGCGACTCGTCTGAAACAAATCATCGACGAAGACGGCGAGATTTATCACGTCGCCAAGCATGCGTTGATCGGTCACCTGCAGGGTTATCCCGTGCCGTTGATCATCGAGAGCGCGCGAGCGGCCATCAGCCACCACTCGCAACCGTCATTCGCGGAGGTATTCGATGGCCTCCGAGGCAAGTAACGCGCCGGCGGCTGCCGTAGCGCCGCCCGCTGACGAGGCCGCTCAGCAAGCAGCGGCTGCCGAGTCCGCACCGGCTGCGGAACAAACCGCGGCCGAGGCGGCAGCGCAACTGCCGCCCATCATCATCAAAAAGGTCATGGCCGACGGCCATGCTGGCGGTCACGGTGGTGCTTGGAAGATCGCGCTCGCCGACATGATGACGGCCATGATGGCCTTCTTCTTGTTGATGTGGATTTTGGGCGCGACCGATGCCGATCAGCGCAAGAGCATCGCCGACTACTTCAAGCCGACCTCGGTCGTGACGATGGCGGACAAGTCTGGCGGCTCGACCGGTTTCTTTGGTGGCATGTCGGTTATCGATCCCAAGGCATTGCCGCAGCAAATGACCCAGTCGGGCTTGATGCAGTTGCAGGCGCCGGGTCGTGAGGAAGAAGAGAGCACGCATCCGGACGAAGCGATGCCCGAAGGTTTGAGCGAGGAGGAGCGCAAAAAGATCGCCGCCGAGCAGGATGAAAAGCAGTTCGAAGCGCTGCAAAAAAAGCTTGAGCAGCAAATTCAGAGCGATGAGAAGACGGCCGACCTCATGACGCTCGTCAGCTTCGTCAAAGAAAAAGAGGGTCTGCGAATCGAGATTCTCGATGACGCCGGTTTCTCGATGTTCACCTCGGGTACGAACGCGATGGATCCCGAGGCGCGCGCGCTGATGCAGAAGGTGGGCGAGAGCCTGAAGGGCGTCGCCAATGAGGTCGCCGTGCGCGGGCATACCGATAGCCATCAATTCAAAGGTTCGGGCAATAACAACTGGAGCCTCTCGGCCAACCGGGCCGATGCGACAAGACAGCTGCTGAACAATATGGGGGTGGACGATTCGCGGTTCGCCCGGATCGAGGGTGTGGCCGACTCGCAGCCGGTGAATGCCGCTGATCCGTACGATCCCAAGAATCGGCGGATCAGTATCACGGTGCTATATCGTGATCCGAGCCAGATCCCGACCCGTAAGGAATGATGTCGCGCGCCATCATCAAGCCCATGGGTTTCGCATTGTGGCTGTGGCTATGGTTGCCGCAGACGGCGCAGGCGCAGTTTCTCGACGGCTTCGATCATTTTCAGCGGGGCGAATTCTGCGAGGCCCGTGAAGCCTGGTTGGACAATGAGCCCGATGGGGACTCCTCGTCGGCCTTCGGTATCGCCGAAACCTATTCGCGCGGTCTCTGTATCAAAGAAGATCAGGTCCAAGCGAGTCGTTGGTATTTGACGGCAGCGCTGCGCGGCTTTTCCCGCGGGCGCGCCGAAATCGGCATTCGTTATGCCTACGGGAAGGGCGTGGAGCCCAACGCCTACAAGTCTTACGTCTGGTTGTCTATCGCGCGATTGACAGCCGCGAAGTGGGAGACCGACTTTCGTGAAAACTTGGCCGTCAACATCAACTTGATGCGCCGCGTTTTGACGGCGGCAGAATCGGCGAGGGCCGACAAAACGATCGCGCAGTACCGGCAGACCTACCGCATGCCGCGCGAGTTCGAAATTCTTTGAGCCGTTTCAGCGCCCGAAGCGCGCGACCACGAAAGTGCAAATCGGAAAGGTCGCGCCCTCGGCGTTGACGACTTCCCAGCTGCTCGCTTTTCCCCACGCGATGGCCGCCTCGTTGAGCATCGAGAGCGGGGAAGGGTCGGCCAATTCCACGGTTTTTCCGTCCGCCGGTGTCGGAGCGCAGATTTTCAGTCCGACCGTATCGGCCTTGAGGCGCTGCCACTCGGCGGCCGACATGAATTCAGAGACGTGTCGGAACGGCGCGATACGCTGCACGCGCGCTACGGGCGTGAACGCCGGCGCTGGCGGTGCCGTAGCCGATGCTGATGCTGATGCCGATACTGCGCTGCCGGTCTGCGCCGGAGCGGCATCTTTGGGTGGCGCCTCGGTCGGCTCGAGAACTGCAGCGGGCGGCGCTGGCTCGGCCGGCGTTTCGAGCCGATCACCGGGTTTGCTCGAACCTGACAGAACAGAACAAGCCGGCAGGCCGATCAGGCAGGCCAGCAGGGCTGCTCGCGCGTAGCGTTGTGCCGAAGTATTCACGGCGAGCGATACTAGCATGGTGGTTATGAGGCCCGATTTCCGATTGTGGCGACCGAGCGGTGGGTTGGCTTGGCATTGGCGGGCATGGCGCGCGGCGCGGCGCTATCGTCCGTTTCGTCTTGCGATCGAGTCGTGGCTGACCGAGTGGTCACCGCCCGGTGAGCGACTGATTCTGGTCGGGCCGAGCGCGGGTTGGACGCTGCCGAGCGCTTGGCTGGCGGGCTTTCGCGAAATCTGCGCCCTCGATTTGGATCCGCTGGCGCGTTGGCTCTTCGCTCTGAATCACCCTCGCTGCAGAGAACTCACCTGGCTACGCGGTGATCTCGTCACCGAGCTTGCACCGCGTTTGGCGGCATGGCCTGATGCAGCGGTTTTGTTCTGCAATGTGTTGGGGCAGCTGGCGGTCGAGCGCGAGGATCATGCGACGATCTTGACGGCGTTACCTCGCCTGCTGGAGCGGCATCATTGGGCGAGCTTCCACGATTGCTATACCGGTGATGTGTCGCGCCACGAATTCGCGGCGTTGGCGCCGCTCACGTTGCAACGAAGAATGCATGCAGGCGATCTACAGCGCTTGGGCTTGGGCGGCGAGTGGCGGGATCACGGGACCGGGCGGTTGTTTCCCGCTCAGCATCCGCGGGCTTACTTTCCTTGGTGGATTCTTGAAGACAAGTTGCACTGGATCGAGGCGGCGACGATGTCGCCACAGGCCGTCACAACTCAAAGATAAGTGCCGGGCAAAGTGATCGCTCGGCCACCGGCACCGAGTTTGAATCGGGAGATGCCAGGCAGGCTACGCGTGTTGATGACGCCGAGGTCGAGCTCGATGACGCCGCGCTCGCACAGTGCGGGCAGCGAGCGCCACAGCAGCAAATTGTGCAAATTGACTTTTCGTGCAGCGTCGTTGGCCCACCCGATGTGATAAGTGGCGCGATCGGCATGCAGTACGAAGAGCATCGCTGCCTGCAGCTCATTTCTTTGATTGGCTCTGGCTATGATGAACGAGGGGCGAGTTGCGCCGGAGGCCTCGACATAGCGCTCGACCAAGGCGACCGGCAGACCGTTGAATTTACGGGCGCGGCGCTGCTGCTCCTCCAGTCGGAGCAACGTACGCAAGCCCGATAGGCTGCTACCCACATTGAGATCGCCGCGCCAGTGACGCTCGGCGTAACTCAAGCGATTGCGCCAACGAGTCTCCATCGCAGCACGGATCTCGGTAAGTGGGCGTGTGAGGTCCAACACCACGGTGGAGAGGCCGGTCATGATCTGGCGGAAGCCGACGTATTCTTCGCCTGCGCGACTGGCGCGATCGTCGAATTCGGGCGTGAAGGCCGTGACGTGCAGCAGGCGATTGCGCAACGCTTGGCGAATAGCGCCCAGAGCATCTTTTCGCAGCGCGACATCGCCTCGCGCGCGGACGCCCCAGATCGGCCCACGAGAACAGGACGCGAAGCCAAGATAGCCGAACAGTCCGCGCTCCAGAATCTGCGCGATCGCGACGGTTTCATCGTCACTCGTCACACGCACTCGACGAACGACGGACCCGAGCGAGCGCATCGCTTCCCCGTACGCCCAAGCCTGTTCCCAAGCGCCGTGACCTGCGTGGTGGAATTCGTTCCATCGATCTTGGTCGGGCTCGTCGATGACGACGTTGATGTTGTAAGGTAGTGCCATGTCCAAGCCGGTAAAGGGGATCGACGTCGGCAAGCCGCGGATCACCGCCTGGGGACTATGGTACTTGTTCCTTTATCTGGGAGTACCCGTGATGCTGCTCGGCGCACTCGTCGATCTGGCGATCCAGTGGTCCACCGGATGGTGCGTCGGTTTATGGTGCATGGCATGAAGCTCGTCGTGTTGATCGCGCTGATGGCCGTTTTGTCGGCCGGCTGTTCGGAGCCCCGCTTGAGTTGCGCCGATTCGTCGGTCAGCGCTCGCGTCGCCGACATTCTGAAGGAACGTGCGGTAGCGGAGTTTTCGTCGCAATGTCTCGGTGGACGCTGGCCGGAATCCCCGTCGGTCGAGTCGGCGTGCGACGTTTCGAGTGGTAAGCCCGGGCAGGCTTGTCGAGACGCGTGTCGCGAGTTCTACGAAGACCATGTCGAAGTCACCTTCAGCTCGGTGACGGATCGCTTCAAGGATTCGACGACCGACGCCCTGTCGTGCCAAGCCGAGGTTCGCATCAACCTTGGTACTCCGGGTGTCGCCCCGATCGAGGCGACGGTGCCCTATCTGGCGCAGCCCGGGCCGGATGGCCCCCGCGTCGTTCTGGTCAGACCGTAGTCGAACCAGTAAACTGTTGCGATCTCAAGTTCGCTCGATAGGCCGGTCATGGAAGACTTGCTGCTGATCCCTTTTGCCGATTATTGGTGGGCCTACGTCGGGTTCATCCTCGCGCTCTTGGCCGTTCTGGCCTTTGACCTTGGGGTGTTCAGTAAGCCGGGTACGATCCCGAGTCTGAAGTCCGCTGCGATTCGTAGCGTCATCTTCATCGCGTTGGCGTTGGCCTTCAACTACGGCCTCTATCAGTTCTTGCTTTACGACTTGCCGACTCGCCCCGTGCTTGCCGGTATGGACCATGCTCAGCTCGCGCGGGATACCTCTTTGGAGTTCCTCGCAGGCTATGTGGTCGAATACGCGCTGGCGATCGACAACGTGTTCGTCTTCGTCGCCGTGTTCTCGTACTTCGCGGTGCCCGTGCAGTACCAGCAAAAGGTCCTGTTCTACGGGATCATGGGCGCGATCCTCTTCCGCGCCTTGTTCATCTCGCTCGGCTCGATCCTGATGCAGTACGAGTGGATCGTAGTGATCTTCGGTGTGTTTTTGATTCTCACCGGTTTCAAGATTCTGTTTCTGCCGGAAAAGCCGCTCGATCCGTCGCGTAACCCCATCATCCTCGGCGTCAAGAAGCTGTTCCCGGTCACGCCCGCCTTCCACGGCGACAAGTTTTGGGTTGAGATCGACGGAAAGACTTGGGTGACCCCGCTCTTCGTGGCGCTCGCCTTCATCGAGTTCAGCGACATCATCTTCGCGATCGATTCGGTACCGGCGATATTCGCACTCACCAACGAGCCCTTCATCGTCTTCACCTCCAACATCTTTGCCATCATCGGGTTGCGGTCGCTCTTTTTCGTGCTGCAAAGCATGGTCAAGGCGTTCCTTTTCTTGAAATACGGGCTCGGGGTGATCTTGGTTTTCGTCGGTCTGAAGATGGTCTGGTTGAATCATGCCTTTGGCGGCAAGTTTCCGATCACTTGGTCGCTCGCCATCATCGGCGCCATCCTCGCCGTGTCGATCCTGGTTTCCATCGCCTGGAACCGGGCGCGCGGTCCGGACTCGACGGACAACTGATAGCCGCCCTCGATATCCTCTAGAATGCGCGCCGTGCATCGCATCTCGCGCGTCTGGTTGTCATGGGTGTGGTTGGCGTTGGCCCCGTTGGTCAGCCACGCCACCCATTTCGATCGATTGACGGTGATCAGTTACCACGAGATCGAGGAGCCCACTCGGTCGCTGATTCCGGGCTATGCGGTCAGTCCGACGATGTTCGTGCGCCATGTCGATTGGTTGCGCAACAACGGTTTCGTGTTCGTCTCCGTCGATCAGGTGTTGAGCGCGAGAAGCGGTGGCGCGCCGCTACCGCCCAAGGCGGTACTGCTGACCTTTGATGATGCTTACACCTCGGTTTATCAGCACGCCTGGCCTTTGCTGAAGATGCTGAAGATCCCGTCAGTCATCTCGGTCGTGACGAGCTGGCAGGAGAGCACCGGGCAGGTTGACTACGATGGTAAGCCGGTACCGCGCGAGCGATTTTTGTCGTGGGACGCGCTGCGCGAGATGCAATCCACCGGGCTTGTCGAGATTGCGAGCCACACCCACGATCTGCACTACGGTTTGAAAGCGAACCCCCAGGGCAGCGCCCAGCCGGCAGCAACGGCGCGTCGATTCGACCCGGTGCGTGGTTACGAAGCCGAAACCCAATATCTCAAGCGCGTCGAGGCAGACCTGCGCTCGAGTCGGGATCTCATCCGCAAGCGTATCGGCACGGCGCCGCGGATCGTGACGTGGCCTTACGGCAAGTACAACGAGATGGTCGAGTCTGCTGCAGCCAAGTACGGCATGACGATCGGACTGACGTTGGACGATGGCGACAATCACGCGGGCGTACCGCTGTCACGCCTACGACGTATTCTGATCGAATCAAAGATGAACATCGGCGATCTGCGCTATGCGATCAACATCCGCAGTCACGGTTTTACGGAAAACGATCGCCCGCAGAAGATCGCGCATATCGATCTCGATTACATCTACGATCCGGATCCAGAACAGCAGCGCCGCAACATCAATCACTTGGTTGATCGATTGACTTGGCTCGGGGTCAACGCCGTCTATCTACAGGCCTTCGCCGACCCCGATGCCAACGGCTCTGCTGATGCCGTGTATTTTCCGAATCGACACGTGCCGGTCAGAGCGGACTTGTTCAGTTATGTCGCATGGGAAATCCGCACGCGCACTCCGGCCCGACGCGTTTACGCGTGGATGCCGTTGTTGGCTTGGGAGTTGCCGGCAGACCATCCGGTTGCGGGTGACAAAGTCATCACGCTGCCGGGTAAGTCCTCCAACGCGCTCAACATGGGTTACCGGCGTCTCTCGCCGTTTTCGAAACCCGCACGCAAGGTCATCACCGAGATTTTCGACGATCTCGCCCGGACGACTTCGTTCGAGGGCGTGATCTACCATGATGACATCACGCTGTCGGATTTCGAGGATGCCCATCCCGATGCGCTCGCGACGTATCGCTCCTGGGGCTTGCCGGCCTCGATTGCCGACATTCGTGCGAACGACGACGCCCTCGGCCGTTGGACTATTTTGAAGATCAATGCACTGGATCAGTTTGCGACCGAGATTTCCGCGGCGGTTCGCCGTTACAAACCTACTTTGATCACCGCGCGGAATCTGTATGCGCAGGTCGCGATCAATCCGCGAGCGGAAGTGTGGTATGCGCAAGCACTCGAGAACTCGCTCGCACATTACGACTTCACCGCAATCATGGCGATGCCCTACATGGAGCAAGCGCCCGACCCGATCGCGTTCCAGCGTCAAATTCTGGCAGGGATCGAGCGCTTTCCGCAGGCACGCAATCGGATCGTCTTCGAACTGCAGACCGTCGATTGGCGTCACGATCAGCGGGCGATTCCGACCGACGATATCGTTGCGACGATCGGCCTGCTCTATGACGCGGGCGTGATTCATATCGCGTACTACCCCGACATGCTGTTCGACTCGCATCCCGAGCCCGCCAAGATGCGACAGATCTTTTCGCGACAGCCGAACGACCCTCCCATGAACTAACTCATGGATGCACTGATCGGCGACTACCTGTTCTTTTTTCCGCTCGTCATGTCACTGCTGTGGACGACGGGCGCGCTCTACACGTGGTTCCGGTACGAGCGGCACACGCCGAGGCACGATGCCCCACCGGATGCCACCCACTTGCCGCCGGTGTCGATCATCATTCCGTGCTTCAACGAAGCGGCGCATGTCGTCGAAACGATCAAGCATGCGCTCGCCGTTCGTCACCCCGACTTTGAAGTCATTGCCGTCGATGATGGCAGCACGGACGGAACGGCGGTGATTTTGGATTCGTTGGCTGAGAGTGCTTGGCGTTTGAAGGTGGTTCGTCAGCCCTTCAACCAAGGCAAGGCAGCGGCGCTGAAGGCAGGCGCGCTCGAAGCGAGCCACGAAATTCTCGTTTGTATCGATGGGGACGCGTGTATCGATCCGTTTGCGCCGACATGGATCGCCGCCGCATTCGCTGGCGACGATCAACTCGGTGCGCTGACGGGCAATCCGCGCATTGCCAATCGCTCGACGCTGCTTGGCCGCATGCAAGTCGGCGAGTTCTCCGCGATGATTGGCATCATCAAGCGGGCGCAACTCATTCTCAAGCGCTTGTTCACGGTTTCGGGCGTGATAGCCGCCTTTCGAAAAGCGGCGGTGCGACAAGTGGACTACTGGACGCTAGACGCACTGACCGAAGATATCGACATGACCTGGAAGCTGCAGCGAGCGGGGTGGCGTGCCACGTTCGAGCCGCATGCGCTGGTGTGGATACTCACGCCTGAAACCTTGCATGGCCTTTGGCGGCAGAGATTGCGCTGGGCCATGGGCGGTGCGCAGGTGATGCTCCGTAATATCGATGTGTTGTGGAGTCGTCGCTCGCACGGCATGCGACCGCTGATGCTCGAGATGCTAGCGAGCGTCGCTTGGTGTTATTTGCTTGCGGCGTCTTTCCTCGCGGCCATCGTTTGGCGGCTCGTGATGGCAGACCAGCCCTTTTCTTTGGCGGCGACCGGCCTGATTCTGGGTGCTTGCTGCGTCGTGCAGTTCACGGCCGGTGCGATCATCGACCGACGTTACGATGAGCGAGTGATCCGAGATCTGGTCTGGTCGATCTGGTACCCGCTGGCGTTCTGGCTGTTGCAGTTCGCCACGACCATCGTCGCGTACCCGCTCGTATTGATGCGCCGACGGGGCAAACCTGCGACCTGGGTGAGCCCGGATCGAGGCCTCCCTAGCGATCGTTGAGCGCCCCTTACTTGAGCAAGACGATCAGTGCCGCCCGCTCTTGTTCGGACAACGGCAGCTTACGGATTTCCTCGATCGCGAGTCCGCTCGGTAACGAATCGAGCGCTTTTCGCAGATCGTTTAGTTTGTCACTGATCTCGACCATCGACTGAGCGGCGTTAATCTGGTGTGCGTGCTTCAACATGGTGCGCTGCTTGAGGCGTTCGAATTGCTCCTCCGTCAAGTGCAGACGAATTCGCTCCTCCTCGAGCTGTTTAGCTTCATCCTCGGTCAGGACACCGTCGGCGAACGCATCCTCGACCGCCTTGAGCATTTCTTCGCGTTGCTGATGCAATTGATCTGAAAACGCCGAGCCAAGTATGCCCGCGGGCAGCGCCACGATGCCGATCCCGAGGAGCGCGAGAAACATCGTGAACGCTTGACCGATGGGCGTGATCGGTGAGATGTCGCCGTAACCGACGCTGGCTAGGGTGATCACCGCCCAGTACATCGCCCGCGGCATGGTGTCAAATTTCTCAGGTTGAGCAAGATGCTCGAACTCGTAGACGATGGCGCCCGAGAGAATCGTGATGAGCATGGTGATGAACATAGCCGCAGCGAAAGCGCGCTTCTCCCGATTGAGCACCATGCCGAAGGTTTTGAGCGCCGAGTTGTATCGAGTGAGCTTTAAGACTCGCAACACCCGCAGAACTCGAACGAAGCGCAAGTCGACAGCGATCAAAAACTGTAAATAGAACGGCGCGATCGCGATCAGATCGATGAGGCTGGTGGGTTTTTTGAGGAATGCGAATCGAGATCCGATCGCTGATTTACCGTGAAACTGTTCCGGAGCTGCGTAAATACGCAACACGAATTCGATGGTGAAGACGGCGATCGCGATCAAATCGAACCAATAGAACTCCGCTCGCAGCGGTTCGTAGATCGATGAAATCGTCTCCAAAAATACGGCGATGACGCTAGTGATGATGAAAAAGATGAAGATCAGATCAAGCTGGTGATGC
This sequence comes from Klebsiella pneumoniae, assembly GCA_945873095.1. Lineage (GTDB taxonomy): Bacteria > Pseudomonadota > Gammaproteobacteria > Steroidobacterales > Steroidobacteraceae > UBA964. Next base: position 63,443 of record CAMCBU010000004.1, on the reverse strand, counting down.
AAACGACCTGACGTCGGCGTTTCATTCATCAAAGCGTCGATCTTTTGTCGGAAGGTTCGGCCTTCGTTCATGCGCCGAAAATCTTTCACCGCCGGGACGAAATCGCGCATCAATTTCAGCAGCCGCAGCAAGCGCAGCGCGCGCAGCATCCGCAGATCGAGGTTCAAAACTCCGAGCAGATGTAGCCAGTAGGGTGCGATCACGAGCAGATCGATCAAGGCGAACGGGGTTACCGAGAACCGTAAGGTGGCAAACCGCCGCCCTTTGAAGGCCGGATCCGCCGGCGCGGCAAAGAGCCGCAGCAAGTATTCGGCGGTGAAGAAATAGATCGAGAGTCGGTCAAAAGTACCGAACGCGGCCTCGTGTGTGACATACACCGTCGGGAGGTGTTCCAGTGCCAGCGCAACCAGATTTGCGATGATCAACCACGTCACGACTTTGTCGAACTGGCGCGCCGTGGCGCTGTTGCCGTCGACGTCGAACAGATGGGTGAAGACGGCCGATCGGGCAGATTGCAGCAGTGTCATCGGGCCTCCGGGAGAAGCGGCATTCCGTCTAGGTTTCGCAGAATGCTCAATTATTGATCTACAAGTATGTTTGGAGCAGCCGGGGATAAAGTCAATGCGATGACGTTGCGGGGCCAGAAGCGACACAAGGATGTTGCAGAGCGCGGATAACGGTCGTTGGGTGCGGTGTGCGTGGGCCTCGAGTCGCGGTCATCGGTAGGATCGAAGCTATGAGCAACGGAATCCGAGTCGGCATTTGGGATCTTGCGCCGGGTATCCAGCGGTCGAACTTTTACGCCTTGTTGGGCACGGCGTTCTTCTCGATCGGCTTGCTGACGCTCGTCGGTAACCTTCGTCCCTACTTGTTCAATTCGATGCTCGGGATTCCCGACGACATCCAAGGTCGGGTCAGCGGCACGATGGATGTCATCAGCGAAATTCCTGCACTCTTGCTGTCGGGCCTCGTCGGTGCGATGTCCGATCGTCTCGGCCGACGGATCATCTACGGCATGGGGTTTGCGATCTTGGCGGTGGGTTATTTCTTGTTCCCGTTCGCCGAGTTCAACTGGACGCTGTACGCGATGATCTTCCTCACCGCCTGCGGGGCGTCTTTGATCGCTGCGATGTTGTCGACCGTGATCGCCGACTATCCGCAGGAAACCTCGCGCGGCAAGTTGGTCGGGATTTGTTTCTTCCTCAATGGACTCGGAGTGGCTTCGCTCGTGGGCCTTGCGGCGCAACTACCGAAAATCTATCTCGGTCAAGGAATGGATCCGATCGCAGCCGGTCAAGCCGCCTATTGGAGTGTGGCGGCAATTTGTCTGATTCCGATGGTGATCGTTTTGAAGGGGCTGCCGCGACAGTCGCCCGGTCAAATCGGTGCGCGAGAGCCACTGCTTGCGACGCTGCGGGTGGGCATCGATGCCGCCAAGGATCCGCGCGTTCGGTTGGCCTACGCCTCGGCTGCCGTCTCGCGAGCGTCGTTGTCGATCATCAGTGCGTTCTTCTTCCTCTGGATGGTCCAAGTCGGCAAAGAACAGGGGATGACACCGGCGGAGGCATTATCCAAGGGTGGCGGAATCTTTGTCGCGATCCAGATCACCGCGACTTTTTGGGCCATGATCGTCATCACCTTCATCGATCGAGTCGATCGCGTGTTGTTTATGACGATCGCATCCGCGTTGGCGTGTGGTAGCTACGTCTGGTTCGGCCTCGTCGATAATCCCTTTCAACCAGCCATGTATGTCGCCGCTGTGTTTTTAGGCGTCGGTGAGATGAGCGGCATTCTGGCCTCGCAGGCTTTGGTGGGGCAGGTCGCACCAGAGCGGGGTCGCGGCGCGGTGATCGGCGTCTTCACTCTCTGCGGCTCGCTCGGCATTTTCTTTGCGGCGATCGTCGGTGGGACACTCTTCGACGCGTGGAGACCTTCGGCGCCCTACATCGTGATGGGTTGTGTCAGCGGGTTGCTATGCTTGTTGTCGCTCTACACATGGCGGCGTACGGCTTAACGGCGTAACTCGTAAGCGCACACATTGACCGCCGCGGCGAGATTCAAAGATTCGATGGTGCGCAGGCCGGTGATCGTGAACGGCGTCGTCGGCATCCCTTCGACGACCGATCGTGGCAAACCGCGCGCTTCATTGCCAAACAGATAGCAGTCGAAATCTCGGAAGCTCGCGTCCCGCGTGCTTTTGCCTTGCATATCGAGGCGAGCGATTTTCGCGAAACGATCGGGTAGCGAGCCGATATCCACATCGGTCTCGATCGGTACATGCCAGTGAGCGCCGAGGCTCGCCCGCAGCACTTTGCCGTTGTACAAATCGACGCTGTTGGTTGTCAGCAGACAGTGAAATCCGCCGAACCAAGCGAGGCTACGCAAGATGGTCCCGAGATTACCCGGATCCTGGATTTCATAGAGACAGATCGTCGTTTCGCGCGTTCGACCATCGACGGCAGCCGTGGTCGGCACGATCGGCACGAGGGCGACGATGCCCTGCGGCGAGTCGGTTTCGGTCAGTTCCGCCATCTGCTTGCTCGAGAGCACTTGGAGTGCCAGCGAGCTCTCGATCGGAGCATGATCCTCGCTGATATAAATCGTGCTGGTGCGAAGGTCGGCGCGCATTTCAGCCGCCTTGATGAGCTCGAGCACGAGGTGTTCGCCTTCGATCAGATAGTGACCGAACTGCTCTCGGTATTTTTTCTGATGAAGCTTTTTGAGTTCGTCGAATTTCATGTCGTTCTTTCCGCGATGACGGCTTCGGCGACTTTGATGCCATCGACGCCCGCCGAGAGTATCCCGCCCGCGTAGCCCGCGCCCTCACCGCAAGGGTACAAACCACGAACGTTGAGACTCTGCAGGCTACGAGCATCACGCGTGATCCGTAGCGGCGATGAGGTTCGGCTCTCGATGCCGGTCAAGACGGCATCCTCACGATCGAAACCGGCGATCTGCTGGCCAAAGGCCGGTAGCGCTTCGCGGATGGCATCAATCGCGTAAGAGGGCAGGGCGAGGCTGAGATCGCCCAAGGTCACACCCGGTTTGTAAGACGGCTCGATTGCACCGAGGGTTCGCGAGGGCACGTTGCGAATGAAATCACCAACGAGCTGGCCGGGGGCACGGTAGGTTCGGCCCCCGAGCTCGAACGCCGTGGATTCCCAACGCTCCTGAAGTTCAAGACCCGCGAGCGGTCCGCCGGGAAAGTCCTGCGCGGGGTCGACGCCGACGACGATACCCGCATTGGCGTTGCGCTCGTTGCGTGAATACTGGCTCATGCCGTTCGTGACCACCCGACCGGTCTCCGAGGTGGCTGCGACGACGGTGCCACCGGGGCACATGCAAAAGCTGTAAACCGAGCGTCCGTTGCTCGCGTGATGTACGAGTTTGTAGTCGGCGGCACCGAGTGCGGGGTGCCCTGCGTATCGACCGAGGCGCGCCCGATCAATCAGGGATTGCGGGTGTTCGATCCGAAAGCCGATGGCAAACGGTTTCGGCTCCATGAAGACACCGCGCCGGTGCAGCATGCGGAAGGTATCGCGTGAGCTGTGGCCTAGCGCGAGCACGACCTGCTGGGTTGCGATGAACTCGCCCGTTTCCAGCGTCACACCACGAGTCTGACCATCCTCGATGGTGATATCGATCACCTTGCTTTCGAAGCGCACCTCACCACCCAAGGCGATGATCTCCGCGCGCATGGCGGACACGACGCCGGTCAAGCGGAAGGTGCCGATGTGCGGCTTATTCACATACAAAATCTCCGGCGGCGCACCCGCGCGCACGAATTCCTGCATCACCTTGCGACCGAGAAATCGTGGATCTTTGATTTGGCTGTAGAGCTTGCCATCGGAGAACAAGCCGGCACCGCCTTCGCCAAACTGCACGTTGGACTCGGGCGTGAGCACGCTCTTGCGCCACAGGCCCCAGGTGTCTTGAGTGCGGCGCCGAACATCCTTGCCGCGCTCGAGAACGAGCGGTCGATAGCCCTGCTGCGCGAGGATCAGTGCAGTGAACAATCCGCAGGGACCGAAACCCACCACGACGGGTCGATCTCGCTGGGGAGGTTGCGCGCGCGGTGGCGGTCGGTAGCGAGTGTCGGGCGCCGAGCGAATGTGCGGATCGTCGACGTGTCGTTGCAGGATGGTGGCTTCGTCTTGCGCGGTGACATCGACGATATAGACGAAACGGATGCCTTCATGTTTCTTGCGGGCATCGTAGCTACGCTTGAAAACATGGAAATCGATCAACGACGAGGCGGCGATACCGAGGCGCTTGAGGATGGCAGCCCGAAGTTCATCCGACGTGTTCTCGCGGTTTTTTTCGGTCAGCGGGAGTTGTAGCTCGGTTATGCGGATCACAGCGATTATTTTAACGTTAATTTAATGTTCATATTTCGAACGGTTCGCCGCTTGCTAGGTCATACACAGTCAATAAAAGGGGGTTGCATGTCGACAGAGTCAGGTCCGGATTCCTTCTCGAAGGGGGCACTCGTGTTGGCGTCGCTGCAAGCCTTGGCGCTGTGGTGGCTGCATCAAGCCATCGACAGTGGTGCCTGGCCGGCAAGCGCTCCTGGCGAACTGATCTCCGCCTATCTGCTCGCCGTCTTTTTGCCCTTGACGCTGTTGGTCTTGTGGTCACACCGCCAGCAACGAATGCTGTGGGTCTCGAGCGTGGCTTTGGCGACGTTTCTCGTGCTCACCGGTTACAAGGCTTTCGGCGCCGCGGTGGTTGGCGAGATCAATCTCGATGAAGATCGGCTAGCGGGCTTCCTGCTGCCTTGGGCCGTGTCCTGGATCATCGCCCTACCGATGTTGCGCGCACGTCTGGAAGTTGGCGAGTGGCGCACCCCGTACCGCATACTTTTTCGTAGCGCCTCGCGCAGTTATCTGACACTCGCCGAGTCTGCCTTGTTCACCGGCGCTTTCTGGTTGTTGTTGGTGCTATGGGCTGCGCTGTTCGAGACCTTGGGTAACGATTTTTTCCAAACGCTCTTCAGCGATCCGCGGTTCGTCTATCCCGCCACGACGCTGGCCTTTGCCACGGCGACTCAGATCATCGGCAGCAGCGATCGATTCATCGACGGTGTGCTCGATCAGTTGCTCGGGCTGATGAAGTGGCTGTTGCCGCTCGCAGGTCTCATCGTCATCGCTTTTTCACTCGCATTGCTGCCGAAGTTGCCGGCGTTACTTGGCAGCGGGGAGCGCGTCATCAACAGCGCCGTTCTGTTGGCACTCATCGCGGTGACCTTGCTGCTCTTCAACGCTGCTTATCGAGACGGTGATCTGGATCCGGGCTATGGTCGCTGGCTACAGCAGGCGCTGCGCGTCGTACCGCCGTTGCTGGTGTTGATCGCGCTCACGGCGCTGTACTCGGTGAGTGTGCGACTGGCCGATTTGGGGCTCACGCCGGCTCGCTATTGGGGTCTCGTCACGGCCATCTTTGCAGTTCTGTATGCCGTGGGATATGCCTATGCGAGTCTGCGCACAGGCCCGTGGCTTGAGGCCATCAGCCGAGTCAATTTTGGTGTGTCGGTCATGCTGCTGGCAACGCTGTTGATCAGCTTGACCCCGCTTGCCGACCCGCTGCGTTTGAGCGTGGCGAGCCAGCTCAAGCGGGCGCTCGCCGCCTCGAGTGCCGAGGCGCGAGCCAGCGCGCTGCAGTTTTTGCGCTTCGATTCGAGCGAGCGTGGTCGCGACGTACTCAACGCCATCGTCCGAGGCGAGATCTCCGCTGATCAGCCTGCAAGTGCTGCGGCGTTGCGTGACGAGGCGCGTCTGGTTGCGGCGCTCGAGTCAAAGAAATCGCCACCCGAGGTAGATCCCGCAGCGACACCAGCGCGCTATGCGGCCTGGCGCTCGACACTGCGAGTGATACCTGCCGAAACGCCGATCAGCGCCTCACTCGAGGCGGCCATCCGCGAGGAGTTTTCGCAGTCGGCTTCCTTGCTAGACGCGGGCGGTAACGCGCCGTCTCCGCAGCTCGTGTTCATCGGTCTAGACGGCGATGGGTCAGCTGACGCGCTGCTGTGGGCCGGCACGCTGCGCGGTGACCCGCAGCGGCTGCGCGATTATCGGGCGTTCTGCCAGCGCGACCGTGAGTGGTCTCGTTGCTAAGAGCGCTCAGTTCGCGTCCAGTCCGAAATCGAGGCGTCGCAGACGGTGCGTCAGAGCCCCGACTGAAATGTAATCCACACCGGTCGTTGCGATATCTCGAATCGAGTCGAGCGTGACGTTGCCGGATGCTTCGAGAATGCTCTGTCGGGCCGTCAAGCGCACGGCCTCACGCAGATCGTCGAGCGACATGTTATCGAGCAGGATGCAGTGCGGCTTGTAGGGCAGCGCCTCGGCGAGCTGCTCGAGGGTATCCACTTCGATTTCGACGACCCGCATATGACCGGCGGCTGCATGCGCTCGCTCAAGCGCAGCCGAAACGCTACCGGCCGCAAAGATATGATTATCTTTGATGAGCATGGCATCGCCCAATGAGTATCGATGGTTGACGCCGCCGCCGACCAGCACGGCGCGTTTTTCCAGAAGCCGCAAACCGGGCGTGGTTTTGCGAGTGCAGGTGACTCGAGTCGGCGTGTCGGCGATCGTGGCGGCATAGCTGGCAGTGGTCGTTGCGATGCCGGACAAATGACCCAGAAAATTCAGCACGGTGCGTTCAGCCATCAAAATGGACCGCGCGTTACCTCGCAGAATGCCGATGATCTCGCCGGGTTGCAGCGAGGCGCCTTCGACAACCCGCCAATCACAAGCGACGTCACGATCGATCAGTTTGACGGCAAGTCTTGCCGCATCGGTCCCGGCTAGAACGCCATGCTCGCGGCTGCGGATCAGCAACTCGATTTGAGTCTCGGCGGTGACGACCGCATCGGAGGTGATGTCGCCGGCCGGGACGAGGTCTTCCATTAAGGCGAGACGAACCAAAGGTTCGATCAGCAAGTCGGTGTTCATGACAGAGCTCCGGTATCGGAATGGGAGCGAAGTTCGATCCGAATGCCATCGGCCGAATCGCGCGCGAGATAACTGCGTTGTGCAAGTGGATTCGTCATCGGAAAATCTTCTCGAAAATGACCGCCGCGACTCTCCTCCCGATGCAGCGCTGCCGTCACGATGAGTCGTGCCGCCAACAGAGCACTCGGTGCAGGGCCGAGCGGGGATTGCGAAGCGATCCAGTCGAGCAGAGAAGTCAAACCCGTCTTGTTGCGCAGCACCCCGCAGTCGGACGACATTTTATGTCGCAGTGCCGTCAAGGTTCGAGTGGCGACTCGTGGCGGTAGATCTGGCGAGTCGCTGGGTATCGTCGCCGGAATCGGCAAGGAGGCGCTCAATAATCGAGTGGCGATACGCGTTGCGAAAACGACGGATTCCAGCAGGGAGTTCGAGGCGAGACGGTTTGCGCCGTGAGCGCCGGTCGAAGCGCATTCACCGCAGGCAGACAGACCGGCCACATTGGTTCGTCCCCACAAGTCGGTGACGACCCCGCCCATGTGGTAGTGCGCCGCCGGCGCGACGGGAATCGGTTCGCTGCGCGGGTCAATGCCTGCGGCCAGACAGGAGGCGAACACCGTCGGAAACGCTTCGGGAAATCGCCGGCCGATGGAGTCACGACAGTCGAGCCAGGCACCGTCGTTTTTCGTGCGCTCGGCGTGAATGGCTCGAGCGACGATATCGCGCGGCGCGAGATCGCCTCGCGAATGGTAGCGCGACATGAACGGGACCCCATGCGCGTCGACCAGCATCGCGCCTTCGCCACGCAACGCTTCGGTGACGAGCGGTGCCGGATCGCCACCGCTCGCCAGAGCGGTGGGATGAAACTGGACGAACTCTGGGTCTGCGATGATGGCACCTGCGCAAAATGCCTGCGCCATCGCGGATGCGCGAGCCTCAATGGGGTTGGTGGTGACCGCGAACAAACCGCCCGCACCACCCGAGGCGAGCACCGTCTCAGCGGCCTCGATGACGCCTTCACCTGCCGGGCTGCGCACGAGCGCGCCGCGAACTCTGCCCGTGTCGCACAGCAGCGCGACCGCACGCATCCCCTCAAGCACCGTGACATGCGGGGCTGCCCGTATGGCCGAGACCAAAGAATTCATGATGGCGCGACCGGCGAGGTCCCCGGACACCCGTACGACACGGGCATGGCTGTGGGCCGCTTCGAGTGACAAGGACAGGCGGCCGCTCGAGTCGCGATCGAAGGGAATGCCAAGATCGATCAACTCTTGTAGTCGCTCCGGCCCCTCGCTTGCGATCGTGGTCGCGACCAAGGGATCAACCAAGCCCACACCCGCGGCGACCGTATCCTCGGCGTGTGCGGCTGGCGTATCGGTCGGCGCCACGGCCGCGGCGATCCCGCCCTGCGCCCATGCGCTCGCGGCTGCCTGACCGAGTGCCGCAGGCGACAGAACGATGCAGGGGCGCGGCGCAAGCCGCAGGGCCAGAGACAGGCCGGCAAGGCCCGCGCCGATCACCAAGACTTCGGTTCGCAGCAGCGCTGTCAAGCTCGTGACATCAGCTCGACATCGACGGCAGCGCGCCCCGTCACGAATCCGGGGGGTTTCAGGCCGAGCGGCACCGACAGCATGCGTTCGATGGCGACGCGTGCGCGTTGTGCGATCTGTGTATCGACCTCGACCTCATGCTTCATTTCGAGCAAGGCGTCGTAGATACCCTGTAGCGTGATGCGTTTCATGTGCGGACAGAGATTGCAGGGCCGAATGAAGTCGGTGGCGGGATTGGTCACCGCGACGTTGTCGGACATGGAGCACTCGGTCAGCAAGATCACGCGCTTGGGTTGTTCGCGCTCGACATAATCCGCCAGTGCGGCTGTCGATCCGGCGAAATCGGCAACGGATAACACATCGGGCGGACATTCAGGGTGCGCCAACACGAGTGCTCCCGGGTAGCTGACTCTCAGTTGCTCGATATCAGATGCAGTGAAGCGCTCATGAACCTCGCAGTGCCCCTGCCAAGTGATGATACGCAGCGATGTTTGTGTCGCGATGTTACGGGCCAGATATTCATCGGGTATGACGATGACACGATCGGCGCCCCATTCGGCAGCGATCCACTCGGTGACTAGTACGGCGTTCGATGAAGTACAGCAAACATCACTCTCTGCTTTGACCTCGGCCGACGAATTCACGTAGCTCACCACCGGCACGTTCGGGTGCGCCGCTTTCATCAGGCGCACATCCTCACCGGTGATGGCCGAGGCCAGCGAACAACCGGCAGCCATGTCCGGAATCAGCACTGTCTTCTCGGGGCTCAAAATCTTCGATGTCTCGGCCATGAAGTGCACGCCCGCTTGCACGATCACTGACGCAGGCGTCCGCGCTGCTTCGCGTGCGAGTTGCAAAGAGTCGCCGCGAATATCGCCGACGCAGGCAAAGATTTCCGGCGTCATGTAGTTATGGGCGAGCACCACGGCATCGCGCGCTTCTTTGAGCTGTGCAATAGCGTGGATGTAGGGCGCGTACACCGGCCATTCGACGGCTGGAATCACATCGCGAACCCGGACATACAGATCGTCGGTCGCGCGCGCGACCTCAGCCGAGTAGACGAGTTCGCGAGCAGCGGGTTCGGCGGCCAGCGCGCCGTGCCCGGGGATGACGCAACGCTCAGCGTCAGCAGTTAGCGTGTCGATGATTTGCGCCATAAGGCGAACATTGTACGACCTCTCCCGGTCCATTTCCTCGAACTGTCATAAACCTTCAATAAATACGTCATCGGCTTCCTGCACCGTATTTGCAATTTATTAATGGGTGGGGAAGCCGTGTCTCGAAATCAAGCGATGGTCTCAAGTTTGGTCCTGCTCGGACTCGCGTCAGTCACACAGGCGCAAGAGCCGAGTGCGGCAAGCGGTTTGGACGAGGTGGTCGTCACCGCGCAGAAACGCGAAACCAATTTGCAAGAGACGCCGATTTCGATCGCAGTACTCACGACCGAAAGCCTCGAGAATCGCCAAGCGATTTCTCTAGGCAGTCTCGCCGATGGGGCGATTCCATCGCTCCGAGTGGCGCCGTTCGTCGGCCGCTCCTCGGCACTGAACATCGGCATTCGTGGCGTTGGCGCTTCGTTTGATGCCAACCAGCCTGCCCGCGATGCAGGAGTCGGCATCTACGTCGACGGGGTGTTCCTCGGACGCGCCCAGGGTTTGGGCACCGCGCTGTTGGATGTCGAGCGGATCGAGGTGTTGAAGGGTCCGCAGGGAACGCTGTTCGGGCGTAATACGCAAGGTGGTGCAGTCAGCATCGTCACGAAGGCGCCCTCGGGTGATTTTCGTCTCGATGCTCGAGTCGGTACGTCGAATTTCGGCGGTCGGAACGCCGTAGTTCACCTCGATCTACCTCAGGTGGGAGATGTGAGTTTCAAAATCGACGGGGTGATGAACGAGCGAGACGGAAGCACGGAGAATGCGGTCGCAGGCACCACCGACTTCAACAGTTGGGACAAGAGTGGGTTTCGTCTGACGGCATTATGGAAACCGTCCGAGCAACTCGATATCCAATACGCCTACGACAACTCCAAGGACGTCACCACGCCCTATCACGCGCAGTTGCTGATTTCTGGGCCGTTCGCGAGCCCCTTGCAGAGGGAAGGTGCTTCGCTCGTACGCCGAGAAAAATCCATTCTCGGTGGTGAGCAAGCCGACAGTGTGGGTAAAACCAGCGGCCATACGTTGGTACTCAACTGGGCCATCAACGAGTCCACTCGCTTGCGCTCGATCAGCTCGTACCGAGAGCTCGATCAGTCTCAGCTGGATCAGGGTTTGATCGATGCCATCTCGACGTTCGCGCCGAATCGACCATTCGCTCGGTACAGCGTTGCCAATGTCGGCCAGGAACAGTCGAGTCAGGAGCTGCAGTTGATCGGTGACACCGGCGGCTTGCAGTACGTGGTCGGTGCCTTCTTCTACGAGGAGTCGGTCAACGACGACGCGCAATCCCCGCAGCTGAACTTATGGAATGCGACGGGAACGGCGTACACGACCAATCCGGCGACGACGCCGCTCGACTTGACGAAGATCGTGATCGACCGGGCTAGCAAGGCCAACACGGAGAGCATCGGTGTGTTTGGTCAGGTGACATGGACGCCCGAGTCCTTGGCGCAATTGCATTTGACGGCAGGTGCCCGTTACACGGAAGACTCCAAGGACGGCAAGCTGTTCCTCGTCAATGGTGCCGCAGCACCCTTTTCGTTCGATAGTTCTTGGAGCCGCGTCGATCCGATGGCGACGGTAGCGTGGGACTTCTCGGACGATCTCATGGGCTATGCCAAGTGGAGCACCGGGTTCCGGGCGGGCGGCGCTAATTCGCGCTCCTTGAGTTATCGCGCCTTCGCGCCCGAGGAGGTCGAAGCGGCCGAGCTCGGCCTCAAGAGCGAGTTTTTCAGCAACCGACTGCGCCTCAATCTCGCGCTTTTCGACGCCTCGATCAAAGATAAGCAGATGGATTTCTTCTTTCCGTTCGTCGTGGGCGGCTCGCAGCGCACGGTATCGGACACGACCAACGCTACAACCGAGGGCAAGTCGAAAGGTCTCGAAGTCGAGATCATGGCAGTCCCCGTGGATAATCTGACGGTGGGATTCAACTACACGCGCCTGACTGCCGATCCGATTCTGGCACCCAACCCGTACGTCACGGGTAACCCACTCGCGCGCGTGCTGCCGTTGTACGCTCCGCGAAATGCGGGCAGCGCCTCCATCGACTACGCCATCTCACTCGGCGAAGCCCGACTGAAAATGCATCTCTCGGGCAGTTGGGCGGACGGCGCCTACACGAGCGAACTGGAGCAGACGTTGACCGATAAATCCGTTTCCATGAATGCGCGTTTGTCACTGGTGGACTTAGCGCTGCCGCAACTCGGTGCCACGGGTGAAGTGTCGCTGTGGTCGCGCAATTTGTTGGATGAGGAGTATCTGTTCTACAAGAGCGTCAGCTCGACCTTGGGCACTTACGGCATCTTCAACGAGCCGAGAACCTACGGCCTTGAGCTCCGCCTTCGCTTCGGGGAGTCTCGCTGATGACACGCACACGCCGCCTTCGCCGCACGACGTCGTGGTTGGCCGCGTGCGCAGCGGGTTTCGCGCTGCTCATCAGCGCGGCCGTTGCTTTCGACGCGACGCCGGTTGCCCCGGCTCGTGTTGATTCCAGTGCACGACTTCTGCCTTTGCAGGGCGGCGTCAACTTTCGCGACCTCGGCGGCTACGAAACCTCTGACGGTCGTCTCGTGCGACGCGGCTTGTTGTATCGATCGGGAACCATGACCGGCTTGACCGCCAGTGATTACGAATACCTCCGTACCTTGAACATCGAAGTCGTCGCCGACTTCCGATCGACCGAGGAGCGTCTGCGCGAACCGACACGTTGGCCGGGCGATGCGGAGGCGCCGCGTCGGCTCGAACGCGATTACGAGCTGCAGTTTGGCGAGGTTCTCGCCGTGATGCGCGACGCCCCGACGCCTGCGGCCGCCCGCGCGGCTTTTGCCTCTTTTTACCGGGAGCTGCCGAAGCAATTTCAGATGCAGTACCGACAAATGTTCGATGAGTTGCTAGCGGGTAATGCGCCCCTCGCGTTCAACTGCTCCGCAGGCAAGGATCGGACGGGCGTGGCAGCGGCGTTGATATTGACCGCACTTGGCGTGCCACGTGAGCGCGTCATGGACGATTACCTGCTCTCCAACAAGCACTACAAGCCCAAGCCGATGTCCGCCGCGGCCACTGACGATCCGACGGCCCGTTTGTTCGCGCGCCTGCCTCCGGATGTCATTCAGGTCTTCATGGGTGTCGAGTCCAGTTACCTCGACGCTGCGTTCGCCGGGATGGTCGACGAGTTCGGTAGCGTCGACAAATACCTGGAAGAGGGGCTCGGCCTCGATGCGGCCGATCGCGAAAAACTACGTCGCTTGTACACCGAGTCGACCCCCTGAGGATACCGAGAGGCGCCGGCGCGGAGTTTGGTTAGAGTTCACCGCTCGAGCGGTACGCGACCGGCATCGGCGTTCGCCGGTAGTTCAAGATCAAACCGGTTTTGACGTTGCGCGGCGATAGGCAGCCGATTGTGGGATGCAGTTGGTTCAAAAATCGCAGCCCGTCCGGTAGCCGTGCGCTCGCGCGGTAAGCTTGTTTGTTGTCCCAACCTTCGAATTCGATGCGATAGATCGCGGCGAACATGACCGCTCGCCCCTCGCCATCCTTGCAGTGGATGAGGATGCGGTTGGGTTTGGTCAGCTCTTGCTGCATCGCAGCCACGAAAGCGGCGATCTCCGTCTGGCTTGGATAGATCGATGTCGGCAAGTGTCGATGCCGCACGCCGATGCGGGCGAGCGCTTTTTTCTCTGCGGCGACTTCAAGATCCTGGCCGCTGCGAAAGTCGATCACCGTCTGGATCCCGCGACGTTGGGCCACCCGTGCGAGCTTGGCGGGCGGCATCGCGGCTGATTGGAACAAAACGCCCGGTGACACCGTGGTAAAACGCGAGTGCAGGTGCACCCACCACGCGTAAATCAGTCCGCCGACGATGAGCAGGGTGACGGGAATCCAAAGCCAATCGTTCATGGGATGGGTCTCATCGAGATACGAGCGGTGACAAACTCGGGCTGTAAAATGTTGAGGTCGCGATTTTTGATTGCTTCCCAGCGCATCTCCCGAGTCAGTCCGGGCTTGCCGAGGCTGAGAAAAGCGCCACGCGAATACCACATTGCAAAGCGACGCTCGATCGTCACCAGACAGTTCGCGCTTTGCGCGGCGGTCTGCAAGGCGCGCCAGTCGTCGAGACGTAACACGAGAAGGCCGTGTTTACGCGCGTGATCTTGCAGTGCACTTGGGTCGTCGCGCTCGATGATTGGGACCGATCGCCCGAGCACCATTGAGAGCGTGCCCGGATAAGGGCTTGCATAATGAGCACCGGTGCCGTCGGCAAAGTCCGCAACCACCTCGGCCGGCAAGCTATTGACCCCAAGCCGGGGATAAAGATAACCGAGCGTGACCGTGGTGGCCGAGATCAACAACACGACGGTCGCTATGCTCGCTCGCCGCCACGCGCACACGCCGGCAACGGAGAGCATCGTCACCGACACGATGGTCGCAACAACGACAAACGTTGAGGGCGCGAGCCAGCAAACAAAAACCGACAGCGACACCACCGGCAGCGCCGTCATGACCACCGATGAGATCAAATGCAGCCGTCGCGACTGCGCATGATTGTTCAAGACGTGAGCCGTCATTAGGACGATCGGGATGGCGAGCGGCAACAGGTATCGCTCGAAGGTTCTGACGAACAAGAACGGAATGAGCGCCAGAGCGATCCACAGCCACAGAGCGCGAGTGATTTCGCGATCCTCCGCTTCGAGGGTAGAGCGTGTCCCCGCGCGCAGCAGGACAAATAGCCACGGCAAACTCGCCACGGCGAACCCGGCAATCACCGCTTGCAGGTTCTTCAGACTGGGCCAACCGAACTCTCGATCAGCGCTGTCGTCGGCAAGACGATCGAGCCAATCCGGGCTCGACAAGCTCAACAGCAGAGGCCAGAGACTGATCAGCACGAGAGTGAGAAGCGAGGTGGACCAGATAACCGCGGGTTTGACTGACTGCCGCGTTACGACTCGAAACGCCACCACGGCAGTGACGATGAACCACAACGCGATCGGTCCCTTGAAATAGAACCCCGCCGTCGTGGCCAGCGCTGCAGCGAGCCACCAAGACGAGCTTGGTGATCTTTGTTGGCGTAGCAGGGCCGTCAAGGCGGCTACCGTACAAACCGCGACCGGCAGATCGAGCATCGCACGACGCGACTCGACTGCGATGGTCAGTAACGAGAGTGCGATCAAGAAAGGCAGTAGACGATCGCGCTTGAAGAGGTCCGAGTAGAGCGTGGCCACCAAGGCAGCAAAGCCGAGACCCAACAACAATGACGGTAAACGCGCGGTCCAAAATTCGACGCCGAAAGTGCTGAAGCTCAGCATCATCAGCCAGTACAGCAGCGGCGGCTTTTCAATTCGCAACTCGCCATCGAGCACGGGGGGCCACCACGCGCCGAGCTCGAAGGATTGAATCGCCGTACGCATCGAATGCCAGTACTCATCGAGTCCCGTGATTCCGGTTGCCGATTCGATGCCAGTGCCAAGAGCCCAAATTGCGAACGCAACGACCAGCGCTAGTCGCGCGAGGCCATGGCGTTGCAGGGCGTTGCTCGTCACGGTGTCTCGTTGGTGTGAGCTCGCCATCGCGGCAACTGGAGCCACAGATAGGCGATCAGACCACTGATCGAAAATACGATCACACCCGCCCACAAAACATCCGACGGATAGTGCCGACCCGCGAGAATGCGCCCCGTGCCGACGAGCAGACCGATGCCGACGGTCACGCCGAGTGTCAGTAAGGCACGCTGCGGCCAAAGATATCGCGCGACGAAAAACAGTGACGTGCTCCAGAACGCCGCGGCAGCATGACCTGAGGGAAATGACCGGCCGGCTCCGCCGCGCTCCGGTGCGCCACCGGCACCCGGATTGGTAATGCGACGAAATTCCTGTGTGCCGCCGAACTGCACGGTGTCGACGGGGCGCGGCCGGCCCCAGGCATTCTTGAAGACTCCGTTGACGATCAGGCCCGGGCCGACGGCGAGCGACAACAGAAGGAAAACTCCGACACGCTGCCACTGCGGCGAGCCGTATCCAAGGCGATACGCGAGAATGCAGGCGAGCGAGGCGCTCGCCCCGGCAATGACGAACACATTTTCAAAATGGCGGTTCAGTGCATCGAAAAACAGCAGCGAGGCGAATGGCCACTCGCCCGCGCGCTCGTCGTAAACCAGCGCGACGATCCACAAATCGGTTTTCGGCAGATCGACGAAGAGCAACAGAGCCACGGCCAGCACGCCGATGACGACCAGCTCGGGATATTTCTGAAGTCGGGATGGAGCGCGCGGAATCACGCTGCGCAGTGTCGAATTTCAAGGTGACGATCTGGCGTCGGATTTCCTACATTCGCGTTGCGCGTGCCAGAGCCGCGCCGTCCGAGCGAGACCCCCCGTCACCGGAACGATCTCGGTGCCTTGCGGTCGCACGCAGGGCCAACGCGCGAGCAAATCGGGCGGCAATGACGTTCGTTCGTCGGTCACCACCAGCAACGCCTCTCGTTGCAGGATCGGCTGACGACGATTCCAGATTCCGTACTGGGTGCGGATTTCATCACTTGGTTGCCACAGTCGGACGTGCGGACGTTCTGGGTGGTAGAACGCCAGTTGCGAAGCCGAGTAACGGTGTCCGACCACGATGATGGCGCGCCGTGCATCGACACCCGCACGCTCGGGCCAGATCGATCGATCCTGACGTGCGATCCGTTGAGCATACCTCTCCCAACCCATGACCCGATCGAACGGCGTCCTCGCCAAGGTCAACTGGGGGGTCACGATGATGGCTACAATGAGACCTACCTGAACGACCAAGTTGATCGCGATACCGCGTCGCCACCAACGTTCACTCAAAGAAATTCCCGCCTGGATCATCAGTGGCAGCCAGAATACGGCGGCCCAGTTGGGCAGGATGTTTTGTCGTAACGAGAGCAGTAGGATGAGTGCGAGTACCGGTAACGACCACAACGTAAGGAAAGGGCGAGTGGATTCGGCACCCGAGTCGACACCCGATCGGCGGGTCAACGCCATGATCGCAACGGGTAGCGCCACCACGCCCCAGAGCACCCATTGCGAACCGAGGAATGCGCCGAGCGAGCCGAGCGCCTTACGAACACCCCACGCCGAACTCGCAAAGTGACTGGCGGTGTGTTGGATGGTCACCCAGTTCTCCTGTGCGTTCCACCAGAGCGGGATCGTCAACGCCAATAAGGGCGTTGCCGCGATGATGTAGACCCGCAGGGTCGCGAGTTGATGACGTCGATTGGGGTCGATGGCCAACCAAATGAGCCACAAGGGGATGAAAGCCAGCATGATTTGCTTGGTCAGCACGCCGAGCGCGAGAACGGCGGCGAGCGCCACGTCGGATCGCGAAATGGTGCCCTTGGCATCACGTACGCGCCACGTCAGCAGCAAGGCGGCGGACCAGAAAAAAACCAGCGGCGAATCGATGGTCAAAAATAGATTGGCGGGCAGCGCGAAGGGAGCACTCGCCAGCAAAGCGACGACGCGAAAGGCGTCTCGGGGCGTCGCCATCTCCGCGGTGAGCGCCCCCAAAAAATAAAGACTGCCCGCACCGATGACGGCAGCAGCAACACGGATGCCCGATTCCGTATCCCAACCGAGCATGCCGAGCGCCCACATCATCCAGCCGATCAGTGGTGGTTTGCTGAAATAACCGAAGTCGAGATTTCGGCCCCACTCCCAGTAGTAAGACTCATCGCCCGCTAGGTCGATGGGCAGAAAAAGCGCCAAGGCGACTCGAGCTAGCAGCACGATGCCGATCAGGCTCAGCCATCTGGGCCCGCTGATCATGGCGTATTGCTAATCATGGTGTGCTGGGTACAACGCAGTGCAGGGGAGGCCAGTGCGAGGGAGAGTACCCCGCCCAAGAATCTTATATTTGATCAAAGATATGACTGTCCGATGAAGATTCGATTGCAAATAGCCAGCGCCAAGACACCGTTTGAAGTTTGTTACTTCGCTGACATCAATTCTTCATCAATTCCACACATCGCAGGGGGACTCTAGCGTCAAAACCGATCACACCACACTATCGCCGGAGGCTGCCGTGTCCGATCACGACCAAGATCTCGTCACCAACGTTTCGCCCAATCCTGAAATGAGCGCGATCATCGCGCGCCGCATGCTGCTCAAAGGCGGTGCCGGCCTCGCAGCATTGTCGATGTTTGGCGCTCTCGCCGGTTGCAACGGCGATGATGTCGGCTCGTCGACGCCCGATGCGATCGGTGCAACACCGTCCGGCGTCGCACCTCCGCGAGCGACCACACTCTCCTTCAACCCGGTCGCCAAATCGGTCGCCGATGCATTGCGAGTTCCGAGCGGTTATTACGCCACGGTTCTCTTCCGCCTCGGTGATCCGATGGCGGCCAGCGTCGCAGCCTACAAAAACGACGGTACCGACGATGCCACCACTTTCGATCGACGCGCTGGAGATCACCACGACGCGATTCAGTATTTCGGACTCGGTGCAGACGGCAAGTATTCAGCCACTGCGACGGATCGTGCGCTACTCGTGATGAATCACGAGGCGATCACACCGTCGTTCCTGCATGCCAATGGCCAGACGATCGTCAACGGAGTACGCACGAATTCTAGTGAGGTGCTCAAAGAATTCTATGTCCATGGTGTTTCCGTCGTCGAGGTCGTCAAGCAGGCGGGTAACTGGACGTACAAGCAGGATTCTGCTTTCAATCGTCGCATCCACACGCTGACCCCGATGACACTCTCCGGACCCGCCGCCGGTTCGCGTTACATGGTCACCAAGTTCTCGCCGACCGGTGTTGCCACACGCGGTACGGTGAATAACTGTGCGCACGGTTATACGCCGTGGGGAACCTATCTGACCTGCGAAGAGAACTGGGCCGGCTACTTCCGCCGCACTGCGGCGACGGATAACGCCAAGCGAACCGCCAAGGAACTCGCGTCGTTCGCGCGCTACGGCGTAGCGGGAGCGGGTCGCGAACTGTGGGCGACGCCGACGCCTGATACCGCAGACAACCTCTATGGTCGTTGGAATGCGGAGGTGTTGGGCACCTCGACCAACGGATCGGACGACTATCGCAATGCGCCGAACACCTACGGTTGGAACGTCGAGATCGATCCGTACACATCGTCGTCGGTGCCGAAGAAGCGCACTGCGATGGGACGCTTCGCTCACGAGGGCGCTTGGCCGGCGAAGGCCGTCGCCGGCAAGCCGATCGTCTATTACATGGGTTGCGACTCGCGCAACGAGTACATCTACAAGTACGTATCCACTGCCGTCTGGGATCCGGCTGATGCCAGCCGGGGCTTGGCGGCCGGCGATAAATATCTTGATAACGGCAAGTTGTATGCCGCGATCTTCAGTGCCGATGGAACCGGGCGCTGGGTCGAACTCACCTTCAACTCGGGTGCGGTGAACTCGGGTTACACCCCCTACGCGTTTGCGGACCAGGCCGATGTGTTGGTCAATGCGCGACTGGCAGCCGATGCAGTCGGCGCAACCAAGATGGATCGCCCCGAGTGGGGTGCGGTGGATCCCTTTACCGGCGCGGTCTACATGACTTTGACCAACAGCAACTCGTCACTACGGACCTTGGCCTCGACCGATGCGGCCAATCCCCGTCATTACAACGACGCACGTACCAACGGGTCCGCGCAGCGGGGTAATCCGAACGGGCACATCATCCGCTGGCTCGAAGCGGAGCCCGCCGCCTTGACGTTCCGGTGGGACGTCTATGTGTTCGGCGCGCGCGCGACGGCTGATGCGGCGACGGTGAACCTCTCCGGCCTCACCGCCGAGAACGATTTCTCGAGCCCCGATGGCGCGTGGTTCGGTTCGAATGGCATCTTCTGGATCCAGACCGATGATGGTGCCTACACGGATGTCACCAACTGCATGCTGCTCGCGGCCCTGCCGGGCACGGTCGGTGATGGTGCTGCGCGAACCGTGACCAACACCGATGCGAGTGGTGCCACGAAGACCGTGCAGACGTACGTCGGTGCCGCTCCCGGCACGACGAAGCTGAAGCGCTTCTTGGTCGGGCCCGTGCAGTGCGAAATCACCGGGATCACCGAGTCACCTGACGGCAAGGCGCTGTTCGTCAACATTCAGCACCCGGGCGAGGATATGCCGCTCGCTGATCTCTCGAGCCCGAGCAAGTATCCGTCGCACTGGCCGGATGGTGGCTTGACGCGACCGCGATCGGCCACGATCGTGATCCAACGCGACGACGGCGGCATCGTCGCAGCGTGATGTATCGACCAACCCTGATCGGTTGGCTATTCGGAATGTGGCTCTCGGCGGTGGTGGGGATTGCATCCTCGCCACCGCCCGCGGCCGCGGATGCCATCGAACTGCGCCGAGTCGGCACCATCACCGGTGTCGATCATCAGCGATTCCGCGCAGTGGAATTCGAAGTCCCAACGGGGATCGATCGGATCGACATCGATTTTTCTCATGATGGCCAAGGCGTGCGGACGGTGGTCGATCTCGCCTTGTACGACGAGGCGGGTTTTCGTGGGGCGAGTGGGAGTGACAAAACCGCAGTGACTATCGGTGCGGTGGATGCCACGCCATCGTATCTGCCCGGTCCGATTCGCTCGGGTATGTGGCGCCTCGTGATGGGGTTCCCGAACGTACGCGCGACCGTGGGTCTGCCCGGGCGCGGAATGCCGCCGACCAACTACGAGGTACGCATACGTCTGCACCGCCAAGGGCACGTATTACCGGAGTCGGCCTTCGTCGCCGGGGCGTTACGCGGCGAGGCGAGATGGTATCGCGGCGATTTTCATGCTCACACCGCGCACAGCGACGGGAGCTGTGAGAGTCGCACGGGGCGCCGCGTGCCCTGTCCGATTTTCAAAACTCTGCTCGCGGTCGACCGTGAGGCGCTGGATTTCATTGCGATCACCGATCACAACACTAACGCGCACTACAACGGGTTGCGCGAACTCCAAGCCTACTTCGATCAACTGCTGATCATCCCCGGCATGGAGATGACGACGTTCGGTGGTCATGCCAACGTGTTGGGTATCGACCAGTGGCCAGCGTTCCTCAAGCCGGACTCGAGCGCAGTCGATATCGCAGCGGTTTTCAGCGAGACCCGACGACGACGTGGTCTCGTCATCGTCAACCATCCCGGTTTGCCGGCCAATGAAGATTGCATGGGTTGCGGATGGTCTGGTCAAGCCGGCTGGGGCGAGGTCGACGCCGTCGAGGTCGTCAACGGCGGCTCGCTGCTGCGCTTTGCCAGTGCCGAAGGCCCGTTCTCAGCACTCGAATATTGGCAGCGGTTGTTGGATCGCGGCGTGCGTGTGACGGCGCTTGCCGGCAGTGACTCGCACGATCCAGCCGCAGCGGCCGATCGACAGGTGCCAGTCGGACGGCCGCGAAGTGTCGTTTACGCGTCGCAGCTCTCGCAACGAGCGCTTTTTTCGAGCGTACGCGAAGGCCGCGCGTTCGTGGATGTCGACGGTACGCAGACGCGCCATGTCGATCTGAATGTGATTAGCGCGACTCAAAACGTCGCGATGGGCGGCGTGGTGCAGCTCGCACCCGAGACGGATTTCTCGCTCGAAGTTGCAACTCGCGACGTTCTGGGTCAGCAGCTGATTGTGACTATTGGCGATTCAAGCCGTGGGCGCGTCGTTCAGTCGCTCGCGATCTCGAGCGCCACCATGACGATCCCACTCAAGACGAGCGGTTGTGAGCGTTGGCTCAGAGCCGATGTTCGAGAGCCGGCAACAGGACGTCTGTTGCTGATCTCGAACCCGATCTATTTCGTCACCGACATGAAATCGCAACCCACCTGCAAGGGTCCTGCAGGAAAACCCTGATCTACTGCCAAGCCAACTCAAGGGAGACAATAAGATGAGCAACCGTGATATCCGCTGGTCGATTGCCGCAACCGTGTCGATGTTGATCGCTGCATCCGCAGCTGTATCGCAGACGTCGGAGTCGAATCGCGAGCAAGCCTTAGAAGAGGTGATCGTCACGGGACGCGCTGGCCTCGGTCAGTTGGCGAAAGTCGACGTCAGCTATGCAGCGACCTCACTCGATGCCGAGCGCTTGCGCTTCGTCGCTCCGCTCAGCACCGCGGAAGTGTTCAAGTCGGTCCCGGGTTTTTGGGTCGAAGCGTCCGGTGGTGAAGCGTCCAACAACGTACGTTCGCGTGGCATTCCGACCGATGGTTATTCGTCGGTCACGATTCAGGAAGACGGGCTGACCATTCAGCATGACGGCGGCCTCGGTTGGTTGAACGCCGATCAGTCGTTCCGTCTCGACGAAACGATCGGTCGCGTGGAAGCGGTTCGCGGCGGTCCGTCGGCAATTTTCGCGGCCAACTCGCCAGGTGGCGTCGTCAACTTCATCACCCGACGCCCAAGCGATAAGGCCGAGGGTTTAGTGAAGGTGCAGGTTGGCGACTACGACATGTATCGCACCGATTTCTACTACGGCGCGCCGCTCGGTGAGTCGTGGGATATGTCCGTTGGCGGATTTTTCCGCAGTGATGATGGCATTCGTCCGCCGGGCTTTCGCCAGAATCAAGGCGGTCAGTTCCGTGTCGCGATCGGCCACGATTTGGCGGACGGTCGAATCGACGTGAACCTCAAGCACATCGACGACAACGTCGGGTTCTTACTGCCAGTGCCGCTGACCTTCGATTCGTCTGGCGATGTCGCGGCCATCTCGGGATTCGATCCCAACTTCGGAACGCTCGCGGGTCCGGATAACCGCTTGCTGAGCTTCATGAACGTCAATGGTCCCTATGCGTTCGACTTGCGGCGCGGAACCGACGTGAAGCTAACGCAGCTCACCGCAAAACTCGACGTGGGTCTCGGCGATGGTTGGCGCTTGCGTAACATCGCGCGACTTCGCGACTCCGAGATCACCCGTAACGGTCTGTTCCCGACCGGCAACGTGGAAACGGCACGGGCACGACTGGCGTCGCTGCGAGCAGCTGCGCAGACTGCGTATCCGGGCGCCGATTTACGCATGGTGTACGCGACTTCCGGCGAGGCCTTCAATCTCGACGGCGCGAATGGCAACGGACTGATGATCAGCGGAAATCTGCTCAGCGTGATCGTTCCGCTGCGCGAGTTCGCAAACGACCTGCGGGTTTCCAAGCAGTTCGAGCTCGGTGGTGCAACCCACGATGTCACTGTCGGCGCGTATCTCGCCGATTACTCCTACGACTACGATCGATTCATGGCGACCGCCAACCTCGAGCTGCGCGATCAGGCACGACGCGTCGATGTGCTCGCCATTGGCGGGACCGGCGCGATCGTCGGCAAGGTAACCGATAACGGCATCCTGCGTTATGGCTCGTTGTTCGACAACGCCACCGTCGAGGCGCGCAGCACCGCACTCTACCTCGCCGACGAGTGGAAGCTCAGTGAGGCGTTGCGCCTCGACCTCGGCGTTCGTTACGAGGAGATCGATTTCTCCGGCGCCGTCGAGGGCAAAAAGACGGTGGATCTTGGCGTCGCGGGAACTCTGGCTGATAACCAGGTGATCACGGGCACAGGCGTTTTCCAGGGCTTTGCGCGTACCTACGACCAGACCAGCTTCACGCTCGGGTTGAATTATCAGTTCAACGACGGTTTCGGCGCCTTTTTGCGCGTGACCGATACGGGACGATTGCCGTCACCCTCGGAGTTTCAGGGTAGCGCCGGTGATGCCGTACGTACCGACATACGCGTGACGCCGATCACCATGCTCGAGGCGGGCCTCAAGCTGGAGGGGAGCAATTATTCCCTCTACGCGACTGCGTTCCAGTCGAAATTCGAGGGCGTACGTTTCACCGACAACGTGTTCAACAACGCGACCAACAGTTTCACCACGCGTGTCGGCTATGCCGACACCAAAACGGTCGGTGTCGAAGTTGAGGGCAATGTCAGCCTCGGAGAGATGTTCTATG
This sequence comes from Klebsiella pneumoniae, assembly GCA_945873095.1. Taxonomy (GTDB): domain Bacteria; phylum Pseudomonadota; class Gammaproteobacteria; order Steroidobacterales; family Steroidobacteraceae; genus UBA964. The sequence goes on along the minus strand of CAMCBU010000004.1, from coordinate 39,887 downwards.
TCGGTGGCGCCTTGACGTGGCAGCAGCCTGAGTACGAGAGCTTCACCTTCACCAACAACGTTGGTGGACAGCCCGTGGTGGTGACCTTCAACGGCAACCAGTTGATTCGTGTTCCCGAGGTATCGGCGCGTCTCAACCCGGGTGTGAAATTGATGGGCGGACGTTTGCGTGCCGAATTGGATGCGGAGTACTACTCGAAGCGCTACGCGGATGCGGCCAACTCGCAGTCGCTGCCGGCCTATGAGGTGCTCGGTGCCAACGTCACATGGAAGGCGACCGAGCAACTGACCGTCGGCTTCCACGGCGTGAATCTGAGTAATGAAATCGGTCTGACGGAGGGCAACCCCCGCGCTGGCCAGTTCGTTTCCGGCGATGCCGGTGCACGGTTCTACACCGCCCGGCCGATCTTGGGTCGTTCGTATCGAATCTCGGCAACCTATCGTTTCTGATCGACCCGCTACTGAGGAATTTTGATGATGACGAAACTTGTCAAGGCCCCGCCGTCGCTCGCAATTCTTTGGATTGCAGTGGCAGTCACACCCGCGTTTGCACAAAACAACTCCACAGAACCCGCAGACGGCAGTGGTTTGGACGAGGTCATCGTGACTGGCACGCGTGCAGCGGAGAGAACGGTGTTCGAGACGCTGGCGCCGGTCGACTTGTTGACCGATGCGGCGATCGAATCCTCGATATCGAGCGATCTGACGGACGTGCTTGCTCAACTCGTTCCGTCGTACAACGTGCAGCGCTTGCCGATGGCTGACGGACAAGTGTTCGTCCGTCCGGCGACGCTGCGCAGTCTATCGCCCGATCAAACGCTGGTTCTCCTTAATGGCAAGCGCTTTCACCGCTCGGCATTGCTCGGATCGCGCGGCGCGCAGGGACCGGACTTGTCGCAAATTCCGACCAGTGCCATCGGACGTGTCGAGGTGCTGCGTGACGGCGCCTCGGCTCAGTATGGTTCCGATGCGATCGCCGGCGTCATCAACATCATCCTCGATGAGTCGACAGGCTTCGAGGCGACCGCGCAGATGGGTCAATACTTTGAAGGTGACGGCGCGACACAGCAGTACAGTCTTCGCGGCGGTAGCGCCTTCGACGGCGGCGGTCACCTTTCGGCATCCTTCGAGTGGAACGATCAGGAGCTGACCTCGCGTACCCGGCAACGCCCGGATGCGATCGCGCTGCAACAGGCTGTTCCGTCGTTGGTCGTACCGAATCCCGTCCAACGCTGGGGTCAGCCGGATCTGCGAACCTGGCGCGCGGCGGTCAATACCAAAGTGCCACTCGATTTCACGGAGTTCTACCTCTTCGGCACCGCCGGGCAAGGGAACGGCTTGAGTGATTTCAACTGGCGTAATCCTGTGGGCAACCCCACCGTTTACGGCAGTAGCCCCGCGTTCCCCGGGTTTGATCTGCGCTCGATTTATCCCGCGGGCTTCACGCCGCGCTTTGGCTCAGAAGATCAGGACTACCAACTCGTCGTCGGAGCGCGGGGCGATTGGACCGACTCGTTCTCGTACGACTTCAGTGCCTCCTCCGGGCGTAGCGGCATCGACTACACCTTGGGCGAAACCATCAACGCCTCCTTGGGACCGACGAGCCCGACTTTCTTTTATCTCGGACGGATCGCCCAAGAGGAGCTGAATCTCAACGCCGACTTCACGTGGACGTTGGGTGGTTTGGTGGCAGATGAGAAGACGACGGTCGCGTTCGGTTTCGAGGCACGCGAGGAAACCTACAACATTGCGCCGGGCGACCCTGCGTCTTATGCCGTAGGTCCGGGTGCTGCACCCCCCGCACGTTTGGCGGCCAATGCCAATGGGTTTCCCGGATTTACTCCGACGCAGTCCGGCGAGTTTCCGCGCAAGAACACTGCTGCATTCATCGACGTCGATTTACCGGTCACCGACAAGCTGCGCTTGGCGTTGGCCGGTCGCTTCGAAGACTACGACGATTTCGGCGACAACTTCGACTACAAACTCGGTGCTCGTTACGAACTCACCGACGATCTCGCCTTGCGTGCAACGGTATCGACCGGATTCCGCGCGCCCACCCCGGGTCAGCAAAACACCTCGCAGATCGTGCAGGGTCTGGACGTGGCGACATTGCAAGTGTTCACGAGCGGCCGCGTACCACCGGGCGTGTTGGCTGGTGTCGCCGGGTTGTCGCCTGCGCCGGCCGTGCTGACACCTGAGACGAGTGACAGCTTGAGCGTGGGCCTCGCGTGGCGCAGTGCGATGGGATTATCTTTGACGCTCGATGCTTATCGTATCGAGGTGCAGGATCGTTTCAGTCAGACCGGTTCGTTCGCGGTAACCGATGCGGTGCGTGCCGCACTGGTCGCGGGGGGTATCCCCGGCGCCTCGACGCTGACCCGCGTGTCCTTCTTCACCAACGACTACGACACTCGCACCGAAGGCGTGGACTTGATCGGTTCTTATTCGCACGCCTTCGACGCAACCCGTCTGACCTTGACGGCCGGCATCAATCACAACGAGACCACCGTTCTGAGCGGTGCGGTCCTCAATCCAACGGGGGTCACCACCCGTCGCGTTTTTGAGGAAGCCCGCCCGAAACTGAACGGTACGGCATCAGCGGTCGTGCAGAGTGGTCCTTGGGAGCTTTCGGTCCGGGGTCGCTACTACGGACCTTGGCTGGATGTGACGGGTAATTCGACGGGTGAGCTCTTCCAAGACTTCGGCAGCATGACGCTGGTCGATCTTGCCTTCGATTACCAAGTGACCGATAGTCTGGCGATCAAGCTCGGGGCTGAAAACGTGTTCGATGCCTATCCGGATGAAGCAGTCAATCAGGCCAATCGCGGTTTGATTTATTCGCGCAACGCTCCGTACGATACCGACGGTGGGCAGTACTACGTTCGCCTCAAATACCAGTTCTGATCTTTGATGCTCGAGCGCCGCAGTTTTCTCCTCGCAGCTGCGGCGCTCGCTGCCCGTCCCGCTCTCGCCTCGAAACGCCCAACCGATAACGCCGCCGACGAAGATTACTGGGCGCGCATCGCGGCCGACTTCGACGTCGCTGCGGATCCGATCCCGCTAGAGAACGGCAATTGGGGTGTGATGGCACGTCCCGTGTTGCAGCGCTATCTCGCCCACACCGAGATGGTCAATCGACGCAACACGCTGTACGCCCGCAACGAGTATCCAACCGATCTCGAGCAAGTGCGGGCGCGCGTCGCGCGCACTCTCGGTGTCGAGGTCGATGAAATCGCCTTGACGCGAAATGCGACCGAAGCCTTGCAGGCGCTGATTGCGGGCTATGGGAAGTTGAGTGCGGGTGATGAGATTTTGATGGCCGATCTCGACTATCCGGCGATGCAAGACGCCATGCGCTGGTTGCAGCGCGAGCGGCAGGTGGGGCTCGTGACGATCGATTTGCCAGAGCCGGTTAGTTGGCAGGGCTTGATCGATGCCTATGAATCCGCGCTGCGCCAGCACCCGAGAGTGCGCCTGATGTTGTTGACCCATCTCGGACATCGAACCGGCTTGATTTTGCCGATCAAAGAAATTATCGAGATGGCGCGTCGTCGCGCGGTCGATTGCATCGTCGACTCGGCGCATGCGCTTGGACAATTGAACATCACGATCCCAGCTCTCGGTGCCGATTTCGTGGGTTTCAATCTGCACAAGTGGTTTGGAGCGCCGATCGGCTGTGGCGGTTTATACGTAGCCAAGAAGCGTCTTGGCGATATGCGGGCGCACATGAGCGCGGAGACCGAGTTGCAGGATGTTCGCGGTCTCGTTCATCCTGGCACTGCCAATTTTGCCGCGACGCTGACCATACCGGCAGCGCTCGACTACCGGGAGCGTATCGGTGGTGCCTTGATCGAAGCGCGGCTTCGGCATTTGCGCCGTAGTTGGGTCACCGAATTGCAGACGGAGCCCGGTGTCCAGGTGCTCGATTCGAACGATCCGCGCTTGTACGCCGGTATCGGCGCACTACGCTTGCAAGGCAAAACGTCGGAGCGAGATAACTTTCTCTTGGCGAAGCGATTGCGTGAGGACTTCGGCGTCATGACGGTCCATCGTGCCGGCGCTGCAGCAGGATCGGTTATCCGCGTCAGTCCGGCTATTTTCACTCGGCCGGAGCATATCGATCGTTTCGTAGCCGCCATGAGGCAACTCGCACGCTCTTGAGTTGCAGCCGTTTCGGAAGCAGTTCGCCGACCGGTGATTATCGAAGTCATGTTCATCGCGCTAGCTACGTGCGCATGGCTTACGTCGCTTTGCTCAACACGAAAGGTGGCTCCGGCAAGTCCACACTCGCGACCAATTTAGCTGCGTGGCTTGCCCGCTCGAACGGCGGAGCGGCGCTGGTGGATTACGACCCGCAAGAGTCGGCGCTCGCTTGGTTGCGACGCCGGCCGACGACTGTGCCCGTTGTGCGGGGTGTCACCGGCAAGGTCAATGAAATCCGCGGCGTACGGCTCTATCGACTGACCGAGGGTCTCGGGGTGCGCGATGTGGTGATCGACACCCCGGCGGCGATTCCACCGGCTCAGTTGATCTATTTTTGTCGCGACGCCGATAAGCTCATCATCCCGGTAACCCCTTCGCAAATCGATATCGATGTATGCGCAAGGCTCGTTCGTAACCTGCATGTGCACGGCGGCGTGAAGCGCGGTGATGGTCGTCTGGCGGTGGTAGCCAATCGAGTGCGTCGCGAGACGATCTCGTTTCGTCATTTGGAGCGTTTCCTCGCGGTGCTCGAAATCCCGTTGATCGCGACCATCCGCGACTCGCAAGTGTATGTCGCTTGCGCGGCGGGCGGCCTCGGCATCGCCGACCTGCCCGAGGCGGCTCGGCAGCGCGAGGAGCCGGCGTGGGGCAGCTTGATCGACTGGATTCGACGCTAGGGCTCGGCTCGGGGTATCGTTTCGCGGCTCATGACGACCCGCGACTACGATTACGTCATTATCGGTGCCGGCTCAGCCGGCTGCGTGCTCGCCAATCGTCTGAGCGCGAGCGGCGACCTGCGGGTCTTGCTGATCGAGGCGGGTGGTCGCGATGTGAATCCTTTCATCCATATGCCGGCGGGCCTCTCGAAGCTCGTCGGTAACCCGCGCATCAATTGGGATTACCACACCGAGCCTGAACCGGAGCTGCACGGTCGGCGCTTGTACTGGCCGCGCGGCCGCGTTTTGGGTGGCAGCAGCTCGATCAACGCGATGTGCTACATCCGTGGCGATGCCGCCGATTACGACGAATGGGCTGCGCTCGGGGCGCATGGCTGGAACTACGCTGCCGTGTTGCCATACTTTCGCAAGGCGGAGAAACAAGCGCGCGGTGCCTCGCGCTATCACGGCGCCGAAGGTCCGCTCGGAGTCGAAGACCTGCGCTACCGCAATCCGCTATCGAGCGTCTTCCTCGATGCGGCGGCTGCCTGCGGCTATGCGCGTAACGACGATTTCAACGGCAAGGCGCAAGCGGGTTTCGGTTTCTATCAGGTCACACAGTGGCAAGCGCGGCGTAGCAGCACGGCCGTCGCTTATCTTCGCCCCGCTCTCGATCGCTCGAATCTGACGGTGATCACCAAGGCGCAGGTGCAGCGTGTATTGATCGAGGGTGATCGCGTGGTTGGGGTGGAGTTTGCGCGCAGCGGCAACATCGGGCAGGTCCGTGCGCTTCGCGAAGTGCTGCTTTGCGGGGGCACTGTCGCCTCGCCACAATTGTTGATGTGCTCAGGGATTGGTCCTGCGCGGGAGCTCGAAGCTCAGGGTATTGCGGTTCGCGTCGCGGCGGCTGGCGTCGGCGCCAACCTTCACGACCATCTCGACTACTGCGTGTTGCAAAAGAGTCGCACGACCAACACCTATGATTTTGGCGTAGTGCGAGAAGCGTTCGAAGGTTTGCGTTATTGGTTGACGGGCAACGGTCCGGGCGCATCGAACATCGCCGAGTCTGGCGGTTTTCTGCGCTCGACCCGCGCGCCGGACGGGCGTGCTGATCTGCAGTTTCACTTCGTCCCTGCGCAACTCGACGATCACGGTCGCAATCGTCTACCCGGGCATGGTTACACCCTGCATGCGTGTGTGCTGCGGCCGCACAGCCGAGGGCATATCGGTTTGCGATCGAGTTCGATGGCCGATCCGCCACGTATCTTCGCCAACTATCTCTCGGAGCCCGAGGATTTGCGTGGCCTGATCGAGGGGGTGCGCGTCTCGCGCGAGATTCTCGCAGCGGCGCCGTTCGACTCGTATCGTGGGGCCGAAATCTATCCGGGATCGAGTCGTCAATCGGCGGCCGAGCTCACTGCGGCCATCCGCGAGAAGGCGGAAACGATTTATCACCCGGTCGGTACCTGCCGCATGGGTAGCGACGCTGATTCGGTGGTCGACCCGCAGCTTAAAGTGCACGGAATCAAGGGCTTGCGCGTCGTCGACGCCTCGGTGATGCCGCGCTTGATCGGTGGCAACACGAATGCGCCGACCATCATGATCGCCGAGCGCGCGGCCGAGTGGATCCTCCAAGCATCTGTCTGAGTAACGAATTAGACCGAGTCTAATTCTGTGCTAGCATCGAGCCTCTCGCGATTCGCGATGTTTGGATTCCAAGGAGAAGATGTCCATGCGCAACAACCGTGTGTCCCTGCTGGTTGCGGCGGCTCTCTCGTTGTCGGCGGCCCTGTCGGGCCCCGCAGCGCAGGCCGCCGGCACCAACAACATGTCCAACGATTTTTGGTGGCCCGAGAAGCTGGACTTGCGTCCGCTCCGTCAGCACGCCGTCGAGTCGAATCCCTACGGCGAAAGTTTCAACTACGCCGAAGAGTTCAAGAAGCTCGATCTCAACGCGGTCAAGCAAGACATCGCAGCGTTGATGACGCAGTCGCAGCCTTGGTGGCCGGCCGACTACGGTCACTATGGCCCGTTCTTCATCCGCATGGCGTGGCACAGCGCCGGCACTTATCGCTTGACCGATGGTCGCGGTGGTTCCGATGGTGGCCAGTTGCGTTTCGAGCCGCTCAACAGCTGGCCGGACAACGTCAACCTAGATAAGGCACGCCGCCTCCTGTGGCCGGTCAAGCAGAAGTATGGCCGCAGCATTTCTTGGGCTGATTTGATGGTGCTGACGGGTAACGTCGCCCTCGAGTCGATGGGTTTCAAGACCTTCGGGTTTGCCGGTGGTCGTGCCGACGATTGGGAAGCCGATCTCGTCTATTGGGGTCCTGAGAACAAGTTCCTCGCCGATGAGCGCTACAGCGGTGATCGCAAATTGCAGAACCCGCTCGCGGCCGTGCAGATGGGTTTGATCTACGTGAACCCTGAGGGTCCGAACGGCAAACCGGATCCGCTCGCCGCGGCGCGCGATATCCGCGAGACCTTCGGTCGCATGGCGATGAACGATGAAGAGACCGTTGCGCTGATCGCGGGTGGTCACACCTTCGGCAAGGCGCACGGTGCGCGCAAGCCCGAGGGTTGCCTTGGTGCCGAACCGGCCGCCGCGGGGGTCGAGCAGCAGGGTCTCGGTTGGAAGAATACGTGCGGCACCGGCAAGGGCGCTGACACCATCACGAGCGGTCTCGAGGGCGCTTGGTCGGCCAACCCGATTGCGTGGACGACGCAGTACCTCGACAACCTATTCACGTTCGAGTGGGAACAGACGCGTAGCCCCGCTGGTGCGATCCAGTGGGTACCGACGGACAAGAGCGCGTGGAGTCTCGTGCCGGATGCGCACGACAAGACCAAGCGTCATCCGCCGATCATGTTCACGACCGATCTTTCGATGAAGCTCGATCCGGAGTACCGCAAGATCTCCGAGCGGTTCCGTCAAAATCCGGATCAGTACGCTGATGCCTTCGCCCGTGCTTGGTTCAAGCTGACGCACCGCGATCTCGGTCCGCGCTCGCGCTATTTGGGCTCCATGGCACCTGCCGAAGTGTTGACCTGGCAGGATCCGATCCCGGCTGTCGATCATGAACTGATCAATGATCAGGACGTAGCGGCACTCAAGGGCAAGATCCTCGCCTCCGGTCTGAGCACCTCCGCACTGGTGCGTACGGCTTGGTCCTCGGCGGCAACCTTCCGTGGCACCGACATGCGTGGCGGCGCGAATGGTGCGCGGGTGCGTCTCGCTCCGCAGAAGGACTGGGAGGCGAACAATCCGCAGGAGCTCGCCAAAGTAATTGCGACCTTGGAGGGTATCCAGAAGGACTTCAACGCCGCTCAGAAAAAGGGTGGCAAGAAGGTCTCGATGGCCGACCTCATCGTGTTGGGCGGTGTAGCGGCGATCGAGCAGGCGGCAAAGAATGCCGGCAGCAACATCAGCGTGCCGTTCAAGGCGGGTCGTACGGACGCCTCACAGGCTCAGACGGATGTCGCTTCGTTCAAGCCGCTCGAGCCGGCCGCCGATGGCTTCCGCAACTATTACGTGACGGGCCACCGTCTCTCGCCCGCGGAAGCTTTGGTTGAACGCGCGAATCTGTTGACGCTTAGCGTCCCCGAGATGACGGCGTTGGTCGGCGGCTTGCGTGTGTTGAACGCCAATGCGGGTCAGGCAGCCCACGGCGTCTTCACGGATCGTCCCGGCACGCTCTCGAACGATTTCTTCGTCAACCTGCTCGACACCTCGACCACTTGGTCGAAGTCGGCTCAGGACGCAGGCGTATACGAGGGTCGCCGCGGCGATGCCATCAAGTGGACGGCAACGCCGGTGGATCTGGTATTCGGCTCGAACTCCGAGCTCCGTGCGATCGCCGAGGTTTACGCAGTGAACGACGGCAAGGACAAGTTCCTGCGGGACTTCGTTGCGGCTTGGGACAAGGCGATGAACCTCGATCGGTTCTGATACCCGCTGCACTGCGTGCAAAGATAACGGCGGTCCTGAAAAGGGCCGCCGTTTTTGTATCCGTAAGCGTCAGAGGACCTCTTGCAAGAGCCCGGTGTCGACGTCGTAGATGAACCCTCGCGCCGAGATGGCATCCTCGCCATCGCGTGGAATCCAAGGGTGATTTCGGATCGCAGACAAGCTGCGTTTGACGCTGTCGGCGAGTCTGCCGAGGTTGGTGGCATCGGGCGGTGAGTCGAGCGCCTCGGGCGCGCCGCGAAACGCGTGAAAGGTCGAGGGGCTGCTCGAGACGACGGATCGACACACAAACCGGCGTGACGTCGCTTTCGAGACCAGCTCGCCGGCCTGCGGATCGCCTTCGAGTGCCGACTTCAGTAAATCATCGGTGAAAGCGAGCATCCCGCAGCGGGTGTGCTGGATGACGATGAATTCTTTAGTATCGAGCAGGTGATGCGATATGAGCAGACTGCGGATCGCATCCTCGCTCACCACACCCCCCGCATTGCGGATGATATGCGCCTCACCCGTTTGCAGACCGAGTAGATCTTCGATATCGAGTCGCGCATCCATGCAGCCGAGTACGGCGACACGTCGCGATGGCTTGATGGCCTGCTTGCCCGGGTGGCGTGCATCGTGGCGAGCCTCGCCCGCGGCATAGCGTCGGTTGTTGTCGATGAGTTGATCCGTGACGGACAGTGACATGGTCTTGCTCCGTGAAGTTCGTTGGAGATGTGATCAGGTGTCTTGCAACCATCGGGCGATGATCGCGGCAAAAAGGGCTTGGTCTGCCAAGAAGGCGTCGTGGCCGGCGAGGCTGTCGACGCGTTCGAGTCGTGTCGGAATGCCGCCGGCCTGCAGCGCTGCGGCGATCTGCGTCTGTTCGTCGATCGTGAACAAGGCATCTTGTTCGACACCGATCACCAAGGCGGACTCGAGTGCGGCGCGTTGGAAAAGCACTGCCGGATCGCCGTGATCACCGAGATCAAATAAATCGATCGCTCTGGAGAGGATTAGATAGCTATCGGCGTCGAATGCCTTGGTGAACTTGTCGGCCTGCTGATCGAGGTAATCCTGAACTGCAAAGTCTTGGCCGCCGTTCGAGGCGGCTCTGCCGAAGCGTGCGGCGAGTTCGGCGGCGGATCGATAGGTGACGGTGCCGAGTTTCCTCGCCAGACGCAGGCCCTTGATCGGATCATTTCGAACGGCTTCGCGCTGGATGCTGCGCAGCGCGATGGCATGCGCCGAGGCCGCCATGGTTCCAGAGATGCTGATCAGCCGGCGGGCGCGACCTGGATAGAGCACCGCGAACGCCAGCACCGCAGAGCCGCCGAGCGAAGGACCGATGATCAGCGCCGCTCGTTCTATACCGAGGTGATCGAGAACGGCTCGACCACCGGCTGCGACGTCCTCGATTGAGATATCCGGAAAGGTGCCGCCGTAACGAACGCCGGTCAGCGGATCGATCGAAGCCGGGCCGCTCGAGCCGAAGCAACTGCCCAAAGAATTCACGCAGATGACGTGAAAATGCTGGGTGTCGAGTGCCGCACCTTCGCCGATGAGTTGCTCCCACCAGCCGCTGTCGGCGTCGGTGGGCGAGGAGGCGGCGTGCGCTGAGGGCGAGAGCCCCGTGAAAATCAGGACCGAATTGCTCTTGGTCGGATTCGGCGTGCCCCAGGTTTCATAGGCGATCTGACCGCCGACGATCTGGCCACCGCGATGACAACGAAACGGCGAGGGCAGCAGCGGTGCCTGATAAGTCATCGCAGTTCAGGGCTCGGCGCTCCGGGCTCCGGGTCGCTGCCGTCCGGCAGGTCGGCAAACAATGCCGTTGAAAGATAGCGCTCGCCTGTGTCGGGCAGTATGGCCAGGATCACGGCGCCCTCTTGCGCTTGCTGCGCAACCTTGAGCGCTGCGGCGAAGGTGCCGCCGCAAGAGATGCCGCAAAAGATGCCCTCTTGCTTCGCCAGTGCGCGCGCGGTGCTCAAGGCTTCATCGTCGGTCACGGTGACGATCCGATCGACGACGTTGGGGTCGAGGACTTTCGGGACGAAGTCGGGTGTCCAACCTTGGATCTTGTGCGGCGCGAAGGATTTGCCGGAGAGCAGCGCGGCCCCCTCCGGTTCGGTCGCGACGATCTCGACTTCCGGGCGAGCGAGTTTCAAAACCTGACTGGTGCCCGTGAGTGTGCCGCCCGTGCCCCAGCCCGATACGAAATGGTCGAGCCGCTTACCAGCGAAATCCCGCAGGATTTCGGGGCCGGTAGTGCTGCGATGATAAGCGGGGTTGGCTTCGTTCTCGAACTGGCGCGCGAGAAACCAGCCGTGTTTTTGAGCGAGCTCTTCGGCTTTTCTGACCATGCCGCTGCCGCGTTCGGCCGCGGGCGTCAGGATCACCTTGGCTCCCAATGCCCGCATGATCTTTCTACGCTCGATCGAGAAGGTTTCGACCATCACGGCCACGAATGGATAGCCTTTGGCGGCGCAGACCATGGCGAGCGCGATACCGGTATTCCCCGAAGTCGCCTCGACGACGGTTTGACCCGGCTGCAAAGTGCCTCGACGCTCGGCGTCTTCGATGATTGCGATAGCCAATCGATCTTTGACGGAATGCAAGGGGTTGAACGCCTCGCATTTGACGAACATCGTCACGTGTGCGGGCGCAAGGCGATTGATCCGAACGATCGGCGTATTACCGATCGTGCCGAGTATGCTGTCGTAAATCATGAGCCTGATGGTCGGATAGCGAGCCTTACGCCTCCAACACCAGATCGGCATAGGGCGATAACCGATGCTTATGGCGTCTCGCTGTTCTGTTACGCTTCGATGACCATGCAGTACCCCGTCAAACTTTGTCGACTGCTGACGATCCTCTGGCTGGTCGCGCTCGGGGTATCGCCACTCGCCGCTCGCGAGCATGGCTTCTCGCCCGAATCCTTCCGCCAATGGGTCGATATGCGAGTCGGTCGTGGTGAGCCGGTTTATTGGTATGCGGTCGGCACCGTCTACCGCTCGCCGGACGGTGAGCCGTTGATGAGCATGGAGGGGGTTGATGTCGCTCGTTTTGATGCGAGTCTGAGTAGTTCTACCCAAGCGCACCAACTGTCGCGCAAGATCTTCATCTATCGTGATCTCGAAACCGGTGCCGTTCTCAAAGAATGGCAAGGTAAACCGTTGCCGCCGATCGCTTATCCCTATCAATACATCACCTACGAACTGAAGGGCTCCTCACTCGAGACGTGGGTCGAGCAGGGTGCGGGGCCTCGCAAGCAGCGGATCGGGCCGGGGCGGGATTTGACAGCGCGGATGATTGGTACGACCGCCGCATTCTCCGCGCCGTTGTTTCTCGATTTTCCGTTGCCCTCCGGGCAGCGCATGCAGTCGTTCGAACACTACGATTTCTTTCGACAGCCCGATTCGGCTGGCCTCAAGCATCCGAACCAGATCAGCTGGTTGCGCTTTGGTGATCTGCCTGCAGGTCTCGGCAAGGGCGTCATGCACATGCTCTCGTGGCGGGTCGATCGATATGAAGATCTTCCTGAGAGCATGCGCCGCTATCTCGAGACGGAAGCGCCGCTGTGGCTGAAGCCGCCGGCGGATATCGAAGAAATCCGTCGCTTACAACAGTAGGGCGCGCCAGGTCGCCGTCACGCTCACTCGGTCAAGGTTCGGAAGATGCGCTCGAGGTATTGCTGCTCGATCTCGCTGCGTCTCGCCGCTTCCGACTCATCGGGAGTGAAGCTCTCAATCTCGCTCGAGCCTATCAAGCCTTTGCGATCGAGTAGTCGCTCGAGCGTATCGACACGCCTGCGGGTGACCGACAACTCCGCAACCAGTGCGAGTGTGATGGCATAGAGACGATCCAACATCGGATCGTCGGTGAATTCCGGACGGCGCCCACGCAGGGTGGTTGGCTGCGGCGGATCGGGATCAGCTTTTTGCGGGAGGTGGGAGTGCATATCCTTCAACAGCCTGCCATGCGCCGACGGCATACCACGCGGGCGCACGTCCGAAATCTTCCTCTGCTGGTTTTGACGACTGCCCGGTCGGTGCGACGCAGCGCGTCTCGAAGACGTGCTCCTCGCCAAAGCCGGCTTTTGTCATCATCTGTCGCAGATCGCTCTCGTGCAGCGCACTCCAGAACGGCTCGTTGTTGTAACGACCATCCCAGTCGCGCATGAATTGCTCGAATGGATTGAGTCCGCGATAGGGCGGTTGCTCCAAATGGATGGCAAGCCCGCCGCCACGCAGTAATCGATGTGATTCCTGCAAGAGTTTCGGTAACGCGTCGTGGGAGGTTTCGTGCAGCACCATGGTGCTGAAGACGAGATCGGCACTGTGTGCGGCCAGGGAGGTACGGGTGGCATCCTCCTGGCGGAACTCGATGTCATCGACGCCGAGCGCGCGTGCGCGCGCATGACCATAGCGCAGCATGGGTGCAGCCACATCGATGGCGATGATCTTTGCAGCAGGGAACAGTCGACGCAGTGGCAGCGTGTTGTGGCCGAGACCACAGCCTAAGTCCACGATGCGCTCGGGCACGAAGGCCGGGAACTCGCGCCGTAGCCAATCGGACAAAGCGCGACCGGCAGCATCATTGTGAGGCCCCGCGCTGCCGGCGACGGTAGCGAACATACCGGCGTCGTAGTTGGCGGCGTTCGACACGTCGCGCTCAAGCCACTGCGCGGTGTAACCACCCTGCATCAGGTGCTGATCGACTGCCGCGACGTAGCGCGGCACCGCGAGCGCTGGATCGAGGTATAAGCGGCTTTTCTTTGAGTCATGACTGGCGTTGAGGCGGTCCGCCTTGTCGCGCAGAGCCTCGCGCTGCCGCCCGACGATGTCGCGCCCGGTTTTCTGACGCATCTCCATGGTGTTGCGCCGCACGAGACTCCAAGCGCGGAATGCCGGATCGCGCTCCATGATCTGCCGCACCTCGTGCCGATCGATCGGGGCGACGCCCTTGCACTCGAAAGCGGCTTTCACGGTGGGGGCGAGGCGCTGCGCCGCAAAGACGTTCAAGTGCGCGATGCAATCGAGCCGCGCGCGCTCGTCATGCGTGGTTTCGACCAGCATGTCGTGATGGGCAATGCGATGCCAGGGCGGCGGATAGTGCATCCGAGGCATCTTACGGCGGATTAACATTGCTGAAAAATCGATTATTCGGTATTAATCATTCGGGAATATCGATATATGCAACATCTCAACTACAGCCATTTGTTGTACTTCTGGACGGTCGTGCGCGAGGGCGGTGTGGTCGCCGCCGCTCGTTCGCTCAACCTCACCCCGCAAACGATCAGCGGGCAACTGAAGTTGCTTGAGGCCCAACTACAGGGCGCCTTATTCGAGAAGCAGGGGCGACGACTCGTGCCGACCGAGCTTGGGCGTATCGCCTACGCCTATGCCGAGGAAATCTTCTCCCGCGGACTGGAACTGGCGAGTGTCTTGCGAGGCGCTCGGACGGCCGGGCGGCGGCCGGTCGCGATCGGGATCGCCGATGCTGTCCCGAAATTGCTGACGTGGCGGATACTCGAGCCGTTGCTGCGCGCCGATCCGCCGTTTCAGTTGGTCTGCCACGAGGCGCCGCTCGCCGGTTTGCTCGTCGATTTGGCAGCACATCGGTTGGATCTCGTGCTCTCCACCAACGCGTTGCCGACCGACAGTGGGGTCAAGGCGTACAGTCACCTGCTCGGCGAGTCGGAGCTCGGCTTGTTCGGCGTGGCGGCGCTTGCCCGCAAGTTGAAGCGGGGTTTTCCGCAGAGTGTCGATGGTGCGCCGATGTTGCTGCCGACCGAGAAAAGTCCGAATCGACGATCTTTGGAGGGTTGGTTCGAGGCGCAGCACCTACGTCCCTCGATCGCAGCGGAACTAGACGACAGTGCGTTGGTCAAGACCTTTGCACAGCAAGGTGTCGGTGTGTTCGCAGCCCCCCTCGCCATCGAGCGGGAAATCGTCCACGCTTATGGCGTCCAATTGATCGGAAAAGTCGAAGGTTTGAAAGCGCGTTTCTACGTACTCTCGACCGAGCGGCGCATCAAGCACCCGGCTGTCGCCATCATTCGCGAGCAGGCTCAGGCCGGCTTGTTCAACCGAGAAACTGTGTGAGGGCATCATGGATACAGCAACACAACGCGCCATTTTGAACATCATGATCCATACGGCGCTCGTGGATGGTCAAAAATCCGAAAACGAGCGTGCCGCCATTCGTGATGTCGCCGAGTCTTTGGCGGGTCAGGCCGGTGGTGCCGCCTTGGCAGGGGTCTATCAAGACGTCTTGTTGAAACGAGTCACCTTGTCACAAGCCATCGCCGGCCTGACTGAGCTAGAGCACCGACAACTCGCCTACGAAATGGCTGTATGCGTTTGTGATGCCGATGGTGTTCAAAGCCAAGCAGAGCAGGGGTTTCTGGCTTCGTTGTGCAACGCACTCCGTCTTGCAGATGACGATCCGGCGATCGCGAGCGCAGCCCAGGCCGACTCGATCGCCGCTGCGGCTGTTGTTGCGCCCGTGGTTGCGCCCGTGGTTGCGGCTTTTGCCGCACCGGTTGCGACACCCGCTCGCGACGCCGAACTCGACAAAAGCATTCTCAATTATTCGATTCTGAACGGCGCGCTCGAATTGCTGCCCCAGTCCTGGGCCTCGATGGCCATCATCCCGCTGCAGGTTCGAATGGTGTACAAGATCGGCAAAGCCCACGGTATCGAGATGGACCAAGGTCATATCAAAGAATTCCTTGCCACGGTGGGTGTTGGCCTGACGTCGCAGTATGTCGAACAGATCGGCCGAAAGCTGATCGGTGGTTTGGTCGGCAAAGCGGCCGGAAAAATGCTGGGAGGCCTCACCGGTGCTGCCACGGGCATGGCTTTTTCGTTTGCGACGACCTATGCCTTGGGGCAAGTGGCTAGGCGCTACTACGCTGGTGGACGAGTGATGAGTACCGAACTGCTCAAGCGGACTTTCCAAGAGACGCTGGGGCCTGCCAAGAATCTGCAACAGGAATATTTGCCGGCGATCCGTCAGCGCGCGAGCACCTTGAGTGCATCCGAAGTCGTCGAGTTGGTCCGTCGATAGTCAGGCGCCTCACGGCTCGGTCGTGGTCGGTGGCTCGCTCTTGCGCGTGTAAGCGCGGCAGGGCGAGCCGCTGGTCCGTAGCACTTCGAGGTGCGGCACGATACGACTCTTAAAGCCGATGGCATCGCAGCCATAGGGCATACCCGGATCCCAGGTGACGCGAAAGTATCGGCAGCTCCAGCAGTTGGGGTTGTCGCTCATGCGCTACCATTATCGCCGATGTCCGAAGCCCCCATAAACAAGCCCAACCCCTTCATTCCGCCATTGTCGCGCGCGGACTTGCCGTCCTTCATGCAGTCCGCCCACGATCGGGCTGTTGCCGTTCGGGGTGATGCGACCTTCATCGATGTGATGGGTCACGCTCCCGATGTCTTCGCTTGGTACGGTGATTTCTATCAGCGTTTGTTCCGTGGCGGCCGTGTTCCGCTCGCCGTGAAGGAGCTTGCGCGTTACCGGCTCTCGACGCTGCACGGCTGCGCTTTTTGCAACAAGGGCAATCGGCTCGATGCCATGGCGGCGGGCTTGACCGAGGCTCAAATCGCGGCCATCGATGATCTCGAGGCGCCGTGTTGGAGTGATGCCGAGCGGGCGGTCATCCGCTTGGCCGAGCAGATGTCGCTCGGTCACTCAGATGGCGTGGTTTCTCCCGAGTTGCACGTGGATCTTGCCCGTCATTTCGACCACGAGCAGATCTTGGAACTGGGCGTCACGATGGCGGTATTGACGGGCATGGCGAAATTTTTGTTTGCGTTCGATCTCGTGGAGCGCGAGAGTTATTGCGAGTTCGGTCGCTAGTCCATCTGATCGACAGGAGGGGGTCATGTTCGGAGCGATGCAGGAACAACCGCTGCTGATTTCGCGGTTGATCGAGTTTGCCGCGAGGAATCATGCGGATGCCGAGATCGTCTCGAGACGGATCGAGGGCGATCTGCATCGCTACACCTACCGAGACGCGGCGGCGCGATCGCGGCAAGTCGCCAATGCGCTCGATCGTCTCGACCTGCCCGCCGCAACTCGAGTCGGGACACTCGCCTGGAATGGCTATCGACACTTTGAGCTCTATTTTGGCGTCAGCGGTAGCGCGCGCGTGCTGCACACCATCAATCCGAGACTCTCTCCCGAGCAAGTCGTTTGGATCATCAACGACGCACAAGACGCCGTTCTGTGTTTCGATCTCACCTTCCTGCCGATTATCGAGGCTGTGGCGGCCCAGTGTCCGACCGTAAAACGATGGGTGCTGATGGCCGGCGCGGAGCGCTTGCCCGCAACGACCTCGATCCCCGGTTTGATCGATTACGAGTCGTGGATCTTAGGCGAGAGCACCGAGTACGCCTGGCCGGAATTCGATGAGCGAACCGCCGCGGCGCTGTGTTACACGAGTGGCACGACCGGTAATCCCAAAGGTGTGTTGTATTCGCACCGCTCGACCGTGCTGCATGCTTATGCCGGTGCGATGCCCGATGCGATGAATCTATCTTCGCGAGATTCCGTGCTGCCGGTCGTGCCGATGTTCCATGTCAACGCCTGGGGCATCCCGTACGTCGCCGCGATGGTCGGTGTGAAGCTGGTCTTCCCCGGTGCCGCCCTCGACGGTAAATCGCTGCACCATTTGATCGAAACCGAGGGCGTCACCATGGCTGCAGGGGTGCCGACGGTTTGGCTCGGCTTGCTGAATCAAATCGATTCGGTGCAAGGCGGCTTCGCGACGATGCGTCGAACGGTCATCGGTGGGTCGGCGTGTCCGCGTGCCATGATCGAGCGATTCCGCGCGTTGGGTGTGACCGTGTTGCACGCTTGGGGCATGACGGAGATGTCGCCACTTGGCACCTTGAGCACGCTCAAAGGTAAACACCTGTCCGTTCCCGAAAACGAACAG
Organism: Klebsiella pneumoniae; assembly: GCA_945873095.1. Taxonomy (GTDB): domain Bacteria; phylum Pseudomonadota; class Gammaproteobacteria; order Steroidobacterales; family Steroidobacteraceae; genus UBA964. The sequence goes on along the minus strand of CAMCBU010000004.1, from coordinate 22,136 downwards.
CTCGCCCTCATGGAAAAACAGGGTAGAGCGATTTTCGGCGTCGAGATGAAGATCGTCGACGATGCCGGTCGCGAACTGCCCTGGGATGGCAAAGCGACTGGAGATTTGCTCGTTCGCGGACCGTGGATCGTATCGCGCTACTTTCGGGATGCCGGTGGCGATCCCTTGGTGGATGGTTGGTTTCCGACGGGCGATGTCGCAAGTATCGACCCTGACGGATTCATGCAGATCACCGATCGCAGCAAGGATGTCATCAAATCGGGTGGCGAGTGGATCAGCTCGATCGATATCGAGAACATTGCGATGGGGCACCCGGCCGTGGCCATGGCAGCCTGCATCGGCGTGTTCCATCCGAAGTGGGACGAGCGACCCCTGCTCGTCGTGGTGCGAAAGCCCGCGGCCGAGGTGACAGCCGAAGCCTTGCTCGAGTTCTATCGCGGTAAAGTCGCCAAGTGGCAAGTGCCGGACGATGTCGTGTTCGTCGATGCGATTCCGCTCGGGGCGACCGGCAAGATGCAGAAGATCAAGCTGCGCGAGCAGTTCCGCGATCACGTGTTGCCGAGCTGAAGCGCGCCTGTAGACCATCGCGATCGAGTCGCGGTGCGTCGATCGATAGCAAAGCTGCGCCACCGACGTCCGCGAGCCAACGACGCAGCTCGAGTGCGGAACTCTCCGGCAGCGATTTGATGCTATCGATGGCGCACTGCGCCATCCAAAGCGTGTAGGGCATCGCCGCGCGTCGGAAGGTGCCTTCCGGCAGCGGAATCGAGACATCCTCGAGGATGCGTGGCAAGCGCTTATCATGTGGCCAGTGAGCCGCAAGGGCGCTCACTTGCGAGGCAATGCCCGCGACCTGGGCGCCGAATTCTTCGAAGGTGGCGCGCAGGATCGGCAACAGCGTTGCAGGCAACTCGTCGTCGGCGAGCCACGCGTTGTCGCGCGTCTCGTCGAGGGAGTGTGGCAAGTCAGCCATGCGATCGATCCAACGGCGTAGATGCGGGTTCGGCGCAATCAGTTCGCGTGCAGGCCATGGGTCGCGGCCGAGATGCCCATACATCGTACCCATCAATGAAAAGTCGGCAAGGCTCGGTTTACTGCCAAGCAAAAACGCATGCTCGGCAAAATGAGTTTCGAGCAAGGCCAGCATACGACGCGTCCAAGCCATCAGCAGCTCGTCTTGTTCGGGTCTCACTCCAACGGCCGGCAGATAGCCGCGCAGACGACGAGCGATTCGCGCGACGGCGCGGCGCTGCAAAAAGCCCGGCCACCCGGGCAGTAGAGCATTACCGGCATCATGCTCGAACAGCGGATAGTTCTCGCTGTGGCGCCAGCGGGTCTGCATGGCGATGGGAATCCACCACTCGTCACCCCAGACTTCGAGCCAAAGCGACACGAAGCGTTGCCGAGGCGAGGTCGGTAAAATGGGGCGGTCTTTGAAACGTGCCTCGATGAACTGCCAAGTTTCGCTTGAGTCTTGCATCCAGAGGTCGTCGGGGGTTTGCAGCAGGGGCATCGCGACTACCCCCGTTTTTCGCTTACCGAGCCACATCAACACGAAGAGATTCACATCGACATCGTCGAAGGGAACTCGTTTGTACTTCAGGTACGAGCGCACCTTGCCGGCAAAGTACGACAAGTGCCAGCCATACATCCGATAACGCGTGCTCATAATCGCTTCCAAAACGAGCTCGGGATGTGACGAAAGAAGGGTTTGAAGAGTCGCCAAGGAAATCCAGGAACGATGGCCTCTTCGCGACCCTTCTCGATGGCCTCGGCGATCTCGAAGGCTGCTTTCGCGGCGGGGATTGCGAACGGATACTTGCCGATATTGGGCATGATGTCTGTCACCACGAAGCCCGGCTGGATATCGGTGACCCGGATGTGATGGCGGGCGAGTTCAACTCGTGCCGCCCGTAAATACATCGAGATCGCCGCTTTACTCGCGCAATAAGCGGCTTGCTTCGGTACGGCGATCATCGAGGCCAAGGACGAAACACCCACGATGTGTCCGTGGCTTTGCTCGATGAAGTGCGCGGCAGCGGCGTCGATCGAGGCGATTGCGCCGATGACATTGGTCTGGATGATGCGCGCCTCGGCGGTCAACTCACCCTTGCCGACGCTGGTGAAGGCGTTGATACCGGCGTTGGCGACGAAGATATCGACCGAGCTGAAGCCCCGTAAAAAGCGCTGCAGTTGCGGTCCGACCGACTCTGCCGCATCGACATCGAGTTGGCCCATCGTCGCAGCGGCGGCGCCGCAAGCCAAGGCCTCTTGCTGTAAGGATGCAAGCGCATCCATGCGTCGACCCAGTAGCCCTAGACGATAGCCGCGCTTGGCGAACTCGAGCGCCAGCGCTCGCCCGATACCGGCGGATGCGCCGGTGATGACGATCGTTTTCAAGAATGCGCTCTCATGACTTGTTACGCCTGCGCCTCGCGAGCACCCACCAAGCTGCCAGCACGAGGACCACCAAGCCGACTATCCATTTCATGTACGGAAGATAAACGAAAAGGAACGCATTGATGGAAACTTGCTTGCGAGGCTCATAGCCCGCTGGCAAAGGCAGCACGCCATTCTCAGCTTCATAGCGGGCGTAGGCTGCGATCAGCTCGGCGTGGTCGGTGGGACGTTCGAGACTGAGGTCGCGGGTCTCGCCGGGGTCGTTCGTGATGTCATACAAGCGCCATCGTCCATCGCCAGCTGGAGGTGGGATTCGCAGCAGCTTCAAATCGCCACGAAACAGCGCGCCATGCCCGGCGAGTTCGTAACCCACGGTCTCGTCGAGCTCGCGGTGACGCTGCGATGGCTCCTGCAACACCGGTAACAGACTGCGACCTGTGATCGACTCGACGCTGCGCCCTGCAAAAGTGGTCGTGGAGGCGACGCCAGCGAGCTCCAAGAGCGTTGGTGCGATATCTTTGACATGGGTCATCGAATGATGAATCGCACCGGGTTTCCCGACGGCGTTGCCCGCGATGATCAGCGGCACTCGGAGACCACCTTCACCCGCATGAAACTTGTAGTAGGCGAGTGGAGAAGCCGCTGCGCTCGCCCAACTGGGGCCGATGACCGCGTAAGCGCCGGGTTCACCGAGGCGCGATCGCTCCCACGTGTATTGCCAACGGAGCCACATACGACCGGATCGGATCGCGAGCGGGTCCGAGGCTTCGGCGCCATTGTCCGATAAAAATACGAAGACGGTATTCTCGAACTGCCCGGTCTCTTTGAGATGCGCAATCAGTCGGCCGACATGATGATCCATAGCTTCGGCCATGCCCGCATACACTTCCATTCGACGCGACTCGTAAGCACGTCGACGTGGATCGAGCTGATTCCAACTCTCGGTGCTTGCCATCTCGACCATGGCGGTGTTGCTCTGGATCAAGCCGAGCGCTGCGGCTCGATCACGGCGCTCCTGTCGTAACTGATGCCAGCCGCCGTCATAGCGTCCGGCGTACCGGTCGACGAACTCCCGCGGTGCTTGCAGCGGGATGTGATTCGCTTGGAAGGCGAGATACAGCAAGAAGGGCTTTGCCGTGTTTGCATCCTGTCGCAGATACTGCAAAGCACGATCGACATAGAACTCGGAGGAGTAAAACCGCTCGGGCATGCGCGCTTCGCGACCATCCTCGAACCAGTACACCTTGTCGGTAAGACCGAGATAGCGTTGTTGTGTATCCCAATTGTCCGATCCGCTGTCACCTTGAACGAGCGAGCGATCGAAACCACGAGCCGGCGGGAGATTGTGCGACTCTTTACCGACATGCCACTTGCCGACAGCGTAGCTTCGATAGCCCGCGGCTTGCAGTCGCGATGCAAAAGTCACCACATCTTTCGAGAGCACGGTGAGATAACCGGGCTTGCCGTAATGTTGATGGGGCACCGACTCCCGCATGGCGCCGATGCCGGTGCGATGCGAGTCGACACCGGTGAGCAACATCGCGCGCGTGGGTGAGCATTCGGCCGAGGTGTGAAAGTTGGCGAACCGGATGCCGTTCGCAGCAAGCGAATCCAAGTGTGGCGTTGAGATTTCGCCACCAAAAGCGCCAACGTCGGTATAGCCCCAGTCGTCTGCGACGATGACCACAAAGTTTGGGCGTGGCGCTGGCGAAGTTGTATCGGCATAAGCCATGGATCCGAGCGCGACGAGCGCCAGCAAACCCATGATCGTCGTGCGTCTGGCGTCGGTCATGTCAATTCGAGAAGTAGACGTACTCGTCCCCGGGCGCTTGCGGTTCAGCGAGTGTCTTGTCGATCGGAATATAGCCCGCGCCCAGAGACCGCCACATCGGCGTTACTTGGGAGCGATCAAAAGTCTCGAGCGCTGTGCGCATCGTGGCGACCCGAGCCGGTTCGTCGGCAGCGCGATTGGTTTGTTCGGTGGGATCCGTTGCGAGATCGTTCAGCCAGATCTTGCTCGGGCGATCGGTGATCTGCAGTTTCCAATCGCCATCTCGCATTACCAAATATCGATCGGTCCGCCAGTACAGCGTTTGATGAGGACGTCGGGCGATCTCACCACGCAGATACGGCAGCAGGTTGACCCCGTCGATGATGCGATCCGCTGGCTCGGTGGCATCGGCTGCCGCCGCGGCTGTCGAGAAGATATCGAGATGACTAGCCGGCGCATCGTAACGCCCCTGTGGGAGACCGTTCGGCCAGCGCATATACATCGGCACGCGGATCCCGCCTTCGAAGTGCGTCGCCTTCCAGCCACGGAAGGGCGCATTGATACCTTTGATACCGATGGTGTGGGTGCCACCATTGTCGCTCGTGAAAATCACCAATGTGTCGTTTGTCAGACCGGCTGCATCGAGCGCTGCCAAGACGCGCCCGATGTTGCGATCCAGCGACCGGATCATTGCGGCGTAAACGCGCACAGAGTGATCTTCGATATCCGCTAATGCTGCGTAGTCTTCGCGAGTCGCTTGCAGCGGTGTGTGCGGTGCGTTGTAAGCAAGGTAGAGAAAAAACGGACGATGACGGTTGTGATCGATGATCTTCAGTGCTTGGTCGGTAAAGTAGTCGGTCAAATATTGCTTCGGTTTGAACAGCTCACCGTCATTGAATCGAACTCCCCACGGATGTGCTGCCCAGATGAAGCGATCGAGCGGATCGATCTTCGAAGCGGCATTGACGACGTTGGGGTCGTCCTCAGGCAGGAACATCGCAGCGCCGTAGGGTAACGACAACGACTCGTTGAAACCGTGCGCTGTCGGCCTGAACTGCGGCGCATCGCCGAGATGCCATTTGCCGACATGCGCGGTGTGATAGCCCGCGCCACGCAGCACGCGCGCGAGAGTGACCTCGTTGGTCGGCAATCCCAACGACTCGAGCGGCGGTTGTCCCTGCTCGCGTTCGGGGAAATAAACGGAGTGGTGAAGCTGCGATTCGGAGTGACGCAACTGCGTCACCACTCGCATGAAGTTCTTGGCGGTCGGTGTGAACTCGTAGCCGTATCGTGTGGGGTATCGGCCCGTCATGATGGCCGCCCGCGAAGGCGCACAGGTCGGGCTACCCGAATAGGCGGTGGCGAGATTGACGCCCTCGTTGGCGATCCGATCGATGTTGGGCGTTTTGAGACGGCCCCCGGCGAGACCGCCGTTGAGCGAAACATCGTTGTAACCGAGGTCGTCGGCGACGATGAGGATGATGTTGGGTGAACGAGTTGCGGTGAGGGTCGCTGGTGCCGATGGTCCGCGCTGCCATTCGATCTCGCGGTAGGGTGCGCTCTCTTCGCGCACGGCGTATTCGATCCAGAGCAACGTCAGGCCCGTGCGCCCACCGGCCGCGAGGAAAGCGCCAGCAGCCAGTGCTGTCGTGACACCAGCAGCCAAAAACCATTTCGTCGTTTTTGTCATACGCGAGTTGCCATCACCAAATCTCGTTCGATCATCCACAAGCGATCCTGCCCCCAGACCGACGGATATCCCACCACACGAAAAGACGGGACGCCCCACAGACCCGACGCCAATAGCGCTTCACGGTTCGCCGAGGCCATCGTACGCCAAGCCGGATCGTTCAGGGCATCCTCCACGTCGAGATCGGACAGCCCACAGCGCAGGGCGATTCGTCGCAGCACTCGCGGCTGGTGTGTATCGATGCCCTCGGCGAATGCAGCGGAGAGAAACGCAGACAGGAAGGCGGTGCCGCATCCTTTGGCGATCGCTCGATGCAGGATGGCGAGTCCGTCCTCGACGGGTTTACCGACGGGGTCGACGACGTTGCCGAAAGGCAGGTCGAGCCGCTCGGCCTCGCGTTTGGTGTCTAGCAGAATATATTTGCGTTTAGCGAAGCCGACCGGCAAGCCCCGCATGACCATGGGAAGCACGAAACGCAGTTGTAGGTCGGCGCCGTAGTGCTCGGCCAAGCGTTGCATGCGCGCGACGGCGAGGTAGGTGTAGGGGCTGCGCAGGGAGCAAAAAAATTCGAGTGTCGGTCGGGCTGTACTCGGACGCGCGAGAGGCGAAAAACGCAGCGGTTGGGGCTCTATCAGCAGCGTCTCGAGCGACCGATGCGCGAGCCCGGTGCGCTGCAGCCGCTCCTCGAGAAAGTGCAGTCGATCGATTCCCCAATACCACTCACCCTCAAAGTAAATCGTCGCGCCGAGATAGTGACCGAGACGTCGACGCAGCAGAGCGCCGCTGTGGGGATCTTGCGTATGCCATGGCAGTCGTTCGATGGCAGGCGGGTCGGATTGAATTTGATACGCGATTTGCAGCGCTTTGGCATCTCGAATAGACCAGTCACGCAACCGTTCTCGATCGGGCGCCGATGCATCATCGGGCGGCGCAACACGATGGCAACGTAGGTCGATGTGATAGCGCTGCTGCAGCTTCGGCAAGACTGCTGCGAGCAGCTCGCTGTAAGGATCGTCATCCTGATGAAAGTAATGAACGATAGCCGCCCGTTGTCCCCAACGCCGCGGCAGTCCGTAGCACCAACGCAGGGTGCTGCGTCGGACGCTGCTCGTCAGCGTTCGCGAAAAGGCGCTGGATATCGAGGCTCTCACGTCAGCCGATACTCAGGGTCGATACTCAGGGTCGGCGCGACGCGATGATGGCATCGCCGCCGGCGGGCAGCGAGTACCAATCACCGTCGCGGGCCACATCGATCGGCCCTGAAAAAATCGTTGCGGCGTTGCCGATGAACTCTGGCTTCAAGGCCTCCAGTGGCAAAGGCGGCACGATATGGTGCAGAACCAGGTGTCGAACCGACGCTGCCGCAGCCACGCTCGCGGCATCCTCGGGGCTCGAGTGGTAGTTACGAATATCGCGCATGATCTGCGCATAGCGCGAGCGTCCATGTCGATCGAAGCCGTTTTCGAGTATCTGCACCAGCTTCATCGAAAGTGCTTCATGCAGCAGCAGATCGACGTTCTTGGCCTCGCGCTCCACGTTCTGACTGCGTCGTGTATCACCGCTGATGACGACCGTCCGCCCCTTGTAGCGAATTCGATAGCCGACGGCCGGTGCGACAGGTCCATGGTCGACTGCGAATGCGACGATTTGCAGTGCATCCTCATCGATCAGAATTTGACGACCCGCTGCGCTATCGATGTCGAACTCTTGCGGGACCGCGCTGAAGCCTGCTGGTGGCGCGAGCTGTTCGCCGTGGTGCCCGGTTCGATAAGCCTGATCGAGCCGATACGCGTCGCGGAAACCGTTCACGACGCTCTCGAGCCCCGTTGGTCCGAAAACCCGCGGGGGTTGTGTCGCAGCGGCACCGACCCAACGTTGCATGAGCAGTTCGCCGAGTCCGTCGATGTGATCGGAGTGGTAGTGGGTTAGGAAAATGGCTTCGATCTGTGCCGGATTCAACTCCATCCGCAGTAGGCGTGCTGCAGCTCCGCCACCCGCATCGAAGACGAACATGCGGCTGCCCGCGATCACGGCGGTACAGGGACCTGCGCGGTGGGCATCGGTCATCGGTGACCCCGCGCCACAAATACCCACGTGCAAACCATCGGGTAGCGCTGCGATCGGATCGCCGTTGGCGGTGATTCGATCGACCCCGTTTTCGACCAAGCGCAACGCGATCGCGCCGCGCTGCCAATACAGCAAGGTGGCGAGTGCGAACACGCCAACTAGGAAGAAGACGAGCCTTCGACTGCGTGGCTTGGCCATCAGAACCCCTCCGCGATGGAGGGCGAGGATACTACGAGCGCGAGTACTTCGCGGATCAGGCCTTCTGGTCGATCAGGATGCCGGTGAGTTGATCGATATTGCGCGTAATGCGCATCGCCGCCTCGGGCGGGATCTGCCGCACCGTCTCGCCGGTCTCGCGGTCCGACACCGTCACGACGACCGTGGCGGACGATTTGTCGTAACCGATGTTGACTTCACGCCCCTTCGCGGCCAGCCGCTCATTGGCGCTACGCAGAGATTCCTTGAATTCCTCGACGCGCGCGCGCGAGGCGGCTTGCTCTGCGGGCGAGGGTGCCTGTTGGTTGGCTTGCGCGTTGGCGCGCTGGGCATCGCTGCGCTGCATCTCGGCCACGCGCTGCGTGATGGCGACATCGTCCAAGCGAGCCTGTCGCGGCACACCCGGCTCCGACACGCGACTGGTTTGGGTGATTTCCATATCGGTAAGGTGCCTCAAAGAAAGGGGTCTTGTCCAGTGTGGAGAGCCGTAATCACGGCCAGAGAGCGAAGGCAGCCACTGCGAACAGTACGCCGATCGAGGCACGTCGAAACCAGGGCTCGCGAGCCGGCGTCAGCAGGCGCCCTCCGGCCAGTCCGCCAAGATAGTAGATGGGCGAGAGTAGGGCGCCGAGCAACAGGTGTCGCGTCGTCAACGATTGACTGACGGCCATGACGAGCAGCGTAAAGACCTGAATCAGCGAGAAGTAGGCCAACTGCGTCGCGCGGGCAACCCGTGCCGGAATTCGTTCAGCCAGCAGCCCGAGTACGACTGGCGGCCCGCCGATACCGCCGAGTCCAAACAGGAAACCACTCGACCCGCCGAGTACCACGACGCCGAGTGGTTGCCGGATGGCGAAGGGAAATCGCCAACGTAGCAGCAAGGCGATCGTCGCGAGCAACACAATCGCACCGACGATCTGCCGGACCCGTTCGATGTGGAGCACGTGGATCGACCACAAGCCGAGAGGCGCTGTCAGTAGTGCGACACAGCACAGCGGTCGGGCGATGCCCCAGTCGGCTTCGCGATGGATCTCGCGCGCTTGCAGGATGCCGGCCACGACGTTCACGACGATGACGATAGCCGTCGTACTGATCGGATCGGTGAGGGTGAGTAGTACTGGCGCCATCACGAGGGCGCCGCCGAATCCCGTAAAACCGCGAACGAGTCCCGCGAGCGCCGTCGCGAGTAACGCAGGCAAGAAGAATTCAGTCATGAACGGTAGACATCAACGATAGAGATGATGACGACGAGCGCGATCCACGAATCCGGTCGGAGTCGTCCAAAGCGGCTCAACATCGGCGGCAGACCAGCGCTGCGAAAACGCCGCTCTGATCGCTGGATCCGCCACGACTTTGTCGAACATATCGAGGCGCTCGGGATGCAACAGAAACGGATTCGATTCGGGCGATTGTCCGATGAGCACTTCCATCAGATGGAATTGCAGCAGACTGAGCGATCGCACTTCGCTCAGGTTCAAATAAATCTGCACGCCTCCATGGCGTTGTCCCGTCCCGCTCGAGTAGTACGGAGTGAAGTGGACGGGTCGCACTTGCACCCCCGGTAACTGCAGCGCGCGGATCGCACTCGCGTAGTTTTCGGCGTCGAGATTCGCCGCTGCCATGACACCGAAAGGCAGTGTGTAACCAATGCCGATCATGCTCGGGCTCAACTCGCCCATGATGCCGGTGGCCGGATAGAGTGCGGCCGTCGCCGCTTGTGGGATGTGGGGTGAGCTTGGAACCCACGGCAATCCCGTCATCTCGAACGTCATGTGACGTCGCCAGCCACGCATGGGGATCACGGTGAGCTTCGCGCGTAATCCACCGGCCAACCAACCGGATTCGTTAATCAGCGTCGCGAGCTCTCCGACCGTCAGTCCGTGCACATAAGGAATGGGATAAGGCGCTACGAAAGAGATACGCCCCTCGGCGGGTAAGGGACCTTCGATACGTAACCCACCGAGTGGATTGGGTCTATCGAGCACAATGAACTCGACGCCATTCTCCGCAGCGGCCTCCATCGCGAGCCCGAGTGTGGCGATGTAGGTGTAGGAGCGCACACCGATGTCTTGTATGTCGAAGACCAGCGCATCGAGGCCCGCGAGCATCGTCGCCGTCGGTTTGCGCTGCAAGCCATACAGCGAGTGCACCGGCAATTGCGTCATTGGATCGATGCTGTCGGCAACCTTGTCTCCGGCCGAATGATCGCCTCGCAGGCCATGCTCTGGACCGAACAGCGAGACCAGTCGAATCGACTGGCTCGTCGCGAAGAGGTCGACGGTGCTGCGTAACTCCCGATCCACGCCGGTCGGATTGGTGATCAAACCGACTCTTTTACCTCTCAGCGCAGCGAAATCCGTCGCCACCAGTCGATCGAGACCGCTCTGCACCGCAGCAGCGAGGGTGGTCGGTGCCAGCAGTAGTGCGAGGTACGCACAAATGCCAATGAATATCGGGCGCATATCAGCTAGTTTAAGCTTCGCTCTTTCGAGGAGTCAGCAAATGAAGAAAGCCAAGACGAAAAGTCCCGGTATCGATATTGGCATCAAGTCGGCCGATCGTAAGAAAATCGTCGACGGGCTCGCCGAGCTGCTTGCCGACAGCTACACGCTGTATCTGATGACGCACAATTTCCACTGGAATGTGACGGGCCCGCAGTTCAATAGCCTGCACCAGATGTTCATGACCCAGTACACAGAGCAGTGGACCGCATTGGATCTGATCGCCGAGCGCATTCGCGCACTTGGTTACCCGGCACCGGGAACTTATCGCCAGTTTGCGAAGCTCGCCTCTATCAAGGAAGTCGAAGGAGTCCCCTCCGCCAACGACATGATCCGTCATCTCATGGCAGCGCAGGAGGCAACAGCGCGAACGGCCCGTCGACTTTTCCCGATCGTGAGCGCCGCCGACGATCAGCCGACCGCGGACTTGCTGACGCAGCGGCTCGAAGTCCACGAAAAGACGGCGTGGATGCTCCGTAGCCTGCTCGAATAACGGCTCAGCTGCGATCCGAGCCGTCGAGCAGCAGACTCATCTTGACGACGTCTGCAATGCTCGAGCAGTCGAGTTTCTCCATCATCCGCGCCTTGTAGACTTCGACGGTGCGCGGACTGATGGACAACTCGATGGCGATCTCACGATTTTGTAGACCTCTGCCAAGCAGAGCCAAGACCTGGCGTTCTCGTTGCGTCAGTGTGTTGATGCGCGCGAGCCGTGTTTCCGTCTGCAAGCGTTGTTGGTGTCCGCGCGCATCCTCCGAAATCGCGTGCGCGAGGACGTCGACCAAAATATCTTCGTCGATCGGCTTCTCGAGAAAATCGAAAGCGCCACCGCGCAGCGCTGCACGCGTCGTCGCGACATCACCGTGCGCCGTGAGCAGCACAACGGGCAGGCTGATCTCTCGCGAGTTGATCTCGGCCAGCAGCTCCAATCCCGACATGCCCGGCATGCGCAAGTCGGTCAGCACACAGCCGCGTGAATCGCGATTGAGTTTTGCGAGCGCATATTCCGCGCCCGAGAAAGCCTCGGCGGTCATCCCCCGAAGGTTCAACAACAGCATCAGCGCGTCGCGAATCGCCGCGTCGTCATCGATGAGGTAGATCGTCGGGTCGATTTTCATGGCGACTCTCTGCGTGCAAAATCAATCGGTAGAACGAGTTCGAATCTTGCTCCCCCAAGACTCGATTCGGCGAGGCGAAGTTCCCCACCGCAGGCCTCGGCGAGAGATCGACTGACGGCGAGACCAACGCCGAGACCGTCGGTTTTCGATGTCACGAATGCTTTGAAGAGATCGCGGCGGGTCTGTTCCGACATGCCGCGGCCATTATCGTCCACCGATAGACAGACAGCCTTCTGCGATCGCGAAGCGGCGATCTCGATCAGGGCGTTCGACCGCCCTGCCGTCGCTTCGAGGGCGTTCGCTAGAAGATTCGAGAGGATCACTTCGATGAATACACGATCGCCAGTGACCGCTGGCAGAGCTTGATCGATACGAATCATGATGGATTCGATGCCGATACGATCCGAGCGTCGTAAGGCTTCGACCAACTTGTCGATGATCGGGGGCAAGTCGAGCGACTCGAGTTGCGGTTCGCGCCCCGCATAGAAATTTCGCAAGCGTCGCAAGATGTCCGATGCACGCAAGGCTTCATCGGCCGCCTTGCGCAGCGTCGGCGCCAGTCGAGCATCATGCCGACTACCATCGGCCATCATAATTTCGCTCGCGCGCAGATAGCTCACGAGTGCCGTCATGGGTTGATTGAGTTCGTGTGCCAGTGTGGAGGCGAGCTCCCCCGTCGTCGCCGCGCGCGATGCGCGCGCTAAATTAGCTTCGCTATCACGCAATTGCTTTTCACGCTGCAAGGCCAGGCGAGCAGAGTTTTCTCGCTCGGTGACCACTGCGCCGAGCGCTAATCCCGTCACCAGCAGCGTCGAGATCAAAAATTGCAAATCAACCAGAGCAGCCACTTCGGAGAGGCGTTGTACGCCAGCTACGAGACTGATCTGCAGTGCCAAGGCCGCCATGAGAAAGCCGGGAACACCCCAGATCAGTGCGGCTGAAATAGCGGGGACAAAGAATAGGTAGAAGAAGCGCAGATCACCGGGATTTCCCACCAGAAATACGAGCGTAAACGCGGCGAATAATCCAAACAGTACGCCGATGAATGCCACGGGTCGTGCGACGATCGCGCGTAGTAGCAACGGAGTGTCAGCGAATCTCAACAACAGCGGGGTGAGCAGCAGAATACCGTTCAAATCTCCAACCCAAAAGCGGGCGAGTGCCGATGAGAACTGGTCGGATGGAATGAGACTCGCCAGTGTGTAAAGCCCGATACTGACCGTGCCCGCCGTGATCGCGGTCGCTGATGCGGCAGCGATGAACTTCAGCGTGCCGCTGAGGGTGGCGACGCCGTCCATCGGAACTCGTGTGCGCAGCAACCATGCTGCGAACTGATAGACCGCCGTGATACTGACCGCTTGCAGCGGCAAAATCCAAGCATGCATCGGAATGCCGCGGATGATGATCTCCGAGACCAAAAATGCGGCTGCGACCCACCAAAAATTGCCGCGATAGGCATACAGAAAGGCGAGCACCAACCCGGTTTGTGGCGACAGCGGTGTGATGCCGAGCTTGAGGACGGGCTGCACGTAGCTGACGGCATCGAGCGCAACATGCGCGATGAAATAGAGGGCGATCAGCCACGGCGTTGCTCGAACCAGCGGGATTGTCGAGGGGGTATGCGCGTCGAGGGAGATCATCGCGAGTCAGCTTAGGCGCCCATCGGAGCTCGTTCAATCACGGAGCGAAGCGGTAAGGGCCAGCCCGAATTGGCGGACCGGGAGGGCCTGCCGTAACGTCCAGTCTGAGCGGGCTGATTCGCTCAATTCAATGACCTAGCAGTTTCCCGATCCGCAGGCCGGTGTGCCTGCGGGTCGGGTTTGAATGAGGATCGCCATGACACGAATCAGCCGCGTTGCAGCGGTTTTGCTGCTGACGTGCTCCACGCCCGTCTTTTCGGCGCCGTCGGCGACCGACAAACTCATCAAGTCTGCCGAGCAGAACTTGGCCGAGTTGACGCGGTGGTCCAGCGCCATTGCGGCGGATGAGGGTAGCCGGTTGAGCGACGACAACCGGTCGACACTCTATCGAATTCACTCGGAGACGCAGCGCTCGGTGCGCGCGTTGACCATCGCGGCGCGCGACGATGTCAGTCGGCAATTCGCCGCGGGCTACCAAGATTTCGCCACTGCCCTACGCGGGTTGCACCGTGCGGTGGTGCTCGGCCACGACACCACCGATCACTTGGCGAGCGCGGTGAGCGAGGCGGCGGAGTTGTTGGCGATGATCAAAGATATCGAAACGCCAACAGGGCAACGAGAGTCGGCAGCAGCGCCGACACGAGCAAGCCTGTCGGACTGACCGCGCCCTCGTCGAAATAACGACGCAGGATGGCGACGCCCGCCGGGTTCGGTGCGTTGGCGATGATGGTCAGACCGCCACCGGTCACGGCACCCGCCACAAGAGAATATTTGAACTCATCGGAGAGCCCCTCGACCAATGATCCGAGGTAGGTCAAAGCCGCATTGTCGGTGATGGCGGTGAGCGCGGTTGCACCATAGAAAACCGCGTCGCTACTCATGTTTATTAGCAGCGGCTGCAGCCACCACTGCTGCTGGCCACCGAGCACGACGAGCCCGCCCAAGAAGAAGGCAACCAACAGACCTTCACGCAGGATCAAGCGATCCTGATGGGCCGAGTAGGCTGTGGCGATCCCCATGAACAACAGGAAGAGCCCGATGAAGAGCGGCGGGTAGTGAGCGAACAGAACGATGCCAGCCAAGATCGCGATGTGAATCAAGACCAGCGGCATCGGCACCGTCGGGCTTTCCGTTGAGGGATTTTTGGCTGTCGACACCTTGGCCAGTTCTTTGGCGAAGAGCAGCGTGACGGCAATGCCGTTGACGAAGACGGCAATAGCCGCTTTCCAGCCGAAATGGGTGAGCATGAAAGCCGTATCCCAATTCCAGGTGCCAGCCACCATCAGTACCGGCGGTGCCGCATAGGCAGTCAGCGTGCCGCCTATCGAAATGTTGACGAACAGAACGCCGATCGTCGCGTATTTGAGCTTGGATGAAATGTCTCGTGAAAAAAACTTATCCGCCAGCATCAATGCCGCCAGCGTCATGGCAGCCGGCTCGGTGATGAACGAGCCGAGTAGCGGGACGACCGTCAGGACGATGAAGTAGGTGGAGATACCGCCTTTACCGGGGATCAGTTTGGCGAGCACTTCGACGAGTTGCTTCGACGTTTGCAGGATCGGTCGTGTCGCAGCGACGACCATAATGACAAAGACGAACAGCGGTTCGGTGAAGTTTCGGGAGTTGACGTATTGTTTCATCGCGTCCGTACTTTCGATCACGACCATTACGACCGCGAGCACCAGCGCCCAGAAACCGAAAACGATCTCGACTTCGCCGAGCAGATGCCACAAGCCGCTGTGGGCCGGCCGGGTGTGTGCGAGGTGCTCGAAATACTTCGTCGAGAAAGTATGGATGATCGCGACCGCGAACAGTGCGGCGGCGATGATTTGCACGGTGCTGGGGCTTAACGACATAGGGGGATTTTAGCGGAGAGCCACGGGCGTCGGGGTATACTTCTGACCCATGGAACCTCAATCAGTTCAGATGGCTGTCACGGCCTCCGTCTTGGTGAGCTTCATCGCGATGGAGCTCGCGCGCGGGCGGTTTTTCCCGAGGCAGGCTTCACGCGAAGACAACCGGTTGGACGTGGCGGTCACGCTTTTGTTCCCCCTGATATCCCTCGGGGTTCTGACCGCCTCGACGGGTTTGGCGTTCTTGCTGATCCCCGAGCATCGGGGGGCGCTCGCCGATTGGCCGTGGTGGGCGATGCTGCTGACTCTGTTGCTCGCCGATGACTTGACACAGTACTGGTGGCATCGGCTGTCGCACACGAGTCGTTTTTGGCCCTTGCACCGTGCGCATCATTCCGCGAGTTACATGAGTGTGCGGGTGGTTTACCGTAACAACGCTTTCTATTACGCGATGATGCCAGGGCTGTGGTTGAGCGGACTGCTGATCTTCCTCGGTTTTGGTTGGGTTTACGTTGTCTATGCCATCGTCAAGGTCTCGGTCATCATCGGTGCTCATTCGAGCGTTCGTTGGGACGAGAAGCTGTATCAGTGGCCTGTCACTCGACCTTTGATGTGGGTGTTGGAGCGGACCATATCCACGCCGGCGACCCACTACGCGCACCACGCTTTGACCCAAGATGATGGTGTCGGTCACTACACCGGGAACTTCGGCAATCTGCTTTTTCTTTGGGACATCATCTTTGGAACCGCGCGTATCACCCGACGGTATCCAAGCGAGTATGGTCTCGCCGATGATCGGGAACACGGCCACGAGCCCTGGGCCACGCAGTTTCTGTATCCGATTTTTCGATCCAAGCGGCGTGCGACAGCGCTCCATTGGCCCCCGGGCAAGCCGCCGGAGTAACTCGTAATGCGCACTCACGCCAAGGTGACCCCGGAGTTGCGTCGCTGGATCATCACGCAGACTGAAGCGGGGCAGACTCCGGACCAGTTGCTCGAGGTAATGATCAAGTTGGGATGGCCCGAAGGTGCGGCGCTCGAAGTGATGGAGCGAGCGTTGACCGAGAAAGTGGCGCAGATTCGCGCCAAGGAAACGGCGAGCGAGGCGTCGCCGAGCGTGGGGTCGGGTCCAGAGTCGGGTTCATGAGAGCTGCTCGCGCCGCGATCGACGCCCTGCCCGTTTTTCCGCTGCAGGTCGAGGGTTTTCTGCAGAAGGCCGAGTGCCAAGAGTTGCTGGTGTTTTTGCAGTCGGATCACGCGGACTTCGGGTCGTTTGATCTCACTGCCGATTACTGGAGTGGTCGCACCTTGACCCCCGATCGCCTCGCTCACGAATCGATACTGGATTCTTTTCGCGATATCCGCGATCGGGTCGTGAGAACGCTCCACGGCGCGCTCGAGGCGCACCTCGGTTCCCAACCTCCCTTGTTCGCCGATTTGGTGAATTTCGCCCGCTGGCCGACGGGATATGAGTTACATCCCCATGCCGACAGTGAAAATCCGGGTGGTGTTCCCCATCCGTTTCCGTGGCGCGACTTTGCCTCGGTGATTTACCTCAACGATAACTACGCGGGCGGGGAAATCTACTTTCCGAATTTGAATCTCGAACTGAAGCCAGCACCGGGGACCTTGATCACGTTCCCCGGGACGCTGCGTTATCTGCATGGTGTTCGTCGAGTGACCAGCGGAATGCGCCACACGATCGCCTCGTTCATCACGTTCGATGAGTCGAAGCGACATGACTTCTGAGAGGCGGTGATGATCAAAGTCCCTGCAGAGACGATCGCGGCGATCCCGTATGACAACTTTTACAGCGGTCGTCAGGATGAGGTGTATTTCAATCTCCGCGGCGATAGCAAACGCGATTGGTTCTCGCGCCATGCATATTTTTGTCTACCGCTCGTGATCGGCAATCAGTACGGCTTTGCGATGAAGTCTTTGCTGCATGCGACGTTTTTGTGGAATGGCGGACCGGACCCGGCCGATACCACAGTGACTTTTCACGATGCCAACGAAGTACAACGGCTCGCGAGTATGCAAACGATGGTTTCAAACTTCGGTCTCGGTATCGTCACCGTGCAGGCCGCATTCGCCTTGCGCACACCGCCCGATATCAGCTTGATGACGATCCAGCCACCCAACTACTTCATCGACGGCTTGCAGAACATGACCGGGGTGGTAGAAACCGACAATCTCCGTCGTGACTTCACATTCAATCTCAAGATCACGCGGCCCAACTTCCCGATCGAGATCGCCGTGGGTGATGTCATCGCCGGATTCATTCCGTATCCACGCGGCTTCGTGGAAAAATTCGAATTGCTCGATGGTGCGATGCTCTTCACGCCCGAGCAGATCGCCGAGGAGCAGCAAGTTGCGCGGGACTTCGGTCGCGAGCGGAGCGATGTGGACGTGCTGAGGCCCGATGGTGTCGGTCGTCGGTACCATCGTGGCGAGGATGTGTATGACAACCCTTTCGAATATTCGCATCAAACCAATCTGACAGGTCGATCGGGTCGCAAGACCCGAGGGCCCAAGTCGTGAGTCCGCGAACCTTGTTAGGCGACGGGCGATCGCCACTCATTTGTGTGCCGCTCGTGTCGCAGACTCGAGCCGATCTCTTGGCTGACGCCGCGACGGCCATGTCGCAGCATCCCGATGTGATCGAGTGGCGAGTCGACCATTTCGTCGACATCGAGTCGGCTGATCTAGTGCTATCTACCGGGCACGCCTTGCGGGAGATCGCTGGCGATACGCCTCTGATATTGACGGTGCGTTCCAGTGCGGAAGGTGGACAGCCTGTAAATCTCTCGCCATTGGCATTACACACGCTGCGGCTTGCAGCGGCGGATCAGCTGCCCTTCGAGTTTCACGATTTGGAGATACGGTCTTCGGAGGCTCTGATTCACGAGCTGATCGGTCGCGCACATGCGCGCGGCGGAAAAGTGATTCTCTCCGCGCACGACTTTCAAGGTACTCCGCCAGAGGATGTGCTGGAGTCCTTGTTCCGGCGTGCGCATCAGCTTGGTGCTGATGTGGCCAAAGTCGCCGTGATGCCGCAAGCGCCCGAGGATGTGTTGCGTTTGCTGACGGTGACGCAGCATATGTCCAAGACGCTGCCCATCCCGGTCATCAGCATGGCGATGGGCTCGCTCGGTGTCGTCAGTCGAATCTTTGGCGGTGTCTTTGGATCCGCACTGACGTTCGCAACGAGCGGGCGTGAATCCGCACCCGGGCAACTCCCACTTCAAGACTTGCGCGCGATCCTCAGCCGAGTCGGCTAACTTACTGCACCCAATGCAGGCAACGCTCGACGGCGCGGCCCCACTCGGCCATGCGGGCTTCGGCAGCATCGCGAGTCAGGCGCGGCTCGAAAACGCGGTCGATTTTCCAGCGCTCGGTGACGGCGTTTTCGTCGGCCCAAAAGTCGGCGGCGATTCCCGCGAGATACGCAGCGCCGAGTGCGGTCGTCTCGGTCACCGCTGGCCGTATCACCGGCACGCCGAGTAGATCTGCTTGGAACTGCATCAACAAATCGTTGCTCGCCGCACCACCATCGACTCGCAACTCGCGTAGCGGATGCTCTGCGTCTTGTTGCATCGCCAGTAGTAGCTCTGCACTTTGGAAGGCAATCGCCTCGAGCGCAGCGCGCGCAATGTGTCCTTTGCTCGTACCGCGCGTGATGCCGATGATCGTTCCGCGTGCAAAGGGATCCCAGTGCGGGCTTCCAAGCCCAGTGAAGGCGGGCACCACATAGATGCCGCCATGATCGGACTCTGAGCGGGCAAGCGCTTCGATTTCATTGGACTGTTTGACGATACCGAGGCCATCGCGTAGCCATTGCACGACGGCACCGCCGACGAAAACACTGCCCTCAAGCGCATACTGGGTCGCCTCAGGGCCGATACGATCCGAACAGGCTGTCGTCGAGAGCAGTCGATGACGCGATCGCAGCGGTTGTCGCCCGGTGTGCATCAGCATGAAGCAGCCGGTGCCGTAGGTGTTCTTTGCCATTCCCGGCTGAAAGCACGCTTGACCGAAAAGCGCAGCTTGCTGATCACCTGCCATGGCGCCAAGCGAGAACTGCCGATCGCCGAGTTGAATGGACTCGAGTTGTGCAAAGGACGAGGGTACGATTCGTGGCAGACAAGCTGGCGGTATTTTCAAAAGATCCAGCATCCACTCATCCCATTCACCGGTGGTCAGATTCATCAACAGCGTACGACTCGCGTTGGTGATGTCGGTGATATGCAGACGCCCGTTAGAGAGCTTCCAAGTCAGCCACGAGTCCGTCGTGCCGAAACACAACTCGCCTCTCTCCGCTCGGCGGCGAGCATTGGGTATGTGCTCCAGCATCCACGCCAACTTGGTGCCCGAGAAATACGGATCGAGTAACAGCCCGGTTCGCTGTGCGACTTCGGTTTCGAATCCCGCCGCCTTCAGCGCTTGGCAGGTATCCGCCGTGCGTCTGTCTTGCCAGACGATGGCGCGACCGATCGGCTCGCCGGTGTGACGATCCCAAAGGACGCTGGTTTCGCGTTGATTGGTGATACCGACTGCAGCGATATCGGCGTCGCTGGCTCCTGCCGAGTCCAGAACTTCTCTCAGGGTTTGACTTTGGGTCGACCAGATTTCGTTGGCGTCGTGTTCAACCCAGCCTGATGCGGGAAAATACTGACGGAATTCGCGTTGGGCGACGGCAACGACGCGCGCCTCATGATCGAACAGGATCGATCTCGAGCTGGTGGTTCCTTGGTCCAGTGCGAGCACCCATCGAGCCATCGAATCCCTCCGGTTACGTCTTGTATTTCCTTGCGGGTATTTTGCTTGCCAAGTATATGTCGGGAATATGGGAGACATCACGGAACTACTCGGTCGCGCGCGCGAGGGTGACGGCCGCGCACTCGACGCCGTCTTTGACGCGCTCTACGACGATCTACGCCGCATCGCGAGATCAAGACTTCGTACGCATCCAAGCGATGTGCTGCTCGACACTGCAGGTGTCGTCAACGATTGCTATCTGCGCTTTACCAAGACACACCGTGTTACCCCGGGGGATCGAAACCATTTTCTAGCTTATTGCTCGCAGGCAATGAGGTCCGTGATCATCGATATGATTCGGTCCAGCCGTCGCGAGCGCCGCGGCGGAAAAGCCTTTCACACCTCCTTGTCGGTCGAGCCTGCACTAGATCGTGCTCTCGACGAAGTCGACGTTCTCGAGGTACACGAAGCTTTGAACGAGCTCGCGCGGCTCGAGCCTCGCTTGGCACGAGTTGTCGAGATGCGCTATTTCGGCGGTCTGACCGAAAAGCAGATCGGTGAGGTTCTCGGTCTGACCGATCGCACGATACGCCGAGACTGGGAGAAAGCGCGGCTGTTTCTGGCGGCTGCACTGACGATCCGTTAACCACGCTTTGTTGTGACCGCCGGGCTGTTACCGCCGAGCCGTTACCTCCGAGCCGTTACCTCCGGCGCGGAAGAGCTCGTGTCCGTTTAGCCCGGTCGCTCACGTAGGTTAGCGAGCAGTCGTCAACCGAGCGGATGCCATGTCTGACACCGAAGATCTCGCGACCCAGTGGCGATCAATCAGCCATTTGCTGGATGAAGCGTTGCTGCTCTCAGCGTCTGAGCGGCGGCGCTGGCTTGCTGACTTGCCGGCGGCGCATGCCCATCTGCGGGATACCCTAGGGCACTTTCTCCAGATGCACGCGCGGCTCGAGGGCGATAGCTTTTTAGAGAGTCCCGCCGTCGTCTCAGCCGACTCGGCTACGCCCGCGATGCTCTCGCCCGGGGACAGCGTCGGACCGTATCGGGTGATCGAAGAACTAGGGACCGGGGGAATGGGCTCGGTTTGGCTTGCGGAACGTAGCGACGGCAAGCCCCGGCGTCGAGTCGCACTCAAGCTGCCACGCATGGTCTGGGCGAGTGATTTATCCGTGCGGATGGAGCAAGAGCGCGACATCTTGGCGTCTCTCGAGCATCCCAACATCGCACGACTCTATGACGCAGGCCTCGACGAGCAAGCGCGTCCCTATCTTGCGATCGAGTATGTCGAGGGTGTTCGAATCACCCATTACTGCCAAGAGCACCAACTCGATACACGCGGTCGCATCGAGTTATTCATCCAGGTGCTTGCCGCCGTTCAATATGCGCACACTCGTTTGGTGCTACACCGCGACCTGAAACCCGGGAATATTTTGGTCAATCGCGAAGGTGAAGTGCGTCTGCTCGACTTCGGAATCGCCAAGCTCATCGATGAAACCCAGCCCGAACTCGAAGCCGAATTCGTCACCATGACGAGGGCGCTGACGCCACGCTATGCGAGCCCAGAGCAGCTGCGTGGCGAGCGGTTGACACTCGTGTCCGATGTCTATTCGCTCGGCGTGATTCTGCACGAGCTGCTGACGGGAGTATCTCCCTATCCCGCATCTGTAAAAGCTCGCGCCGAGGTGGAGCTCGCGGTGATGGAGGGCGTGAACACGCCGCCGAGTCGTCGGGTGCTCTCGGTGTCGGATACTGCCGATCTGCGGCTATCGGGCGTTCGTCTGGCGCGAGAACTTCGTGGCGAACTCGATGCGGTTGTGTTGAAGAGTCTCTCCCTCGATATTCCCGCTCGCTATGCCTCCGTCGAGGCGCTCGCTGCGGATCTTGATCGCTGGCTGAACGGCCGTCCGGTGCTCGCAGTTTCCCCGTCGATCTTCACGATCGTGCGTAAATTCGTCTTGAGAAATCGTCTGGCGGTATCCATCGCGACTATCGCGACCGTCGCGGTACTAACGACATCCGGTATCGCTGTGTATCAAGCCAAGAAAGCGACGGCGGAGTCGCAGCGTGCAGCTGCCACCCGCGACTTCTTGATCGACATGTTCGAGAGCGCCAATCC